>NZ_CP090439.1:661220-1322440 GCF_021441885.1 Vibrio maritimus
AATGCACGCTTCGCCATTCGGTCATATCCCACTAATGTACGCTCAAATGGCACATCTCCGACACGCAGCATAAAGCCAAAGCGTTCTGCCGTCGCACCAGCAAGAGAAAAGCGCGCTTTGACTTCAAGCAAGTCGCCGCGAATGCCAGTTTCTAGTACTTGGCTATCTACTTTGCGAAGCGCGGACGTGTCAAACTGCTCTACTCTCAGGTCTTCAAGCTCTTTGACAGGTGTTTGCCAGATCTTACCTTCTTCATCCAGCTTAAGCTCGCGTGGCAGTGTCAATGCACCACACCAGCCTCGCGCTTTGGTTGGCATCTCACTGTGCCACATATCCATCCACGCCATCGCTACCTTGCGACCATCTTCGGCATCAAATGTCTGACATGCATAGAAATCGTGGCCAAAGTCTAGCTCTACAAATTTATCAAAGGTAAAGCGACCTCGCTCTTTATCTAGCTCACCAACCATGTAGCCGTTTTGATGGAAGTTCAGGTTATTGTAGCCATCAGCTTCCATGCCCATTGGCGAACAGATTAGAACGCGTTTGTCATCCAGAGCAAAGAAATCTGGACACTCCCACATGTAACCAATGCCCTCTTTCGCTTCTGCCATAACACCTTTGTAGTTCCAATGGCGCAGATCGTCAGACTGATAGTAACCAATTTGGCCTTGGTCTCCATCTTTCATGCCCACGACCATATGCCAGAGACCGTCTTCCTTCCACACCTTAGGGTCACGAAAGTGCACCATATCAGCTTTTGGTGCATCAGGAATCACAATGCCTTGCTTCTCAAAGTGAATGCCATCTTCACTTGTCGCTAGACACTGAATCTGCTTCATTTTCGTGTCATCGCCCTCTTCACCAAGCCAAGAGTGACCGGTATAAAGCAGCGCGAGCGTATCGCCATCAGTCACGGCAGAGCCAGAGAAACAGGTGCCCTCGTCTCCTGGAGCCAATGCAACAGGCTGGTGCTCCCAATGCACCATGTCTGTTGAGGTCACATGGCCCCAGTGCATTGGTCCCCAGTCTGATGAGTATGGGTGATGTTGGTAGAAGGCGTGGTACAGTCCATTGTGAAAGCAGAGTCCATTCGGATCATTCATCCACCCAGCAGGCGCAGCAATGTGAAAGCCAGGACGATGGTGGCACTTCAACTTTGCCGATTCTGTCGCTAAGGTCTGATTCGCTTTAGTCGTATCATTGATCATGAAAAACTCCGAAATTTGCATAGACCCTCTCTCAATGAGAGAGGGGAAAATAAGAAAAGAATGAATTATGCGGTGGCTAGAGACTGGTCACCGGACTTTGATTGGGTGTTCTCGTCATCATTAACTGAAGGTACTTTGTCGCTGACCAGAGTGAAGATAGACACAGTGGCGAATACAGCGACAACACAACCCAAGATGAGATACGTTTGTTGGAAGCCCATGACGTCGTAAGACAAACCAACCAGCGGAGACAAGATGCTAGTGAACACTTGAATCACAAACTGGAAGCCAAACAAGTACAACGTCGATGCTAGGCGAGTATCAAAGTTCTTACTGAAGTACTTGAATACTGCAATGAGAAGGATTGGTAGCTCAACCGCATGGAGAAGCTTCATCGCTGAGATACCGATTGGACCATCGACAAGACCTGAACCAATAATGCGGGTTGCCATGATAAAGCCTGCGATAACCAACGAGTTCTTGGCACCGACACGGTTTACAAAAAATGGCGCTAAGAACATACCGCCAGCCTCAAGGAACACCTGCAGAGAGTTTAAGTACCCAAACATACGGTTACCTTCTTCTACAGTCGGGAACTGAGAAGAGAAGTAGATAGCAAACTGTTGATCATACACACCGTAGATACAGGCACAGCCGAAGATGTACAGTGCAAAAGCGTGGAAGCGAGGCATTTTCACCAGCGCAAACAGGTCAGCGACTTTTACTGGGTTAGTTTCGACATCTTGCTGTGAAGAGGTGTCATCAAACTTAACCAGCATAATCATGATCGCAGCAATAACCGCAGATAGAGAGGCTAACCAGAAGTTGATATTGGGGTTGATGTTGATAAAAGTGCCAGCAAAAAAGGTCGCGAATGCCCAACCTAATGAACCCCACATACGTGCTTTACCAAACTCGTAGTTAGACACACGTCCAACGCGCTCTACATAGGTCTCAATAGCTCCGACACCAGCAAAGAAGGCAGCACCAAGATAAACAGCACCGGCTGCCGCACCCATGAAGATATTGGCTTGCAGTAATGGACCGTAGATAAAGATGATAAACGGACCAACAAACACAAGGAGTGCAGCAATGAACCACATCAAATGTTTTTTCAGACCAAGACGGTCCTGAATGTAGCCATAAAGCGGCTGCAAACACAGTGCGCCAATTGCGTTTAGCGAGTAAATGATGCCGGTATTAGCACCATCCAGTCCCAGATGCTGACTCAGCCAAATTGGAAATAATGAAAACCAAAATGACCAAGTGACAAAGAAGAAAAACAGCGTGGCGCTGAGGAGTATAAAGTTTCTGTTCTTACCAAAATTCATGGCAACCTCTCGTAGGGCATCTAATAAGATTAGCTTCAACGTCTAATGCAGACAACAATGTTAACGTTAACTTTTGTATCCAAAAATAAAAGAGACCAGGCAATCTCTTCTCATGAACGCCAAAATGTTAACGTTAACTTTTGATGATGATTATCGCCAGATTAGCCTCAAGAACAATGAGAAGCGATAGAATTTGTGATCATGTCCTGCACATTTATTGATAGTGCTAACTCAGTTCAAGAGAGCGGTCACAGTTTTTCGGATGTGGATCCTAAGCATGTTCTAAAACGCGCTTTGAATGCCCTCGATATCTGTTTATGCTTTGAGGTCACTGAAATTTTTAACTGCATGGAGTCGACTATATGAAATTCTTGGTCTTTCTCGGTTCTGTTCGCGAGAGTACACCCCCGCGCCCTGCTCGGCTTGGTGCCAGAGTGAGTCTTGCCTGCGAATCTCTTCTGACAAAAGTCTATCCAGAACACGAAGTAGAGATCATCGATCCGCTAGATCTCGACCTTGGGGAGATTTTCAAACCCGAGTTTGCCTATAGTCGCAAACAGGTTCCTGCTGACCTGAAACAGCTAGCCGACAAAATCGCTGAAGCCGATGGCTACGTGATGGTCTCACCCGAATACAATCATTCTATGAGTCCTGCGTTAGCGCACCTTCTCAATCATTTCGGCAGTTCACTGTTCTCTTACAAGCCGAGTGCTATCGTCACTTATTCTGCTGGTCAATGGGGCGGAGCCAGAGCTGCTGTTTCTATGCGAACATTTCTTTCGGAGCTTGGCTGTCTGCCAGTTTCTGCCATGGTCCATATTCCAAACGCCGCCACGGTGTTTAACGAGGAAGGCGCTTCAAATAGCAATGAAGCGCAGAATGAGTGGGACAGCTATATGAATCGAACCATGGCTCAGCTTGTCTGGTGGGCGGAAGGGGCTAAACAGCAACGTGAAAGTCTAGACCCAAACTCACTTATTCAGGCATTTCAGCGCGACCCATCACAAAGAAACGCGCCAAAGTAATCGGATAGCAAAAATAACGCGTGTCTATCGCTTGTATTTGTGAAGTAGATTTTGAGGGATGTGGCAATAGTCGTCAGGACGCAGGGTCAACCGGTCTTGATGCTCTTCATCACTCTTGACGTAATTGCTTAGCGGTAGCACCTCAACCACGATTTTTTCTGCGTCTGAGCGAGCTGCAATATATTGCTCAACAAGCTTTAAATGCTTAGGATTCACACTGTAAACTCCAGTGCGGTATTTCGTCCCGACATCTTCACCTTGTTTATTGAGGCTGTATGGGTCGATGATCTCAAAAAAGAAATCCATAAGCTGCTCAACAGAGACTTGCTCAGGGTCGAACTCGGTCAACACACACTCCGCATATCCGTCGTAGTCGGTTTTTGTATTGTCGGTTGTGCCATTGGCTCGGCCAGCTTGCGTGTTAATCACACCTGGCAAGTGACGCATAAACTCCTGCACTCCCCACAAGCATCCACCAGCAAAATAGATCTTTTCCATATGTATGACACCTAAAACAATTCAATGAGTCCGCGTTGGAGACAGGAAAGTATCACAATTTTAGAGGGGATGGGAAAGCAAACAGAGAAGGCAGACCACTCGGCCTGCCTGCTCTTTTTCTACCTTTCCAACTTTAGTCTTCATTTTTAATGTCTTGGATGTCGATGACCAATTTCTCCCAATTCTTCTGATTTTCAAGGTCGAACTGTGCCCCTTGCTCATCTGCCCAAGTAAAACGCTTGATCGCCGCCGTTTTACTCGTCGCTTGGTATAGCCAGTAAGCCTCAGCCTTAAGTGCATCATCGATGGGCTTATCAATAGATTCATAAACGGTCTGTTTACAAGCATTAATGGATTCGGCTGGGAACTGAGCAATACGGCGCGCGAGATTGTCCACATACTCCCCAATCTCGTCCGGCTCTAACGCTTTGTTGATGGTGCCGTACGCTTCTGCCTCATCGGCATCAAAATCTCGGGCACTCAAGATAATCTCAAGCGCGCGCCCCAAGCCCACTTGGCGAGCCATACGTGAAGCGCCACCACCACAAGGCAAGATCCCCATTGCGACTTCCATCTGCATAAACTTGTATTTACCTCGCGCCGCGAATCTCATGTCACACGCCAGTGCGAACTCATGACCGCCGCCGCGAGCAAAGCCTTCAATCTTAGCAATGGTCGCCTGTGGCAACTTACTGATTCGCTCCAACACCGCTTGAAGGTCCAATAGCTTAGCTTCATCTCGTGGTACCGTATCCATTGACATATCGCGCAGCAAATTGGTGTCGTAATGACAAACCCAAATATCTGGATTCGCTGACTGAAACACCACGACTTTTACCTCTCTATCGCGTTCTAGACGCAAGGCTAGGCTACTCAGATCTGCTAGCATCTCTTGCCCTTGCACATTCACCGGCGGGTAATCAATCGTTACCCAAGCAATGCCATTGTCGATCTCAACAGAAAATGTCGTGAAATTTTTGTATTCCATGGTCTATCCCTCTTATCCTGCTCCAACTGGTCAAGTGGCAACCTGTGAACGAGTTTGTGTTGGAGTCAGCAACAACTTTAGGAAGGAAACTCTCAAAGGATTAGGCCGCATTTCACGATTAAGAATTCGGCATTTTCGGGTAATTGTTGGACTATACTTTGCTTCTAAACCGTTAGGTCATTGCGTTCAAATACTTAGGAAACAAGGTCTATGGAAACAGAGAGTCTGCGACTGTTTATCAAGGTCGCGGAAGTGCTCAACATCAGCGCAGCGGGAAAATCGCTAGGGCTCGCTCCTGCGATAGCAAGCTCTCGCTTATCTAAACTAGAAAACCAGATAGGCGCCGACTTGTTCCACCGCTCTACGCGAAAAATTACACTTTCTACTCAAGGCGAGCAGTTTCTGCCGTATGCGAAAGAGATATTGAAGCAACACGACGCTGCTTTGAGTGTGGTCGGTAAGGAACTGGATGAAACGTCAGGGACCATTCGCTTTGCCGTCTCAAGCACGTTTGCTCAGCTCTATATCGTTCCTGTTTTGCCCGAATTTCTAGACCGATATCCGAATATCACTATCGATCTCAAACTGGGTGATCAAGAGTTAAACATCATCGACCACGGCATCGATCTCGCGCTAAGAAACAGCGCTGTCAAAGACAGCGGATTGCGCGCACGTAAGCTTGCGAATGATCGCCGCATACTTTGCGCATCCCCCGACTATGTATCTCGAAAAGGGATGCCAGCAGAGCCACTCTCACTTATCAATCATGACATTATCGCTTTCAAAGAGGCCAAACCAAGAAAGCTGCATAGCGAATCAAACAATGGCGCCACTTTCCCTCCCGATAGCAGCAAGATACGGCTTATTTGCGACGATGGCACCAGTATGCGAATTGCTACCGTTGCTGGGATTGGTATTTCTATGAATGCGTATTGGAGTGTATTCCATGAGCTAAAGACTGGAAAACTGGTGAGAGTTTTGCCTGACTACGAGGTAGAAGACTATACCTCCATTTGGCTCGTTTACCCTAAAGCGAACGCACTGAGCCCAAAAGTGCGTCTATTTATAGATTACCTCATCGACAAGGTTGGAAGCCCGCCTTCTTGGGAGCGCTAGCGCGTAGGTCGAGGTCAAAGACTAGAGAGTTGAGAAGTGCTCATCATTTCTCTGCTAAGCAAATAACAACTCACTCGTCGGCTTCTTTACCGAGTGCTAGGATGTGGATAGTCACAGACACGCCGCATTATTGGAATCGCGGCTTAACGGAGAAAAACTATGCGTAATCGGCATTTAGGCGAGCTCGTTTTGAGTGAAGCGCAGATACAAGCTGGCACAAAGAAAGTCGCTGAGTTTATCAATCAACAGTTTGAAGAGGTCGTCGTCATCTCTGTCGTACCGGGCGGCATCTTATTTACTGCCGACCTAGTCAGACAGCTGGAAATTGAAGTTAGAATGGATACCATCTCATGCCCACATACACCAGGCGATCGAAACAATCAGTCCGAGATTGTTTATCACCAAAATATCGAGATTGAAGGCAAAGATGTTATCGTCATTGACGATGCCATTGAGTCTGGCGGTACCATGAAACGACTAGTCGAGTATTTGTCGACTCACTATCAACCAAAAACGTTGTCCATTGCCACTTTGTTTGTGAAGCCAGGCAGAGTCGATATCCCTTTCCCTCAGCTTTACGCTTATGAAATGGAAAACGATGACCTACTCGTTGGTTACGGTTTACCTTGGCAAGATAAGCTTCGCAATGTGCCGTATGTCTCCAAGCTCGTAAAATAACGTAATTCTAGACTAAGTTATTCATTTCATAATCCTTCAGTAAATATATTCTCATTTGATGAGAATATATTTACTTTTAAAAGCTCGAATATAAACAACAGTTTTACCTCTACACGCTCCTTTTATTTCGATGCAACTAAATTTTCTTTCCATAACGACAAATTTCCCTTATAAACAGTATCAAACCACCGAACAAACCAACCTTAAGCATTTGTTTTTAAAAGACTAAAACCCAGCCATTCATATACTTTAATTTTCGCCACTTACTTATCGTTAATATTAAATTTTCTATATTTTTTTATACCATCACACAATTAAAATATAATACTACAATTAAAAGTAACTCTAGATATGATGTCGACATATATCAACGAACGTGAGATTACCCAAGATGGAACTCAATACTTTTATTGTCGGCATCTACTTTCTTTTTCTAATCGCTATCGGTTGGATGTTCCGCACATTTACCAGTACAACCAGTGACTACTTCCGCGGGGGCGGTAACATGCTTTGGTGGATGGTAGGTGCTACCGCATTCATGACCCAGTTCAGTGCTTGGACATTTACCGGGGCAGCGGGCAAAGCATATTCAGATGGCTTTGCTGTTGCGATCATCTTCGTCGCAAACGCTTTTGGCTATCTGATGAACTACTTATACTTCGCTCCGAAGTTTCGCCAGCTGCGCGTTGTTACGCCAATCGATGCGATTCGCATGCGTTTTGGCTCCAAAAACGAGCAAGTTTTCACTTGGTCTTCAATGCCGAACAGCGTTATCTCAGCTGGTATCTGGTTAAATGGTCTAGCGATCATTGCTTCGGGTATCTTCGGGTTTGATATGACGACAACGATTGTGTTGACCGGTCTCGTTGTACTTGTCATGTCGGTAAGTGGCGGCTCTTGGGCGGTTATCGCTTCTGACTTCATGCAGATGGTTATCATCATGGCAGTTACCATTACCTGTGCTGTCGTCGCGGTGATTCATGGCGGTGGTGTTGGTGAAATTATCGATAACTTCCCAGTACAAGAAGGGGCATCATTTGTTTCTGGTAACAACCTAAACTATCTAGGCATCTTTAGTATCTGGGCATTCTGTATCTTCCTGAAACAGTTCAGTATCACTAACAACATGCTCAACTCGTACCGTTACCTAGCAGCAAAAGACTCGAAAAACGCCAAAAAAGCGGCGCTACTAGCGTGTGTGTTGATGACCATGGGCCCTGTTATTTGGTTTATGCCTTCTTGGTTTATTGCCGGACAAGGTGTTGATCTTGCTGCCCAATACCCTGATGCAGGTAAAAAAGCAGGTGACTTTGCCTACCTCTACTTTGTGGAAAAATACATGCCAGTTGGAATGGTGGGTCTACTTATCGCGGCCATGTTCGCTGCGACCATGTCTTCGATGGACTCGGGCCTAAACCGCAACTCGGGCATCTTTGTGATGAACTTCTACCAGCCTATCTTGCGCCCTAATGCGACAGAAAGAGAGCTGATGTTTGTCTCTAAAGCAACATCAACCGTGTTTGGCTTAGTCATCATTTTGATTGCGCTGTTCATCAACTCTCTAAAAGGATTAAGCCTGTTCGATACCATGATGTACGTGGGCGCATTAATCAGCTTCCCGATGACCATCCCTGCATTCTGCGGTTTCTTCGTCAAGAAAACGCCAGACTGGGCTGGCTGGGGCACGCTATTGGTTGGTGCCATTGTCTCTTACATGGTTGGCTTTATGATTACCGCTGATCACATTGAAACCTGGTTTGGTCTCAATGAGCTAACAAAACGTGAGTGGGCAGACGCAAAAGTCGCTATAGGCTTGGTCGCACACATGGTAATTACAGCAGGGTTCTTCTGTCTAACGACATTGTTCTACAAACCGCTTGAAGAGCAGCGTCAAAAAGATGTCGATAAGTTCTTCAATAACTTGGCGACTCCACTAGTCAGCGACTCCACTGAGCAGAAAAAGCTAGATAACAAACAGCGTAAAATGCTGGGCTCATTGATTGCGGTATCAGGTATAGGCGTTATCGCAATGTTTGCCTTGCCAAATCCACTTTGGGGACGAATGACCTTTGTGTTATGTGGTGCCATCGTGCTGGGTGTGGGCTTACTGCTCGTCAAAGCTGTCGATGATTCAGTGGAAGAAAAAGTCGTGAAAACAGCAACAAACAATTAATATCGACAAGGTATTACTATTAAACAGGGAAGGAGAGCCTAGGCTCTCCTTCTTGCTTATTTTTCGATCACCGCAGCAAACTCTTCTGCAAACGCTCTAAACGTTCTCGGCTTGTTGCCAGTCACTCGCTCCACCGTATCGGTAACCGATGCGTAGTGTCCTTCTCCAAACCAAGCCATAATTTCTGCGAGTTTCTCAGCTGTCCAGTTATCCATGCCCGCCTCTTTCATTGCTGACTCAGCAGCCTCTTGAGGCACTGCGATATAGTCAATCTGCTTGCCAGAAACTTCCGTCAGAATCGCCGCCTGTTCAGCAAAAGTCAGCGCCTCTGGACCTGAAATAAGGTAGGTTTGGTTTTCATGTCCAGATTGAGTTAATGCGGTCACGACAACAGCAGCTACATCGCGAATATCAATAACGCTCTGCTTCGCTTGCGCCAGAGGTAAAAAGAACTGCCCCATCGCATTAATCGTTGGCAGGCTGCCATACAGGTTTTGGAAAAACGAGTTCGGCTGAACAATGGCATAAGCAATACCTGACGCCTTAACGATATCATCAGTTAAAACGTGAGTACGGATAATCTCAGAGCCAGCGTCCGCTTTTGCCCCCATACCAGAAAGCTTAACAATAAGCTCAACACCTGCTGCTTTTGCGGCAGCTACTGTATTCTCAATCCACTGCTGGTTGCTAGGGTGAGCCGGCATCGCCACATAAATCTTCTTCACACCCTCTAGAGCCTGAGTCATTGTCTCAACATCATCGTAGTTGCTGACGCGAACTTGGTTAGGGTTAAGGTCTAACTTGTTCGCGGCGTCAGCGCTGCGTGCCATGATACCGAAATCGGCGCCCGCCTCTTTTAGCTGTTTAACCACTTCTGAGCCCGTGTTACCTGTTGCGCCTAGTACTAAAATTTCCATCATCAACCCCTTGGTTCTTGTGTCAGTTTTACCCGTTGAGCAGCGCGCTGCCTTGATATGGATTTACTATAGCTAAGCCCATAAACATTGATTAGAGGGTTAAAATGAACTTTACTATCCCTTATTTGGGATAATTAGAGTCGTACTGAAATGAAAGAACTTTCTGCGCTGCCTTTGTTCGCTAAAGTTGTGGAACTGAAAAGCTTTGCCGAGGCAGCAAGACAATTGAATGTCCCCACGACGACGGTCAGTCGAAAGATTCAGCAGCTCGAACACGACCTTGGGGGGAAGTTACTGAACCGCTCAACCCGCTCACTGTCACTAACAGAGCTCGGTACACAGGTGCTGCCCAAGGCTCAGCTTATTGCCGATACCGTCACTGAGCTCTATAGCGATGCCGAAGAGATGGCAAATCAGCCCATTGGCACCTTAACGATTTCAGCACCAAAGGCGCTAAGCCAGGATTTGCTCGCACCAATGCTAGCGGAATTTCGCGCTCTGTACCCGACCATTCGAATTAATCTTGCGTCATCGAACCGCTTTCAGGATCTCACTAAACAGAGCATCGATTTTGCGTTTCGACTTGGTCCGCTTCATGACTCAAACCTTGTCGCGCTTACGCTCTCTCCAGTGAAATATGTGCTCGCGGCGTCAAAATCATTCTGCGCTAAATACGGAAAGCCCTCCCACCCTATCGATCTTTATCAGTTGTCTTGTATTCGAAATCATGTCGAAGGTTACTTTCTACCTTGGCGGTTTACATTTAACGGAGAGGAAGTAGAAATCAACAATCAGTCCGATATAGTTTCAGATGATTTCAACGTAGCGAAAGCACTCATGCTCAACAATGCTGGCATCTGCTATCTACCGTACTCTCTGCTACGTGATGAGCTACTAAGCAAGGACGTAGAGATTCTGCTTGAACACTGGGTTCCGCAAGATAGAACCATGCTGCTAGTCTACCCGGACAAACGTCACCTGCCGCTTAAATCGCAGTTGTTTATTGAGTTTATAAGAACAAAGCGCGCGGACTTCAGAGAAAAGCTATCAGGTGTTTCCCAAACTGCTACCAACGAGTGATGGGCGTCTCATTCAGCGTTCTCTCTAGCTATTTATTTTTGTGAAAATCAGCTATCATCGTTTCAAACTTATATAGGTGATATAATATGACAAATACTTTTAAGCAAGCTGCCTCTGAGCTGCTAGGTCGCCGTGTGGCGGGTACTAAAGCGCCGCGTCTTGACGAGACACAACGCCCGAAAACTCTCGACGATGCACTGCAAATCCAATCATCAATGATTGATATCCACAGTGACAAAGTGGGTGGTTGGAAGTGTCTGCTTCCTTTGGCAGATGATAAGTTTGTTGTTGCGCCGATCTTTGCTGGTAGTGTGCAGACTGGCGAAGTCTGTGAGCTGTTTGCTGACAACAACGTGGCGCGTATTGAGCCAGAGATCGCATTCGTACTGAACAAAGCCCTACCTGCTAACCCTGAAGGCTACAGTGAAGAGCAGATCAACGACGCGATTGGCTCTTGCCACATGGCGCTAGAGTTGATGCAGTCACGTTTTGCTGACGACAGCGGCGCTGAATTCTATGAGAAACTGGCTGACTGTCTAGTCAACCAAGGTCTGTTCATCGGTCCTGAGCTCCCTCGCGAAAAAGCGTTTGATGCAGCAAGTATCAACATTGCGGTTTCTCAAGGCGACGATGTACAAACCTTCGCGGGTGAGCATCCAAATAAACTTGCACAAACGCCAATCTACTGGCTGATCAATACGATGACACGTCGTGGCGTTGACTTCCAAGCTGGCGAAGCAATCATCACGGGCTCTTACTGTGGCATTGTTGAAGTCGCATTCGATAAGTCAACCACCATTCAGTATGAAGGTTTTGGTGAATACCAAGTCACCTTCAAGGCGAAAGGCTAAGCCTTAACTCATTTAAAAGCGCGCTTACCCCTCGGTATTGCGCGCTTTATACCGCAATAGCTCTCCTCGTCAGGGTGTCAATGCACGGTTTTGATCGTAAATTCGCTCCAGCGCTTCGATTCGACGGATCTGACGACTATCAAACAAAGGCTCTCTAAGTTCTGCAATGGCTTGCTCTCGGTCATACTCCGACAATGACTCATTCTCAATGATCTCAGCTCGCGCCAGCATATAGCTTTGAACGCTTTGCTCAAACTGTGCCCGTTTCTCATCCAATGCCGCCAACCTTTGGCTCGCTTCAGTACCAACTAATGACTCGCGAACTAAGAACTGACTTTGCGCATCCATCGAGTTTGTCTCATTCAGGGCGGTCAGTAAGCTCGCGTTGTAATAGCTTTGCTGAAGCTCTGGGGAGAGTTGCGCTAATTCTTGTTGCCACATCTGCTGGTACTCCTCTGGGCTCTGCGCTATCAGTTTTAGCTCTTTTTGCCTAAGCGCGAGCTCTCGCATTTGGTTTTCTTCTGCAAATAAGCGTTGCCGCTCCTCGACGGTAAAAAAGCGTGCTTGAAGTGCCAAGATTTGCTGATGCAGAGCATTAAAGTCTTCCGTTGCACCCAGATCTGCCAATGCAGCTTTATATTGGATGAATTTCTTAAAGAGCACAGGAGCCATTCCAGTAGAGTTGTCGCTGTAATGTTCAAACCTTTGCTCAATTGTCTTCACGTCAGTTTGACTAGCATCAGTCAAAAAGTAATCGAAGGTGTCACGAAGTGACCCCTCATCGACTTGAGTATCCTGTTGAGAGGAGGCCTGTATTGGCAGATCCGAGCTATCGCGGGTTTCAGTCAAAATCCAAGCGCCCGCAATAGCAAGGCTAACAACGGACAAGAACATCAGCACTTTGGTTGTCATTCGCATGGCTAGAGCCCCTGAAGCTGGAGTCGATTTGCATGCTGTCGGTATAAGGTTTTCGGGTCGGTTTCAAATAAGTGGTGGATCCCGAGCAGACCATTAATTTCATCAAGGTGATTCATCTTGTAGTCATCGCCAATCACCTTGCCCAAATGAGTGCTGCATTGACCGACAAGACCATCGTTTGGCTCATCAAAGGCAAGCCCTAAGATAAGCATGGCGGGGTCAGCAGGGTCGAGCACATTGGTGTAAGTCGAGGTGCCTGTCCAAGAGTAGTAATAAACGCCATTGTCCGCTTGCCAGTCACCATTACCGCAGGTCGATGTTGGTACGCCCTCTGGATAAAGGGCATTAAAAGCCAATGATCCCTCTGTCGTGAGTGCTGCTAAAGAACTAAGCCCATCTTGAGGAAGATCGGAGCCACCAGACAGCAGACCAATCAAAGTAGTCAATCCGCCTGCCAATTTTACCGCGATAGCTTCAGCTGCAGAGCCCTCAGGGACGTGACTACGTAAAAGGTCTGCCACTTTAGAGCCTTTATTAACACCACCAACACTGGTAACAGACGCGACCATCTCCGGCGCGACTGAAGCCACGTATCTGGCGGTAGGGGCACCATGACTATGTCCAATAAGATTGACCTTTTGAGCGCCAGTAACCGCCAATACATTTTCCACCTGAGTAAGTAGTTGCTCACCGCGAACTTCCGAACTATTGGTCGCTGAAATCTGCGCGACGAACACTTTAGCTCCATCCTTACTCAACGTTTGCGGGATGCCATAGAAGTAGTCAAATCCTGCTAAGGAATCAAAACCAAATAGCCCATGAACCAAGACTATGGGGTATTTGGTTTGTGTATACCCGGACTGATGACCAAACAGTTTTGCTTGTGCGTTGAGGGCTATTGCCGCACACAAAATAAGCAGTGATATGTGTTTCATTATCGCATTCCTTGTCAGACCTCCGATGAGTCGATCAGCGTAGTAGAGCAATTTTTAGGTCGCCAAAGTGCATTTTAAAAAATGTGAAACTGTGCCCACATTTGCATATCAACCTCATTTGAAATGATCACATTCAATCAATAAGCAACTATTGTCATACGGATTTAACGTGCAAGTCATACAGATAAATAAGAATAATTACTCCACCCTAAACCACGGATATCAAAATGAATTACAACAAGTTAATCTTCTTATTTGGTAGCTTACTCGCGCTACCAAGCGTTGCAGATACCGATGTCTACCTTACGAATAACTCCGCTCAGCCACTGACCATTCAAGTACAACACCAGGGAACCTCCGAGCTTAATTACGGTGAAGAGTGGCAACAACATGTGCAAACACTGGGTCCTTGGGAGACCAAGGCAGTGCTTAGTTTCAATCGCTGGGAAGGAGTAAAATCCAATCACACCTATCAGTTTGAGACTGTGGTTTCTAATCCAACGGGTGAGAGCGTTACTCTCAGCCAAGTGATGAAGGGACATTGGTACAATTCCACCATTGAATATGGTGTCTCTTCAGCGGATGTGGATCTAGAACTCAAAGATGATCGCGATATATACAGAAAAGCTACCGACGCCTTTTATAGCGGTACAGAACTCGCGTTTAAGTCAGTCAAGACGGCTCGTTACGACGATTTGTACTACACCATCACCCCAAAAAAAGTTGATGAAACCATCGACAGCAACGATAAAAACCTAAAGCTGATGACGTACAACATTTGGGCGCTTCCAGCTATCGCTTCACACATAGGCGATCGCTACGAACTGCTGCCCAACTACGTCAAGGGCCATGATGTGCTTGCACTCCAAGAGGTATTTGCTAGTGGCCGAGATGCCTTTCTGCGAGAGTTGGCAAAAGAGTACCCCTACCAAACGAAGATGCTAGATAAGGAAGGCATCAACATCTACGACGGGGGCGTCATTATTGTCAGCCGCTACCCTATCGTTAACGAGGCACAATATGTGTTTCCTGACTGCTCTGGCACTGACTGCTTCGCCGACAAAGGGGTCAATTATGCCGAGATCATTAAAGGTGGTGAGGCATACCATGTCTTCGCTACGCACACCGCTTCGTTTGACACGGACACAGCGCGTGCATTTAGGCAAAAGCAGTTTCAACAAATGAAGGCACTCGCGCATTCATTAAACATTCCCGCTAACGAGACTGTGGTCTACAGCGGAGACTTCAATGTTAACAAACGCAAATTCCCAGATGATTACCAGCTGATGATTGCCAACTTGAGCGCCATCGAACCAATGTATTCTGGCTACACTGAATCGACATTTGATCCTCGTATTAATGACTTTGCCGGTGAGGCGTTATCAGGTGGGGAAAACATCGAATACCTCGATTACGTCATGGTGAGCAGCGAATTTGGCCAGCGAACCTCCAATGACAATCGAGTCGATATACCCCGCTCAACCGACGATAGCTTGTGGAAGCACTACAACCTGTCGGATCATTTCCCAGTTGCGGCGGCGATTAAGCCATGAAGCGCCTAGTCTTATTAACTGTGTCCGTCATTTTGGCGGGCACAGTGATGCTGTGTATTCGCAGTATTAACCCACCCCACGTGCAAGACACGACCCCAGAAAGGGCAAAAGAAAACACAAACAACGCGCTTCTGATTACTGATTCAACGATAAAAGTCTCTGCGGGCGGATCTGCAATACCAAAGACTAGAAATCAAGATGGGCTAACTACCAGCCTTGAACACTACGTTCATCGGCTTGAATCCACAAAAGGTAAAAAGCTCATTGAGTCACTCGAGTCCTTCTGGCGCACCTGCTTGTCTCAGAGTAACTGCGAGGACAGCCTTCTCGCCCTAAGACAAATCGTGCCCCCTAAATACTTCGAATTTGTTAAGAGTTACCCAGAGCTCAGTCGCCTTTGGCAGCAAAGGCTTGGCACTCTGGTCTTTGAAAGCAATCAGTCACTAACATCACGTATCGCTCAATTTAAACACCAAGCTAAACTTGTTTGGGGCGAGTGGGCAGAGGTTTTGTTGAGCGATGAATTTGCGGCTTATGATTTCCAGCTAAATCAGCAAGACCTGACACTAGAAAGTCCAACGCAATATCGTGAGGCGTTTGAGGCACTTTTAGAAGCATCCCAAGAACATGATTTAGGCTTAAACACCGATGTAGCGAAGTTCGAAAAAGCGGCGAGTTCATTATCAGACAGTATGAGTGAAGACGAAAAAAGCGCTTTTATTGCTGAGCTTGAACGTACCTATTTGTCGCCAGTGCAGATAGAGGAGATTCGAAACAGAGAGCGGCAAGTCACGACACAGCAAAATAGAGTCCGAGACTACCACATAGAACTCAATCAGCTTGAAAGTCAGCTCTCGCGGCAAAGAAAAACTGATTATGCAGGGCTCACCGACGCTCAATGGCAGACGCTCTATCAACAGAAAATCAGCGAGTTTCGACAAAGGTTCTTTGCCAACCATGGGAGTTAAGTCATTTTGCTCAACCTCTATCAATCATTTGCTGTCGGCCAAATTTACTGATAAATTCCCGCTGAAATTTCATCAAATAGCAAGGAGGACCTTCCAATGATTCGTTTTCTATCTACTACTTTATTTATGCGTCCTTGCGCATTGTTAGGTTAATCAACTCGCCTAACAATCCTGTAAGGACGACACATTAACTTATTGTCGGAATTACAAAACATGTTCAATAAACTGAACGACGCCACTGAAAAACCACAGGTTTGGTCAGCCTACACCGCCGATCTACTGTGGACAGATACACACATTGCAAAACAGATGCTCGCGTTTCATCTAAACCCTGACATCGAAGCGGCATCACGCTCATTCTCATTCATTGATGAGTCTGTTGACTGGTTAGTTAACGAATTTGGTCTAAATGCGTCCTCCAAAACCATCGACTTTGGTTGCGGCCCAGGGCTTTATACGCATCGGCTAAAATCACGTGGTATTGGCACAGTCGTCGGATTAGATTTCTCAGAAAACTCTCTACGTTACGCCAAGCAACAGGGAGAACAAGCTGGGCTGGAGATTGAGTATCGTCTTGGCAACTACCTTGACCATCAAGAAACAAGAACGTTTGATTTGATCACTATGGTGATGTGCGACTTCTGCGCTTTAAATCCAACACAGCGCTCGTCGTTACTGGCTAAGTTCAAGTCGATGCTTGCACCAAATGGGTCTATTGCCCTCGATGTTTACACTGCAACAAGGTTTGCTAAACAATCCGAGTCACTGACACTCGACAAGAACGCAATGAACGGTTTTTGGAGTGCTCAAGACTATTGGTGTATCCAATCCAATTTCACCTATCAAGATGAAAAAGTGACGCTGGACAAATACGTGATCTATGAAGAAGAAAGTGAAAAAACCGTATATAACTGGCTGCAGCACTTCTCACTTGAGCAGATCAAAGCGGAACTTGAGCCTCATGGGTTAACAATCAAGGCAAGCTACAGCGACCTACGTGGTAAACCGCTTGTAGAAGCGGATGAGATGGCAGTGGTGATTGGGCATACGCCTAGTTAAACAATAAAACGGGGCATATCTATGCCCCATTTTTTGAGCCCTGTTTTTCCAAGCACCGTTTTGCTGTGCTGTTTTCGCTACTTTCCAAACAACTCTTGAGCAATCTGCTCTTTTTCTCCCGCCGTTCGACCTAAGTGCTTAGACAAGAATTCTGCGGCTTGCTCCAGCTGATTGTTTTCAATTAGCTCTAGAAGTAACAAGTGCTCTTCGCATTCCTTTCTCGGAATTGGGCGTTTACCGTTTACATTGTATTCAATCAAACGACGCAGTCGGTTCACGCGCTTTAACGCGTCAAGTAGAAACACATTGCCAGACATAGCAACAATAGTTTCATGAAACAATACGCCTGCATTAAACATATCCGCAGCTGATACCAACTTTTCATCATTGTTTAAAATATCTATTTGCGACATTCTCAGCATTTGTAATTTGGTTTGATTGACTTGAAAGCCCGGCTCACGCAGGGCTTCAGGTTCAATTAAAAGTCGAAAACGATAACTTTGTGCATAGGCGGTAGGGGACGAGATAAACTCATTGAATTCCCAGCCATAGCCTAGGTTTCTGGTTAGCCAACCGTCCTTCTCCATGGCGAGGAGCGCTTCTTGAATAGACTTTCGGCTTTGGTCATATCGGTTAATTAGCTCATTTTCAGTAAAACTTCGAGCAAGGCGACCACTCAGATAGTCTTGTCCTATCTGGTAGCTGATGGGACTCAGATCTGTCGACTCTATTTGCTGATTTTCCATCGACTTAGCGACTTGTCCATCAAGATTCTTAGCCAAGAAATAGCCCTGATTTGGCTTCTTGGTTAAGAACCCTTCTTGCTGCAAATACGAAAAGGCGCCACGAATAGGTGTCCGAGATACCTTCAATAGTTTGGCGTATTCCATCTCTTTAATGTGTGAGCCCACCTCCAGCTCATTTTCGTGCACTAAAGCCAATATCCTATGAGCAAGAATTTCCGCTGAACTCTGACGTTTTATTTGACTATTTTCCATCCACTAGGCCTTCCTTTTTATTATTTCTCTAGTATCACCCATAAATTGTACTTTGTGAACACAATGTTTAAAAGATACAAAATCGCATCAAAATCATGATGTATTTCACATTTACAAAATACAACTTTACCAACTTCCGATAGATTTCTCACTGGCACGACGCACCAAAATCTTCGTAAATATCTGATATTAAAATATTTTAATCTTAACTCATTCTATGTTTTGTGCTCACTCAGCCTCTTTAACATTTGTTTGACAAAAAAGTCTTGGATGTTAAAAATGTATTTAAGCAAAACAAAAAACAATTTAATTATGAGTAAAATTTACCTAATCCATGCTGTAGAGATCGCCATCAAGCCAATTAAAGAGGCATTTGAATCTCATTGGCCTGAAGCTGAACTTGTTCACCTTTGGGACGAGACCTTAAGTATTGAGCGAGCAAAGACAAAACACCTCACCCCCTTCCTTAATCGCCGTATTGAGGAGCTCGTTAAGCTAGCGATTGAAGGGGGAGCTGACGCCATCATGTTTACCTGTTCTGCATTCGGAAGTGCGATTGAGCGAGCAGCAAACAATGCCGAAATCCCTGTCTTGAAGCCAAATCAAGCCATGTTTGAGAAAGCCATCGCCCTATCTGGAAATATCGGCATGTTGGGATCCTTTGCTCCCGCTATCGAGGGCATGGAAGAAGAATTCTACCAACTTGCAGCAGAGGCCAATCCTAACGCCAAAATCACAAGTGTTTGTATCAGTGAAGCTAGAGATGCTCTGAAACTGGGCAACGTAGAGCTTCACAACCAAGCAATGGTGAGAGACGCATCACAATTGGCTCACACAGATGTGCTGCTTCTCGCTCATTTCTCCTCTGCACCAGCAGCAGCGCTTGTTGCAGCAGAGTCAGGAAAAACGGTTCTCTCGAGCCCGATGAGTGCCGTGCAATATCTAAAAACGCAACTATCAAAATCCTAAATGCGATGAAGCAATCGCGTAATCAATTGAATCTAGAACCAGTAAAGGAAAAGAGGGAAGTCATGAAAGTACTCATTCTACCAGGGGATGGCATTGGACCGGAGATCACCACAGCAGCCGTTGAAGTGTTAAAAGCAGCAGATCAAAAGTTTGGCCTCGACCTTAGTTATGACTTTGACGATGTAGGCTTCGACAGCTTAGAAAAATACGGAACTACATTACGTCAAGAAACACTCGATAAAGCAAAGACATACGATGGCATCATCCTTGGTACTCAATCTCATGCGGATTATCCGAAACCTGAGCAAGGAGGTCGCAACGTATCAGCAGGCTTTCGAATCGGGCTCGATTTATACGCGAACGTGAGACCAGCACGTTCTCGCTCATTTCTTCCAACCAATATGAGCGAAGGAAAAAACATCGACCTAGTCATCATGCGTGAAGCAACTGAAGGTTTTTACCCTGATCGCAATATGACCGAAGGTTGGGGAGAAGTGAAACCCTCACCAGATATGGCACTGTCCATGCGTAAAATTACCCGCCATTGCTCAGAGCGCATCGCAAGAAAAGCCTTTGAACTCGCAATGACACGCCGCAAGAAAGTGACTGCCATTCATAAAGCAAACAGCTTTCACATGACAGATGGATTGTTCCTAGAAGCCGTCAATCAAGTCGCGGCTGAATTCCCTGAGGTCGAAGTCGATGACTTACTCGTCGATGCATCCACGGCTCACTTAGTGAGAAGCCCTGAACGTTTTGACGTGCTGGTGGCGACCAACTTCTACGGCGACATCATCAGCGACTTAGCAAGCGAACTGTCTGGCAGCCTCGGCTTAGCCGGTTCAATGATGGCGAGTGATGAACACTGCTGCGCTCAAGCTCAGCACGGCTCAGCGCCAGATATCGCGGGCAAGGATATCGCTAACCCAGTATCGATGATTCTCTCGGTCGCCATGTTGATTGAGTGGATGGGTCAAAAGCATCAGCGTGAAGATTTCGTTTCAGCCGCTCATGCGATGACATCGGCCGTGGACGCCACATTAGAAAACCCTGATTACCGCACCGCTGATCTTGGTGGCAGCCTTGGCTGTCAAGCGTTTAGCAAAGCGGTAGTCACCACACTAGCCTCGAGCTAACCCCCTACGCTGATTAAGTGGTACAGCAAAAACATAACAATGAAACAGGTCAAACCTACAACCACGATAAAGGAATAGAACATGTCATTACTTAAAAAATTCGTAGTGTTGCCAGTGATGGCAGCAGTATTGACATCACCGCTCACACTAGCAAAAGATATTGACTACCCAACTAAACGCCTCAACTACACCATAGCGTTTGGTCCCGGTGGCGGTAACGATTTGATGTCGCGAACTGTTGTCGACATCCTGAAAAAATACAAACTTTACGACCGAAACATTCGTGTCGATAACCTCGCTGGCGGCAGTGGTGCAGTTGGTTTCAACCACGTCGCACAACAAGCGGGGAATCCATACCACCTGACCTCAACAAGTGGCAACTTCTTGGGTACACCATTGGTATCCAACACTGGCTGGACATATAAAGATTTCACGCCGATTGGTCTTTTAGCACAAGATGCGATGTTCATTGTTGTACGCGCAGATTCACCCTATCAATCTGCAAAAGACTTTGTAGAACACGCTAAACAAAACCGCGTCACTATTGGTGGCACAGGCGCGGCTGGTCCAGAGCGCGTAGTGGCGAGCCTATTTGCTGAGTCTGCGGGATTCACCTATGACTATGTCCCTTCGCAAGATGGTGGCGGTATGGTGACTTCACTTACCTCGAAGAGCGTTGATGCCATTGTTGCCAACCCATCTGAAGTATCAGGTCAGATCAAAGCGGGAAACTTCCGCCCACTGGCGTATTCGGAAGCTCAACGTAGCACTATCTACAAACAAGTTCCGACCTTTAAAGAGCAAGGCTACGATTTCGCATTCTCGCTACCGCGCGGCGTTGTGATGCCAAAAGACGTCGACAAAGATGTTCAGCAATGGTGGGTTGAAACCCTACAACGCGTTGTCGATACCCCTGAATGGAAAGAGTATCTAGAAACAAACAGCCTATCTGGCAATACGGTATGGGGAGATGATTTTGCTAAAAATCTTGCCGCCACTAATGCCGATTTCGAACGTGTACTAACACAGATTGGTGCGATTAAGTAAAGCAAGTGATAAAGAGCGGCTGCCCTGCGGCCGCTCTTTTAAGGAGTTCTCATGCGATTTTGGTTTTCGGTCAGCACCTTTGTATCTTCATTGGCGTTCATGGTTTATGGCCTAATGACCCTCGACCTTTATGACATCAATGACCGCCCTGGTCCTGGGTACTTTCCCTTGATCATCGGGCTCGGTCTTGTCGTTACAACCGCGCTAAATGTCTACAAAGACTTCCAACAACTTCGTCTGAACAAGGATTCAACCCTGACTCAAGAAGGGAGCGAAGCACATTACAAACAAGACACTATCGCGGTAACCGGGTGCATCACATTACTGATCTTTAGCCTAAGTACCTTAGGTGCTGTCGTTTCTATGATGCTGTTTTGCCTAGCGTTTCTAGCCTACTTCAATCGTGGAAAATGGGTTCAAAACGTCGTCTATTCCATTGCGTTTCCCATGGCGGTCTTCGTGCTGTTTGAGGTTTGGCTTCAAGCCGGACTTCCAGACGGAATTTTAAGCGTGCTTTACTAACAGATAGGAATGTTACGTTATGTTTTTTATGGAAATTTTTGAGCACCTGTTATTTGGCCTATCCGTTGCGATGACGCCAACCAATGTGCTGTTCCTTCTTATCGGTGCGCTGGTTGGCATGATCGTTGGTCTGTTTCCTGGCTTTGGTCCTGCTGCAGGCATCGCTATCTTAATACCAATGACGTTTGGTCTGGCGCCAACAACCGCCATCATCATGCTTTCGGGTATCTACTATGGTTCAATGTACGGCGGTACCATCACCTCGATATTGATTAATACCCCAGGAGAATCAGCCACAGTCGCCTCCACGCTTGATGGTTACCCTATGGCGCAAAACGGTAGAGCAGGTCCTGCGCTCGTTATGCAGGCAGTGGCCTCTTTCGTTGGCGGCACATTGGGTGTAATCCTAATCTGTGGTTTTGCACCTATACTGGCAAGCTTTGCCTCTTCATTCGGACCATCAGAGTACTTCCTCATCATTATGCTTGGGCTATTACTGCTGACCACTATGATGGGTGACAATCGACTAAACGGCATTATCTCCGCTCTATTTGGCTTTGCTATCGCCATGGTAGGCGTCGATTCAGTGAGTGGTGCTCAGCGCTACACATTTGGATCTCCTGAACTTATTGGCGGTATTTACTTTGTTCCTGTCGCCATCGGTCTGTTCGGTATTGGAGAGCTACTGTATTGCATCTATACCGGTCAACATAAACGCCAAAATGAACGCGTTCAATTTAGCTTCCGTTCACGAGATTTCTGGCCAACGACTAAAGATTTCATCACTTCACGTCTTACTTTCTTACGCGGCTCGATTATTGGTTTTGTGGCAGGTGTACTACCTGGCTCTGGTGCCACTATCGGCTCAATTCTGGCGTACTCAGTAGAGAAGAAAGTCGCGAAAGATCCTGAGAGCTTTGGTAAAGGTGAAATGCGTGGGCTTGTGGCGCCAGAAACCGCCAACAATGCAGCGTCAGCAGGCGCTATGGTGCCACTCATTTCTCTAGGTATCCCAGGCTCTGGAGCGACAGCCGTCTTACTTGGCGCACTGATGATGTGGGGACTACAACCAGGCCCGATGCTGATCGATTCAAACCCGGACTTGGTGTGGGGATTGGTTGCTAGTATGTACTTGGGCAATATGGTGTTGGTCGCGCTGAGTATTCTTGCCATTCCACTGTTCGTTAAGTTCCTCGACATTCCGTACCGCCTCGTCGTACCCGTAATCGTGATTCTTTGCGTTATCGGTTCGTACGCGCTCAATAACAGCATTATCGAGACCTCTATGCTGCTGTTTATGGGTGTGATTGGATTTGGTATGAAGCTCTATGGTTACTCTCCTGCGGCTACTGTTCTTGCGCTTGTGCTAGGTGGAATGGCGGAAAGTACCTTCCTGCAATCTCTTATCATCAGCCAAGGAAGCCTCTCTATCTTTGTTGAGCGCCCACTATCGCTCGCCTTAACGCTGATAATGATGACAACCGTTGGTCTATCGGTCGCGATAAAGGTTTATAAGGGCATGAAGTCAAAAAAGCTCTCTAGCAATGGTGTGGAACGCGCTTCCCACTAGGTCACGGAAGGCATAGAAAAGAGTAAAATTATGATCAATAAACTAGGCGTTATCGCCGACGATTTTACCGGCGCAACGGATGCAGCAAGCTTTGCTGCGAAATCCGGACTCCGAGTGGTGCAACTGTCAGGGGTTCCCTCTCAAGATGAGAGTATCAACGCAGACGTTCTGGTCGTTAGCCTCAAAAGCCGCTCGTGTCCTGCAGACATCGCCATACAACAGTCTTTGGATGCGAGCAACTGGCTACTCTCCCAAGGGTGCACACAAGTATACTTTAAGTACTGCTCCACTTTTGATAGCACGACCGATGGCAACATCGGTCCTGTAACCGAAGCGCTGATGGCACATTTAGCCGTCAACACAGCTCTGATTTGCCCTGCACTTCCTGTTAATGGTCGCACTGTATACAAAGGCAATCTCTTTGTGTTTGATGAACTGCTTTCTGAGTCAGGGATGCGGCATCATCCGATTACTCCTATGACAGACTCAAATTTGCTACGTCTCATAGAGTCGCAAGCAAATGGCAGCGCGGCATTACTTGACTGGCATACTGTTCAACAAGGGTGTAACGCAACGCAGCTTGCGGTAGAAGATGCATCGGTGCAAGGGGCAACATTCATTGTTTGTGACGCGTTAACTCACAAGGATCTGGACACGATTGCCGCGGCTTGTGAGTCACACCGTTTGCTAACTGGGGGATCGGGGCTGGTTGGCGCCCTAGCTCAACGAATGACGTCAACGAGCAAGAGTGTCGAGCGCTTCTCTAGACCGAAGCTGGATCGAAAAGGCGTTGTACTATCGGGCTCTTGTTCCACCATGACCAATCAACAAGTCGACGCTTACAAGGAGCTAGCGGCAAGTTTGAAACTCGATATCGAGCGCGTCATCAATGAACCAAACTACATAACGGAAGTAATAGATTGGATAAAGGAGCACTCATATCGCCCCTATTTTCCACTTGTCTATGCCACTGTTCCGGCGAATGAGCTAAAGCAAATTCAGGCCGACTTCGGTTCTGCAGCGTCTGCTGCAGTGGAGGGCTTATTCCATCAACTGGTCTCGCAACTTAGTCAACTGGAATACCAAGTTTTCATCAGCGCTGGCGGAGAAACATCCAGTACGGTTACACAGGCATTGTCCGTTGATCGTTTTGAAATCGGCGCAGAAATAGCACCCGGTGTGCCTTGGGTTCAAAGTCTCGATGGACAATTTTCACTTGCCCTCAAGTCTGGCAACTTTGGTGACAGACACTTTTTCCAGCAAGCTCAGGATCAATAGACATGACAGAACTACAGCAACGAGTCCAACTCGTAGAGTTGGCAAAATCGATGTTTGAACGAGGCTATGCGACAGGAGGTGCAGGAAACATCTCAGTTAAGCTTGATGAGCAACGTGTTCTTACGACGCCAACAGGCTCCTCTTTTGGACGCCTAGATATAGACACACTATCGGTTGTGGATATGGAAGGAAACCACCTCAGTGGTGACAAACCCTCTAAAGAAGCGTCGTTTCATCTGGCGATTTACCAGCGTCGCCCACAAGCGAAGGCAATCGTGCATCTGCACTCGACGTACTTAACGGCATTGTCGTGTTTGCAGGGTCTAGATAAAAGCAATGCAATCAAGCCATTTACGCCATACTACGTCATGCGTGTCGGTAATCTCCCAGTGGTCGATTACTTTAACCCAGGCGATAGTCAGATTGCAGAACACCTTGCCGAGCTTGCCCCACATCATCGCGCTTTTTTGTTAGCGAATCATGGTCCAGTGGTCACTGGTTCAAGCTTACTTGATGCGATCGATAATGCCGAAGAGCTCGAAGAAACCGCGAAGCTTCGCTTTATCCTAGATGGGATGGACATCGCTTATATTTCTCCAAGCGATGTTCAAATCCTTGCAAAAAAGGGGATTTAATTCTTTTGTTTTCAGACATATAAATAGGGGTTACATGTCAGCACACTGTTGCATTTGCATGCGATAAAACTGTCGACTAAATCACAAATCTATCATCAGTCCATTCTAAATATTTGTAATACAAATAATATAATCAGCAAATGATAATAAGTATGATTATATTATGAAAAAGACTGCACTCATTAGTTGTTTACTTCTAACGCCAGCGTTTCTCGCTGGCTGTGGCGGAGATTCGGATACCTCTGCCACACCTTCAAGCCCAGGAATCACCGACCCAACGGAACCTGAAGAACCAACCGACCCGAGTGAACCGGTCGATCCTACTGACCCAGTAGATCCTGTTGACCCGGTGGTAAAACCGGTAGCGCCATCTTTGTACTCTAAGTACGACGCCGTGCTAACCGCATCGAAACTTCAACGTTCAGACCCATCAGAAGACGACGGTAATAAGTCAGATGTAGCCGATAGCGATGATCTCATGCGCGGTTACTATGATGAGTATTTCTATGCCGATGAAAATACTAAAGACCTGATTTTCAAAATGAGCGGTGATAGCAATCGCTCTGAGCTTCGAGTTAATGAAAACTTTGATATTAGTGAAACTGGTGTATCACGAACATTGAGCAGCAGTTTTCAACCCGTTGATATCAAGAGCGTTCTAGAACAGAGTGTTGATGGCGATGAAGTGACTTTTCTGCAAGTTCATAACAAAGGAACGAGCTCAGATGGCACTGGCTACATTCCACACCCATTATTGCGCGTTACCTACGAATTAGAGCGAAACGGCGAGATGGGACACTATTGGGCCGTGCTAAAAGTTAATGCTCTCGATTGCAGTAGCGGTAGTGAGCATGCTGGTTCAAGTGATTGCAACAACGCCTATCAGCGTATCGACCTTGGTGAAGCAAATCTTGATGCGATGACCGATATGGATATCACCATCCAAGAAGAGCGCCTGGTCATCGAAGTAGACGGTGTACAAAAGCTAGATCACGATATTAGCTATTGGGCAGATCTACTCAGCTACTTTAAAGCGGGCGTCTACAACCAATACGATGATGGCGATGGCATCAATACTTGGTCTGAGGTGAGGTTTTCTAAGCTCGAGGTTCAGCAAGAAAGCTTTGAACAAGGCATCAACTGGGACATCGACCAATGGAAAATCACCATTCCTGTCAGCAAATCTGAGTGGGACTCTAGTGAAAGTAGTAGCTCTGCCGCTGAGTTTAAGCCGTATCACTGCTACAGCTCTCCAGAATCAGAAGAGTTTGTTTTCAACAATGACTCCGACATCCTTTATCACTATGACTCTGGCGACATTTCGTTTTTCAAAGTCGTTGATAACCGTGTTCACTTCGCCACAGACATGGGCTACGGCACATCGACGTCTAACAGCAGCTATATTCGCTCAGAGTTTAGAGAGCTCTTTAATGCGCAAGCGCTAGACACATGTAGCACGAGCTCTGATGCCACCAGCTGGAAAATCAATGACTCAACGACGGGGACGGATGTCCACACGCTCACTTCGACTCTGAGAATCGATGACTACCCTCAGATCTCAGGACAAGATCCTAAAGTCGTCGTCGGTCAGGTGCACGGTTGGGAAATCAGCCAAGCTCTAGTGAAGCTATTGTGGGAAGGGGAATCGAAACCCACACGTGTGATACTTAACCAAGACTTCTTCACGGACAATAAAAAGTGCTCGGACAACGAAGATGGTTGTGACGATTGGCCTTTCAGTGTCGAAATGGGTACCTACGCTGCCAATGAAGAGTGGCAGTATCAGATTACCGTCGATGACAACGGCATCACTTTGATGACGCAAAAAGAAAACGGCGAAGGCAAAGTTGAACGTTTTCTTGGCTGGGGTGCTGCGTACTCCGATACCAAAGATGGTGACACGATTACCATGAGCACGGACTGGGCAGAGCCAGAGATCGCCTACTACTTCAAAGCGGGTCTCTACCCTCAATTCAAGCCAGATAGCGACAATGCCGGACAACGATTTGAAGCGAGTTTTTCTCAAATCGATATAGAACACACGGCGAACTAGCGATTAACGCTTTTCCCAACTTCAAAAGAAAAAGGCACTGCTCAAATAGCAGTGCCTTTGTTTATCTTTTGGTGTCGTTACTCAATCTCAACCATGGGTCTAAACGTCATCTCATGCATTACCACATCTGCTGGTAACTCTAAGACCTGAATCACCGCTTTAGCAACACTGGCTGGGTGCATATATTCTGGTCGCTCTGCTTCACGGAAGTTGGTGTCCGTGCCACCAGGGAATAGCGAGGTCACTTTGATACCATGTGGCTGCGCTTCTTTCATCAAAATAGCACTAAATCCTGCCAAGCCTTGTTTCATCGCCGAGTAGATACTCATGGTTTCGTTGGCACGCTTAGCCGCAGTACTCACTACATTGATGATTTGTCCGGACTTGTTCGGCTTCATAACCTTAAGCGCTTCACGACTTAACAGTGCCGGTGCGCGAAGATTAATCGCATATTGCTCTTCGAATTCTTCTAGCGTGAATTCTTCAATCGGGCATTTGCGAGAAATCATGCCGGCGTTGTTGATCAGCACATCAATGGTGCCCACTAACTCAGTAGCTTTGTTGAACAGGCTCACGGTTTGTTCTGCATCGCTCAAGTCTGCCGCCACTACCTCGCAGGCTGTTTCTTGTTTTAGCGCGGAAAGCTTCTCTTCATTGCGACCACTGGCCACGACGGTGAAGCCTTTCTCGCATAGTTGTTTAGCGAGCTCATAGCCGATGCCGCTCGTGGCACCTGTAAGGAGGATGTTTTTCATTGTCTGTCTCGATATACGTCTGCGTTTTCCATACGGTAGCAGAGATAGCAATGGAAAAGCAGTGAGTTACTGTAAATAACATTTAATCAAAGTGCTTTTCGAAACACAAAAAAGCGCCACCTAAAAGGTAGCGCTTTTTACTCAGTTCAGATTAAGCTTCTTCGGCGACTTTTGCTGGAGCCGGATTACGAATCAAGAAATCAAAGGCTCCCAAGCTCGCTTTCGCACCCTCGCCCATTGCGATGATGATTTGCTTGTAAGGAACGGTCGTCACATCGCCCGCTGCAAACACACCTTTCATGCTGGTTGCGCCGTGGGCATCAACTTCGATTTCACCGCGTGGTGATAGCTCCACCTTGGTACCTTTTAACCATTCACTGTTTGGCACAAGGCCGATTTGCACAAAGATACCTGCAAGCTCGATTTGCTTAATTTCATCTGTGTTGCGATCTTTATATTCAAGACCTGTCACGCGAGTACCATCACCAAGAACTTCTGTGGTTTGAGCCATAGTGATGATATCGATGTTTGGCATGCTGTTCGCTTTGTCGATTAGTACTTGGTCTGCACGAAGTACATCAGCAAATTCGAGAACGGTAACGTGCTCAACAATACCTGCTAGGTCAATCGCCGCTTCAATACCTGAGTTACCGCCGCCGATAACGGCTGTGCGCTTGCCTTTAAATAGTGGACCATCACAGTGTGGGCAGTAAGCCACGCCTTTGTTGCGGTACTCTTGCTCACCTGGGACGTTCATTTCACGCCAGCGTGCACCCGTACTTGTGATAACTGAGCGAGCTTTTAGCACCGCACCACTTTCTAGAACTACGTGGGTGTAACCGTCATCGGTATCTTCCGCGTCAATGATATTCGCCGCGCGCTGCTCAGTGATGACTTCAACGCCGTACTCTTTAACGTGCTCCTCTAAACTTGCCACCAGCTTAGGACCTGTGGTCGCTTTCACTGAAATAAAGTTCTCGATTGCCATAGTGTCCATCACCTGGCCACCAAAGCGGTCAGCAACCACACCGGTGCGAATACCTTTACGCGCTGCATAGATAGCCGCTGAAGAGCCCGCAGGACCACCACCGACAACCAATACATCAAACGGCGCGGTTTCATTTAGCTGATTGGCTTTTTTCTCCGCTGCGCCTGTGTCGACTTTGTTTAGGATTTCATTCAATGACATACGGCCTTGACCGAACAGTTCACCGTTAATGAACACGCTTGGCACCGCCATGATATCGCGCTGTTTCACTTCATCTTGGAATGCAGCACCGTCGATCATCGTGACGTTAACCAGCGGGTTAATGGCTGCCATCATGTTGAAGGCTTGAACCACTTCTGGACAGTTTTGGCATGATAGAGAGATAAAGATCTCGACATCCAATGGTGAGTTCAGCTCTGCGATTTGCTCGATAGTTTCAGCTTCTAGCTTAATTGGGTGACCACCTGTGTGCAGTAGTGCAAGCACAAGTGATGTAAATTCGTGACCCATTGGCAGACCAGCAAAACCAATAGCGGTGCCCTTCTCTGGGTTTACAACGCGCATGACTGGTTTGCGCGGGCTTGCAGCGTCATCGCGAACGACGTCAATTTTGCTGCTAAGTGATGCGATGTCATTAGCAAGAGATTCGATCTTGCTTGCCGTATCACTGTCATCAAGGCTGAGAACCAATTGTACTTGGGTTTTAACGTTTTCTAGATACGCTTTTAATTGCTGCTTCATTGCTTGATCTAACATACTGATACCTATTCTATAAGACTGCTTAACATCAGAAGGAATTTAAAAAGGGATAACGAAAAGGGGGCCCTTTTGATGTTGAATTAATAATGTATTTAAAGGGTGCACGCCCCCACTTTTACAAGCCAATGGTAAAAGCCAGAAAAGTGACTACGGGGCGTGCAACACGGACACGAATGTCGTTTATTGCTGCGTTTGGTTAAACTCTACGAGCGTTTAGATTTTGCCTACTAGGTCTAGAGATGGTGCTAGTGTCTCTTCACCTTCTTTCCATTTCGCTGGGCAAACTTCACCTGGGTTAGCCGCTACGTATTGTGCTGCTTTCACTTTACGCATTAGGTCTTCTGCGTCACGGCCGATACCTTCTGCTGTGATTTCCATTGCTTGGATAACGCCTTCTGGGTCAACAAGGAACGTCGCGCGGTCTGCTAGACCTTGACCTTCACGCATCACACCGAAGTTGTTAGTGATAGTGCCTGTTTGGTCGCCAACCATGTAGTAGTTGATTTTGCCGATAGTGTCTGAGCTGTCGTGCCACGCTTTGTGCGTGAAGTGCGTGTCTGTTGATACTGAGTAAACCTCAACACCGCGCTCTTGAAGCTCTGCATAGTGGTCTGCAAGGTCGCCAAGCTCTGTTGGGCAAACGAATGTGAAATCAGCTGGGTAGAAGAAGAATACTGCCCATTTGCCTTTCACGTCTTGCTCTGTGATTTCTACAAAGTCGCCCTGTTTGAATGCTGTTGCTGAAAATGGCTTGATAGTGGTGTTAATCATAATTTTTACTCTCTCAAAGTGTCTGTGTTGCGCTGTCCTGCGCCGATGTAGATATATTGCAACAGCCACTTGTTTTTGAAAATTCGTCCTTTCCTATTCATTTGATAGGAGATTCCTATTAAGTTTGTAGGGCTATTCGAGAGCAAGAAAAAAGCCGCTTCTTAAAAAGAAGCGGCTAACTTAACACCTTGATATTACTGAGCAGGGATGGTCACTGAGGCAGGCATACCGGTATAGAGGTCATGTCTACCTTGATATACCTTGTCTTGCTTGTCTGGCAGTTCGATATTCAATTCCGATTGATTGCCGTAACTGTTCACACTCACGCTCTGTCCGGCTTTATCTTCAACCTTACGTCCGTGGGTTTGATAGCTATAACTGCCCGAACGAAGCGGACGATTGATGGTAACCTTCAAGGTATTGCGGTCGCCGCGAGTAAAGAAGCGCATGCGTCGGCTGTCGTTTTCTTCCATTGCGTTTCGATCAACATGATGAAGCGGGTCTTGTGCTGACACTCTCCAGCTATCGCCTTCGCGTTCTAGAAGAATCAAAGCTGGCTTGCTAACAGACACTGTTAGAGGCTCACCATTTTGCACTGCTACACTCTCACTGCCTGCCTCGCGAAATGCCATCGCAACATACTCTTTGTTCGATGCGCTTGAATAGTAAATCGCATGCGTTGTTGCTGTTGTCTTTGCGACCAATTGACGCTTAAGTCTGTCTACCAACGCTGGCATCTGTTCAGCTGTCACGTTCGGAATCGCAACATACTGATACGTCGAGCCGTGACCTTCACCGCTTGGGTGCTGACCATGGTCAATAGCGATATGGAACACAGACTCCGAGTCACCATGGGTGCTGTTGATTGCATCACCACCACGCAGCATTACCGACATTTCGGCGTTAGCCAGTACCACATAACCCACCTTGTCTTGGTGGAACCACGCACTCTCTTGCACCGACAGGGTGTCATCTAGATAACTGCCCTGCTCTACTGTTTCTTGTGATGCACCATCGACTTGGTAGGTCAACACTCCATCCCATGACGCTTGGTCAAGAGTGGTGACAATTGAAGCCACCTCCCATCCGTCTCCATTTTTAGCGCGCATGACTTGGGAGCCAAGTGCCACGGCCATATCATCGATAAACGCGACGGATTTGTTCGCGGTTGCTGAGTTGTACGGCGCTTCACTGTCATATTTGAACGAAGCAAAACCATTGTGGTTATTCGACACTACGCCTGCGAAATGTTTCGGGTTGAAGAGTTTGAAGTCACTCTTCATTGGCAGTTCATCGACTCTGAGCTCTTCGGTGAGCCCCGGCAGCGCGTGCCAGTCCCAGCTATCCATAACTTTTGAGTACTCGTCGCCATCGACTAGAACTTGAAGAACGCCACCGCCATTATGATAACCCACATCCGGCTCAAAGCTCTCTGCGCCCATAGAGCGAGAAGAGTTCATTTTAAACGACATATAGTACGCAGGAGTGCTTTGCCCTGAATGCCTGTGAACCATGAAGTCACTGTTCCAATACGCGCGGTTGACCGATGCCTCATGCGTATTGTTCTCTAGATTGTTGCGAAAACTGTTTAGCTCGTTCTCACGTTTAATTTCTGTATCTGAGCTTTTGGCTCGTAATACGGTATTAATGCCGTGTGTCAGTCTCGTTGAACCAAATACAGGTGTTGCCTCAGAAGCGTGCTTGCGCCCTGCAGTCTGAAAATCGAGGCCACCTCGATAAACAAAATTTGGATAGCTATCGAGTAAGAAGTCTGCCGATTGATCATAAGATTTATTAGTCAGCTTCCAAGGCGTATCCGCGAGAACGCCTGCCACTTCAAACGGTGTATTTGCCATCCATTCGAAACCATAAGCGAAGAATGCCATGTCTTGACGAACACCGACGTGATGAGAAATGGTGCCATCAGGAAGAATCCCTGATTGACCATACTTAAACGCGTATCTGGCATTGGTCTCAAGCCAAGTTTTTAAATCCACCAGCGCGCCTTTTGGCGTCCACCCCGGAAGCAGTGAAGTGTTATGCGCAGCAAATGGCGCATAGTCGCCATACCACCAAGGTTGATACGTCAACGGCTGGTTATAGTCGCTCCAAAGCACGCTCATCATTAGCCAACTTCTCATACGGTGATGACGGTTGGCGTCCGCCCAAGCACCTGGGCTGCGTTTGAGATCTTCAGACAAGTAATAGCGATTGTATTCTGGCTGACGCTGGCGGTACGGGATATCAAATGCGATTTGTAGCAGCTCTTGAAAGCTCGCTTTTGCTCTTTTCGCGAGTGATTCACCATTGGCAATATCTCGATTCATCGCCGGCGACATAACAAAGCCAGCCGCACTGATTGGATCGGTGAAGCGCCACTGGTGGGTACTCATGTTGCGCATCAACGTTGGCGTATTCGCAAAATCTTTAAGTGGGAAATGCGCGGTATAGCGATTGATCGCCTTGTACAGCGCTCTCATTAATCGCTTACGCTCTGGCGCCTCACCCTGATAGCCAAACTGATCACTGTAAGTTAAAGCATAAGCGAGAGAGTTGATTTGATTCGCCGCCAACATCAGCTCTTTACCCAGCACTCGTGGACGAATATCAAGCAGCTCATCTTCGCTATGGGCATGATAGAAGTCCATACCCTCAAACGCACCATCATTGTCGTTCAGCTCTTGGATATAGTCTTCGATCTCGTCGTCGGCATAGACAAACAGACCTTGCAGTCGCTTTTCACCCTCCAAGAAAGACATGGCACGCTGATGCAACTGGCTCCACTGTGTTTCACTAACGACATGAACAGTTATCGTGCGCGACTCGACCGTGGTTTCACCATCTTTGAGTGCAATGGGTATAGGGTATTGACCCATCGACAGGTCGGCTCGTTCACTCAGCACTAACTCAGCAAATAGACGGCCTTTGTCATCGCGCTGATTTCTAATCTCAAAAGGAGCGTTCTCACTCCCCAGTATTTCATAGTGAAGCGTGCCGCTGATATGGCTTGGTTTGTAATTCAATGGATGATTCAAGCGACCATAAACCACATCACCGGCCTTAGCGTTAACATCAATATCGAAGTACTCGTGAGCATAGTCGGCAGAAGAAAGCGCTTGTACTTGATTGGACGTAGAGATGCGCTCTTCCAGCATTGCCATAAATGGCAGTTCAGAGGCATAAAGCGGTGGGTTTAAGGAAAGCAGCATCAGGCATGCTAATCGGGTTTTGTTGAGCATTGAGATTCTCTATTTATGTTGGAACAGGAGCGGAGAATCTAATGGCTCGACGTTATAAATTTAAGTCAGGGTTTTGTTATTAAATCAGTCATTTACCTAGGCTATATATACTCAGATCAAGTTAAAGACAGGTTTGAAAATACAATGTTACGAACAAAGGCTTGGGGATTCATGCCCAGAATACGTCCTCTACCGAATCTGCTCTCAGACATCTAGCGACTCAACTCTTCTGAATGCACCTCTCAGTTTCACAGTCCGAGACCAATGACACATTCATAACCGCCGCCAATAACTTATCCCGAACTCGCTAATAATAAATTCGCAAATTAGAGACAGCGCTTTTTTAGAAGTGCGTCACATTACTACTAGACTTAGTTCTGTGAAAGCAACGGAGTGCCACAAATGAAAACCACCATCTTATTGATTCTTAGCTTATTCTGCGCCGCCGTCATCGCGCAGGATAGTGACATTACTGTCACGGGGGAGACATTCGAAATCCAAGTAGGCAGTAAAAGTGGAGATCGCGTGGTTGGTACCCTTGGCGTGAGCCGCAACGTCACAGGTTCCGATTACAGTTTCTCACTGGTCGATAGTGAGGACAGCACCGCCTACCGAATCGACACCGAGCTTGATTACGCAAATCGCCCACGAGGTGTACTCTACGTCAAAGAGAACAACCAGATCAGCAACGTAAACAACGTTTCGTTGACGGTTTTTCTCAATGACAGCAACGGGCTTGTGGCGACAAAAAACATCACTGTTCGTCAGGTCAGCGAAACACAGTGGAGCAAGTATCTCTCCCATCTAAAAGAGTTCGTTCTGACAAGCAAAAGAATGTGGGGTGAGCGTTATTACTCTTCGGATGAAGTCACGACGCTGGTCAAAAGCATTAACGATAGTGAAGGGAAGTTTAATGATTTAAAAGCGTATACCAACAGCCTTAGTGACAATAAATCAACTCAAAATGGCAAAGACTTTGAAGAGGCCGTAAACCGCATTGGTGGGCTTGGTTACGCCTACTACAGTGAGAAAAGTGAAGAGCAAAAAGAAGTCCTGCGCGCTGCTATTGTGAAAGCATTCAATGCTTTTGTAGATCACTTTCCTAGCCAAGGTTTTGCCGACAATCGCAATATGACTCACGCCGATAGAACACACCAATGGCGATTCACTGACGCACTATCCTTGCCCTTGGTTTACATCCTTGAAGATACGTTAAAGAAAGAGTTAGCAGGCGATGAGGACGCTAAAAAGTTCAGAAAAAACGTCAACACACTCTATCAAATTGCCTTCGACCTGCCAGAGACAGACCGAGACCCTGAGCGTTTGCGCTACTTCATCGAAGATGATTTTCCAGCGTCGATGGGGACATGGTCTGATGCTAACCGAGGACACAGACTCCGCAGCTGGGCAGTCTACGTTGGTTTGCTCGCAGACTACAACAAACCTATTACCGATGTGGCGTGGTGGTACACCGATTATGCCCCGCTAAAAGAAAAGGGCAGCACCCTCCTTCCGGGTTGGGAGCCCAGTGGCAGCTTTAGTGATCTCAAAACATGGCTCGATACCAATAGCCGACGCCCTCATCGATACGGTCAATCGGGTTTACTACCTGATGGTACTCTATCTCATCATGTTGGACATCGACAAGACCTAGCCATGCTCGCGTACGGATTTGAATGGTACGCAGAGAGTGTCTTTGAAGTGGCAGAGCTATTAAATGGGACGGACTGGGAAATGAGCACGCTTCCTCTGGAAGAATCTACTGAAGTAATGCTCTATACCTATAGTGCACTGCTGTTTAAAGATGTACTGGATTTCCAATCATTAGGTCGAACCTTCCTTTCTAGCAATGCCAACAAGTTCGGTACTAAAAACCTATCCCGTTCTATTGAACACATGGAAAAAGCAAGTGGCGACCGAGCCTTTAAAGGCGATAAAGAACTCGACGCTCTGCACACGAGCCTTAATGATGAATCACACAAAGCGCCCGGCACGTACGCATTTTGGAATGCGGATATGTTGGTACACCGACGCGTTAATGGTAGTGACGAATGGTACTCTTCATTCAAAATGCAATCTTCACGAACACGAGGTGCAGAGAGCTTTAACAAAGACCCCGGAATGCACAACGGCTCCGGTATTCTACAAATTAAAGTGAACGGCGAAGAGTATGCCGATGCCCGCTACAACTGGGACTGGCATGTTCTACCTGGACTTACCGAAGAGTGGAAAACCGACGCCATTCCGATGCAATCAGCAGAAAGCAAATTCAACCCTAGTGCGTTTGCAGGCACCTTGAGTGATGGCAACTACGGTATTGCGAGTTTCCATTATGGCAGCGAAAACTCATACACTAGCGCCACCGCGAAGAAGAGCGCGTTCTTCTTAGATGACATGGTAATTGCTCTCGGTACGGATGTGGCACGCGTTGAACGTGGCAATGACGAAAGCACCTATCTGCCCATTGTCACTACAATCGACCAGCCAAGATGGCACGACACACTCACCTATTACACCCAAGAAAAGGGCGAGAAAACCGTGGCCTGCTGTATCGTTAAAGACAGTAAATTCAGCTCGGAGCATCCAACGTGGTTCCATCAGGGAGACGTCGGCTATATCACGATTCCGAAAACGGGTGAGAAACAGCGTCATACCTTGGTCACGGGGACATCCGTTGTCGATACCATCGATAGCATAGGCACTGAGAGCGTGTTTGTTATTGCCCTCAACCATACGCCTAACCCAACAATCAAAGAAGACAGCTACCACTATGTTCTCGTGCCTAATGTCGAGGCGGAAGATATGCCCGGCAAAGTCAAAAGCTACGGAGAAAACGTAACGGTCGTAAACACCAATTCAGTCCAAGGCGTACACTACAAAGACAGCGCTAAGGAAGTGTATCAGTTGGTGTTCCACAAGGCAGGGAGTGTGACGCTCAGCGGTGCTACGTTTACCGCATCACAGCCTATGCTATTGCAACTTGCTAACAATGGCGGCTGGGTAGTCACTGCGCAAAACCCAGAGGCATTCAACAAGCACATTGAGCACGAAGACGATAAGAATCATAAGTTTGAAGTTGTGCTTAAGGACGGCGCACATACGCTTGATTTTACGACATCACTTAGCCTTCCTACCGGTTCTTATCAGTACAAAACACAAGGGCTGACTAACGAATTTGTAGACGGCCAAACGGCAACCGTCACTGCTGTTGAAAGTGGCAGCCAAGTAAGCTTTAACATGCCAGACAATGTCGACAAGAAGGCTTATGAGTACCGCCAAGAGCTCTACTCTGGAATGCCAGCCAGTATTAATCTAGGTGCTTCTAATTGACCCTCAGAATCGGCTAGAAACAAGAAGGGAGAGCACTTTTGCTCTCCCTTCTCTTTTTGCCTAAGTAATTAGTTATCTGAGCCAGTTTCTACTTGTTTGGCACGCCTCGCTTCCTCTAACCACGAATCAAACAATGCCCTGTTTTTTGTTATCCACGCTTGCATGTAGGCAACGGTATTGTGCTGACCCTTTTCAGCTTTGTGCAGCAAGTGGTTTTCAGCGCTGACTTCATTGGGCTTCAGTTGAATAATTTCAAACAGGCGATGAACGTCCGGATGAGCCAAAGCCAACTCTTTATTGGCGATAATGCGCTGGCTATTCATCTCAAAGCCATAGTTTTTGCCATGGGGCAGAGTTGTATCTTTGTTTTCCGGTAGAGCCGAGAAAGGCACCTCTAGCCAGACGCTCTCTTTTTCTGGCTGAAGTTCATAGCTAATCCAATGCGGTGTCCAAGTGTAGTAGAGAACCGGTTTACCAGCTCTTTGTTTATCAATCACCGAATCCATCAAAGCATTGTAGTCACCTTGGATCTGCTCCACCGTATCAGAAAGTCCATACCTTTTGATTTGATGGTCGATAACTTTGGAACATACCCAATCAGGCTGACACCCGATAAGCTCAGCTTTGCCATTACCGTCGTGATCGAACAATTTCGCGATAGCTGGGTCTTTCAATTGATCTATCGAAGACAACTTATGTTTGTCTGCCGTCGCCTTATCAATTTGATAGCCTTGAGCTGATTGAGGGACATAACTGCCACCGACATAGACTTGCCCATCTTGATCACCACTACTTAGCAATTCTTGATGCGTTGGTAGCCATGCAGCAGCAAAAAAAGCGCCAGAGTTCGCAGCGACGTATTGATAAGCTTCCGCATATGTCATGGTTTTGGGTGCGTTCAACTCATAGCCGAGCTCTTTAAGGGCATGCATTACAAGTTCAGTTTGAAAAGACTCTTCTTCTAATGAGGTTTTGATTGGCTGCAACGTTGTTTGGGCAAAGGATGATAGTGGCAATAAAGCGGCTGTGCTCAGGGCACAAACGACGAGAGGACGAGACTGTTTCGGCATGAACTCACTCCATAAGTTTCAATGAATACAGGTTGTTGCTTGGCTTATATGCAACTTACAACCCTAACTATAGGAGCGTTCTTTCAAGGATGCGTAAATCTCATTTGAGATTTAGCCAAAATAAAAAAGGGCTGCACACCCCAGACTTCACATGTCAGGTAGTGAAAATCTTTTGGGGCGTGCAACACGGACTCGTTAATCCGTTTAAATCAAGCTTTGAGCTTAGATTTTACCAACTAGGTCTAGAGATGGTGCTAGAGTTTCTTCACCTTCTTTCCATTTCGCTGGGCAAACTTCACCTGGGTTAGCCGCTACGTATTGTGCTGCTTTCACTTTACGCATTAGGTCTTCTGCGTCACGGCCGATACCTTCTGCAGTGATTTCCATTGCTTGGATTACGCCTTCTGGGTCAACTAGGAAAGTAGCGCGGTCTGCTAGGCCTTGACCTTCACGCATCACACCGAAGTTGTTAGTGATAGTGCCGGTTTGGTCGCCAACCATGTAGTAGTTGATCTTGCCGATAGTGTCTGAGCTGTCGTGCCACGCTTTGTGCGTAAAGTGCGTGTCTGTTGATACTGAGTAAACTTCTACACCGCGCTCTTGAAGCTCTGCATAGTGGTCTGCAAGGTCGCCAAGCTCTGTTGGGCAAACGAAAGTGAAGTCAGCTGGGTAGAAGAAGAATACTGCCCATTTGCCTTTCACGTCTTGCTCTGTGATTTCTACGAATTCGCCTTGTTTGAATGCTGTTGCTGAAAATGGCTTGATAGTCGTGTTGATCATAATTTTACTCTCTCAATATGGTCTTATTATCTGGTTTGGCACTGTCCTGCGCCGATGGAGTTATATTGCAACGAGAGCGCGTTTTTTAAAATTCGTCCTTCCCTATCTATTCAATTGGTAAATCCTATCAAACCGTCATTGTGGTGAAACATGATGGCTAGATTAGTGTTAACAGAGCTTGAACCCTGCTAAACTCGCAGCGCGGCTGCACACTTCACCAGTCAAATCATCAATCAAACGAGAGAGATCACCATGATTGTCGAAAATGTGCTTCCTAAAGATTACGCAGAACTGCTTGATGTTTGGGAAAATTCAGTCCGAGCGACTCACGACTTTATTACAGAAGAAGATATTGAGTTTTTTAAACCTATTATCATTGAGCAAGCCTTTCCCGCTGTGACATTAAAATGCGTGAAAGATGCCAGCGGCGCGATTGTTGGCTTTGTTGGTGTCCATGACCATAAGATCGAGATGTTGTTCATCCTCGATGCACAACGTGGTCAAGGCATTGGTAAAGTACTTTTGCAGTACGCCATCGAGCAGCTTAATGTGACCAAGGTAGATGTGAACGAGCAAAACCCTCAAGCCGCTGGTTTTTATCAGCATATGGGGTTCAAAGTTGCTTCTCGCTCACCGGTCGATGATATGGGTAAACCCTTTCCAATTCTGCACATGACACTGTAATTTGCCTCGGCTCTATCCACACCGTCCGCGACTGACAAGATGCCAGAAGAAACACCCAAAGCTAATAACTTTGGGTGTTTCCGTATCTGCACGTTAGAAAGCATCTATCAATAAAATCTAAAAACTGATTCTATTTCTAGCACCATTATCAAAACTATCAAATAAATCTATGCTCTATTCCAGTTGCCGAGCAATGAACTGACCACCATCAGAATGCAAACACAATAACGGAGCAGATTATGTCTACTTACTATTCAGTACTCGAAGTTACCCCAACCAACCAAGATTGGGTTGCCGATTACATCGGTCCCGCAAACAAACTTGTCGCGCAATATGGTGGTAAGTATCTCGCCCGCACCAATAGCCACGAACGCCTTGAGGGCAATGGTGAAGACCCAGCATTAAGAATTATCATTGAGTGGCCATCAAAAGAGGCGGCGATTGGGTTTATGAATGATCCTGGCTATGTTCCGCATCTGAAGGCTCGCACCGCGGGTTCTATTAGTCATCACTCGTTGATTGAAGCGAAAGACGATTTGGCTTAATCAAAGTAAAACGCCTTCCTTTCTACTCCATAGAAAGGAAGGCGTTTTTGCATCTTACTTCTTCACACAAATGTAATTGGTTCGAAACTCTAAGCCATTCTTCTCAGATACGGATTGTTGCCAAGCTTTACCAGCGGTCTCACATGTCTGTTTACTAGTGAAATCACTAATGTGTTCTATCTGGCTGATTTCAAAATTTGTCGTATAGGAAGTAAGTATCAAAACCCAAATAGTCATTTTTCGATGCCTTTTTATTTAAACTTTATCTTTGAAGCTAAATGAGAAACCTGTGTTTGCTTTTCAAGTCTTTGCTCAAGCTCTTTAATTTTCATCTCTAGCTGCTTCGTGTGTGCTTCTTGCTCTCTTTCTACAATGGATTGGAAACGAGAACAGTCAATCTGTTTTGCGCCGCCAAATGAGTAAGTTATTTGAGCACCAATATACTTTCCCGTATCTTCGGTTTGAGTTCTATCATATGAATCGTAGTCGGAATAATCACGATTATCTCGACCACCACCAAAGCTTAGCTCCCATGGTTGAAAATCCGACTGTTCACAGGTTGCACCCGAAGAACTTCGGATTTCACTTGATGCAAAAGATTGAGCTGACATCAAAAGTGCAGCGACAAAGATAAAACGTTTCATTTGTTACTCCGATGGATACAGGTTAAATAGCTCCGCTTCGGAGCAGATACGCATTCCAGTAGACCCCGCTAGGCTCACCGAACATACTTTAAACAGTTGAGCGCCTTTTCTGGCTTCTAACTTCACTGGAACGTCTACAGACAACGTATCGTTATCTGTCATAGTGAACACATTTGTAACTGGTTCATTGTTCACTTCAATATAATAATCAGTATCAGGACCTCCATGACTCACCGTAATTGGGATGAAAGCATCAGCCGGTTGCCAACGCTCTAAACTGTCTTCAGCCCATAAGTCAGCGATACTTGAGTGGTTGTGCTCATAAGCCATGGCTGCAGGAGCCATGAGTGCAGTTAGTAGTAATAGCTTTTTCATGACTCCTCCATCAATTACTTACAAATGATGTCTGCAACGATACGAGTTTTCTGGTCTGTACCAGCAAGCAAGTTGTTCACGTTTATGTCAGACATGTCGATAGTCATGTTAATTGGCTCAAGCTGACCATTCTGATTCTCAATCGTTAGCTTACGAATACTATCTAGAGTGTCGTCTTGATTATGTTTTTGGTAGTTAACACGTACCTTGATATCTTTCTTAACGTCGTCTTTATTGTGTAGATCGTGCACATAACGTAGGTCAGTACTAGCTGCGAACTCAACTTCTGTTCGAGAGCCCGTGTTATTCTTAGTCCAGAATACAAACTCAGATTTTTGGTCATCCGACAGGTTAGAGTCTTTAAGTTCAACAGCAACACCACACACAGCAGGGATGTTCGTAGTTAAAGTAGCTAAACTCTCATCCGCGTAGCCTGCTGCTAAAGTCGAGCCAGAAAGAGCGAATAGAGATAGTGCAATAATAGAGTTTTTCATTTGATATACCTTTACGTACTAATACTAATTAAAAACAAAAAAGCAGGAGCAGCATTAGAATGTATTTTGTGTCGCCCCTGTGGCTTGGTGGGCATATTAATTGGTACCAGTACCAATTGCAACGATTTTTTTAGTACTAGTACAAATAAATTTTGCATGCTAAAATTTAACTCATTATTTTAAGCACTTAGAACACACAGCAGGTAACATGGCTAGAATTACAGCCCAGGAAAGGCGCGAGAAGAAAGAGAAAATGGACGAATGCATCGTCAACATTTTTCTTAATGAAGGTTGGTCTTCAGTCACTTACGACCGATTAGCAAAGGAATTTAACGTAAGAAAAAGTAGTATCCAAGCTTACTACCCGAGCAACGTTATGTTTGCAACCGCGCTACAAGGTGTGGTTTTTCCTATTGTTATGGGTCTCTTGAACTTCGAGTCTAAAGATAAGTTTATTGACTCATGGCTCAAGGCTTATCAAGACAAGGACAATCATGTGTTTAGGGAAGCTGTCGAAATGCTCTTGCAAAATATCCTCAAAGACGGAACTAGCCCGCACTCTCGCAATGGAGTACTGAGACTGCAACACCACCTAAGCGCAGAAATTGGAGAAGAAGAAGCGATCGATGCGGTCAAATCTGTTTTTGGCGAGTTAATCTATCGAAAGATGTATGATTAGCCATTTCTTCTACAAAGCTAGCTCACGAGCTAGCTTTATGATTACCAAGATTCCCTATCTATTTCCCATCTCGCTCCATGAAACACCCAGTAATCTTTGAGTTTGCCGTAGGTGCTGGGTTTCGTGGACTGCAGAGCAAAAATACACCGCGAATGAAAGACTTTTTGCTCTAACTCGGTCTGGTTAAGTCAATAAACGACAAAATCGTCGCTTGCGAGCACGTGAGCATAATCAGGGGAAGAGTATGTTAATCAAGAAGAATCATCGCTGGGCATTATCTGAAAACGACGCTACGCCAGAGTCGGTTTACAAAGAACGTCGCGCGATACTGAAAAAACTTGGGATTGCTGTGGTAGGAATGCCGCTTGCGGCTAATGCCCAAGCTGGGATCTTTGATATTTTCTCCTCTAAAGAAACGAAAGCAACAACTGACCCTAGGGTAGATCTTGACGTCACCAAACCCGAGCAATATCAAGCTAATCTATCCCTCACTCCTGAAAGCAAGGTCCTAAAATACAATAACTTTTATGAGTTTGGCACTGATAAAGGCGACCCTGCCAACAATTCGTCTAAATTTATCACTGATCCGTGGACAGTTGAGATCGACGGGTTGGTCAACAACCCAATCAAGCTCGACTACGACGACATCTTTAACACATTTACGCTTGAAGAGCGCATCTACAGATTGCGCTGCGTCGAGGCATGGTCGATGAACATTCCGTGGATAGGGTTTCCTCTTGCTGACCTTATTAAGATGGCAGATCCTCAAAGTAGCGCTAAATACGTAGCGTTTGAAACACTCTACGATCCTAAACAGTTTCCTGCCCAACGCTCATGGAGCAGCATTGATTACCCTTATGTCGAAGGATTAAGACTCGATGAGGCAATGAACCCGCTCGCGCTTATCTCCGTTGGGCTCTACGGCAAAACGCTCGCTCCGCAAAACGGTGCACCATTGCGACTTGTTGTTCCGTGGAAGTACGGCTTTAAAAGCATTAAGTCTATCGTTCGTATTCGACTCACAGATAAAGAGCCGCCAACGACATGGAACCGCTCTGCGCCAAGCGAATATGGCTTTTATGCCAACGTTAATCCGCAGGTCGATCACCCAAGATGGAGCCAAGCGAGCGAGCGCTTTATTGGTGAAGGAAGCGTGCTGAGCAGTCGCAGACAACCGACCTTGATGTTCAATGGCTATGAAGAAGAGGTGGCGCATCTATACAAAGATATGGACTTGAGGAAGTTCTATTGATGAAACTTACCCCAAAGTCGATTATCGCACTGAAGGTACTCATTCATACTGTATCTCTGGGCTTTTTTGCCTTATTAGTGATAGCCATCATCAATGACAGCTTAGGTGGTGACCCAGTGCAGTACATCATTCATTTCACTGGTATCAGTGCGCTCAATACCTTATTTATCACTTTACTGGTTTCACCGCTGGCACGATGGAGTAAACAAGGGTTGTTGGTCCGAGTACGAAGATTACTCGGACTCTATAGCTTCTTTTGGGCGGTGCTGCACCTCATTGCCTTTGCAACATTGGATCTCGGATTAGACTGGAGCCTACTCGCTTCTGAGATAGTGAAGCGACCGTACTTAACTGTGGGTGCTGCAGTCTGGATTATTTTGCTGCTGCTATCGGTCACATCAACACAAGCCATGATGCGTAAGTTGGGACCAAAGTGGCAAAAGCTGCACAATTGGGTCTACTTGGCAGTAATACTAGCGCCTATTCACTTCTATTGGTCAGTGAAGTCTGAAGTGACTGAGCCAGCGATATATCTAGTCGGTGCTGGGCTACTTTTGATAGCACGTGGGAAAGTGCTAAAGAAGAGGTTAGGGCTTTTCGCAAAACGATAGTTCTTGCCGCGATAGCCCTTGGGAATTTGTATCGACTCAGCCGCCTAATCTCCTTTGCTCAAGGTTTTTGGCGGCAAGAATTCAAACCAGATTAAGGCTTCTAAACTGAACCCATCAGACGTTTTTTAATGGGTAGCAGTGATGCCCCTTTAACCTCAGCACCAATGGCGATATTCGAGAAATACAGCGTTGGTGATGGGTAGCCAAGTAGCATCTGCTCACCTAGCACTTTATTGATCGAGATTTCAAATAACCGCTTCACGTCTTTAGGTGCATGACCACCGATTACAATAGCGCTAGGATCAAACACACCCAAAAAGGCTCGAATAGAGCGAATCAGCATAGGCTCAACCGATTGATACCAGTTCATCACCAAAGGCATGTTCGCCTTTACTGTTTGGTCTAGGTCATCACTGGTTTCGACACCATGCTCAGAGAGATAGCGCAACAGATTTGACATTGCAGGGCGCACCAAGCGTTCTTCTTCAGTGAAAGTACGTCCGATTTGCCCAGCATTATTGAGCCCACCTGACATCAGTTCATTACGCCAAACCAGGCCGCTGCCATAACCATAACCAAACGACAGATATAGGAAGCTATTGAACTGCTTTCCTTGTCCTAACATCAACTCCGCGACAGCCGCACAATTGGCACTGTTATCGATCCAAACCGGTATCGACAATTGCTGACTCAATTGAGTCGCGTAGTCCATCTTAGGCCAGTCACCAAACGCCTCAAAGACTTCAGAGCCTGCCTCTAGTTTGGCTCGAAAGCTCGGAAGGGCAACACCCATACCCAATAGCTGATAAGGATAGATGTTGTTTTGCGCTAACTGGTCATAAACGGCACGGTACAAGTTCTCAAAAGCTACGTCACTATAGTAATTTTCTACGTCTAGTCGCGACTCCGATACGGTTTCCCCTGTAAGGTCAACAATGCTCATGTAGATCCCCTGCCCCTTAACAAAGCTCAACCCCAATGAGTAATACTGCCTAGCATTAATTCGCACCGAAGGGCTAGGTTTTCCGCGCCCCTTCGCAATCGGGTCTCCCAATACAAACACCTGCTTCTCGAGTAACGCCTCGACAATTCGGTGAGTGGATTGCTGCGTGAATGGCACTTTGGCAGTGATGTCGCCTCGTGAAATGATCTTTTCATTCCAAACCACGCCCACGACCAGTTTCTCGTTATCCGAAAGCTCGATCTGTGCATATGGGTGAGATAAAGGTTCAGTCATGTTATTCCGCTTTAGAGTATGGTTTGCATGTGTCGCGACAAATATTGCCATTTATCGTATGAGGTTGTCACCAAGAGGTTTTTACCTGTGACGAAGGTATCTGCCGATTCCCCGTCTAGATAGGCGGCATATCCGCCCGCTTCCGTAATAGCGAGTAGGCCAGCATAGTGATCCCACGGTTTGATTTTCCTCTGCGTTAAATAGAAATTTCCGGCACCAAACAGCAGCCCTCTATACTCATGGCAGGAGCAACCGAAAGAGATGGTGCGCTTGTAGTCTTGCATCAACGTCATCAACGGCTTGGTCTGGTCTTCATCAAACAGAAAAGGAGAAATAAAGCCAAAGTCGCCTTCCTTTTCTTCGATGACCAAATCACGCCTCTCACCATCGCTGTTTTGCCAATAGCAGCCGTGCCCTTTTTGCGCCCACACCCAATCGTCGTTTAGCGGGTCATAGAGCATTGAAAACACAGTCTGTTTATTGATACGAATCGCCAACATGACACCAAACACACCAATGCCATGAGCGAAGTTGTAAGTACCATCAATCGGGTCAATTACCACGAGTTTGTCGTGATGCTCAGGATGAAATGTGGACTCATTCGACATCATTTCCTCCCCCATAAAAACAAAATCAGGGAAAAGAGGCTTGAGGTGTTCGACCAGATCCTGCTCGACTTTTTTGTCGCAATCGGTCACCAGATCCGTGACTGAAGATTTCGTCTCTATTTGCTGGCTCTGCAGTTGTCTGAAGTTGGTCCTAATGGTTTCCCGCGACTGTTGACGAACAATTGTGAAAATCTGGGTGATCGTTTTCTTATCTAACATGCTCAACAAGCTACCTCTACCCTACTTTATCCAATTTATCGACATTCAACTCCACTCTCTTCGTCGTGTTAGGATCGAAGAAGTGCAGTTTGTCTTCTGGGAAGTAGATACGGACTTGTTCTGCTATTACGATGTCTTGTCCCAACTGCGTGGCGATCATCAACTCCTGCTTGTCTCCCATCTCAACTGTCACCACCTTATGTGAGCCAAGATCTTCGACGTATTTCACGCAAACATAATCACCTTTGTCCTGGTTAAACTCGATATGTTCAGGGCGGATACCTACCATCATATCGTCAGGAACCAAACTTAATGCACTCGCATCAATATAAGATTCAACCACTGGATTGATTTTGAGAAGGTTCATGGCTGGTGAACCGATAAAGTTAGCGACAAACATGGACGCAGGCTTATCGTAAATATTGGCAGGGGTATCGAATTGCTCAAGGTTGCCCCCGTTGAGTACGATGATGCGATCAGCCAATGTCATGGCCTCAACTTGGTCGTGAGTAACAAAAACCGACGTTGAACCAATACGTTGATGCAGTTGAGACAATTCCATTCGCATTTCATGTCGCAACTTAGCGTCGAGGTTCGAAAGTGGCTCATCAAAAAGTAGCACGCTTGGCTCGCGAACAATCGCACGACCAATCGCCACACGCTGCCGCTGTCCGCCTGACAACTCGCTTGGCAACCTATCCAGGTAAGGCTCAAGTGAAACGATTTTCGCCACCTCTTCTACTTTCTCGCGACGAGTTTGTTTCTTCATACCCTGGATTTTAAGAGAGTAACCAATATTGTCAGCGACCGTCATATGCGGATAAAGCGCATAGTTCTGAAACACCATGGCACACCCACGTTGTTTGGGTTCAAGATCTTGTACTTCACGTTCGCCTATGCGAATGACGCCCTGGTCTGCTTCCTCTAAGCCAGCAATAATGTTCATTGTTGTCGACTTTCCACATCCAGACGGACCAAGAATGACAATAAACTCACCAGCACGAATATCGATATTGAGATTATCGATGACTGTATTCTTACCGTAAGACTTTCTGATGTTAGTTAGCGTGATACCCTCAGCGTGCTCACGAATATTATCTAATAGGTTGCTCATTTTACTTCTCCGAGAGTGTTAGGCCTTTAACAATGTATTTCTGCATTACGGCAATCATCAAAATGGGAATTATGTTAACGAGAATGGCTCCAGCCATGATCATCGGGTAATTCGGGGTTGCGCCATCGACGACGGTACTCAACTTAACGAGCCCAACCAGCGCGGTTTCCATGTCAGGTCTTGATGCCACAACCAGCGGCCACATGTATTGGTTCCAACCTCCCATAAACATGAGTATAAACAGCGAGATGATGCTGGTTTTCGATAAGGGCAGTAAGATGTCGACCATAAAACGAATTGGACCCGCGCCGTCCATCGTGGCCGCGTGAATCAATGACGGTGGAATGGTTTTGAATGACTGTCGGAACAAAAAGGTGCCCGTTCCCGATGCCAAGATTGGCGCTGCCATACCAAAATACGTGTCGAGCAAACTCAGTTCCAGGTGCAGTGGCGAGCCGTAATAGTGACTAATCAAATAATTAACGCCTACCCAATCCATTAGCACATTAACTGGAGACAAGATGTTGGAGGCGACTTCGTAGCTGGCAACAATGCGTAAATCGAGAGGCACCATGGTCGACATCAAGATCATGAAGAAAATTATCGTGCCGTAGCGAACTCGAAAGTAGACGATGCCAAATGCAGCAAGAAATGAGAACGCGGTTTTCCCCGCGGCTGACATCAAGGCAATAATAATACTGTTGCCAATCTGTGGAACCAGATTGGTCTCCGACATGACGAGTCTCATGTTACTGACTAGTTCACTTCCCGGCAGGTATTGCAGGCCTTCGCGCAAAAATGTCTCGTATGAATGTGTCGCGGTGATAATCACAATGTAGATGGGCAACAGTACAAACAGCATACCCACTACTAAGATGGCATTTGCCACGCGATCTATGGATTTTGAATTTTCAATCATGGGATTAACGCTCGTACTTAACTTTCTTTTCTAGGTAGAGGAACTGCACCAGAGCTAAGCTCAGTACCATTGCAGTTAGTATCACGGTTTGAGTTGAGGCTCCCGACAGGTCTCGACCCAAAAAGCCATCCTCATAGATTTTGTATACCAACAGCTTGGTTGAGCCCCCCGGTCCCCCTTGGGTCATACTTGCAATCAATGCAAATGCAGAGACCACAGAGTCCGTCACTTCAAGAACCAGACTTAAGAACAATTGCGGTGTTAACAAAGGGATATAGATATCTATGATGCGGCGCCAAGGCCCCGCTCCATCCATCGCTGCAGATTGAGTGAGAGAGACTGGAATCGCCTGTAAGCCACCTAGGAAAATGACAAAATTGAAGGGAATGCCTCCCCACACGTGCGCGATGATCAGCATGGTAAAGGCATGGCTACCGTTCATGCCTGGTTCCCAAAGCCCTGGCTGAATCTCATTTAAAAATGAAAATATGCCTACGAAGGGATTGAAAATAAACGCAAAGGCGACACCGATCGACGCGCCCGCGACCGCCTTTGGCCAAACTAAAAAGTTTCTAGCCGGTTTAGACAGCTTGAGCTTTCTATCAACGGCAATGGCAAGAATCAGGGGCACTAGCACCGATAAACTCGACCCGACCACCATAAACTTCACTGTCAGCCAAAAACTGCGATAAAACTCTGGATCAGCAAAGGTATAACGGTAGTTATCCAATCCAACGAAAATACTCTCTCCGCCAAAGGGAGGCTGAAGAGTTAGAGACCATTCCACCGATTTCAGTATCGGAAGATAAAAGAACAAAAACAGCAATAACAGCTGTGGACCAGCAAACCACAACGTCAACCACCGTTTCTTATAAACTGCCTGCATGACTATCCTTGAACAACTTAAATATGTAATAGAACCGATTTTTTACACGTTACGTGTAATTTATGAATCTAATATTACACATTAAGTGTTTTATTAAATCTAAGAGTCCATTTAATCTCCCTTTCTTATCAAATACATCAAGCCCCCTCAAAATGACATGAATTTACAGTACCTTATTATCACCAACTTACTACTTAGCTAATCAACCAATACATTTTGACTATTTTTAAAACTTCAAAGAAACCAACATCTTTCTGTAACATTCGCGATGATATGCTAATTATACACATTGAGAGTAAATTGGAGTTTAGCAATGAAACTGGTTAAAACAGCCCTAGCGTTGAGTGTTGCCTCTCTGGCATCTGTCGCGAGTGCTTCTGAGTCGACGACCATCGAGTTTTGGCATTCGATTGGGGGCAACGTCGTCGATACCATGTGCGAATCTTTTAATGCACAGTCCGCCAATAATGTTGAGTGCATCTATCAAGGTGACTACGACACGGCAATGCAAAAAGCCGTGGCTTCTATTCGTGCAGGCAATCACCCAGCATTAATGCAATTCTTCGAGGTGGGAACAACGGATCTAATGATGTCGGGTATCGCGAAGCCTCTAGAAGAGACCTACGACGACGTTAATTGGAGCGATTACATCGCTGGCGCCAAAGGCTATTACCAATCCTCTAGCAATAAGCTCATGTCGCAGCCATGGAACTCATCAACCATCGTGCTGTACGTCAATCAAGCTCAACTGGAAAAAGCGGGGATCTCTGGCACACCAGAAACCTACGAAGAGCTTCACGCAGCAATGAAGCAGCTGCAAGAAAGCGGCCATCAGTGCCCATACACCACAGATGGCCACCCTTGGCGTGTCATGGAACAAGTGGCAGCTCGTCATGGTGTCGATATCGCAACGCAGCACAATGGCTTTGACGGCTTAGATGCCGAATACAGAGTCAACCAAGGTCTTATCGTTGATCACATGAACAACCTGTACGACTGGAATCAACAAGGTCTCGTCAAGCTTGACCCACAAACCCGCGCGGGCAAGTACACAAGTGCATTCGCCGCGGGTGAATGTGCCATGATGGAAGCCTCTCTTTCTGCCTACAACGCTTCTTCGACGGCACTTGGCGAAGACCTTACCATCGCCATGGCACCGGTATATCAAGACTATGATCGTCTCAACACGTTTGTAGGTGGTGGTTCACTGTGGATGCTTGACGGCCATACAGCGAAGCAGGAATCCGTGGCAAAAGAGTTTCTCGATTACCTTCGAAAACCAGAGACACAAAAAAATCTGACAGCCATGACAGGCTATTTGCCAGTCACTCAAGAAGCCTACCAGCACATTATCGAAACCACAGAAGCGGATGACCCGACTTTTGCCTCTGTTCATGCTGGCTATGCGTCTCTCAATCAGCCAAGCAGTGCGAACTCTCGCGGTATACGCCTTGGTTTCTACACGCAGTTCCGAAGCGTATTCCAAGAAGAGACTCAAAAAGCATTTGCTGGTGATATCAGCATGCAAACAGCACTCGATAATGCCAAACGTCGCGGTGACCAACTTTTGCGACGATTTGAACGCACGTTCCGCTCGGCAAGCTAATTCTTTAATTGTTTTTTGGTAAGTAAGAGTCGTTAAGAGAGATAAAAATGAAATCTAAATTGTTAATGGTAGGCGCTTGCGTCTCCGTATTGGCTGGCTGTAATAGCAGCACTGATGAACAAGTTACTGATAGTCAACGTGTCGATGTCATGCTTGAGCGTTTGCACAACGCTAATGAACATAGAGATCATGTGTTCGTTGTCGGTCACCGTGCACTGTGGACAGATCAAGGCGAAAGCTTATTCCCTGAACAATCGCTTAAGTCTATCCAATATGCGATCGATATGGGCGTCGACGCGGTGGAGCTAGATATTCGTGTTACCGCAGATGAGCAGTATGTCATTTTGCATGATGGTTCACTCGATCGAACGACGGATTGTACTGGCAGTATCAGCAGTAAAACATGGGACGAAGTCAAAGACTGTAGACTCACGATTCGAATCGATGATTCAGGCAACTACGAGCCAACGGAAGAGAAGATCCCTACCTTGGAGCAAGTCTATGCACTGGCGAAAGACAAAATCCTCATCAACCTTGATAACAAAGTTGGTAATGGGCGCTACCCAGACATGCTTAACATGGCTCGTGAGTATGGCGTTGAGCGTCAAATCTTAGCCTCGGTTCGCATGGCCAATGAGAGCGGTCGTCAATCTGGTTATGCACTTATCGAAGAGTGGAAAGACTCCGACGTGATATTCATGCCAAACATCTATGACTCAGATGCGGACTACAGCGATCCTGCAAACTATTCTTACCTAGAAGAAATTTTGGAGACGGTTAATCCAGCCGTAGTTCAAGTACGCAACGCTTGGCATGACTATCCGCAGTCTGTCACACAAGATGGTGGTTTCTTCTTCACTGATGAGGCGTTGGCGCTGCGTGACAAATACAACACGCACTTTTGGATCAACACGCTATACGACAGCACCGCTGGTTTGCGTTCTGGCGGACGTGGCGACGAAATGGCTTTCTATGACGATTTACCCGACGAAGTTTGGGGTTGGTGGCATCGCACAGGCGCAACCATGTTCCAAACCGACGAGCCAATCATGGCGACAGAGTTCTTAGAAGAATCTGGTTATCGCAAAGATTACGAATAAGGTAAGCACTAACTGTCAGTTAGGCCTCAAGAAGCCCAATAGATAGCCATCTATTGGGCTTTTTTCTTGTTGATTCCACCCCTCCGCTCGTCAGATATTCGTCATCCTCAGGAAAGTGAGGTTCTCCTACCGCGTGTAGGTAACTGAAAATATTCGACTAAGTCACGTAATTCAGCTTTGCAACGCGCTATATGAGATTCCCTTTTTCAAGGGAATGACGATGATTTTTTGGAAGATTTGGAGTACATAATGGAGCATTTCTAAGCCAGAAGTGCCCGCTATGAAGGAGCTGTACCGAAGTACTGTTGAAACTGCGCCTGTGCATAGGTCTGCTGCATTAGCTTAAACCTGGGTGAGTAGCAGGTAACACTATGTTAAGAGGCAAAAATTGTTAACTATAATTTGTAGTGGCTCAGGCTTGATCTGACAATTACCCGTTTTTAGGGTGCTTTGTCAGCTTAGATTTGAGCTACTACAGCTAATAAATAGAAAACTATTGATTGTTCACTGGAATAAAAAGGTGACTCACTGACTCTAGTGCTATAGAAGGATTGCTTCGGTCAACCTACTCCTAGGAGGGAATATGTTAAAGCGTACTTTCTTTTTTACTCTTATATCTTTTGTGTTGGTGTCTTTCGCGTCGGCGCATCATGGTTGGCGCTGGACGACGGGTAATAACATTGAACTAACCGGTATTATCGTCGAGCTTAAACTGGGCAACCCGCATGGGGAGTTAACGGTAAAGTCAGAAGACGATATCTGGACGGTAGAAGTTGGCCAACCCTACCGCAATGATCGTGCTGGTTTAAAGCCGGGCGATTTGGCCAAAGATGTTGAGGTAAAAATTGAGGGGGAACCTTCAGCCGATATAGAACAAAAAATAATGAAGGCGGAGCGTATTTGGATTGACGGTGTGCTCTACGATCTTTATCCAAACCGCGATTAGAGCAGTGCGATGTTGGAATCCTGGCTCGAAGCCTTAGCACTAACGCCTCTCGCCCAGTGGGTTCAGTTTTCTCGTTGGAGTTATGCGGTAATCAATACCCTGCATGTTCTTGGTATCGCGCTGTTAGTAGGCGCGATCATCCCGCTAGATTTAAAACGCATCGGCCTATGGCGGCGTATCACACTCGAACAGCTTGCTCATGTGCTCGTTCCTGTTGCTGTTAGCGGTTTCGTTATTGCAGTCATCTCAGGAGTATTGCTTTTTATGGCTGCTCCAAGCGATTACTTCGCGCTACGTATTTTTCTGTTCAAATTGCTGTGCATCGCTTTCGCGGTGGCAAATGCGGTCAACTTTCATTGGCGTATGGGTTATAACGCCCCGTTCAACCAGCAGCGCCTCGTCGGTTTTGTGTCGTTAATACTGTGGCTTTGCGCGTTAGTTGCAGGTCGATTTATCGCTTATGTCTAATAGTTGCACACAAACAACTGGGTCAGGTCTTGTCTTTCACCCCATTAGCTGAAGTCTCCTAAGTCCAGACTTTACCAATCAATTTCGCATCAGCTATACCTCATTTAGGGGCAAAAGCTTCTCAGCGTAAAAATCAAACCACAACAAAAGCATCTTAGGTTTGGAAACTTAATGTTCAACGACAGCAACATCGAAAAATACCAAGTGCTCAAAATGTGCGTTCTAACCAATTGAAATCTTAAATTGTTGACTAAACAAGGCTTTTTTGTGAATCAATTGTTTTACCATTGTGTGGTCCGCAGTAGTTTTTACACTGACACACATGGTGGTAGAAAATGGAATCAACAAGTACAAGCTGTACACCTCGCCAAGCAAACATCAACGCCGCTTTCGGCTCTCTCGTCGTTGTCGCAGTAGCAATCTTCTATATGAATATTTTGGGAGGTACCCCATCGATATTATTTGCTGTCGTTGCTTCCATTGCGTGTGTCGCGAACTTGCGCCACTTATTTGTAAAGCCTAAAGCCGATGAAGAAGAAACTAAGGCTGTCAATCAGACAGTTGAAAGCGTACCTGTCGTAGAACAGCAAGCTCCACAACCACGTAAACGACCGCATCTTTATTTGGTTAAGTGAGCGTACCGCCTCAATTTGCTCTTCACACCAGAGCAGTAGTCATTCCAAAAACGGGTCGCTCTGCCGCAATCGATATTGTAATGGTGATATAGCGTAGAAAGATTTGAAGCTACGAACAAAAGCACTCGCTTCGCTGTAGTTTAGGGTTTCGGCAATAGTACCTACGTCTAACTCGGTGTCGATAAGTAACTTTGAGGCCATCGACATACGTGTCTGCAACACAATGTCTCGCAAGTTAACACTATATAGAGTCAGGTAGTAGCGTAGCTGACGCGCTGAAATAGACAACTCATTGGCAATCGAATCACAAGTGATTGTATTGAAGTGCGAGCCTACGATGATGTCCGAAATTTTCGCTTCGATGGCACTAAGTTCTTTCGTCGCACCTTCGCTAGAATGCGGCACAGCAAGCAAACTGTCGACTTCAGAATGTTCCAGTGAGATTGGCTCAGACAGCCAATGGGTTGGCAGCAAAATTCTGGTTTGAGACTGATTGAATTTCAGTGTGCATCCAGAGAAAAACTGTCGGTACAATTCAGAATAGAACGGCGCTGGATAACTAAACTCGAACACAAGATCTTCTAGGTCATCACGCGCGCCGACTACCACTCTCTTTAACAAAGCTAAGTACCCAGCCGCAAAGTCCTCGCTCAAAAGTTGTGCACCTGATGATGAGGAATCAATATCAGGAATAATGGTGACAAAGCCATGCTCTTCTTGGATCAATTCACTGTAACGTGTTGTCGTCATTGATAAGAACTGCTGAGAAAGTGCAAGTCCTGAGCGAACCGTGGCACTGGACGCAATGGCATAACCGTATAGCCCGAAGTCCTGCAACACTACCTTGTCATATATTTTCAAGTACAAGCCGGGAATCTGTTTCTGGTAGTAGCGCACCAAACTCTCCACCTGCTCTAAGTAGGGAGTCGCATCCAACACAGTGACCTCGTTAACCTGCCGCAGGAAGTTAGCCTTCAGCGCCGGCTTTTCCTCATTCAATACTTCACCCATATGTTCGAGCAACATACAGGCATAGCGATTGGTCACATCTCTCATTTTCCCACCCTGCTGCAGATCCAATACTAGTTCATCTTACACTGTCAAAAATGTCAATTTTCAAGTTTTTTGTCAATTTATCCTCCTTCACTGACGGCAGAATGAAGCCATACAAGAAACAGACACCAAGAAGCAGACCTCTGACATCACTGCGTCAGATCCGTTTTCTTCTCATCGCTTTGTATTCATTTGCTAAAAGGTAGAACAATGAAATTTGTACTTGAAAGTTCTTTTCTCACTTGGAACTCCATTCCAGTTAAAACCACCGCAGACACCAAGGATGTTGTGTTTGTTTACTCAGGAGAAGGACAAGCAAAGGTTGATATCGACGGCAATGCTCATCGCTTCCACTTAGTTTGCACGGGTGGAGAGAAGTTCGACGCAGGTGAAAACTACCTCGACTACCTCAAAGGTAATTATTACGACTGCTATGCCCATGTGAACCTTCGTGATGCCGATGGCGACCTCATCATCATCAACTCAGGAACTATCGACAACCAAGATTTCATCATGCGTGTCGCTGGAGGCACTGGCAAATGGGAGGGCATCAAAGGCAAGTTTGATGCGAAGTTAACCTTCGTCGAAGTCCGCAAAACGGAAGGTAATAATCCTCAAAATCACTATTGGTGTGTATATGCGTTTGAGGGTACTGGCGATGTCGAATTAACTAAGGCTTAGCCATGAGTATCCGAATCAAGCTCGGAACCACCATTGTTTTGGTCACCGTGCCAATGCCGCTGATTGCGCCGGTTGTGATTCCTTTTTTGGGACTGGATGCGGCACTGACCGCGGCAGCTATCGCAACAACCATTGCTACGTCCGAGGTGTTGCTGCTGTGTGCCATCCCCATACTCGGCAAACAAGGTTTCATCGCAATCAAAAACAAATATTTCTTTTGGCTCAAGATACCAGAAAGACTCAAAACCAAATGGAGTCGCTTCTTCAGCCGAAAAAACAAAATTGAGAATAAGTCACGAGGTAAGTTATGACATACAGCCGAATGCCAGAAGACAAATTGAGTCAATACCGCAAAACATTCGAGAATTGCTCAAATGTCTACGATGCACCAGAAATCATCAGAGATTTTTGGATGCGTTGTGCCGATGAGAAAATGTCTCACCTGTTCTCTCAAAACCTATCATGGTTGGGTTTTCATCATGCACCATTCTCAGACGAAACCGAGAGTGCCGACGTCGTGATCTACGGGATTGGTTATGACATGAACTCTAGCCAAGAGATGGGCGATACTCGCCATGCTCCGATGTATCTGCGCCAATGCTCTAAATACCTGCCACCGGTGCACGATGAGTGGAAAATAGCACCCTTCGAAATGTGTAACATCATCGATCGCGGTGACATCGACAAGTTCTCGATGGAGTTCAACGAAACACTAGAGTGGGATTTCCAGCACGCGTTGGAGTGGTCAAAAAATGGCGCTTTACCGCTTCGAATTGGTGGTGACCATGAAATCTTCGGTGGCACCATGGTGACGGCTGAAATGTTGGCACGAAAATATTTCCCAGATGAAGCGATGGGCATTGTCATGTTTGACGGCCACTCTGATTGTTTCCTGCCTAACGATGTGGGCGGCTACATAGATACCGATTGGGTTAACGGCGGTGGTATCCCACGAGCGATATACAATGGTTGGGTTGATCCTGAGAAAGTATTCCAGTTTGGCATGCGCGGTTTTGGTATTGATGGTGCTGCGGGTCGCTACGCTGCTCAGGAGCTAGGGATCACGCTAGTATCTCCGCTAGATTTAGAGCGTAAAGGTTGTGACTACTACACCGACATGATTCGCGAACGCTGTGGTCAAGCCCCAATGGTGATGACCTGCGATCTCGACGCCTTAGACCCATCACAGGGTGGTGGCACAACCCAACGTGACGGGTTTGGCATGACCTTCCGCGAAATGCAGATGATAAACCGCTCGTTGAAAGGAATGAACCTCATCGCAGCAGACATCAGTGAATACGCACCGTCGCACGATACACACGGACGCTCTACCGGTTTTAATGTCGCTGCGCTGATATTTGAAACCATGTGCATGCTGGCAGATACGAAGTACCGCCTTAACGGTGAAGTTCGTAACCCAACGAAGTGGGATCTCAACCTGTCCACCAGCCGTTTCTATCATGGTCAAACCTTCTTAGAGCGTTGGAAACAAGACAAAGCACAAGGCAAGTAACGCAATTGGATAGCCTGCGTTCGTGGGCTATCTCTCAACCCAATTCGGTTAATCAATCGAGCTTAGATAATATGAAAAAGGTCCAGTGCTCTTGGGTAAACAATCATGCTTTTGTGGGCCTTCAAGCCGAGCACATAGATTACGTTCAAGATCTTAGGGGTATTAAAATCTGGTCAGTGCGAGAGAGCAATGGTGCCCGAATTACGTACTTCTCTTTTTTAGTTGAACCAAGTCTCTACAATAAGTTTGAGTTGGTCGATATTAAAGCAGGTGGTTCTATCATTGGTACGGCAGAGATGCCTGCGGAGACTGATAAATTTTCCATGCAGAAGACTGTAACGATCCCGATAGTGGGCAGGCTGCGCTGCCAATTAAAGTGTATTCGAGGTATCGAAATCGTTTTTTATGATAACGAAGGTTACAAAGTATCTCGCCATTTAAGATCACTCAACTCGTACTGCGCTATAGCCAGAGCCCTATAAATCATCTGGCTCAATAGTTCGCTGAGAAATACCCCCTACAACTGCCTACTGCACATTCTCAAAATGCGCCAAAAACTCCGCTGTATCTTTCTGAAACAGCGGCAGTGCCATTGCGATTTGTTCATCGCTCCAGTTCCACCATGCCAGCGCCTCTAACCTACGGCCAAAGGTCTCGTCTTCAAAACGTGGACGCAGTACGCGAGCTGGATTGCCGACCACAATAGAATATGGAGGAACGTCTTTGGTGACGACGCTGCCAGCCCCCACGATAGAGCCATTGCCGACCGTAACACCTGGGAGAATAATCGCGCCGTGTCCAATCCAAACATCGTGACCGATCACAACCTTGTCTTCCTCGCGCCAGCTAAATACTTCGTCATCCAGCGTGGATGGGTTTTCGCCTAGTCCATATTTTCCCGGACGATAAGTAAAGTGATGTAATGTTGGACGCCACCATGGGTGGTTGCTTGGGTTGATTCGCACTGCGGCAGCGATAGAGGTGAATTTGCCAACAGTGGTGAACATTAGGTTGCTATCGTTTTGGATATAGCTGTAGTCATCCACAGTCACATTGTTGAGTACGCAGCGCTCTGCAATTTCGGTCCAGCGACCCAATTCTGTGCGATGTAATCTGCTGCATGGTGTGACGCTTGGTGCAGCGGATAGCGTTGGTGATAGCGGCTGACTCATAATAGGATCTCCTGTCCGTCATTGAGAATTTGAAACTGGTCTGAAAAGCGTTGTGGGTTGTGTTTTGCCCAAAGCAGCAGCTCATGCCCCACATGCATGATGCCAATATGTTTCGCTTGGGTGTCTTTTGCTATTTTCTCCACTTGGTAGAGATCATTGTGGTTGTTGCTAATTCGGGTTTGCTCGCACTCGATGGGGGGGTAATTACAATCAATGATGATCCAATCAAGGCTTCGCTCTTTAAGCCACTGAGTCGTTTCACTGGGCAAACCATTGGTGTCCGTTAGATAGGCAACACTCTGACCCTCAAATTCAAAGGCGTAACCTAGAGCCAGCTTGGAGTGAATCAGAGGAAGCGGCGTGACCGTGATACCCTGCCACTCAAAGGATTCGAAAGGATAAGCTCTGAAAGAAAAGTCGAGTACGCCTGGGTGTTTGTAGAGATCATCACAGCCCTTGGTATCGTCTGGTGAGTGAACAGGAATCGACGCCCCTTTCCCCCAGCGCAAATCGAACAAGCTATGGACATGGTCCATGTGATAGTGTGTTAACAATATTTTATCGATCGTACCTGAGGGGAAACGATCGAGAAGATCGGAGGCATTGGCATCCAAAAGCAGTTTGCGACCTTGGTGCTCGAGATACGCGGAGCTTTTTTCTCGGCGCAGTGTCTTATCAAGCCTCGCTGCGGAGCATATCTCACAGTCACAACCCCATACAGGCACCATGGCACTGTCGCCAGTGCCGAGCATCACCAATTTCATTACTGCACTTCCTCAAGTCTGGCTCGTACCTGACGAAATTGGTCGACACTGTGGGCGATGTCACCGCTGTTATCGATATGATGACAGCCTTGCTGACTAGCAATGGCAAAGTCCGTTGCTCGCTTGAGCCTGCGGTCAATCTCTTGCGCTGATTCACGACCACGAGACTCTAGACGTTCACGAAGCACTTCTAGGTTTACATTCACAACAACGGGCACTAGACCATCACTAAAAGTCTGCTTTGCTTGGTCAAGCTCCGCTCGCGAGCCATTGAGAACAACCGAAAATCCACTGTTTAACCAAGACTTCACTTCCACACCAACGCCATAGCAAAGACCGTGAGCTTGCCAACTCATCGCAAACAACCCTTTGGTCTGTCTAGAGAAGTACTCGGTTTCGCTGATAGCGATATGGTTTTCTCCACCAGCGCCAAACGGGCGAGTGATATAACGATGGGCAACAATAATGTCTTCGGGAAATTCTGCGCGAATCGCATCAATTAGGGTATCTTTGCCAGCGCCAGAGGGACCAATGATATAGTAGATCTTCCCCTTGGTATTAGTCGCCCCAGACATCGAGGATGGCGTTGATGAAAAAGAAGCATCCGAGGATGCTTCTAAATTAAGTACGTCTATCATCGGCTAGAATACCTTCTTGCCTTCACGCCACACGCGCGCCACCAATGGATGACCATCAACTTGCTTGGCTAACACCAAGTCTGCGCGCTTGCCTTCCGCAATAACACCTCGGTCATTAAGACTCAAGGCCTCAGCAGGGTTCTTGGTCACGAGCTGCACTGCTTTTGGCAAGGTTAGGTTGTTACGCTCATCCCAAGAGAGCTTGTAGATACCTTCAAGCAAACTCATTGGATAGTAGTCTGAAGACAAGATATCCAGAACGCCATGAGACGCCAGTTCATGCGCTGCCACGTTACCAGAATGAGAGCCACCACGAACAACGTTAGGCGCGCCCATCAGTACCTTCAAACCTAGCTCATGAGACTTTTTAGCGGCTTCTACCGTCGTTGGGAACTCAGCAATCACCATATCAAGATCTTTTGATTCTTGAACGTGAGCGATAGTCGCATCATCGTGACTTGCCATCGGGATACCAAGCTCACGACACTGACGACAAATCTCATTGCGGTTTTGCGTTGACCAGCGGTTAGAGAGCTCGACCTGCTTTCTCTCAAACTCCGCCATCTCGCTGTCTGACAGGTTATGCTTACCTTGGTAGTAGGTTCGATACTTCTCAACATCGACAAACTGACGCTGACCCGGCGCATGGTCCATTAGCGATACCAACTGCACCTCTGGCAAATTGGCATACTTTTCAAACATACCAACCGTCGTCTCATGCGGCACTTCACAGCGCAGATGTAGCCTGTGTTCGGCGCGTGTCAGGTTGCGTTTTTGACTGTCGACGACCGTGCTGATAAATAGATCTAGGTTAGTTTGGCGCTTTTCATCTCGAAAGTCACCGAGCGCAACAGCATCAAGCACAGTAGTGATACCCGATCCAATCAACTGGGTGTCATGCGCACTCATCGCGGAGAATGGTGGCCAATCGACTTTAGGGCGAGGCGTAAAATATTGCTCCAGATTGTCCGTGTGCAGCTCGATAAAACCCGGCATCAAATAGCCACCTTCGCCATCGTACGCGCCAGCAACCTGACTTTGTGAATCCGACATGCTGACGATCTTGCCGTCACGCATTTCGATTGAGCCTTTTACTACTTCGTTCTCAAGAACCAAATTTACATTGGTGATAATCATGCTGCGTTCTCCCGTTATGCGCATGCTGAGATTGGATTCGACTGAGCGCTCTCCTGCTCAATCTGCTTTTTCACGTCATAGAGTCTGTCTGCGACTTGATCGCGTGTCGCTGCATCGTGGAAGATGCCGACAATGGCTGCGCCACGCTGTTTCGCTTCATGAATCAAGCTAACGACAACAGCGCTGTTGGTAGCATCTAGAGACGCGGTAGGCTCATCGAGCAGAAGAATCGGATAATCAACGATAAAGCCACGCGCGATGTTAACGCGCTGCTGCTCACCACCAGAGAACGTCGCAGGTGCTAGATTCCATAGGTGCTCTGGTACATTTAGACGAGTAAGCAGGGTTTTCGCTTTTTGCTCAGCGAGAGTTCGGCATCCGCCCATTTCCAGCATCGGCTGCATAACGACTTCAAGCGCACTAATGCGTGGAATTACACGCAGAAACTGGCTTACCCAACCAATGGTGTGTTTGCGAACATTAATGATTTCACGTGGCTGAGCTGTTGCGATGTTGACCCAGCGACCTTGGTGCTCAACCTCAATATCACCGGTATCGACCAGATAATTGGCGTACAAGGCACGAAGTAACGTTGATTTGCCTGAGCCAGAGCGACCGTTCAGTACTACACACTCGCCACTTGCTACATTGAAGTCCGCGCCTTTTAGTACGTCGAGCTCGATGCCATTTTGATTATGCAGAACAAAGGTTTTGCTCACGTTTGAAACTTTGATTTTGGTCTGAGTTGTCATGATTGAAAATCCTTAGTTCGGCGATCAGTTCTGCAAAACAGAAGAAACCAGTAGCTGGGTGTATGGGTGTTGAGGATCGTCGAGAACCTGATCCGTGAGTCCGGTCTCAACGACTTCACTGCGACGCATCACCATCAAGCGATGCGCAAGAAGGCGAGCCACGGCTAAATCGTGGGTTACGATAACAACGGCAAGTTCCAGTTCTGTGACAAGGCGACGCAGTAGGTCGAGTAGTTTCGCCTGGACCGACACGTCCAATCCGCCAGTTGGCTCATCCATAAAGATAAGCTTTGGATGTGTCACCAAGTTACGGGCAATTTGCAGACGCTGCTGCATACCGCCAGAGAAGGTCGTTGGCATGTCATCGATGCGATCCTGTGGGATCTCGACATCCGTTAGCCATTTCGTTGACTCCTTACGGATATCACCGTAATGGCGCTTGCCAACCGCCATCAAACGCTCGCCGATGTTACCGCCAGCGGAAACACGACCACGTAGACCATCCATAGGGTGCTGATGAACCACGCCCCATTCCGTGCGCAATAGCTGACGACGCTGGCTTTCTGCCATTTCATACAAGTCTTCAAGCTGAGTAATTTGGTCTTCACCACGACCGCGAATATAGAGCACGTCGCCACTGTCTGGAGTTTGACGACCAGATAGCGATTTCAACAGGGTGCTTTTACCTGAACCAGATTCGCCGACAATACCGAGTACTTCGCCTGGAAACAGATCAAACGACACGTTAGTAAAACCCTTACCCGGCGCATAAAGCTTAGTGAGATTACGAACTGATAGAAGTGGTTGCTCACTATCAGCATACTCATTGCTATGTTTGTTTTGATTAACTAGCGCTGACGTGCTCATGCGTAATTCTCCATCTTCTCAGCTTGCTGTTTTTCCACTTGTTCGCTGCAATAGTCCGTATCGGAGCAGACAAACATGTGATTGCCTTCGTCGTCCATCACGACTTCATCAAGGAAGGTGTCCGTCGCGCCACAGATAGCACACGGTTCATCCCACTTTTGAATCTCAAACGGATGATCTTCAAAATCTAGGCTTTGCACCTTAGTGTATGGAGGAACGGCGTAAATACGCTTTTCGCGACCAGCACCAAATAGCTGTAGTGCCGCCATGTTGTCCATTTTCGGGTTATCGAACTTTGGAATTGGCGATGGGTCCATGATGTAACGGTCGTTAACGCGAACGGGATACGCGTACGCGGTTGCAATGTGACCAAAACGAGCAATGTCTTCATACAGCTTAACGTGCATAATTCCGTACTCTTCAAGGGCATGCATTTTTCGAGTCTCTGTCTCACGAGGCTCAATAAAACGCAGCGGCTCTGGGATTGGCACTTGGTAAACCAGAATTTGATCTTTCGAAAGACCAATTTCTGGAATGCGGTGACGGGTCTGAATAATCGATGCATCGACAGTTTTCTCGGTAGTTTTCGCACTAGCCACCGACTTGAAGAACTCTCGAATAGAGACAGCATTGGTCGTGTCATCCGCACCTTGGTCAATCACCTTTAGTGTGTCGGCTTCACCAATGATCGCTGCAGTAATTTGCACTCCACCTGTACCCCAACCATAAGGCATTGGCATCTCACGACCACCAAACGGGACTTGATAGCCTGGAATCGAAACTGCTTTGAGTAGCGCACGGCGAATCATGCGTTTGGTTTGCTCATCAAGGTAACCATAGTTGTAGCCGGTCACGCCTTGTGCATGGGTGTTGATTTGTGTTTGGCTCATGACTGGCTCTCCTGCTGCGCGCCTTGAGTTTGAGTAAGTTCTTCATGCTCTTTGTGCATCTTGCGAAGCAGCTCAAGCTCTGCTTGGAAATCGACGTAGTGAGGCAGTTTCAAGTGGGAAACAAAGCCGGCTGCTTCTACGTTGTCAGAGTGAGACAGTACAAACTCTTCATCTTGAGCCGGACCATCCACTGCTTCATCGTATTCAGCGGCTTGCAGCGAGCGGTCGACCAATGCCATCGACATTGCCTTGCGCTCAGTAGAGCCAAATGTAAGACCATAGCCACGTGTCAGCTTGGCTTTCTCAGTCTTGCTGCCCACAAATCCATTCACCATCTGACATTCCGTTAGCTCAATCTCGCCAATATCGATAGCAAACCCTAACTCCTCTGGCACCAGGGATAGGTCGCAAAAACCGATGCGAATCTCCCCCGCAAACGGGTGATTGCGTCCGTAGCCACGCTGGGTTGAATAACCTAACGCTAGTAAGAAGCCTTCATCACCACGCACAAGATTCTGTAGGCGCGCACTGCGATCACATGGGTAGTTCACCGGATTCATCGTGATGTCTTCAGGAACCTGTTGGTTGTCTTGCTCAGCCGTCATCAGATCCAGTTTTTCCAGAATTCCCATCACCTGAGGGCACGCTTCCATTGCCGTCGATTCCGACGTATCAACCTGTGGAGTTTCCCCCGCCGCAAGCAAGCTAAAGTCGAGTAAACGGTGGGTATAATCGTAAGTAGGACCAAGAACCTGACCGCCCGGAAGATCTTTGTAGGTTGCTGAAATACGGCGCTCAATACGCATTTCGCTGGTATTCACTGCCTCAGATACCGACAAGCGAGGCAGGGTCGTACGATAGGCTCTTAGTAAGAAAATCGCTTCTACTAGATCTCCGTTCGCTTGCTTCACTGCAAGTGCGGCTAACTCACGGTCATAGATGCCACCTTCGGTCATTACGCGGTCAACACTGCCAGATAGCTGTTCGCTAATTTGTGCAACGGTAAGCTCAGCAAGTTCTGGATTACCGCGTCGTTTCTGAGCTTGGAGTTGATGAGCGTTGTTAATGGCTTTCTCGCCACCTTTTACTGCAACGTACATTAGTTCACCTCGATATGAGTGGTGCGTGGGAGACAAGCGATGGCATCATCACTAACCAATACCAAGTCAATGCCAAGCGGGAAGGCGAAACGTTGTTGGCGCTCAAGCAAGAAACTTTGAAAACCCACAGGTACATCGCCGATGTTAAGTGTCGTGGTTGATTCAATACCTGGACCAGCAAGCGTCAGTGATACGCCGTCTTGCGCTAGGTTTTGGTTTGCGCTGCTGCTAAGCGTGCCTAGCTCGACAATCACAGTGGTCGATTGATCTGGATACTCTTCACAGCCAATATTGAAAGCAGTGTTGGTCCAATCAAAAGTGGCAAGATCGCGCTCAGCAATCACGGCAAATGAGGCGTCGTGTTGCTCTTCTGTCATGGGACTGCCGCAGTGAAAGCGGATGTTCTCACGAATCGCGGCATCATCATGATGCGATGGTGATAGCCAGATTGGCGTCGCGTTATCAGCAAGGGTCAGTAGTGTTTGTGTTGATGCTTTGTGCATAGCGCCAAAGCCTTCGCTTTTAGTGAGCGTAACAATCTCGCTCGGCTCCGACATTGCTTTTAGCAGCAATCGGAAGCAGTGCTGGCTGTCATGAACTGCGTCTTGGAATGCAGTGGTGATGGTTGTCATGTTGTTCTGCCTATTTGTGTTGGCTGCACGCCAACTCTTCATTCTTGTTTGTCAGCTGCGAATTGGGGAATCTACCTTGGGAGTGCGCTTTGGGTAGATTCCTGCCTGCGCAGGAATGACGGATTGTTGGGCTAAGTTGTTAGCCTGAAGTTGATCTCAAAGAGGACCTAGTCTTCTCCACGAACCTAATCTTCTCCGCGGACCATGGTGAAAAAATCCACCTTACTGGTTGCGACTTCTTTGGCGCGCTGTTGTTGCTGCTTTTGTTTGATTGCTGCTAGCGGCTCTATCACGGCATTCATCAGCAACTCATTATGAGTTGAGGTTTGCAAAAGACCGTCGATCACCGCCGCGAGCTCTGCTTGCGCTTTGTTTCGTCCGCGCAGATAGCTGTAACCCATTTCTCCGCTTGCGAGCTTAACGACAGCACGGGTAATCGTGGCGTCACCCATGTTGAACTCTCGCCCTGTGCCACCCATGCGAGCACGTACTTGAGCAAGCCCGATTTCTGGTTGACGAACCATTTGGTAGTCCGCTTCTAGGTTGGTCGCGCTCCATAGGCGCTCTAGCTCGTTGTGCTGGCTTTGTGCCAACACTGACATCCAGCTTTGTCTTTCAGTCACAGCCGTCATTTAATGCTCCATTACTATTTCGGTTGCGTCGGAACGGCTATTGGAGCTAGAAAACTCAGCCACAATGTTGGTTCCTTTGATAACGTTTTTGGTTTTGACTTTAAGAATTGGCGTACTCTGCGTAATTTGCAGCAGACGACATTCTTCGTTAGTAGGGACTTTGGCACCGACGCGAGTCTCCTTGCGTTCAAGCTCAATATCGAGGCCACGTTTGATAAATCCGTGCAGAGACCCATTGTGAAAATTCTTCAATACCCGCCACCAGCTGAGGTCCGGAAGGTAGTGGTCGATGATGGTGCGCGGGCACTCTTCGGTGCGTCGAAGGGTACGGATGTGGATGATTTTGACGCCTTCCTCAATACCTAAGTACTCGGCAATCTTCATCGGTGCGGCAACGACACGACTCTGAATCACTTCACAGCGCGGTCTGGCACCTTGCTCTATCAGGTTCTTGGTAAAGTGAGCGCCAGAGTGAATGCGATAATCACTTGGCTGTCTCACCACCATGTTGCCCTTGCCTTGATGCCTTTGAACCATCCCGGTATTCACTAGCTCATCGATAGCACGGCGCAGCGTATGACGGTTGACCTCAAAACGCTGCGCGAGTTGACCTTCCGACGGTAGATACTCTCCCGGCGTATATTGCTCTCGAACTTCTTGGTCTAAGACCGATGCGATATCTAGGTAAACTGGCATATCCACTCCTTCCATTTGTGAGTTGTCTAGACAAGTTTGAGTAAATAGAAAATGAATCTAGCTCGCTACACTCGTCGTCTTGGTGCCTTGTTGATGTAGAGACACTTTGACGAGCTTGTATGAAGGTTTCGTGTCCGTTCCTTTGCAGATTTGCAACATAGTAGTTTCGACCACCACTTATCTAGACAAGATGCAGGCGTTGATTTTATTGGGCTTTCGGGATGTTATAGGAAGGCGAGCATGGACTTATATAGATTGGGAATTCATATTAATTTGACGCACTTATCGGCACTTACCATGGCAATTTCTCTAGTGCACTAAATTACGCATGCATATATACTCTGCTCCAACTTTTTAAACCAAGAAGAAACCATGAAGAACTATCTGACTACATTCTTAAAAGGAATGGCGATGGGTGCAGCCGACGTTGTACCTGGCGTATCGGGAGGTACGATCGCCTTTATTACTGGTATTTACGATACCTTGCTAGAAAGTATCCGACGCGTTAATCCTAGCCTGTTCGGTATTTGGAAACGTGAAGGCTTCAAAGCTGCGTTTGACCATATCAATGGCTTTTTCCTTATCGCACTGTTTGGCGGCATCCTGACGTCGATTCTCTCGCTTGCGAAGTTCATCTCTTGGGCGCTAGAAACCCATCCAGTACCGGTATGGTCGTTCTTCTTTGGTCTGATCATGGTGTCTGTTTATCACATGATTAAACAGGTTGAGCAAAAGACACTGTCTCGCTTTATCGTGCTGCTGATCGGTGCGGTATTTGCTTACAGCATCACGGTACTCAAGCCACTTCAGATGGACCCAACCAGCCTAAACATCTTCTTTGCTGGCTGTATCGCTATCTGTGCAATGATTCTTCCTGGTATTTCAGGTAGCTTCATTCTGCTTCTTCTAGGTATGTACACACCTGTGTTAGGCGCTGTAAAAGGTCTACAAATTGATGTCATGGCTCTGTTTGCGACAGGCTGCTTGGTTGGCTTGCTGTCGTTCTCACACGTGCTTTCATGGCTGCTAAAGCGCTTCCGCGATTTTGCATTGGTGTTCTTGACAGGTCTGATGCTAGGTACGCTTCCAAAGCTATGGCCCTGGAAAGAGACCATCTCATGGCGCACTAACTCAAAAGGTGAACAGGTTCCTCTTATCCAAGAAAACCTATCACCATTCAACTTTGAGTCTGTGACAGGTCAGCCTTCACAACTCGCTATTGCCGTTGTTTTGATGCTGGCGGCAATTGGTCTAGTACTAGCGCTGGAAAAAGTTGCGGAGAAAGGTGAGAAATAATCTTACTGACTCGAAAGAAAAGGCTCACTAAGTGAGCCTTTTTTAGTTTTAAGCGGCGCTTAGAATACGAAGTTAACCATGATGGTGTACATATTAGCGTCGGTGTCTGTTCCAGGTGAGCTGATAAATGGTCCAGATTGACCATTAACTGCGTTGAAACGCTGCCACTCTGCATTCAGCGATACGTTGTAGAGCAAGTCATAACGCAAACCTAACGTCCAGCTATCACCGGTTTTACCCTTATAACTGTTGTTCGCACTACCCTCGCTGTAGGTTTCTCCGTAAACCACATAAGGCGTGAATTTGCTGATGCGATATGCAGCACTCCCGTACCATGACGAAGTAAGGTCGTTCTTTTGCCCCTCAGCAGATAATTTCAACGATCCAAAATCGTATTCAGCTCCCAAAGAGTAAAGCTTGATATTCTGGTCTTTTAGAGGCTGCTCTAGATAAGGGATCGTCGTGAAAAACCCGGGAGCGACTTCAACATCAAGATTACGAATCTTATTGGTTTGATCAAAATTCGAGTCGAGGAATGCAAAATTGACACGGAAGTTATCGCCCACCAATTGCGCATTCAGACCCCACATATTTTTAGTTTCAAACTCCAATGTTAGGTTAGGATTAAAATCCACTTCATTGTTGTCTTTGAAACCTACAAATGGGGTGAGCGACAATTGCAGCTCGTCCGTCAGGCTATAGTTCCAGATAACGCTAGCGCCGTTGTAAGCGGTCACACCCAAAATACTGTTGTATACCTCTTCATTAGGTCTTGCTGCGGTATAAGCATGTCCAACATAGTAATACTCAGATGCGAGGAAGACAGGAAGGCGAAGTCGTCCTGCACGCACCTCAAAATCACCGATGGAGTACCCCAAATAAGCCCACTCCAGTTGCGGCTCACTCCAATGGTCTTGAGGTCGTTTAACGATCTGCACTGAGGCTTTGAATGCCTCATAAAAATAGTCTAGCTGTACCCCAAACGTGGTGTCACAATCAAAACAGTCTTCATCTCGAATATTGCGATTGACAAGCAGCGGGGTTTCATTGTCGCTGCGAGCCCAAGACGTCGAACCAAAACCACTGATAGAGAAATTGTCGGTAATATCAATTGCTGCCGTTACTGATGTTGATGCCACTGCTAAGCTCATTGCAAGAAGTTGTTTTTTCATTGTTATTTCTCCTTACTCACTACGTACAGGACCTTGGCTTCACTCGGCACTTCATCAAGAGGTGCATAACCTATCCTGTTGGGTTTCTCGATTAACCAAGCAATGAGCGTATTCACGTTGGCATTCCCTATTTCTTTTGGTGGTCGTGCTTTCCCTGAGAAGGACAAGCTCGCCCAATACGCATTCATTTGGGCGACGTCTTTGCCGAGAAGAGATTGATAAAATTCTGAACGTTCTGTCGACGTTTCGGGCCAATCGGAGAGCTCGATTCGTTTACCTTGGAGCGACTTGGCTTTACCACGGTAAAGCATGCGCGCTTTACTTCGTGTCAACTCATCAAACTCTTGGTTGAGGGTAAATACCGCATATTCCGTTGCCGCAAAGGCTCTACTGTCTGGAGGAATCACAACAAGACCTATCAATAGCACGGTCAGAATAGACAAGGTGCGGCAAGGTCGAGCAAGCCATCCGGCTTTGAATTTCAACATCGTAACCTCTTCATTCAAAATCCTTTTTAATAAGAGATAATTTAGTACTGGGGATGTGAGTTTCTACTTTATTCCACGTTAGAAGACGAAATTAACCATTAATGTAAACACGTTGGCAGTGTTATCCTCTAAGACATCCGGAGAGATTGTTCTCTCTGGCGCAAATGCTCCCGAGCCATCGTTAAGCACTTTGACATATTGATACTCTGCGTTAATGGAAACGTTGTTCAAAACGTCATATCGAACGCCCAACGTAGTCGTCATGTTAGAGCGCTTATCTTGCTGATAGAGCTGACCATAAGCGACATAAGGTGTGAATGGCGCTAATCGATAACTCAGCATGCTGTACCAATCCATGCGTCGAGATTCGGTTTTTTGAAACTCAAACGTAGCTTTTAGCATGCCAAATTCATATTCCGTACCGATCGAATATAGTTTTACCCTATTCTCATCGGTTTCGTTTATTGGGAAAGATATCTCATATGGAGGGAAAGGAATATCCGCAAAGCCTGTACCCCTTGATGTCACATCAAACTTTCCATCCATTACAGAAAAGTTCCAGCGGTAAAAATCACCAAGTAACTGAGCGTTGATTCCGTAGAGTCTTTGCGTCTCAAACTCCAGCTCAAAAGTCGGACTAAACGTCACGCTGTTTTTATCATCAAAGCCAACATAAGGCGTTACCGTAAGCTGGATGTCATCGCCAATATACGTGTTCCACGTTGCCGCAATTCCGTTGTACCCAGTGATACCCAGAAAAGCGCCATACACTTCGGTTGGAAGTCGTGCCAGTGTATAAGCCTGCCCGACATAAAAGTATTCTGACGCAAGGTAAAGCGGTAGCCTCTGACGCCCCGCTCTGATATCGAAATTATCGAACTCATATCCAACATAAGCCCACTCCAACGAAGGGTTACTCCAATGGTCTTGAGGGCGCTTCACCCCTTGAACAGAGGCTTTGAATCCATTGTTGTAGTAATCAAGTTGCAAACCGAACGTGGTATCACAGTCAAAGCAATTTTCATCTTTGATAAACCGATTGATAAATAGTGGTGTGTCATTGTCTGAACGGGCCCAAGAAGTAGAACCAAAGCCACTAAAAGACAGCGTGTCGGTCAATTCGATAACAGCATGAACAGGAGAACTTAGTATGGTGGCAGCTAAGATAATTGGAAGCTTGTTCATCATTATTTGCCTCCCTCAACCACGTACAAAACATTGGCGTTATCCGGCAGGGCGCTCAAAGGGGCATACCCTATTCGCTCTGGTTTTTGACTTAACCATTGAATAAGCTCATCAATATTTGCGGAGTTAATTTCTTTTGGAGGACGTGCTTTACCGGAGAAAGAAAGACTTGCCCAGTAGGCATTCATTTGAGCAACGTCTTTACCGAGCAAAGACTTATAAAAGGTCGCTCTCTCTGCGGAATTTTCCGGCCAGTCCGAGAGTTCAATTCGCTCACCTTGGAGAGATTTTGTTTTACCTCGATAGAGCATTCTTGCTTTACTGCGGCTCAGTTCGTCAAAACTCTCGTTCATCGAAAAGATGGCGTAGTCATCTGCAGCTTTCGCGGCCTGCGCAAAAAGCAAGCTACATACACACATCAAGCTGATCGTAATCAAGCTGATGAAATTCACCAATTTTCTGTATTCCTGCCGACTGCGCGTTTTAGTCATTATTATTACACTCTAGAGGATTCCTTTCCTAAACTACCGATAGATTAGTTTACAAGCAGTGATGTTCAAGAATATTTGTCAGGAATGGGCTATATGGATGTGTTAAACAAGATGTCGATCAAAACTCGAATCATTTTAATGGCGGTTTTGCCTTTGATCGTGATTTTAGTCTTTTCTGCTTGGGAAGCTTTTCGAACGCAGAGAAACCTGCAGCAGATGTCTGTACTTTCTCATCAATCACAAGCACTTGGCTTTTTAGGAAAGTATAGCGCGATCCTCCATAACGCACGTTTAGAGAAGCTACAGCGAACGTTCGACAGTAACAAAACTGTCATATTTCCTAAATTAGATGAATGTCTCGATAAATTACAGCTTGTACTCAACGAAGCTTATTATTTAACAGATATAGATACCGTCCAAAATACGCTTAATGAACTTCGAGAAGCACAAGCAGAAATAGAATTTGTTGAAGATATCGAAGAGCTTGAAGAGTGGAGCTCTTGGGTCGAAGAATTAATTACAGCGCTTATTGCCAAGCTTGAAAGCGTCAAAGTTGACACCGGCTCACGCTCGATTGAATCTCATTTGAGCGCGTTGTTTACCCTAGAGTGGATACGCTTCTGGGCAACCGAAGAAAACTGGCTCATTCATTTGGATATCTATGAAGGCCATGGCATGAATCACGAACATCATGAAGAAAGCCACGAAGCACTAGGTACTCTATTTGAAAGGCAGCAGTACCTCATTGACCGATTCTTGAACATCAACGCCGATGCCTCTCAGGTGAGCTTGCTCCTGAAAACCTTCTCTGATGATTCATTTATCAAGAGCATTCAATTTCGTGATCGCGTATTAAATGACGAACACGCAAAGCCCAAACTTCCAGAAATTGTTGCTGGTGTTGAGGCTCTTGACCGTCGCTTGGAGCTAATTCAGCAAGCAACAGAACAAATCAATAATCAGCTTTCCAATGAAATGAGCATGGGCATCCGTGCTCTTGAAACTCGATTGTGGCTCACCATAGGCATCACCTTATCTGTGATGCTAGCACTGCTTATTCTCAGCTTTAACATCGCTCGTCGCATCATATTTTTCCTCAACAATACTCTAGAGACATTTGAGAAGATTGAAAAACATGACGGTGATAATGTACTGGCTTCTACCGAAGGGCACGACGAGTTTAGTCGATTCGGCGGGCAAATGAATCGCTTGATCGAAGAGCGCCGTGAGAATGAAAGACGCATGGTGGCGGCAAAAGAAGAAGCGGAGCGCGCCAATGTCGCGAAAAGCTCATTCTTAGCGAACATGTCCCACGAAATACGCACCCCGTTAAATGGCATTATCGGCATGTCTGGGATCTTGTCAGATTCCCAGCTTGATCCGGTACAGCGCGATTACCTCAACACCATAGAAACCTCATCACAGACCCTGCTGATCTTGATCAACGATATCTTAGACATCTCCAAGATCGAGTCGGGTAACCTGCTCATCTCACTGCATAGCTCAAACTTACGTGAGATCGCCTATGACACGCTCGCCATCGTAATGTCGAAAGCCAAAGAAAAAGATCTCGATCTTCAAGTGCGCTTCACGCGTGGCATGCCGCATATGCTTATCATCGATGATCACCGTCTACGCCAGATCTTAATGAACCTAATGTCTAATGCCGTCAAGTTTACTAGCAAAGGTCATGTGGGCATCAGCATCGGTGTTGAGCATATTGGCGGGGAGCGATGTGCGCTAACGATAGCTATCGAGGACACGGGGATTGGTATTGATAAAGAGAAACAAGATTCAATCTTCAAGCCTTTTACTCAAGAGGACAGCTCGGTCACCCGTCAGTTCGGCGGAACCGGTTTAGGATTGGCGATTTCCTCTCAACTGGTAGAGCTTATGGGAGGTCACATAGAGATCGACTCAGAAAAAGGCAAAGGCAGCCGCTTCTTCTTCACTATAGAGTCAGGCATTGCTCAGGAGAAAGCTCCGACATCACCAAAGTTGAGTCAAACGCAATTTGTAGTCATCACCAATCAACAAGGGTTCGCGCAATCGGTAACCGATGAGCTCACCCACTTTGGTTTACAGCACCAAATGATACACACACAGATCAGTGAAATAACGGATGTTACTAGCAACAGCATCATCATCTATTGTATGAGTGATAGCCAAAGTGCTCGTACCGAGCTGATGAAACTTGGTGTCACTTGGCCTGCAACCCCTATTGTTTTGGTTCAGGCGCAAAATGCAGAAGCTGGTGACTATCAGGGGCTGATTGCCGGATTGGTCACCTATCCGCTACTCGGTGCTCGATTAATTGATGCACTCTCTAATGCGCCAAAACAGCACCAAGCGATGGGTAAAACGAGGGAGCCAAAACTCGAGGTGGTCGGTAGTGGCGATCCAGCGGAACATATCAGGGTCAAGCCGACACAACCGACATTACAAGAGATGGCAAAAAGTCCCGATAACCAATCCATCTTGCTGGTAGAAGATAATCTGGTTAACCAGAAGGTGGCCTCGTTACTGCTCAAGAAGTCCGGTTATCACGTAGATATAGCCAACAACGGTCAAGAAGCGTTGAACTACCTGTGCGATGACAACAACTACTATCACGTGGTGCTGATGGATTGCATGATGCCAGTGAAGGACGGTTTTACCGCGTCAGAAGAGTTTCGACTGTATGAAGAGCAGTACAACAAGGCACGAACACCCATTATTGCCCTCACGGCTAGCGTGCTCGATGACGACATCCAGCGCTGTACCGACAGTGGAATGGACGATTACGTCTCTAAGCCCTTCAATAAGTCCGTGCTGCTAGAGAAAATCAAAACCATTAGAGAGCTGCCAGAGTAGCGTCCAAGCCTTGTATGGCGGTTCGATTGAACATGAGGCTTTTTATGCGCTGATTTTTTCTCTAAAATCAGCGCAACGTTTTCTATCAAGATTGAACCATGAACAAAAGCTTCATTACCAATTTCATCGCACTTGCGCTACTTGGCGCGGGTTATCAACTGGACAATAGCCTACTGCTATACGCGGGTCTTTTCGCGTTCTCCGGCGCCGTTACAAACTGGCTTGCCATCCACATGCTGTTTGAGAAGGTGCCTGGACTATATGGTTCTGGCGTCATCCCAGCTCGCTTTGAAGATTTCAAACTGGCTATCAAGAACCTCATGATGGAGCAGTTTTTTACCAGCGAGAACATCGACCGTTTTCTTAACAAGGAAATGAGCTCAGGCATCAACATCGATCTAGAGCCAGTGCTAGAGAAAGTGGACTTTAACCCAGCTTTTGACTCTCTGGTTGAGGTCATCGAGAACTCTCAGTTTGGTGGTATGCTCGCTATGCTCGGCGGCTCAGAGGCACTTCAGCCGATGAAGCAGCCATTCGTCGAGAAAATGCAGCAAGCTGTTATCGACATTAGCCAGAGCGACTCGGTCAAACAAGCGCTGATTGAGCAGCTTGAATCCCCAGCCATGCTTGATGAGGTGAAAAGCAACGTAGAAGCGATTATCGACCAACGCTTGAGTGAGCTAACGCCAAAGCTGGTGAAAGAGATCGTTCAAAAGATGATTAAAGAGCACTTGGGTTGGCTCGTCGTCTGGGGCGGCGTGTTTGGTGGTGTGATTGGGGTTATTTCTTCGTTGGTGATGTAGTCACTTTTCATCCCGTAAATAACGAAAACCCGAACTAATATTAGTTCGGGTTTTTATTTACGGTAAAATATAATAAAAACGAAAACATAATCACGTGCTATTTACCATTTAAATATCAACGTAAAAATAGCAAGACTTTTTCTTTCTAAAAGATTATACGTAAAAAATAAGAGCCGAAGCTCTTACTTTTTTCACGTTACTTAGTGACAATGGGATGTGAAATCAAGGTCGCTACTTTTCGACCTGGCCACCTAGGCGTCCGCCCATTGCATAACACATATTGGCTTGCACCATGATAACTTTACCATTAAGAGTACACATTTGATAAGGCTCAGAGCTTGACATCCGGCTTTCACTCGCCATTGAAAGCGGCGACAATATTACCATCATGACAAGGGCTAAAAATTTATTCATACTACCTCCTCAGTTAGACAATATTAATAATAGACTGCTTTATTATATTCTCAAGAAAATCAATAATAATCCATCTATTAATTGTTGCGAAAAATAAACACTATTCTCACACTACGTAAATAAATAATTTTTACGCAATCATCTAACTCAGTGTACTCTTTTTATTTTCCCTCTCTGATATAGTGCAGGTGGCTAAAGGATGGGGGATTAAGCCCACCCTTTATGAGGTCAATCTCTATCAGTTCGCTTGTTTTACTTTTAACCACATCACATCATAAGCATTGAGCTCAAGCTCTGCAGCATCAACATTCGTTTCCGACAATATATCCACCACTTGACCATCACCGAGGCAGTCACAAATCGATGCCGGTAGGGATTGAGTGTGCTCACTAAAGTTACAAATAGCCAATAACCTGTCACCATTGTCATGTTTGCGCACGTAAGCGAACAGGTGCGGGCGATAGGTTTCTAGGATTTCCGTGTGCGCGGCGCCAAAAGCGGTATCAGCCTGTCTTAAGGCAATCATCTGTTTAAGATCACTGTGTATACGGTTTTGGTAACCATTTCCTTCTAGTGCACGTGCCATCGCATCGTCTGTAATCGCCGGACGATTTACCCAGCGTGAATCCTCGCGCTTAAACTCATCACTCAAATAGCTATGGTCATTCAGTATTCCCAGCTCGTCGCCTTGATAGATTAGCGGTACGCCTCCAATGCTCAGCACAACACTATTCAGCAAACGAACGCGCTTTAATGCATGTTCAATTTGCTCCGCATCATCAAGCTCGATGGCTTTTTCAAGACCTGCGAGGGATGCCAGTGAGCCACAGACTCGGCAGTCACCTGTGCTTGGGTTTTCCTGAAATGGCACACCCTGAGAAAACGAGCCGTCAAACTTGCCGGTGTAAAACTGATTTAGAAAACGGCGATGCTCGAAGCCATCTATACCAAGTTCACTCGCTACGGCATCATCAAATGTCCAGCCGATATCGTCATGACAGCGGATATAGTTCACCCAGCTCGCCTCTGGCGCGATAGTAAAACTCTTCTTCAGTGACGCAGTGAGTAGCTTGGTGTCTCGCGTCGCTAGACTCTCCCACATTAACGCCATCATGAGCGGGTTATAGGAAAGCTGGCATTCCTCGTCACTGATATACTCAGCAACTTCATCTGGGTGCACTATCGCTTCTGACTTAAACAGCACGGCCGGAGCGACAATCTGCAAGCAGGCATTGAAGCATTGAATCAGAGTATGCGCTTTAGGCAAGCTCTCGCACTGTGTCCACTTCTCTTTCCAAATGAACGCCAACGCGTCAAGGCGCAGCCCTTCACAGCCGATGTTTGCCAAGAACAGCATCTCGTCGGTTATCGCATTGAACACAGCTGGGTTAGAATAGTTAAGATCCCACTGAAAACTGTTAAACGTTGTCCATACCCATTTTTCGATATCCTCAAGGTAGCTAAAGCTACCTCGTCTAACTGTTGGAAAGATCTCTCTGCAGGTCTGATTATAATCCTGTACCTCTTTCTCATCGGTGAAGAAGTAATAGAAGTCCTCAAACTCTGGGTTACCTTTGCGCGCCTCGATAGCCCAGTGATGCTCGTCTGAGGTATGGTTAAACACAAAATCGAGCACTAGGCTTATCCCTTCGGAGCTCAGCGCATCGGCAAGGCGTACCAGGTCTTTCTCATTGCCCAGTCTTTGATCCACTTTGCGATAGTCTGATACTGCGTAACCGCCATCACTGTCACCCTCAGGTGACTTGTAGAGAGGCATTAGATGCAAATAGTTAATACCTAAGGATTTAAGGTATGGGATCTTGGCATTCAGCGCATTGAGATCACCTGCGAAGAGATCAACATACACCGCCATTCCAAGCATCTTCTCACTTCGATACCACTGTGGGTTTGCGAGACGCTTTTCGTCTAGGTTTTTCCATTTACGCTTACGGCTTGCGAAATTGGTTGCTAATAACACCACCAACTTCTGCGCATGAAAAAAGAAGTCGTAATGACCGCCATAAAGATCATGAAGTTTGCTCAATAGATTAGGAAAGTGACGTTCTAGTCGCGCTAAGAACACTTTCTCATCTTTTTTAGTGAGTCTTGGTAACTCGACCGAATCTAGTATCTGACGCAGTGCCTTACGCGCTTTTGATTCCGTTAGCATGTGCCCTCTCCCATTAGGCTTTTCGTGGTTAGGTTACTCAGATGCAAGGTGCCGCTATCAACGCTCAGCGACGCACTGGCTTGAGTGTTATTTGGATAGATAAGGTTAGTAAAACTGTACTCTCCTCCGTTAATGAGAAGCTCGACCGAGCCCTTGTCAAAAAGTACCTCTAATCTAAACGCGCCATTTGTGGGCAATAGAGTTCGATAATCATGAGGAAAATGCTCATCAATGCGCTTTGAGCCAAACTGACCTCTTCTGACAGAGCGCACTTCCAGATTCATTTCTCCCGAGCCTGTAGTGATTTTTCTAAACTCGTAAAAGGCAGCATTATCTTGGTACAAGCCTAAGTGCAGCGTCTGCTCATCATCTAAGGTAGCATCGCATTGGAAATGCATCACAGCGTCTTGGTGGTAGAGGGTCAGAGCTTGCTCGCTTTCTGGCTCTAGCTGCTGTGAGTCGACTTGAAACGCTGCAACTAGTTCTTTAGTAAAGCGCTGTCCCACTCGGATACCGTCACCACTCTCAAAAAGATAAAGCTCACGAGGCATCGCCATGGTTCCTCTAAAAGAGTCAGAAGGAAGCTCCAAAGAGTATTGGTGATTGTTCATCCATGTGCTGACAATGCGGCGACCATCTTGTTCGGGAACATCAGAAAATGATTGTGTCGCATAGTAGTCACGGCCGAAATCTAGCCACAAAACCTTGTCTGGATGATTGAGGTTGGTAAAGGTTTCACCATCAAAATCGCCCACAAAATACTGCGTGCCGGCACCATCGCAATGAGCACCTTCTCCAATACCGACCACCAGCACCCAATAACGCTTATCCGTCCCTTCCAATGACAACTCGAAGAGATCAGGGCACTCCCAAGGGCCCTTGCTGTGTGCACCTTGGCGATAACCAAACTCGCTGACTAGCCGCCACTCAAGCAAGTTGTGCGAACAGTAAAACTCAATATGCTGACCACACGAGACCACCATAACCCAAGCCTCGCTTTCTTGATGCCAGAAGACTTTAGGGTCACGAAAATCTGGATTACCACGCGCAGGGATGATTGGCGCACCCGACTTATACTTGGTCCAGATGTTGCCATCTTGGCTGTACGCGAGTGATTGCTGTTGGATCGGATTTTCAATCGAGTCGCCATTATCTAAGGTAACCGATGGTTGTAAGAAAGAGGTGTAAAACGCGAGTAGACCCGGACGCCCATCCTCGAACAAACCAGACACATTGTTCCAATCGACGATTGCGCTACCTGAAAAGCACATACCCGATTCATCTGGGTACAATGCAGGTGCCAGCTCTTGCCAGTGAATCAGATCGCGACTGACTTTATGCCCCCAGTGCATCGGTCCCCAAACGGTATCGTCTGGATAATACTGATAAAACTGGTGGTATTGTTCATTGAAGTAGACCAAACCATTGGGATCATTCATCCAGCCTTGATTTGGCGTCATGTGAAGCGTTGGGCGATATTTTTCAGTCATGGTCGAGTTCTCATAGAAAAAAGACCCTAGGCGACAGTACCTAGGGCCAAGCATGGATAATTGGGGTAATAATCCATTAAATGTGAAGGTTAGAAGCTGTAGTTAATGCCTGCGATAAAGACGGGAATGTAGCCGCCAAACTCTTCATCGTTACCATCTTTGAAGTCTTGCCATTTGTAGCTCGTTTCGCCGAACACACGCCAGTTTTTAGCAATTGGGTAGTTGGCAGAAATACCGACTTTAGAGTAGGTCTCAGTCCAAAGATGAGCGCCGGTTGCAGAGGCTTCTTTCTCAAATTTACCGAACTCTCCCCACAGTGAAGCCGATAGCTTGCCCCAGCTGTACCAAACGCCAGGTTTGATGATCCATTCGGTTTCAAGCTCTTTAGCGCCCTGCTTGGGTACCCACTCACCTTGCTGCAAGCGGAAGTTCAGCCAGGCACCAGAGTTATCCGCAATCTTGTAGCCAAAACCAGGCTCCAGTTCCCAGTAATTGAAGTTTCCGCGGTTCTGTTTAATTTCGACGTGATACATAGCGTAGCCATGAATATCTAAGCGGTCAGTAATTTGGTAAGAGCCGAAAACCTTGCCTTCTGGAGTGGTTCGCTCGTCAATACTTTCACTCTTTAACGCAACGCCCCAGCCGATGTTACCCTTCTCGAAACCGTAGTTTCTGTTAACGAACACCTCTTGGATTGCATTGGTGCCGCGATCATAGCTCGCACTAAAAAGATCGCCGCTGTATAAGTATTCACGACCGGAGTAGAAACCAAAGTCCCAGCCAGGTAAGTCGTCATGTCGAAAACTACCTTGAGCGAAGGTGTACTTTACTTTGCCTTCATTAATGCCATCATCTCGACGCACTTGCTCTACTTCTAGGTTTGTACCGAGCGTGCCATGGAAACGTCCTTCTTCTTTCGGCACATTAACCGCAGTAAGCAGCTCTGCTTTTGAGAGTCCCTGCTCAATACCCTGAATGCTGCCATCTTTTAGCGCTTCGTCGTTAGGAGACTCTTCACCCGAAATGCTTCCGGCTTGTAGTGTCTCATCGGTGGCAGACTCTTCTGCTAGTACGACGGTCGGAAATAGAGTGCAACATATTAGAGTGCTGACCACTGCTTTATTTTTCATGTGATTTACCTTATGTTTATCACGCCTTGTCACAAAGGCTTGAGACTGTCGTCGACTGCAATCGAAACGACAGTTTGACAAAAGCTTCGCCGTTTTTAGGCAAAGCGAACCCTATCCCCCCTAGCTCTGCAAAGCTCATGGGGGGATTTTTAAATTATTCTTATAGTGTTTTGCTCGTTGTTTTCGCTAAAGCTAGCTGATCGCTTTTAGCTCATTGACTGGCACTTCAGGTGGAAATGACACCAACTGCTCCATAGTCATTTGTCTTGGCAACGCATGACCTTGATTGTCGAATAAATGGCACTTTTCAGCAGGAATACGAATATTCAGTCTTTGTCCAACCTCAACGTGCACGGTTCCAGGAACGCGCACTAATACCTCTTGACCGCCCTTGACGAGCGTGGTGTAAAGCAAAGACTCAGTGCCCAAACGCTCCAATCCTTCGACTATCACTCCGACACCATGCGCATCCAAATGAATGTCCTCTGGACGGATACCAAGCGTCATCAAGGCGCCTTGTGTTGCTCCTTTAGCATCCACATCGGCTTGGAAGGTATGATCCCCTACCTCAACCTTGGCGTGCTCATCATTCGCCTCAAGCAACGTGGCCGGAAGCAAGTTCATTTTAGGCGAACCAATAAAGCCGGCGACAAACAGAGTTTTAGGGAAGTAATACAGCTCTAACGGCGAGCCAACTTGCTCAATCACGCCAGCACGAAGGACGACAATTTTGTCGGCAAGTGTCATCGCTTCTACTTGATCGTGCGTTACGTAAATCACGGTCGACTTGAGTTTTTTGTGGTAATCCGCAAGCTGCAGACGCATGCGAACACGCAGCGACGCATCTAGGTTGGATAGCGGTTCATCTAGTAGAAACAGTTTTGGATTACGTACGATAGCGCGGCCGATCGCAACGCGCTGACGCTGACCACCAGATAGCTGGCTTGGGCGCTGTTCAAGAAGCTTAGTCAGCTCGAGCATTTCAGCGACTTGTCGAACCGCATCATCAATTTGCTGTTTGGATTTCTTAGCAAGCTTCAAACCGAATGCGATGTTCTCGTACACCGTCATGTGTGGATATAGAGCGTAAGACTGGAACACCATGCCAATACCGCGATCGGTTGGTGATAGGTTATTGACAACTTCGTTGTCTAGACACATTTCGCCTGAGGAAATCTCTTCAAGACCTGCGACCATTCTTAGCATGGTTGATTTGCCGCAACCTGACGGCCCAACGAAAACGGTGAACTCACCATCTTCGATCGTAAGGTTGGCATCCTTGATGATGTGTGCTCCGTCAGGATAGATTTTATTGAGATTTTTCAGTTCTAAACGCGCCATGAGTAATTCCTAGTAATGTCTTTGATAGGTGGGGCGTGATGCCCCACCTCGATAATGCAGCTAAGGTTAGCTAACGATATTGGCTAGCTTCAGCCCGTTGGTATCATCGAATCGCCAAGTCGCGTGACCAACACGCTCACCCGGCCCAATACCAACCACTTTCATTCCGGCTTCTTTCGCAGCATCCACTCCAGCTTCTGCATCTTCAACCACAATGCACTCATCAGCATTGACGCCAACCTGACCCGCAGCGTGAATAAACACATCAGGAGCAGGTTTTGAGCGAGACACTGACCAACCATCACCGATTGCATCGAACAGTGGTGTCAGACCTAGCCTATGCAGAATTGGGCGCGCGTTTTTGCTCGCCGATGCCAACGCAACTTTGATACCGCGAGCATTAAGCTCTAGTAGGAACTGCTCAACACCTGGCAGCACGTCTTTTGCCGAGATAGTGTTGAGTAAATCCACGTAGTAGTCGTTCTTACGCTGCATAAGCTCTGCTATTTTCTCTTCACTAAGCTCACGTCCATCAAGAATAATCTCAAGAGATGCACGACGTGACACGCCACGCAGTTGCTCATTAATTTCACGGTCGAAGTAGAAGCCTTCTTCATTCGCCATGCGCTGCCACGCTTGGTAGTGAAGCTCTGCGGTGTCCGTAATCACACCATCTAGGTCAAAAATAAACGCCTTACACATTGAAAACAGCCTCTGTTGATTCGATAACACGTGGCTCATTTGCCACCTCGATAGCTAGTGCTTGACCATTGAACTCAGGGCGAGAAACACGCACTTGCTCTTGGTCTACGGTGATTTCCAAACGCTCACCTTTCCAGTAGATAGGGAAGTTCAGGCAATCCCATTGCTCTGGCAGATTAGGGTTGATGCGAAGCTTGCCACCTAGCATGCGAACACCACCAAAGCCGTACACGACGCACTGCCACATACCACCGATGGAGGCTGCGTGGATACCGTGGTCAGAACTCTTCATGTTTTGACCGATATCGATAGATGCCGCTTGTTGGAATAGGTCGTAAGACAGCTCTGGGTTACCTACATCTGACGCAAGTACTGAGTGTGTAGACAGGCTCAGAGATGAGTCGTGCAGTGTCTTAGGCTCGTAGTAGTTCCAGTTTGCTAGCTTAGTTTCCAGGTCGAACTTGTCTTCTTGCTGCAGGAACAACACCATGATGTCTGCCTGCTTAGAAACCTGCATCTCGTTAACTTGTTCTAGGTTGTAGTCTTGGAACAGGCCACCAACAAATGGCTGCTCTTTGTACTTAGTCAGATCGATGATCTCTTTTTGCAGGTAAGTATCATCTTGTGGAATCACCTTATCTTCTGCGCGAGGTTGTGGCAGGTAGATGTTGTCTACGCGGTCAAGCCACATTTGACGAGCTTCAACCAGGTTTAGCTTGTCAGATAGCTTAGCAAGCAGCTCTGGGTTGGAGGCCTCTAGGTCTTCGTAGTAACGAATCGCGAGTTTGATGTTTTCTACGGCCATGTAGTTAGTGAAGGCGTTGTTATCGATGTGCTCTTTGTACTCATCAGGACCGATAACGTTGCAGATACCCCACATGTTGCGATCTTCTAGCCAATCTAAGCGGCTAGTCCAGAAAGTTGCCGTATCGAACATGATCTCGTAGCCCATGTCGTCCATGAACTTCTGGTCACCGGTGATTTGGTAGTACTGCCATAGCGCGTATGTGATATCACACGTGATGTGCTGCTCGATAAAGCCAGACCAGATCTTAGTCGACTTACCTGTAATGATGTCTACTGCGCCCCATACTGGCGTCACTTCTTCGCCTGTAAGTGCTGATTCCCAAGGGAACTGTGCGCCAATGTAGCCATTGTCTTTTGCTTTCTTGCGCGCACCGCCCAGTGTCTTGAAACGGTACTCAAGCAGGCTGCGAGCCACCTCAGGCATCGTGTAGATGAAGAACGGCAGCATGAAGACTTCGGTATCCCAGAAAGAGTGCCCCTTATAGCCTTCGCCCGATAGACCCTTCGCACCAATACCAAAGCGAGAATCGTGCATTGGCGTAAAGATATTAAGCTGATACTGCGCAAAGCGAATCGCCAGCTGGTCAAAATCGCTACCATCAATTTGAATGCTCATGCCTGCCCAGCGCTTATCCCACTCAGCAGCACTCTCTTCAAGTAGCTCATCAAAGCTGCGATCTGCATTAGTCTTAAGGTTTGTCAGAGCGTGGTCACGCAGTGCTTGAAGCTCGTAGCCTTCAACATCAAACTGCTTGTCGCGAGATGTGTGTACGACACCCACTTTTTCAGTACGGAAGGTGTCACCTGCCTTAAGCTCTTGGTTGATGTTCAGCCATACTTTGCGGCGGTCCATCTGTAGGCCTGGATCGATTTCCGCCTCTTGGCCGTTTACAAAGTAACGGTGAGACGTTAGGAAAACAAAATCGACCTTACTTTCTGTTGTGTGTTGTAGAAGCTCAATAAAGCGCTTGTCGTAGATACGCTTCTCACCTTCGTGGAAGTGTTGAGCGCCAGAGTTAGACAGCTGAGCATCGACACCTGAGCGGATCTCAATCTTTGCATCGCTGTTTAGCGCTTTCACTTCAACATCAAACGCCATCAAGTGCAGGTTTGCTTGCGAGAAGAAACGACGGAAGCGCATTTCGAAGCTGTTGCCTTCGTTGTTCGTCCAAGTAAATTCACGCGTCAACTCACCATTTTTAACATTAAGGCGGCGAGAGTAGTTACTCACTTCACCCGACTCAAGGTGGAAGCGGCGACCATCGATAAAGATCTCGATAGCACTCATGTCGGCTGCATTCGGTAGCTCTGTCACTTCATCAGCATCGAACTTGTTGTATGTACCCGCGACAAACAAGTTGCGAACCTGACCAACGTATTTCTCTTCTGTTGCACTGCGAGCACCCATGTAGCCGTTACCTTGGCTCATTACGACTTCACATTTACCTTGGAAAGCTGAGTCGAACGCCGTCTCTTCAACGATCCAGTTTTTTAGTTCGCCTTGACCAGCGTTGTAGTTCATAAACATCTTAAAATATCCCCGAAAATTAACCTTTAACAGCGGAAGAAATATCGTTTCCGACGAAGTAGCGTTGGAAAACCATAAACACAATAAGTACTGGGATTGTCGACAGGAAAGCGCCTGCCAAGATCAGGTTCCAGTCACCTGCTACGCCATAGGCGTTACGTAAACTCAATAGACCAACAGGTAAGGTGAAAGCATCAGCTGGGCTGTTGATCACCACAAGTGGCCAGAAGAAATCGTTCCATGCACCTTGGAAACCCAAGATGGTTACCGATAAGATGGCCGGCTTGGCGAGAGGCATAAACACCTTCCAAAGAATCACAGCTGGGCTCGCACCATCGACAATGGCCGCCTCTTCCAGCTCTTTCGGAATGTTCTCGAAGAACTGCTTCATGATAAGAACCTGACCGGATGCCACGACGGCCGTGATCACCGCCCAAGGCGTGTTCAGGAGACCAATGTCTTTGTAGATCAGGTAGTTCGAAATAAACGTCACCTGCCCCGGAATCATCATGCTGAACAACATGAAAGCGAAAACAGCGCGCGCTCCAGTAAACTTCAGTCGAGCAAGGGCATAACCCGCAGTACAAGCAAAGAACAGCGTCAGCAGCACCTTACCAATCGCGATAAAGAACGAGTTGATGGTCCAGCTCATGAACAGGCTCTTGCCGGTGTCCAAGCTCACAGACTCGGTGTATACGCGAACGTAGGACTTAAACACGTAACCAATAAAGCCAGGTGCCGCGTTATCCCATGCCGCTACGCGGCCACGACGCTCCATCTTGCTTGGCGCCAGCGTGCTATCGATCAGTACCTGCCCACGTGGCGCTTCGACAGTAAGTGGTAGCGTAGCGATTTCAGGACCTGCACCGTCATAACGAATCGAGAATGACCATGTCTGGCTGTGCCCCTGCTTCTCAACTTCGCGGCGGCCGCGCTTTTCGATATAGGTCACGTCTTGATTGGTGCTCACCAGTACTGGCTCACTTACCAGCGCGTAGTCAGCAGCAAAGTCAGTCACAATCGCTGCTGCCATGCCCGTACCCGGACGGCGGCGAGGTACTTCGACTTTCGGTGTTACCAGCTCTTCGCCCGCTTCCACGGCATAAGTCACGGTGAAGTTAATGTCTGCGCCCGGCGCAAAACCACCGAACATTGGGGCATTGTTACCTTGCTTGCCGAGATCATAGGCTGCGCTCCAGTTGCTTGGCTGAACCTGAGCAAAGCTAAACTTAAAAGGCTGCTCGAGTGGGTCATCTTTCAGACTTGCTAAAAATGCCACCACAAAGGTGCCTAGCATCACGGTTGCGACCAGCAGCAGTGAGCTGTAAACCCAGGCTACCTTTGCCCAGCGGCGACGCGCCTGAAACTTGGCAATCTGCTCCATCGTTGGCTGGATAGGCGAGCTATCTGTATTGTTCGCGGTGAGTGAATTAGCCATCTGCTTTCTCCTTAACACCAAAGATTTTCTGCAGATAAACCACTGCCAATGTAATAAATGCCAGTACTAGTGCCGCTGCACTTGCCATGCCGATTTGTGGTGTGCCACCCGGTGGGAATGCGTTGTGGTATACGTAGTAAGCAAGCGTGATTCGAGACTCCAGTGGTGCTGCCGATCCAAGCAATGCTACCTGGTCAAACATTTGCAGCGTCCCGATGATAGAGAAAGTCACTACAACAAACGTCACCGGTGCCAACTGCGGAATCGTGATATTCCAATGCTGCTGCCATTTGTTCGCCCCGTCGATGTGTGCCGCTTCATACAGCTCACCCGGTATGCCTTGAAGACCAGCGAGGAACAACAACATAAAGGTTGGGATCGTGGTGTAGATGTTCTGAATCACGATAGCCCAAAGCGTGAGTGGCATAGGACCAACATGGTCACGAGTGTTAAGCCAGTTCACCTCGACCACTTGTTGATTCACTTCAACCCAGCCCATTAAACTAGCAACGAGAGTGGCAACACCTGCCACCATGAATGACATGATGGCCCACGCAGGATCAAACCATCCCACAGGTAGCCCTTTCAGGCGGTCTTTGGTCACCAACAAAAACTGAGTCGCTATCGCCACCAAAGCAAAGCAGCTGATATGCGGGAAGTGGTTAACAAGGTCAGTCACAAACCCATTGAGGTAACCATTTTTTTGGTAGAACCAAATGAAGATAAGCGTCACCGCCGCACTCGACAGGATACTTGGCAGATAGAAAGCCGTTCTAAAGAAACTCTTGGCGCGAATTTTAGAATTCACCAAGATAGCTAACCCAAGCGCAAGCACCGTCTGCACACACGTGACAATCAATGAGAACCAAACGGTATTTGCCAATGACAATAGAAACAGGTCATCGCTCAGTAAGGCGGTAAAGTTTTTCAGTCCAACCCATACCGCATCGCTAAACAGGTCATAATCAGTAAAACTGAAGTAAACCGTGCGAACGAGCGCGTAAAGGAAGAACACCACAAGAGTCAGTACAAATGGCCCAGCGAGGAGCCATCCATAGACTTGTTGACGTAAACGTAGAGAATTCATCGCTCAACTCACCTACTTCGCCGTCATTGCGTTATATTTGTCTTGAGCCATCTTGATCGCTTGCTTTTGCGACATTTGGCCGAGCAGTACAGAGTTAAGCGCCTCGTTGATAGGTGTCATCCACGCGGTGCCATGCTGTCCAAATGAAAACGGCTCGACATTGCCTTCTAGTGCACCTTTAAACACCTGCTGAGCTAGATTGCTCTCGGCCGTGTTTTGCGAAAAGAACTCGGATTTACCCAAAGATTCTCGACTTGGAAGGGCAAGTCCAGAGTCCAATACCCATTCTTGCGCTTCTTGGCTGGTTAGAATTTCAACCGCTTTTTGCGCCGCTTCGATATTCTTACCGTCGGCGTTGATGCCCCAGGCTACGGTAAACAGTAAGTTACCTCGCTCACCAGACACTGGGTCTTTTGGCATCATCGTCGTGCCGTACGGTAGGTTTGGTGCTTTATCACGCAGGTAGCCACTGATCCAGTTACCCTCTAAAGCAATGGCAGTTTCTTCCGTACCAAAACAGCCACCACCCCAGCCTTGACCTAGGTCAGTGGCAAGAATGCCGACCTCATCTTCAGTCACCAGACCGGTATAAAAGTTAAATGCACGTTCAAAGTTCTCATCAAGAACCGTTTGGCCTTGCTCATTAAACGGCTTCCAGCCTGTCGCTAACGCAAATGGTGCAAATCGAGCGTAGTCAGGCATCACACACACACCCGAGACTTCGTCGCCCAGTTCTTGCTTTACCGCCACTAGCTTGTCGCGAAGCTGATCCCAAGAGTCTTCGCTCGTCGGATAATCAACACCGGCATCATCGAAAATGTCTTTGTTATATTGTAGGGCAATGGTATTGAAGTCTTTGGCAACGCCGTATTGGTCACCTTGAAGAGTAAAAGACGCGTTTAGGCTTGGAATCATGTGCTTAGCAACAGAATTTAGCTCAGCACTGTTGGCGGCAACTTTTCCCGATTGCACCATGGTGTTTGCGAAAACGACATCAATGTAGAATGCGTCTGGCGCAGTACCTGCAGAAAGGGAGTTAGTGATAAATTGTGAGAAATCCCCCTCTACCGCTTGGTACTTAACTTCGATGCCTGCCTTGTCAAAGTCATCAGCAAGCACATCGTTTACCAGTTTATTGAGAACCACGACATCGTTCCCTCCCCATCCAGCAATAGTGACTTCTGTCTTTTCTGCTGCATGTAAACCAAAACTAGCCGCGATAATCGCAGTCGCTGTCAGTGTCTTTTTCATCATGCTTCCTGTTCACGTTAAATTGTATACGTGGATTATGCATGAGTTACGTAAGCGCTTACGTTGCATCGATCACATTTTACTTTGTGATGGATGGTGAGGTTCTTATTTATGCAATGAAGATCATGTTTTCTATAATTTTAGCTATTTCATTGCATACATATTGATGAAATGTATGTTATTGGCGTGCTAGATGAGCGTGAAAATAGGTGTTTCTTTGAAAGCTAAATGTCAGATACGTAAATTTTAAGTAAAAAAAACCGCACGACGAGGTGCGGTTTTTAAATAAGTAGAAAGCAGTCTAGCTACTTTCCCCTTTCCTGAGCGTAACTGAGACAACAGAGCCCACCGGCTCTTCACCTAGCATGGCACTTTCCAGCATTTGCGCGACTTTGTCGGAGATTGCATCGGTATCTTGGACAATGGTGGTCAGTCCTGCAGCGATACCAGGTAGCCCATCGTAACCCACAACAGAAAAGTCTTGTGGTAGTTGATAGCCTCTATCTTTTAAGGCGGCGATGACGCCCAGCGCAGTTTCATCACATTCACACACGAAGCCTTGATATGATTCAAGCTGCTTCTTATCCATGTTCATAAAATGTCGGTAAGCCGCTATTTCACCTAGCGGATCAGCCCCCGTTCTTAGCTCTCGCACTGGTAAGGCGTTACTTGCCATCACAGATAAGTAACCTTGGTGTCTAAATTGATAGCCATCGCCATAGGTAGTAGGCGTTACAAAGCCTATACCCGTCAGACCGTTATCTACCAGATGCTGAGCAGCCATTCGGCCACCATTAAAGTCATCAGGTGCGACCCAAAAAGAGCCCTCCGCCATACCAATACATACGTATGGGATATTGTGCTGCTGGCAGTACTCTATCCTAGGGTCATTCGCCGTGATGCCTAGCAAGACGGCGCCACCAACTTGTGAGATCTCCAGCTCAGCAAAGCTCGAAGGTAAAAGGTTTAAGCCTGATTTACGCAACGCACCAGAGAGCGAGGGCCAAAGCATACCAATATAGCGCGATGCGTAGGCATCATGCGGACCCAAAGAGATGGCAATGGTGTTCTTTCGACTGCCTGTTAATTCGCGGGCTGAGCTGCTGGGTACATAACCCAACTGCTTACACGCTTCTAAGATTTTCTCTCGAGTCTTTTCAGAAATTCCAGGCTTGTTATTGAGCGCACGACTCACGGAGGCTATCGACACACCGGCAATTCTTGCTGCTTCATGGATCGTTGCCTTCTTGAGTTTCTCTTCATCTTGTTGAACCTGCACGGTCACACCCTCAAACTACGTAAACACTTACGCAATAATGGAGCATTTACGTAGTTTAAGCAAATGATTTATGCAGTAATGATAAACAAATCAAATTTAATCAGAGGCTTGTAGGTGTAAACCGATAACAAGACGTAAACAGCAACAGAGGTTTTCTCTATTGCTGACATACAAATTCCTCCAAAAGACTTTGGTAAACCGCGTAATCTCGGTCACTGAACACATTGAACACCACGCTATTAAGCTTGTTGGGATTGGCTTTTATCCATTCCACTGTCTCTTGAATCGCAATTGGTGTGGCTTGCTCAATAGGGTAGCCATACACACCGGTTGAAATTGAGCACAGCGCAAGAGAGTCAATACCTGAAACCTTTTGCGAGATATCCAATACAGAGCGATACGAAGAGGCAAGCGTCGCTCGGTCGGCTTCTTGCACTATCCCAGAAACCACTGGGCCTACTGTATGTATCACGTAGCGCGCTGGCAGATGATAACCACGGGTGATCTTCGCCTGTCCTGCGACTTCATCGTGCCCTTGAATCTCCATAATGGTGTTGCAATCTCTTCGCAACTGAACACCGGCTCGATTATGGATCGCGTTATCAATGCACTTATGTCCCGGTTGAAAACACCCGAGCATCTGATGATTGGCAGCATTCACGATGGCATCCACTTCCAACGTCGTAATATCGCCCTTCCATAGGGCAATCTTGGTGTTGCCAATCGTCAAGAACGGCATGGCCAACAGTGACGCTATTGACGTCATCTCTCGCTGATGTTTTTCTGCCATGAGCAACGTATCAAGTGCCGCTTCGCCTTTAGGGCTCAGTGCGTTCGGTGCTAATATAGTGATTGCAGCATCAATCCAATGTCGCTGCCGATTAGCATCACAATCTGCAAGTTCCGGTGCCCTTAAGGCTGCTAACGCAGGCTCAAGCTCGCGCCAAAGCATTTCTATTGCCTCGTTCACCTCTAGCGCCACAGGCATTACTTGATAAAGCGTATTAAGCTCTATAGCCGATGCGTAATCTTCTACATTTATCGTTTTCATCACGGCTCCAACTGAGTATTAACAAATAAAAAGGGTCACTGTGAAAGTGACCCTCCCTGGAACGATTCGGTGTATTTACTGGAAACCAAACTTACCGTTGTCGTTTTTCCATTCAGATTTTGGCGGAATCACTTCGATGGTGTCCCAATGCTCTACGATTTTTCCATTGTCGACGCGGAACAAGTCGTAAAATGCCACGTGTTGATTCATGAACTTGCCCTCACTGACGGAAAGAACAAAGTTGCCCTCACCAATAATCAAGTGGTTCGCGTCGTAAACCATCGGCATACCCGCTTCAGCCAACGCCTTCATCGCAACGCCTAATCCACTTAAACCGTCGGCAACACCCGTGTTGTGTTGAATGTAATCAGAATCTTTGTCACCGATGAACATGCCAATCTTCGACATATCGCCCCCCATAAGAATGGTTTTCACAAAGTCCGTGACTAAGGCTTTGTTGGCGTCGGTTTTATCTAGGTCTGTGATTTCTGTTGCGCCATCAAACTGGGTACGGCCACTTGGGTTGGGCTTGGCCACCTCTTGTAGGTTATCCCAGTGCTCAACGATTAGACCATCTTCAAAGCGGAAGATGTCAAAGCCAGCTTTAGGGCCAAAGAAATTGTATTCCGTGTGTAGCGCGACATAATCACCGTCTTGAATAGTGCGAATCACATTCGCCTTCGCGCTGCCTTCGGGAAGCTGCTGTAACACCTCACCAAAGCCTGCCAGTCCATCAGCCACACCCAAGTTATGTTGCGTGTAATTTTCAGGATTGATATAGCCGATGGCACTTTGATCGCCAGTCTCAATGCTAGAAATGACGGCAACGGCCTTTTCGCGATTGGTCATCTCTTCTGCGTTTGCAATCGCGGTAACAGATAGGGCTGAAGCGGCTACAGCTGTCGTAGCGAATAGACGAGTAAGCTTGTTCATATTGTTTTCCTCTTGTTGGCTCGGGAACAATAATAGGAACAAGCTCGATGGAATTCCGTGTAGAAGTGAGTCAGAAAATGGTCAATATCGAACCCAAGACACAGGTTTTCGGCTAAATATGAGGGTCGGCGTACTGCTTTTGGAACTGACTTGGCGTCATATCTGTTTGGTTTTTAAAGTACTTTACAAAGTTACTGGCATCTTCAAAGCCAAAATCATAGGCGAGCTGCTGAGTTGTCACACTACTCACCACCAAACGACGTTTCATTTCAATCGTTACAAACGCATCGATCATCTGCTTTGCGGTAAGATCCGTTGCCAGCTTGCAGATCTGATTGAGTGTTTTATACGTGGTACCGATCTGCGAGGCATACCAATTGGCGTCGCGTGTGCGCTCATAGTGACTTTGTAGAAGATCAAAAAAACGCGCTAACTTAACGCTCTGCTCCTGCGACAGCTTATCGTGACGCTCTTCCGGCCTTAGCCTGTGCAGCATCAACGCGAAGGCAGAAAACAGATACATCACCACTAAAGGATCTGTATTGCCATGGGATATCTCTTTTAACACCTCATCAATGATTCGTTTGGCACTAAGACAAGTATCACTATCTAAAGCCAATACAGGAGAGCGAGATTGATTGAGGTGCGTTGGCGTGTAGTTAGGAAGACGCATATTAGCGTGGACTTGGTCGAGAAATTCCTGGGTAAATATCACCACCTTGCCGACTGGTTGAGAGGCAAAATCGAAGCAGTGAACCTGCTCACGGCGTACAAAGACTATGCTCCCAGACTCAAATGGGTAGCTCTTGAAATCGACCATATGAGTACCCGATCCGCGTTCGATGTACACCATCATGAAGAAAGTGATGCGATGTGGGCGCTGCGGCGAGTGATCTTTGTATTCTCGTTGGTAGAGAGATTCCAGATCGAATATCTCTAACTCCGCTTGATTGGTTTTCTTATGGTCAAAACCAATAGTTGGTATCTGCATCCATCCTCCCCATGTTACTGCTTGTATTTTAGTTAATTTTTACGCGCTCCGACACAAGGTGTTTGGTCGCAATCGACAATTTTGAGTGTCATAATTGAGAGACGGTGTATTTGGTATGATCAACATGAGCAATAAGATAAACGTCATCACCCTCCCAAAAGGAAACCCTTGTCAGATCATCGACAGTGCCATCGATGATGAGGGTGGGATTATTGGTGCTCATCGACATGATTACTTTGAGATCATTTGGTGTCTGGATGATGTCGGCAAACAGAGCATCGATTTCGTTGAGTATCCGAGTAAAAAAGGACGCTTTTTCACCATAGCTCCGGGACAAGTACACGAGACCGCCGAGCTCACTGACAATTATCGTATGATGATTTTCTCAACCGATTTTCTAGAGAATCGTCCGCGCCACCAACGTATGTTCAATACCGTGTTTCGCGCCCACGATGACCAACAGCCCTACTTTGATACCTCTGATGATGGGCTAGCCTATTTCGAGCCCCTATTTGCTCTGTTGTTGGATGAATTCCACCAGCCACAAACCGATTGGGATCTGATTGAGTCACTGCTAACCAGTTTTTTGCGCTACTTGCTAAGATTTTCCATCGACACAGAAGACAAACAGGTGATCAAAGACGCCCGCATGACCAAGGTCCTAGAGTTGATTGAACGCCATTATCGTACACAGCGCCACGTTCAGTTTTATGCCGACAAATTATCCATTACCAGTAAACGCCTCAATGAACTCACCAAGAAGCATGTAGGCAAAACCATTACTCGCCTTTTGCATGACCGAATCCTCTTGGAAGCCAACCGAGACTTACTGTTTTCCACCAAAACCGTAAAAACCATCGCGTTAGACTTGGGCTTTGATGATCCTTCTTATTTTGGACGCTTTTATCGAGGTCAAATGGGTGAGTCCCCCGCTGAATTTCGAAAACGAACGTCCGAATAGTGCCAGATAATGGTCATAATCTCCCTTTCTTAGCCTAGTTTTGGTAACGATAATACCAGTAATAGAGTTCGTATTACTTTCAACGTATTTTGGTTATCAATGAGCATAAATCTAAAATCTGATCCGATTCAGAAATCGTTTATTCAGTATTTATTGCCCGCTTTATCGGGCATGGTCATCAAGTCCATCTTCATCATGGGAGATGCGTGGTTTGTAGGCAAAGGTGTCGGTGCCGAAGGTCTAGGTGCTATTGCCCTCACGATTCCTGCGTACTCGCTTTTTTCTGCTATCGCCATGATGATAGGTATTGGTGGTGCTGCACTGATGTCGATTGAGTTTGGGAAGGGCAACCTCAAGATCGGTCAAACCTTGTTTAGCCAATCGATGCTAGCAACCGCGATTATCACCACGATTACTGTCGTGTCTGCTTTAATTTGGCTCGATGAGATCATTGCTCTAATGGGTGCCAGCGGCTACATGGCAGAGCTCGCGCATGACTACTTAGACATTATGCTTAAGTTCTTCGTGCTCTATGCGTTGGCATGGGTCATGTCTTGCTTTGTGCGCAACGATACCAACCCGAAACTTGCCATGTATGCCATGTCATTTGGCGCAGTGACAAACCTTGCCCTTGATTACCTATTTGTACTTGAGTTTGGTTGGGGTATGAAAGGTGCCGCCTACGCAACCGCTATTTCACAGGGCGTCATTGCGACGATTCTACTGACTCATTTTTGGCAGCAAAAAGGACAATTACGTTTTAGTCTGGAAGGGCTAGGGCTCGATAGAGTCGGTCAAATCTTGAAAATAGGCGTACCAACATTCTTTATCGAGATCACCTCAGCCCTCACCATTTTGCTGTTTAACTATGTGCTGCTTAGCCAGTTTGGAGAAGGACATATCATCGCTTACGGCTTAACGGCCAACGTGGGTGTATTTGCTCTATTTGTGATTGTCGGCATTAACCAAGCGTGTCAGCCAATTATTAGCTTTAACTATGGTGCCAGTAAAACTGATCGCGTAAACAGTACGCTCAAACTTGGACTCGTGACCTCCATTGGCAGTGGCTTTCTGTTCTTATCGGTCATCTGGTTTACTGCAGAAGACGTAGCGCGTTTTTACTTGGGCGCCGACAGTGAGCTGTTAGAGCTTTCGGCTACTGCACTGCTGTTTTTCTTCTACGCCACACCATTGATGGGATTGAATCTGGTGGTAGCGAATCTGTTTCAAGCGATAGCTAAACCGAACCAAGCAACCGTTATTTCACTGGCTCGTGGTTTTGTGTTCGTCGCGCTGGGTGTCATCTTGTTACCAGGCGTATTCCCAACCAATGGCATCTGGGCAAGCATCTTGTTTGCCGAAGGCGCCACCGCGTTAATAAGCCTAGTACTCCTATTTGCCTTTATGAGAAGACAGAAACTGACCCTAGCCGAGGCTTAAGGGTTGGGTAAAGATACTTAATCTAAAACATAAGAGAGCAGTTTCTCGCGCAGCCAAATATTGGCTTTGCTGTTCTGCTCTCTTTTGTGTCCCATCAGTACATAGTCAACCGGCAGAGAGTTAAACGGAGCCTCAAGGATCTGCAAGCCAAACTGCTCCGCAAACTGCGTTGCCATACTGACACTGGTCATGCCAATACTTTCACTACTTGCCACTAAAGCCATCAACGCTAGTAAGGACTCACACTCTGCAGCAACCTTGCGTGGCTGAATATGTTCCTTGGTGAAGTAATCGACTAGAAATATCTCTTCACGGCGCAGCTTTAAGGTAATGTGCTTTTCTTGATAGTAATCCTGAGTACTAATCTTGCCTTGGATTCGTGGATGGTTTTTGCTGGCTATGACGCATATTTGATCGGAGAAAAACGACTGAGTAAAGTGGCTCGACGTCGAGGATTCAGAGAACTCTATCGCCAAATCGGCTTGTCTTAGATTGAGCTTTTCAAGCAGCTCTGCCTCACTGACTGTTGTCGGACACAAGACGATCTCACAGTTACCCAAACTCTTATCGGCTTCAATTTTCGGTACCAGCTTCAGCATGACCGGCTCTGTGGTGTAGACAACAAATCGACGCTTGCCCTCCACGGTGAACTCCTGCGCATCGGTCAGCGTGTTTTCTATCGCTTCTAATGCAGGCTCTATTTGACGTGCCATTTCATGCGCTAAATGTGTTGGGGCAATGCCTCGACCGTCTCTTACAAATAGCTTCTGCCCGAGCTGGTTTTGCAATCGTTTGAGCGCACCACTGACACCGGGTTGAGTCAGGTTTAACACCTCTGCCGCCACCGTAATGGATTGACAGCGGTAAACGGTTAAAAACACGCGCATTAAATTAAGGTCAAAATCGGAAAGCGTCATAATTCATAGCCACCTATTATGTATTAACTAAATTACATTGCATGTTTGCTTATGAGTCAAGTGGGTATAGTGATCTCGTTTCCTGTTAATTCTGTGATGAGGTTATTTATGCTTCGAGCTCTAACTCCTTCGACTCTTGCTATCGCTGTTATGGCATCTTTTGCAGCTCACGCTGACTACGCTGGTCTTGAGGACTACCAAGGCAAACCAGCCAGTGCCCATACTCTTGAGGCTAACCAAGCGCTTGCTGCCACACTTCCGTGGGAAGATACCTCTGCCTTTGATCGCACCAAGCGCGGTCTTATCGCCGAGTTTGGCACTCATGCAGCGGGCGAGCTAAAGAATCGCTTTGAGTTTATGGCTGAGCTGTCTGTGGATGCGATCCCGCCTACGGTCAACCCTTCTATCTGGCGCCAAGGCATGCTCAACTACGCGGCTGGTGGTCTGTATGAAGTAACGGATGGCGTTTATCAAATCCGAGGCGCCGACCTTTCTAATATGACCATCTATCGCACCGATAATGGCTACGTGATTCACGATCCACTGCTGTCACGCGAAGCGGCTGCTGCGTCATGGGATTTTGCTAAGCAGCATCTACCAAAGATCAATGGCGAGCATAAAATCACGGGGATGATTTACTCACACATGCACGCAGACCACTTTGGTGGATCTCGTGGCATCTATGAATCTGGCGACTTTAGTGAAGGCGCACCTATCTACGCACCAAAAGATTTCATCAAAGAGTTGGCGGATGAAAACGTCATCGCGGGTACCGCCATGGGTCGCCGCGCGAACTATCAATACGGCACAACGCTGGATAATGATGAGAAAGGCATAGTCGATAACGCTCTCGGACTGGGCACCTCTCGTGGTGAAGTCACCTTAGTTGCGCCAACCACAGAAATCCAAGAGCGTGAAAAGGTCATTACCATCGATGGCCTCGATTTCCACGCGATCAATATGCCAGGCGCTGAAGCTCCAGCTGAAATCGTGCTGTATGTGCCTCAGTATCGCTCACTGAACACCGCAGAGCTGACTTATGACGGTATGCACAACATCTACACGTTCCGTGGCGCAAAAGTTCGTGACGCGCTTGTGTGGACCAAGTACCTCACAGAGCTGAAGATGCGTTATGTAGATTCGGGGTTAGTGGACAACATTCATGCAGCTCACTCGGCGCCGGTTTGGGACAATCCAGAGACAAAAATAAACGAAATCTCTGAGTACATGACGCTACAACGCGACAACTACGGTTTCATTCACAACCAAGCAATGCGGCTTGCTAACCACGGTGTGACGATTCACGATGTTGGTCGTGAGATTGAAAAGCTAGTGCCTGAGTCTCAAAAGCAGACATGGCATACCAATGGCTATCATGGCTCATACAGCCACAATGCTCGCGCAGTGGTCAACCTGTACTTGGGCTATCACGATATGAACCCGGTTAACACCAATCCTCTACAAACCAAAGAGAAATCGTGTGTTTACGTGAAAGCGGCGGGTGCGGAAGTGTTGTATGACGCCGGCATGAAACACTTCAATCAAGGAGCGTATCAAGAAGCATCGCAGTTGTTTAACGACCTAGTGCAATGCGACCCGAATAACGTGAAATATCGTTATGCGCTCGCAGACAGTTTTGAGCAGCAAGGGTATCAGTCAGAAACCATGGCATGGCGTAACTCCTACCTTCAAGGTGCGGTTGAGCTTAGAACCGGTGAAATCAAACCATCGATCAAACTGGCATCTGCTGACGTGATTGCCAACACGCCAACAGGCATGTTCTTAGACTTCATCGCCGTGCGTCTGAATGCAGAAAAAGCAGAGCAAGCGGGTCTAGACTTTACCTTTGGGCTGTATCACCCAGATGTGGAAGAGCGTTACTATGGCGAAGTATCAAACGCAAACATGAGTAACATCGAAGTGGAGACATTGCCGCTGACCAACGTCGAACTGGTAATCAATAAAGCCGACCTTACTCGAGTAGCGCTTGGGCAAATCACGCTTGATGAGCTCTTGAAATCGGGTCAAGCGGGAATCAAGGGCAATGCTGAGCTTATCGGACAGCTAGCCGCGTCGCTTGATGAGTTTGACGGCATGTTTGAAATTCTGCCAATGCCGACTAAATAGGCTTTCCACTGAGCATCGGCTCAAACAACAATCACACCATAAAAAAGCCCAGAGCACACACTCTGGGCTTAGTCATTTTAATATAAGTCAATCATTTTACTTAAAACAGACGTCAGCCCATCTCGCCAAACCGGCCGTCACTGAACCAAAGTAATTCCCTGACACGACAGGGATATTCGGCAACACATCCTGAACCGCAGTACGCAAAACAGAAGAGCGCGCAGAACCGCCTGTCATGTAAATCACATCAGGTAAGGTGCCCGCTTGCTGCGCCGCTTCTTTCACCAACGCTTGAATTTTCTTCGTTGGATTATCGATCGCCGCCGCCATGTCTGATTGAGTTATCTCGATACCCACATGCTCAGAATACAGATCGAGCATGGCTTGGTAATCAGCACTTTCCTCTAGCGCAATTTTGGCTTTTTCTGCTTCACGAATCACGGCGTAGCCAAGCGTTTCTTGATGCAAAGCGACGAGACGATTGACTTTTTCTGGCTCAAGGGCTTCTTTTGCCAATAGTCTCAGCTCTTTTAGGTTATCGTGAGCGTAAAATTTTCGCTGAGCTTGCACATCGTTAATGGCAATAGGATTCCAGAACTGTGTCACGGGAATATCTAAGCCAGAATGACGCTTGGTGCCCATACCAAATGCATGCATGAAGCGGCGAAACGCAATATAGATATCCAGATCATTACCACCCACCAGCTGTCCGGTATGCGCGATAAGGGATTGTTGTCGGTCGTTTTTTCCAACCCAAGACGGCCCCATCTGAATATAGGAGCAGTCTGTGGTACCACCGCCGATATCGACAACAAGCACGTTCTTGTTTTCGGTTAAGGTAGACTCAAACTCTAGCCCGGCTGCCACAGGCTCGTACTGAAACTCGACGTCTTTAAAACCAGCACGATTTGCCGCACGCAGCAATATCCCTTCAGCTTGCTGGTTAGATGCATCGCCACCACGTCCAAGAAAGTTAACAGGTCTACCAATGACCGTCTGCTCTATCGCGCGGTCGAGATTTGCTTCAGCGCTGCGCTTTACGTTACTCATCATGGCACAAACCAGATCTTCGAAGAAGGAAAGCTGCATATCACGCAGTCCCATGGCACCTAGGAAGGACTTTGGTGACTTGATGTAATACACGTCTTTCGGATCTTCTAAGTAAAGGTTAAGTGCTTGCTCACCAAACAAGACATCACTCGGAATCACCTCTATACCTTCTTCACGGTTCATCTTAACGGCGCGCCTCAATACCGCCTCACCAATGTCGTTGGACGGACATATGTCCAGGCAACGAAACAGATATTCTGAAACTGTTTCGGCAGTCGGTGCGCACAGTGTTGATGCAATGTAGCAGTTATCCCCTACCAGTGGGATTTGCTCTACGTTGCCATTATTTAGGTGTGCAACGGAGCAGTTTGCGGTTCCGTAATCAAAACCGATAGCCATAGAAATTACCTCAACACATGAAAAAGGGCGGCAAAGGATAGCAGCCTGAAAATGAAGTTCAAGTGGCGTAACGTAAACCCGTCACTGGTAGACGGGTCAAATGAAACCATCGCATTGAAACGAGGTGAGAATGATGAGAGTAATGTTTACAGTGTAAAACTGCGAAGCAAACCTAAGCTTTGACTTGAATGAACTTGCTGACCGTACTTGCGCGACCATTGATGTACTCTACACCATCATGGATGTTCTGTTTTGAATGACCAACGACTTGGTATTCAACAATAAATTCACCGCTGATCACTTTAATAAATAGCAAGCCATCCATCACTTTCCAAAGCCCAGAAAGCGACTTACCACCGAACATGTCGCGCTCTATTAGAGTGCCGTTAGGGCTTAATTCTAGCAACGACGTAAAGCCATCTTGGTTCACTTTGACCCAAGGCTGTTGGTGCAGTTCAAAGCTCAGTAGCTTTCTACACTGTTTGATCCATTGGTTAAATTCCACCTGCTGCTGCTCAGTTAGCGTTGGTAAATCTTCGAGTTCGAGTAGCGTGTTTTGGGTCTGTTGCCAAAACAGTTGTAGGTGCAGGAGTTTCATAGGAAAGCTTAATAGGTCGAATTAAGCGTCAACTGTGAGGTAATCACAAAGGGATGTCAATAGAACGAACAAGACGCATTGCTCGGGGGAACCTATGCGTCTTTTATCAGGAAGTTAAATCGAATTTATGAGGATTTACGCCGCATTTTCCGCCGCAAACAAGGCTGGCATTGTTGCCCGTGCACAAACTTGATTGAGCCTCTGCTTCGCCGTGATGATATTCTCGCGCCAGTGTTCATCTTGTGCCCACATCTCTATGACCATAGGCACAACACACTCAGTACGTTTGAGGGTGCTAAAGATAGCATCAAAATCAACATCGCCATCGCCAATGACGAGGTCCCGGAACTGACCCGGATAATCGGCGGTAACCTTATAGGTGTCTTTCAAATGTATCTGCACGATATGTGGCATACTCAACGCCAACTCAGTGGACACATCGTAGTTCCAGCCCGAGATGTTGCCAACATCTGGGTAGGCCGCAAAAAATGGTGAGTTCACTTCACGATTTAACACCTCAAACTTGCTCAGAGAATTGAGATAGCTGGTGTCCATTATCTCTACGGCAAGCATCACACCCGCGCGCTCAGCCATTTTCGCAGCCTGTTTCATCCCTTGGATAAAGAGTTGATGTGTCTCTTCATTAGCGGGCTCATAATAAACATCGTAGCCTGCTAATTGAATGGTTCGGATACCGAGCTTATATGCCAAGGTTATGGCTTTTTCCATATGAGTCGCGGCTTGAGCTCGTATGTCTGGATCGAGAGAGCCAAATGGAAACTTACGATGCGCACTCAAACACATGGATTGAAGCGGTATTTCATAGCGCTCACATAGCCTTTTTAGCTCGTAAATTTCTTGGTCATCCCAATCGAGTCGGCTGCGCCTCTCGTCGGATTCATCAACTGAGATTTCTAGGAAGTCGAATCCAAGCAGCTTGGTTTGCTTAAGCTTATCTTCCCACGAGAACTCATTCGGTAATGCTTTCTCATAGAGACCCATTCTAGGGCGTTCTAGCATTTCAAACATGGGTCCTCCTAGTTCCAGAAGCGATCAATTTGATCTCGCAGCGCTTCGGCCGTTGCCTTCCCGTTCTCACCCGCTAGTGCACGACCAGCAATGAAGGTCTTCGCTTTGATGCCTTCAAACAAGTAGATATCTTCAGGCACGATGCCGCCTGTAATTGAGAGTTCAATGCCCAAATCGGACAACTGACGCATTTTAACCAGATCAACCTCAGTCCAGCCCACACCAGCAAGCTCAGCATCTCTTGAGCGGTGGTAAATCGCTTGTTTGATGCCGAGATCAACCCACGCCTTAGCATCTTCCATCGTCCAGTTGCCGTAAATCTCAATTTGGATTTCGCCATTGAACTCATCGGCGACTTTTTTACAAGCACCAATAGTCGCGATATGTGCAGCAGCAGAAACCGTGATCCAATCAGCGCCTGCTTCAAATGCAAGCTTAGATAAAATAGCGCCACCGTCTGTGGTTTTCATGTCACAGACCAAAATATGATCCGGGTGATTCTTTCTCAGCGTTTTTACCGCATTCATACCCTCAGCAAAGGCTAGAATGGTGCCAACCTCGATAACATCGACAAAGCTCTCAACGTTTTTTGCTACTTCAATCGCAGCAGGTAATTGTGTTTGGTCGAGTGCGATTTGAATAATTGGTTTAGTCATCTTACTTATCCTTTAATAATTTCACGTAGTAGACGGGCAAGACCGTCTTCATTGTTATTGGTTTTACAGGTAATTTTTGCGCTCTTTTTTACCGTCTCGTCAGCATTTTTCATCGCCACACCCAACCCTGCGTACTCAAGCATTGAGATGTCATTGTGGTTGTCTCCTGCGGCAATAACGTGGTGTGCCTCGTAGCCAAGTGCTTTTACATATTGTCCGAGACGTTTACCTTTACTGTTGCCCTTGGCAGCAAAATCGATTCGATTTGACCAAGAGCGCTCACCATTAAAATTGCGCTTAACCCAAGGCTGCTCGGACAACCTTTGCACTGAGCTTGGTGCGCCTTCTACAACAAACTTCCAGACATACTCGCTTTGCTCGGCTAACTCGCTAAAAGAGTCAATTCTTCGAATTCGAGGTTGTTGTTCTTGAGGAAATCGTCCCGCCCAAGATTCCAGCGCTTGCATGTAAGCGATAGGGTTAGCTCGGCTGTATGTCATCTCATGGGTTACATACATCACCAGTTTCATCTGAAACTCGGTCGCTAGCTCGATAAAACGCTGCGCATCAGATTTGGCTATCGCGTTATGCTCTAGAACCTCATCCTTTTGATAGTCATAAACATAGGTACCGTTGCAACAAATGATTGGTGTCGTTAACCCCAATTCCTGGTAGAACGGCTTCGCTGCCGTATGATGACGCCCGGTGACAATAACAACGTGACAATGTTGCTGAGCACGTTGAATTTCTACTTTCACATCGGGGTGAATCGTATGCTCGTCCGTTAGAACCGTTCCATCTAAATCCAGTGCAAGTACCTTATACATCTCGTTACCTCTGTCCGTAGTAGGCGTTGTCGCCGTGCTTGCGCAAATAGTGTTTGTCAGAAAGCTCAGGTTGAATCTTAATGCCGCTGTTGAGTGAGCGAGTGGCGAGAGCCATAGCGGAAATCTCTTCCAGAACGACAGCATTGTGCACAGCGTCGTGACCATTTTTGCCCCACGAGAAGGGCGCATGACCGGCGACTATGACGCTAGGAATAGACATAGGGTCTATTTCACGCTGAGCGAACTCTTCAACAATGACCAAACCCGTATTGCGCTCATACTCCCCTGCAATCTCGGCTTTAGTTAGCTTGCGAGTACAAGGAATATCCCCATAGAAATAGTCGGCGTGAGTAGTGCCAAGTGACGGTATGTCTATCCCAGCCTGGGCCCAAATAGTCGCGCTGCGCGAGTGTGTATGAACAATGCCACCAATCTCAGGGAACGCACGGTAAAGCTCTACATGAGTATCGGTGTCGCTGGATGGGTTTAGATCCCCTTCAATACGGCGTCCCTCAAGATCGATGACCACTATGTCGTCGACTTTCATGTCATCGTATTCCACACCAGAAGGCTTGATGGCAATAACGCCCAACTCTCTGTCAATTTCAGAGACATTGCCCCAAGTAAACGTCACCAAACCGTATTTAGGTAAGGCTAAGTTTGCCGCTAGGACTCGTTGTTTTAACGCTTGATACATAACGCCTCCGTTACGCCATTTCAGCGGCTAACGCTTCATCGATAACGTGATAGATGTCTTCTTTCGTTTTGCAGCGACGCAGTTTGTCGAGATCAACGCCAGTTTCACTGTCTTCATCATCGAGTACTTGCGTTACCTCCATTAGCCCTTCCATGTGCTCATCTGAAGAGCTGCCAGCTAGAGTAATGAGAACATCGACTGGCTCATCTTCACCTTCAAAGTAAACAGGGGTATCTAGCGTCACTAGCGCAAATGCCGTTCGAACAACACCGTCTTCTGGTCTTGCATGAGGAAGGGCGAGATTTGGAGCAATACAGATGTAAGGACCAAGCTTCTCTACGCTACTGATGATAGCGGTATGGTACGAAGGCTTAATTGCACCAGAGGCAATCAGCATATCCGTTCCTAGCGTTATCGCTTCTCGCCAGTCAGTCGCAGAGGCGTGAAGTAGAATAGAGTTGTTTTCGATCAGGGATTGCTTCAGGGCCATGTTATATCTCCTTTATTGGGTCAGGATTTACCTGACCCATTTCAATAGGTTGTTATTATTTTTGAGTGGCAAAGTTGGTGTTGATAATGTCGAGGAGCTCATCACCAAACGAGTTAGGGTTCAGCATGTTTTGCACGCCAAGTACAAACTTGCCTTCACCTGGTTCCATCTCTGCTGAGAGGTGTTTTGAGGATACTATGATGTCGGTCGACGCTAGCTTCGACTTGTAGTCAGAAACCGCGCATGAATCCATAACGTGTGGTACACCTTTCTTCTCTAGGTATTTACCGATCTTCATCTTCATCATCATTGATGAGCCTTGACCGTTACCACATACCGCTAGAATGCTTACTGGGCGCACGCCATCGCTTGCTTCAATCGCTTTGTTTACCGCTTCAATCACTTCTGGCTCTTCAGTCACAGTTACCGTGCCTAAGGCATCTTCTTCTGCACGAAGTGTGCGTGATGCGAAGAACATGTAGACACCAGCTAGAGCAACGAGAACGAAGAAGAACATGCTAGACGTTGATAGACCTTGCATGATTGGTGGGAAAATCAATGCCCAGTCAGCCATACCCATCCAGCCACTGAATTCGGTGCCTTGCTGCGTGAACAAGTGAATTGCCCAAGCCGAACCCACTACTTCGATGATGCCCATCACGAAACAGATCTTCATCACCGCTTTCCAGCCACCGAAGTGGTTTGCGAACACACCGATCGTCGCGTTTGAGAAGAACATTGGGATAAAGCCAGGAATGATCATGATTGGAGCATCAAACGCCAGCATTGCAAGTACCGCAACGAATTGACCGATAGCACCCCACATGAAACCAAACACCATCGCGTTTGGAGAGAATGCATAGATAGCCGCACAATCGATGGCCAATACAGCATTAGGAATAACGCGCTCTGAAATACCTTTAAATGCTTCTGAAAGCTCGGCAACGAACATACGTACACCAGCAACAATAACCTGAATAGCAACCGCAAACTTAAGACCAGTTTCTAGGATGTAGATAGTCCAGTGTGTGCTGCCTGCCATGGTTTGTAGATTATCCAAACCGAATGACAACAGGATAATGCCGAAGAATACCGTCATTACGATAGCCGTAGCCGCAATGCTATCGTGGAAAATGTGCAACCACTTAGGGAGTTCAAGTTTGTCAACGCTGTCATTTTTGTCACCTAGCTTCGGTGCCACTTTAGTTGCAATCCACGACGCAACTTGCTGTTGGTGACCGATTGAGAAGCCCGCACCACCGGTGACCTCTTCAGTAGGCTTGAACATGATGTTGGCGGAAATACCCCAATAAAGCGCCATCAATACAGCGGAATAAATGATGGTTTCCCACATGGTTGCGCCAAGCACGAAATAGAATACTGCAATCAAACCCGCTTGCTGGAACATGATGTGTCCGGTCAGCATGATGGTTCGAATACCAGTCACTCGGCGGAAAAGAACGAGTAGGATGTTGATCGCCAGTGCGAGTAATACCGCATAGCCAACCCAGGAGTAGTTGTCGCCCATGGTTTCCATCGTTGCCATCATTGACGTGTAAGGGTCAATGACGGAGCCGGTCAGCCCATGGAACTCTGAAAGTTTCTCAATCACTGGTTTAAAACCAGCAACAAGTGTGCCCGCTCCCACTTGTACCAGCATGAAGCCGACAATAGTTTTGATGGTGCCTTTAATTATTGTGGTGCCGTCACGTCTAAGTAGCCAGTAACCAATACAAGTTACCAAACCCAGTAGTAGCGGCGCTTTTGTCATTACTTGACTGTAAAATATGTAGAAGATGTCGTATAGAAACTCCATATTCTTGCCCCTTGGTGATGTTTTATATTTATGTGTAGGTCAGAAATTTTCTGTGTTGTTTTCACTGATATCTGTTCAGCTTTTGCTCACACAATAAACATTACCAATCATAAGTAATCATTCAATGCTCATTTGTGATTGCTTTGATTTTTGTCAATTTTCGTTTGTGGGAAACGTATTTTTTGCCACACGGATCACCATAAAATCAAACAAACCTTACAAAACAACAACTTATAATATTTTGGTGACTCACATCCCACTTTTAGTTGTACAGAATTTGACACTCACTCATGAGCAAAATACAATCATTAAAAGTCATAAATAATCACCAAGTAATCACTTGATGACCAATTGGGGTGATAACATGAATGAATTACAACGACATGATGGAATTCTGTCGCTTCTTGATGAGAAAAGAGTCATCAACGTTGCGCACATTATTGAGAGTTTTGATGTCTCACCAGCTACGGCACGACGTGATATCGCTAAACTCGATGAGCTAGGAAAGCTAAAGAAAGTCAGAAATGGCGCTGAACGCATTGAGGCAAAACGTAAAAACTGGAGCCCTCTTAATATCGACACTACTGACCACTATCACGAGAAGTCACGTATCGCCGTAAAAGCAGCGTCTCTTTGCCAGCCTGGGGATAGTGTCGTGATCAACTGTGGTTCTACCGCCTTTTTGTTGGGGCAAGAACTCTGTCAGCAAGACGTGCAGATCGTAACCAACTACTTCCCACTCGCAAGCTACTTGATAAATGAAGATCATGAAGACGTGATAATTATTGGTGGTCAGTACAACAAGGCACAGAATATATTCTTAAACCCTTCTCCCAATTCACTTGGCGGCTATGCCGGCCATTGGATGTTTACCAGTGGCAAAGGCTTAACAGAAGCTGGGCTCTATAAAGCGGACATGCTGACAGCGGTATCAGAGCAACAAATGCTCGAGCAAATCGACAAATTGGTCGTTGTGGTAGATAGCTCAAAAATCGGCAATCGTACCGGCATGCTGTTTTGCCCATCCAACAAAATAGACATTCTAATAACCGGCAAAGATGCTGATCCTGCCGTGATTGAAGCCATTCAAGATGGCGGTACGGAAGTTCTACTGGTTTAAATAAAAACAAAGAAACAACAATCTAGCCCAAGTGTTCCTTTCATTTAAGGAACGCTCGGCACCCTACATCCAAAATTAATCCAATTTATTGAAATAAAAGGTATTGTTATGAGCAACGTAAACGAAATCACTCGCGAATCATGGATCCTAAACACATTTCCTGAGTGGGGAACTTGGCTAAACGAAGAGATTGAAAACACCAAGGTAGAGCCGAACACTTTCTCTATGTGGTGGCTAGGCTGTACGGGTATCTGGCTAAAAAGCGAAGGCAATACCAATGTTTCGATCGACTTTTGGTGTGGCACGGGTAAGAAAACTCAGAAAAACCAGTTTATGAAAAACCAGCATCAAATGATGCGTATGGGTGGTGTAGAAGCCCTTCAGCCTAACCTTCGCACAGCGATCTTCCCTCTTGATCCTTTTGCTATCAAAGAGATTGATGCGGTAATGGCTTCACACGATCACGCTGATCATATCGATGTTAACGTAGCGGCAGCGGTTCTTCAGAACTGTGGCAGTCACGTGAAGTTCATCGGTCCACAAGCCTGTGTTGACCTATGGATGGGCTGGGGTGTGCCAGAGGATCGTTGCATCGTTGCTAAAGTTGGTGATGTGTTGGAAGTCGGTGATATGAAGATCCGTGTGTTGGACTCATTTGACCGCACCGCTTTGGTCACTCTGCCAGAAGGTACCTCTTCGTATGACAAAGAGATTTTGGACGGCATGGACAAACGTGCAGTCAACTATCTGATCGAAACGTCTGGCGGCAGCGTTTACCATTCAGGTGACTCTCACTATTCAAACTACTATGCCGCTCACGGAAATGAGTACCAAATCGATGTCGCCCTACTCTCTTACGGTGAAAACCCTCGCGGTGTGACCGACAAAATGACGTCATCAGACATTCTACGCGCCGCTGAGTCACTTGATTGTGAAGTAGTTATGCCATTCCACCACGATATTTGGGCGAACTTCCAGAACGATCCGCGCGAAATTGAGGTGCTGTGGAACATGAAGAAAGATCGCCTTCAATACGGTTTTGCTCCCTTCTTCTGGCAGGTAGGTGGTAAATATACCTATCCAACAGATAAAGGTCGTATGCACTACCAACACTTCCGTGGATTTAAAGATATCTTTAAAAACGACCCAGAGCTGCCATATCGCGCTTTCCTATAACACACCAAGGGGGACTTTTTCGTCCCCCCTTTTTTTGTTCAGAAAGGAGAGTCTATGTTACTCAGGGAGTTTAAACATCACTTTGCGCTCGGTGATATCGAAGGCGCTATCGCTCTTAGAACTAGCCACTCAAGGGGATACTACCTGCTCGTCATGAGCTCTAAATGGGGAGTGAATAGCTTCCTTGAAACAGGTCGCGACCTAACACCACGCCTATTTAAAACCCGTAGAGCCTTACTCAATACCGCAAACGCGATAGGTCTTGGTGCACATCAGATAGAGGTGCGAGATGAAATATAAGCTTGTAGCGATCGATCTCGATGGCACCCTTCTGAACTCTCAAGGTGATATTTGGCCCGAAGTCGTTAAACAGATTAAAACCCTGTCTAATGATATACATTTTATCCTTACGACAGGACGCCATCACTCGACCGTCGTGTTTTATCACCAACAATTAGGTCTCCAAACACCCATTATTTGCTGCAATGGCTCTTATCTCTACGACGTTACCAGTGACAGATATAGCTACGAAAGCGCAATCGATAAAACCGACGTAGACCACTTCCTTTCTAGATCTGAGAACTTGGATCTCATTGCCTACGCCGATGACAAAATCATATTGGAATACCGTCACCCTGCTAACTACATCAACAAACTTGAAAAGTGGGGAGAGCACCTTCCTGAAGGCTTACAACCCAAAATTATTCGGGTCGACAGCGTAAAAGAAGAGGTCGTTGAGGCTAAGCAGGTTTGGACTTTCGTGACCGAGGGAACTGAGCAAGAGATATCGAGTATTCAGAATGATAGTCGTATCGTAAACCAGTTCAGCTTTGAACAGTCTTGGTATAACCGAATTGGATTTAATCGCAAAGGGAACAGCAAAGGTGTTCTGCTCTCAAAATTGATGACTGCTATGGGTATTTCACCCTTCGAAACCGCAGCGGTAGGTGACAATGACAATGATGTTTCGATGTTTGACGCTGTTGGTCTGCCTATCGCCATGAACAATGCAACCGATAAGCTCAAGCAACAGGCTCGCTATATAACGACTAGCAGCAACGATGATAACGGTATGCTAGAAGCACTCGATTTCATCAACAAACAATAAGGGAGAGCATTCGCTCTCCCTTGTGAAAACTCAATCAAATATAGCGATGCTCTGCCTGCTCACCGCCACTAATTCTCCCCGATTATTCCAAATATTCGCCTGCGCGTGGGCGTAGCCTTCAGCTGCCTGACGCGTGTGTGATTGATAAGCAAACCAATCTTCAGGCTGAACGGGACGATGAGGATGAATAAACTCTAAGTTCCACATCATAGAGCTCGCTGGCGCTGGTGTATCCATCATTTGCAGTACGCCGGGAGGCCATGCGTCGACTAAGCAAATGAGATGCGCATCAGAGATGAGTTTTGGTGCCACTTTAAAGCGCATCCAGCCCCATGTGTGGGAGTCTTTACTCCCGGTGAAAGGTAGATGTCCGCGAGCTAACGCTAAATCAATATGAGAGGTGTAGTTTGGCGCGCCCTGCTCGATGGTTGGAAATCTAGGAAGATCATCAGGCACTGGCATAATGTGGTTATCGTTATTTTTAACGACAATGCTAGAGTCACGATCTGCACCAAAACAACCTTGTTGGAACACGGCAACCTTACCGTTTTGAATCAGTCGCGCACTCAGTTGAGAGACACTTTTTCCTTCACGAAGTACTTCTACTTCGAAGGTAAACGGCACATCTACGAGTAAGGGTCCGACAAAATTTGTGTTGAGAGACCGTAAAACGCGCTCCCCACTAAGATGAGACTGCATCACGGTATACAGCAATGATGCGGATAATCCACCAAAAACCGTACGTCCTTGCCCCCACGACGCAGGGATCGACATATGCTCACCAGTTTGCGCGCAGAGCTTGGCTTTTGCTATTAATTCGTCGAAGTGCATCCCCACCACCTTATGTTAACGCCTTGTTACTTAACAATAACTGGTCGGATGGGTTGCTGCAAGAGGCGTAGCCTAATTTTGTTACACTTCACACACATATTGGATTAACATTTTATTATTAATACGTACAAACCATTAACCAAAGAGTCTCTATGGACGTAAAAGCTGATAACACCTACCCAACGGGTTTAATTCACGCAATCCAACTTGATGGGCAGGGCGGCCTAATCCCATGTGATGAAGGGATCAATAAGATCTGGCAAGAGCGAGAGAAGACTGTTTGGCTGCATTTCGACTACAGTGTCGCCAGGACGGTTGACTGGATCACAGAGCATAGTGGTCTCAACGAGATAGCGATTGACGGCTTGACCAGCGAAAACAGTCGCCCGCATATTTTGAAAAGAAAAAACAATGTGGTTGCTAACTTTAGGGCTATCAATCTCAATCCAGAATCCGATCCTGAAGACATGGTCTCACTAAGGATTTGGACTGATGGAACTCGGATACTTAGCACGCGACGTCGTCCGCTAATATCCACCAAAGAAGTACTCGAGTCGCTGGAACGCGGTGAGGGCCCTCAAACAGTTCCAGAGCTGCTCATCAACTGGCTTGACGCCATTACCGCGAAACAAGAAAGTAGTCTTAGCCGGCTAGAAGATCATGCGCTTGAGCTCGAAGAAGCGGACTTTACCTCGAGCAACAACGATTATCGAGAGCAAGTCAGCCAATTGCGTAAGGTCTGTATCAAACTTCGCAGACATCTATCTCCCCAAAAAGAAACCTTGAATCAGCTCGCAACCTCTAACTTAGAGTGGCTCAACGAGCTCGACAGTCTCAAGATTAAAGCGCTGCTCGATAGACAGTTGCGCTGCCTTGAGAACATCGAAATGCTACGAGAGCATTCGATTTTGATGATGGACGAGCTAAATGCTATCGACGCGGAGACGCTTAACCGACGCACCTACGTATTCACAATCATCGCTGGATTGTTTCTGCCCCTCGGGTTTTTCACGGGCTTGCTAGGCATCAATGTAGGTGGTATGCCAGGGACAGAGAATCCTTTTGCATTTTGGATGGTTACCGCTCTGTGCGTCTTGTTTGGGGCAGGCTCTGTGGGATGGGCATTGGCCAAGCGTTGGCTGTAGCGTTTCGATCACCATTGACGAGTGTAGAATGATTATTCTACACTAGGGATAGTATAATCATTCTACCTTGTGGTGTTTTCTATGTCGCAACAACAAATTGCAGAGAATCTAGAACGTGCTTTTTCACAAAAAGGGTTCGCTGAGCCGAGTGTCGCTGAGCTAAAAGCGCTGTCTGGCGTAAGCATGCGCACTCTGTACAAATACTTCCCCTCCAAAGAGAGTATGGTCGTTGGCGCATTGGACTATCGCCATCAACGCTATCTGGCGTTACTAGAGCAGTGTGCACAGCACAGTGGCCTAGACGCTACACTTGCTGCGTTTGACGTTCTTGGCAGCTGGATGAAAGAACACGCCCCGAAAGGCTGCCTTTCAGTCAATGCTCTTGCCGCTTTTCCTGACAACGCGGACATAAATTCGACAGTTGAAAGGCACAAACAACAGGTTATCGATTTACTTGCCAAATTAAGTGGACGAGATGATCTCTCTCATGCTCTTTTTGTATTGCATGAGGGAACGACAACCGCTTATCCCATTTTAGGTGAATCGGCGATTACCGCTGCCAAAGTAGCCATCACTACTTTATTTACCACTAATTCAACAAGCTACTAAGAAGGAATCCACCTATGAGCACGGTAATGACTGGCGTACAGCTGATTGGTCATGGCGAGCTAGACCAGCTAGACATTCGAAACGATATTCCCGTACCAGCGCCTAAAGCCGATGAAGTTCTGATAAAAGTCAGTGCGGCTGGCGTCAATAACACAGACATCAATACACGTATTGGTTGGTACTCAAAAGGTGATAACGACAGTGAAGACGCCAGCTGGGATGGCAAAGCTCTGGAACTACCACGAATTCAAGGTGCAGATGTATGTGGTCATATTGTCGCGGTAGGTTCAAATGTAGACGCAAGTCGCATTGGCGAACGCGTACTAATTGATCCATGTCTACGTTATGTCGATGGTCAAAAACTTGAGCATTTTTGGTACTTTGGCTCTGAGTGTGATGGCGGATTCGCGGAGTATACGACTGTAGACGCTCGTCAGGCTTACAGTGTAAATTCAAGCTACACCGACACTGAGCTTGCGTCATTTCCATGTTCTTATTCGACCGCAGAGAACATGTTAACGCGCGCTAACGTTGCCGCAGGCGATGTCGTGTTGGTAACCGGTGCTTCTGGTGGCGTCGGCTCGGCAGCGATTCAGCTCGCCAAAGCTCGCGGAGCGAAAGTGATTGCCGTTACTAGCGAATCTAAGGCCGCTACACTGCTAGAGATCGGTGCAGATAAAACCGTCTCGCGTGGTCATAACTTAGTGGAAGCACTGGGAAAAAACAGCGTGAACGTCGTCATTGACCTCGTTGCGGGGCCTCAATGGCCGGAACTGCTAGACGTGATGGCGCCAAAAGGGCGCTACGCCGTTTCAGGTGCGATCGGTGGACCTATGGTTGAGCTGGATGTTCGTACCTTGTATCTCAAGGATCTTTCTTTCTTCGGTTGTACCGGACTAGAAGACGAAGTGTTCCCGAACCTAATCAGTCGAATCGAAGCCGAAGAGATCAAACCGCTGGTGGGTAAGACATTTGAACTTGCCGAGATTAAACAGGCTCAAATCGAGTTTGTTGAGAAAAACCACATTGGCAAGATTGTTCTGAATGTGAGCGCGAAATAACACGATAGAGGTGAAGCATTCACACTGAAACACTCGAGGGCGCTTAGGCGCCCTCTTTTCTTTGATTATTTTCTTCTCGCTGGCAGCATATCCGTCATAGAGCCTTCTACGACTTCAGCGGCAAACGCGAACGTCTCTGCTAGCGTTGGGTGTGCGTGAACCGTATGAGCAATATCCTTCGCTCGGCCACCTAGTTCAAGCACGGCTGCAGCTTCATGAATCAACTCTCCGGCATTTTCTCCGCAGATACCAGCACCAATAAGTGTGCCTGTGTGTTTGTCGAACAGCGCTTTCGTTACCCCGTTAGTGGCATTAACACTTTGCGCACGTCCACTGACTAACCAAGGCACTTTACCAACACTGTATTCCAGCCCTTGCTCTTTCGCTTCTTTCTCTGTTATCCCTACCCATGCAACTTCAGGGTGGGTATAAGCCACTGAAGGAATCGCAGCTGGAGTGAAGGTGGAATCTAAACCCGCTATCACCTCAGCTGCCACTTTACCTTCGTGCGTGGCTTTGTGCGCAAGCATAGGGCCTTTGACTATGTCACCAATCGCGTAGATGCTTGGCACATTAGACTGCATCTTTTCGTTCACCTCGATTAGTCCCTTCGAATCCGTAGTAACGCCTATGGCTTCAAGGCCGAGATTCGATGTGTTTGGCGCGCGACCAACCGCGACAAGCACAGCATCAAATAACGTTGGCTGTGGTGCCTTCTTCCCTTCAAAACTAACTAAAATACCCTCAGCTTCAGCGCTCATCTCTGTGACTAGCATTTTGGTTAAGATTTGGTAGGTTTTCTTGGTCGCTTTTTGTAGCGGCTGGATAATGTCCTTATCTGCACTCGGAATGATGTGATCTTGCGCCTCCACTATGGTGATCTTGGATCCAAGCGCTGCATAAACCTGAGCCATTTCAAGCCCGATAATGCCACCACCCACGATAAGAAGGTTTTCGGGGATCGTTGACACCTCAAGTGCGTCCGTCGAATCCCAAATACGTGGGTCATTGGGTGCAATAGGCAGAGGGATCGATTGCGAGCCAGTAGCGACGATCGCGTGTTTAAACTCAATTTTTTGTTCACTTTCCCCATTCACAACCAGACTGGTGGGAGAGATAAACTGTCCTACTCCCTGAACACGAATCACTTTTCTCGCCTTGGCAAGATTCGCGATACCTTTGGTCAGGTCAGCTATCGTCGACTGCTTGTACTCACGCAGCGCGTTTATATCCACCGTCGGCTCACTGAACGTAATTCCCATAGATTGACCGTGTCTTGCTTGCTCAATCAACGACGTAGCATGAAGCAAGGCTTTGGATGGGATACAGCCAACGTTGACGCAGACACCACCTAAGGTCTCTCTGCTCTCAACAATGCATACCGAGAGCCCTAAGTCGGCTGCTCGAAAAGCTGCGGTATAACCGCCGGGTCCACCACCGAGTACGGCAACATCTACGTTGATAGAATCCGTCATGCTATCTCTCCTTCTATATCTGGCTGGGTTTGCGAGTATTTTTCAAAGCGAACCCCAGTATAGACTGGTTAAATGTCTGAGCAGTGTTAATTTTTGTCGGTAAGTGACCTAGGTTTCAAACTTCCCTTTATCTGTCATAAATAGCGGTTAGTATTAGCGCTCTTGCAAAAAACAAATGATTCACGCTACCAAACATGCGAAACAAAGCACTACTCACTATCTTGTCCCTAGCTCTTTCTGGTTGTTCTTCTTATCAAATGAACCAGTTAGGATTTCGTTCGTCTCCTGTTAATGTATACCCAAACTACATGAACACTATCGAACTTTGTGAGGTTGCAAATGGGTATCGTCCGACTAATCAAACCATCGTTGCTGTTAGCAGTGAGCAATCAAAACGCAATCTTACTCATGACCGTTGTGACGACCTAGTCAAAGAGCTCTACTTCAGCCGTTTCATCAAAAGCATTACCATTACGCGTCCAGAAAAAACAGAGGAGCCGGTGCCGACTCCACTTCCCGCTAAACCGCTCCCTCACCCTGTAGTTCAGCCTCAATAGGGCTATGATCTAGCACGTTCGCTCGCTTCAGGATCCACATAGCAAGCGTCGCTGCTATCATGACCAAGGCAGCAACGGCAAAGCCTACTTCTATGAGCTGGTAGTGTGCTAGGTAGGCAATCAATATGTAGCTACCGCTCTGTGCCGCTGTTGTAAATAGTTTCATACCGCCGTCCACTCGTCCCCTGACTGAGTTATCGACGTCATGATGTAGCTTGTTTACCCTCGCAATTCGGTTCGTCGCGTTAAACAATCCCATAAACAGTGCAATAACAACGATGGATAAGGGAGAGAGCGTCATTGCCATTATGGCGAGCAGCAAACACATCATCACCATACTCGCCAGCATCAATTTTTCGTGTCTCACACGCTTCATCACTTTAACAATCGCTAATCCACATAGCATCGCACCTACACCATAGTTTATCTGCCACCAGGCAAACCACTCGCCCGATACCAAGTTCTCTGATAGATAAATGGGCACTAACTTCGACAAGTACGTCATCATTGGGTAACTCAAGCACGATAAGGCAATAAACAAAAAGAACAGTGGTGATTGACTGAATATTCGCTTCGACTCTCCCAATTGCTGGTGGAAACGGACAACGTTCGCCGTTTTTCTCGAAGTCTGATGCCGAATCGCCATAAAACACAGTAGGGCTAAAGCTGTGAGTGCACTTGTGAGTATTGCGAAGCGATCAATTGTCCAGACTTCCAATAACCACACGCCCATACCTCCGGCACTCAGTGTGGTTATCTGCATGACAATTTCTTGCTGGCTCGATACTCGACCATATTCACTCGGCTTGTATAGCTCCTGAGTAAATGCCCCGTTAGTTGACCACGCTAAATCACTAGCTAGCCAAAATACCAACAAACACGAAGCGAGGATCCAAATATTTACTCCAACAAACCAACTAACTACGACAACGCTGATGGCTGATAGCATTTGGATTAGCTGAGAAACAGCCAAAATATGTTTACGAGAGTAACGATCAATTGCGGTTGCGAAGAACGGAGTAAACATAAAAGAGAGCAGCGTACAGACTAAAGTCACGGCGGCGAGAAATGTGCCGTTATTCCCTTCACTTAATATGGACCAAGGCAATGCCATGAGCATCATTCCCGATGCAATTCCATCAAACATCAATCCTGATAAGTGTAACCTTCTATTGTTCATTGTCGCTTCTCCCTGTTCCTGTGACTGAAATCAAGGATAAAAGCTCAACTTAACTTGAGGTCAAGCTATAATTAGAAGAAAAATAAGGAGAAGTTATGGAACTTTCAGTTGGCCAGGTCGCCAAACGTGCAGAGGTTGCGGTCTCCGCACTGCATTTCTATGAGCAAAAAGGGATGATTACCAGTTGGCGTAATCAAGGCAATCAGCGTCGCTATGACAGTTCTGTGTTACGACGAGTCGCTGTTATCAAAACTGGACAACAACTAGGACTGAGTTTAGAAGAGATCAAACACGCCCTATCTAGTTTGCCTCTCAATCGAGCGCCTTCGCAAGAAGAGTGGGAACAAATGGGTAAAAACTGGAAAGAGATTCTGGATCACAAAATTTGGCTAATGACCAAACTCAGAGATGAGCTAGGAGAATGCATTGGCTGCGGCTGTTTGTCGATGTCGCGCTGTCGTTTACGTAATCCACAAGACACGCTTGCAGACACACTCGGAAATGGCGCGACCTTATGGAAATCTGAATAGACGCTGTACGAGTCCCATTTAAAACGACTTAAACTAAAATGTCCTCTTCTTTGAGTTTAGGCGCGAACGTAATAATTTGTTTGTTGTAACTGAAGGTCGCAGGCCCGTGTGTAGACTTAGTCGTGACTTTTTCGTCATCAAACTGAACTGTGACCCTAGTGTGCGTTTGAACTAAAGACTCTACCGTATTAAGTTCTAGTTTGGCGTACAGTTCGAGTTCGATACGCTCTTTCTCTTCATTAAGTTTATCTATCGCTTCAGTGTCAGCGCTGTTTAATGCTGCAAGTTCAGCGTTCTGCTCTTCTGTGCGTGATGACTTCGGAATCTTCTTCAACTCAATCTCACGACGAATCGACACCATTTTTTGTTCTTGAAGTGCCGTATATCGAGATTGTAGCTCCTCAAACTTTTCAGCATAGTGTTTGTAGTTTGCGAACGCCTCAATATAAGTGGCCGTATCACCCTCAACACCAAGTTGGTTACAGATAACTTTGCCACCGACCTTAGCCTCACCACCACTAAGCGTACCTTGTTTCTTGTTTCCACCAGTAACCAGTAGATCGCCGCTACAAGCGATGTCGTTATTCAAACTATGTACAGTAAACTGAACGTCCCCACGCGCCTTGATGGTGGCAAACTGCGCGTAGTTTGCGACAACATCACCACCAGACTCTATATGGCAAGACTTGGGTTCACCGTCATCTACATTGTGTCCGATGATGCCTTTTGCAATGGTTATATCGCCCTTCGCTTTAAGAGAAGCAGATTCAACGAAACCGCCGACAGTGATTGCCCCCGTCGCGGTCACTTCCATATTAGGTTCAACGTTTCCAGATATAACAACACTACCTTTGAACTTGATGTGTCCAGTGGAAATATCAACTTTACTCAGACAAAGCGCTTCATCAATTTCAACGCCTGATGCTTTAATAACAGGCATTCCAGACATGGTAGAGAGTAACGTATTAGGATTGTCAGGCGAAAAGCGAGTTCCGGCCCCCGGCTTTAATGGCAGATCTTTCACTGGACGAGGTGGAATGATAGCCCCTGTGACGGTGTATCCATTCTCACCTGGTTTAGCTGGAATGCGGCGCATCACTTGTTCGTTCTCACCAACAGTGACTACAGCCCCGAGATCTCGCATATCTACCTTGCCATTTGGTCCCGAAGCTTGAGGCTTCAATACCCTATCTTTAGGGTCGGCAACCAACGGAATAAACTGAGCATCTTTGCCCTCTTTTGGTCGCTTGCCTATTGCTACAGGCTGGGTGTAGCTTTCGCCACTTTTAAGTTGCTGACTCAACAGCAGCACCTTCTTCAGTGCTTTCTTATTAATGCCTTTTACGACACGAGCCTGAGTTAGCGCAGAAATGATATCCGTTGGCGTCAAAGCATCACCACCATAAGCACCTTCAACCTTGATACTTGCCAACATATCTTGCTCACTGAGTATGACCTCAGCCGTTGCATTTTTCACTTGAGCAAGTGTTAGCCCTGAAAAAGCGTCGCCTTTAGCGGCTTGGGCAGATTTGATAAATTGAATGACCGAAGTCTCATCGACAAAGAATGCGTCTGCATTTAACTCTTTTAATGCATTTCCTAGCAATGCGACTTCCAAAGCCAACCCCTGCTCATACTCTTTAGGTAGCTGAGCAAAGACTTGTTTTTGATCTGATGAAAGGCTGAGTACACTTTTCCACATGATTGACGATCATTTCCTTATGCGATTTCACGCTCGCATACAGAATGCGAATGTGATCATGCTTCAATAACTATCAATTATATTAGTGAAGTCTCACTACTGAGACTACATGAGTTTTCTAAAACTACGGGGGCGCTCACGGTAATTAGTTCAATAGTTTGAACGTCGTAGGAGAAACATTGTTCGGTATGTCCAGCAGTCATCAACAAGGTCTCGTCGATTTACACTGTAAAAATAGAGCGTCAATTTACACTGTAAAAGCATAGGTAGCTTTACAGTGTAAATCAGGGAAAGAGACTATTTACACTGTAAACGTTCAATGAGCTGCTTTAGTTGTTGACGAAAAGCCTGTTCTGTTTGCTTTCTTCCAGTAAAGCCAAAGTGCTTTGCAGCCTGCTCCCAATCCCATTCTTGAGCTATGACGGCCACTACTAGCAAAGGAAGCTGCTCATTACATTGAAGCAGTGGCAACAGAAACGGGCGAACTGTGTTGAAGGCATTACCACCCTCTGCATAGTTAATGACGAGAGGATGGATGCACGCAGCTTCTTCATGGTTGATAGACTGAGATAGCAACAAACCTGCCAACTCTGGAGAAAGCGCTTTTGCCGATGAACGAAGCCAGAAAGGCAACGACTGACGATATAGGTCAAAAGCCTGCTCATACCATTCATGGCTTTGGTCAGAAATTGGAGAAACAAATGTCGCGCTATAGGTACCGCTTGCCTTGTCTCGTGAGCTACCTAGGCGAACAGCAGAAAAATGGTTTTGACTCCAGAACTGAACAAGCTCACTCGTCGCACCAAATGTTGTTGCTAAGTAATCAACCTCTCTGCATAGGCTTTCGCGTAATCGGGTCAACATTGAACTACCAATACCTTGCCCCTGCAAAAGTGGGTGCACCGCTATTCGCATCACTCGAGCACAGCTTTGTAGTGCAGGAGCTTCCAACGCCAAATGGTTGCACAATTCAACCGGTACGAGATGACCTGCGGGACGAGACTTTCCTAGATAGATACGTTCAATGAGCTCACCTTCCAACTGCCCTTCTCTATTCACAAGCACGCTACCAACCACCAAATCTCGATGTTTAATAGTGTACAAACTCATGTTGGGGTTATTGAGTAACAGCATTAAGTCATTTGGAGAGGTTTGGTAATGAGCATTCACCAACAAAGCAAATGCACTCGACAATGTGGCTACCTCTTGCATTACCTTGTCTTTATTCAGTAGCTCCCAGTGAAGTTCTGTCTCATGAATACGTTCGCCAGACAATGCATCTGGCAATTCGCTCAACTCGGCATTCAACAAAAACGTCTCTTTTGACCAATGTTCTAATGGGTCATCGACATTCCAGCGAATAGGTTGACTCAAATGGAGAGTACGAGAACCTTTTCTGTTCTCCAATAGCCAAGGTAGAAACTTCAGACTGAACCCACGACCACAACCTTCATAACCATAAATGGTGGTACTTATCACTAGACGATGGTAGCAGTCGACAATCTGTTTAAGCATAGGAATTGGAATGGCCGCCGCTTCATCGACAAACAACAAATCACAACTTGGTAGCGTGTTTAGCAGCTCATCAGGTGCAATAGAGTTAAGTGTTACTGTCGAGCTATCGACATCGGACTTTTCTAACTCAGATTCAAAATGAAAAATGGCGGAAGCTACAGCGGCTTTGTTTGGTGCGGTAATAATTACGTCCAGTGGTCTTATCGATGCAAGTCTCGCTGCAGCGATACCCAACGCGCTGCTTTTACCTCGGCCTCTATCGGCAGTCATGACAAATGGACGTTTACGATGTCCTGTCAGGACTTGTTGAATATGGTCAATTGCGAGTTCTTGCTCAATATAAAGATTGGTTTTAGTGCCGGACTCAGCTTCTTCGGTACTCCAATACTCTGAGCTATTCTTCATATCAGCACTGTCTTGCTCGATAACAGGCAGTTGTTGTAATGCTGATTGCAACCAAGTGTTCGCTGATAAATCGCCGCTTATTAAGATGATTAGCAAACCACCACCGACCAGCGTCCCCACCGCGGCATTAAAACTGTTGGCATCGAAGTCACTACCACACTCGACAATGATTAACTTAGAATCTCGGCCAAGAATACGCTTGCCTTGATTCGACGGAAGACACGTGAAACCATCAATTGTGTGCTTTCCTATGTAGAAGCAGGACTCTGATTCAAGATTAGTATTACTGACTAATGTGGACACTAAGCTATTTTGCCAACTCCCCTCTCCTCTCAAGACGACAGTCGCGCGGTGGTTAAGGGAGTCGGCAATATGAAGTTGGCTAACGATCGCGCTCAACTGCGACTCTAGCAAAGATGTATTCGATTGGTTTGGCATAAACGCATCATAGTGGAAGACTTATACCAATATTAACATAAAAAAATACCCCGCTGATGCGAGGTATTTGCTATGCGAAACGCGCAATGTTTATTGCATTTTGTCTTTCAAGAACTCGAGAATTTCTTCCATCGTCTTGTCATCAACCTTTTTAAGATTGATCGCCAGATTTGGACCTTTTCTCGTGTAGCTAGCGCGCCCTTTCACCAAGTCAATCTTGCTAACTTTTGCGCGCTTAGGTGGTGCGAGTTCATGCATCCAAGCCTCAAGAGTTTCAGAGACTTCCTTAGTAATGCGAGCGACACCTTGCGCTCGGCTATTCTGCCAAACGTAGCCTTCTGAATCCTGGCAACGTTCAATGAGTTTGACTTGGTTGTCCTTGTCTAGCTCGCTGAACTGCTTGTGAAGACGAACAATGGTAGGACGCCCTAAGTCACTCACGTTTGGGTAAGCTTGTAATAGTGGTAACGGCAGATCTGCCGCTTTCAAAGCGCCACTGACTAACGCTTCACTGCACTGGAACATCTTAGCCAACGCCTTTTGGTCTTCGGCTTCACCACTCTCTAATTTAGCCAGCATCTCTTTGCCTTTCTCGTAAAGAGACAGTGGCTTGTGGGCATTTGCTACGTCAGACAAGAACTTGGCATGCTCTGAGTTGATGTTTTCCGCAACGTAAATCAAAAACTCTTTTTGCGCCAGGATACACGACATACGACGACGGCTACCATCAAGAACCTCGATAGTACCATCAGCCTGACGACGACCAACTGCAGGGTATTGTTGACCCTTTTCACGAAGCGTCGCCAAAACATCCGACAGAGCGTGCTCGTTCAAAAAAGATTGCTCACGCGCGTTCTCTTGAAAAACAAACGTCTTAGATTCAACCTGGTCAGCAGGAATACGGACCAGTTCAAACGACACAAGCTCTTCGCCCGCTACAGAAAGCTCAATAACTTGCGCCTGTTCTTTCGCTGCAGTCTGCGCTTCTTGAGGTGTGGTCGCGCGTCGTTTGTTGGCTTTGCCAAACAGTTTTGCATTTAGTTCTGAAGTTTTAATTGCCATGTGTCACGTTACCCTTGATTCAGTGAAGACCAGTTGCTGTGCAGTACTCGTTCTAACTCTAGTGCACTTTTTTGAACAGCGTCTTGAGCAACGGCCAAAGTTTTCTTACCACCTTCGAAATCAGATGCGGTTAAATCGAAAACAGTACTGTAAGTATCAGCACAGGTTTCGAAAGCACGGCTTCGTGGAATCGTCGCCATCATCACCTGATCACCAAGGAGGTAGTTCATTTCCGTCAATACAGAGACTTGCTTTTTGTTGTCGTCTTCAAACATCGTTGGCATCAGTCGAACGAACTCAAGACCTTTCCAATCTTCAGGGAACATCTCATAAACAGTCGGCAAATGTTGGAAGAAGTTAACCGTTGATGCCCAGTCAAGACGCTTTGCTGCACACGGAATAAGTAGTGCATTTGAAGCGTACATTGCATTCCAAACCAATGGGTCAACGTGAGGACCTGTATCTATCATGATGACGTCAAAGTCATCGGCAATTTTGTCGATTAGCTTTTCTTTTAATAGCTTAACAATATCTAGAGATTGGTTTTGAGACAGGTTTTGCCACGCTTCAGCGTTGAACATCGCATCTTCAGGGAATGCAGAGACCGTCTTCAAATTCGGGTACTGGGTTGGTAGTAGGACGTTACGACGTAAGAAATCGATGTCGATATCGGTCCCTTCGGGAACATTTTCTAACATAACATCAACTGCAGAATAAATGTTCTCGTGATCCGCGACACTGATTTGTGGGTTTAAGAACAAACGAAGTGACCCTTGAGGGTCTAGGTCAATAAGACAAATGCGGTAGCGTTTATCTAGATTAAGTGCCAAACAAGCAGCGAGATGTACCGCACTCATTGACTTACCTGTACCACCTTTCTGGTTTTGTACGTTGATAATCCACGGCTTATTGTTAACGCTCTGCTTGCGCTCATGAAACTTAGGCACGCCTGCAGCGTCCATAAGCATGTGCGCTTCTTGAAGAGAAATAGAATAATGGTTGGCATTGTTTTTAGTGAACTGGTGCCCCCCCTCTTCCATTTTACTGATTGCATCATCCAATTTTCGGCGAGTAAGTCCTGATCGTGTTTCCATCATGGCTTTTGACATCGCAGGGAAGTGGTCATCACTACGTTCTTCTAATACGATTTCAATACGATCAGCTTGAACTTGCTGAGTTTGCTCAGCAAGCTGGTAGAGATTATCTATTGTTTGTTCTCTTTTCATACCTAGTTCCAACCAAGTAACCTATTTATTTATGTACAGCAATATCGTACATTCTCACAAAAAAGCTGTCCATACATCTACTGAGATTATTTGCATTAATTTGACCAATATCTAGCTCTATGATGAATATTTGCGCAAAGTGTTTTCAAAAAGCACCAATTTCTATGCTTATAACTCGCCTCAAACTCTACTACTTTAAAAGTGTTACCGCGTCACTCATTTACAATGTAAAGTAAACTATTCCCGGAACGATACTGAAAGACGGATAAATTACGGATAGTGTGACTTTGATTCATCCTAATGACCGATAATTCTCTATTTAAACGCGGCCACCTTGGATTCAACTTTCCACTTTGCAAGCAATTCGCCTACTCAGGAACGATGATCAAGGAAACACCATGATCATCGTTTCGGGACCAACGGCGATTGTGAAAGCATGATCAAGGTTCATAGCTATGAACCGGCAAGCTAAACTTGAGTGCACTTCAGATCAAAACTCTCGGAACAATGATCAAGAGACAAAACCTTCCGGAAGCATGTAAATATCTAGCTAAATTACGGCTCAAGTCCCACGAACACTGGGATCAATGCGGATTTAAGTATCAAACCGCTGCAGAGCGATTCACATTGGCGATAAAGGGTGGGTTTCTTGATCATCGTTCCGCCTGTTTGTAAAAGAGCGCCAGTGAACGTATTTTCCTTGTGACAAAAACCAATAGCAAAAACATGACTCTTTCTTGTTCTAAATGACGAAATCATAAGCAAAATGAGTTACCTTGATCATGCTTTCGTGGAAAATAACGCCTATCTTGCTGAGAGGTAAGGCATGATACACACAGCTTTTCTACTTTTTCTGTGGATAACTTGTATCTAATTCTTGATCATTGATCCGCAGCAATGATGATCACACTTTCTATACCGTCATGATCATTCATTCGATAGCCTTTGATCATGCTTTCAAAAAATGATGATCATCGTTTCGTTAATGCTATGATCATCTTTCCGAAGTAAGCTCTTATCTATTTTTTATATATCAAATACTTACAAGAAGAAAATCTTCCAGATCATATGATCACTTAATCATTTAAGATCAGTTTAATCATTAAGATCAGTTTTTTATCTAACAATATAAATAGCGCTTTATTTATGATCTAAATTTCATTATTCTATGGAACAATGTCGATTTTACGGATAGTGTGATCTAGATCCAACCATGAGCAGTGAAGAAAAAATCCAGATCCGATCCCCTAGGGATCACAAAGGCGGACACCTTTTTGAAGTGACGGAAACATCCGTTGATTGGATAGAACAATATCAGCACTTTAAAGGGGTAACCAAAAGCATTCTTGAGCTTTTGAATCTTATTTCACTGCGTGGTTTCAGTTCTAAAGACGGCTATGTATCAACAACTGAGTTAATTGATGCTACCGATGGAAAATTGACTCGAGCCGCCATTCAGCAACGCTTAAGAGCCGCAGTCAATATCGGACTATTTAGCCAGCACGGTGTCAAATTTGAAGAGGGATTAGCGGGAAAGACGATGCTGCATCGCTTTGTTAACCCGAATCAACTTGTGTCCGTTTTGGGCGCTACGAGTTTGGTCACCGAATCGGTGAAACAATCTGAAAAACAGAAGAAATCTAAAGCGTTAGCTCAAACTCAAGTGAACAAACGTTTGTTAAACGAACATGGTTTGTATACGCCACCAGCCATGCGTGACGAAGCAGACCAGTTCGTGGTATCGCCAACAAACTGGGCTGGTATTATCGACCAAGCGCTCGCACCACCTCGCACTCGCAAGAGTTATCAAAAATCCATGGTATCGATCTCAGGGACGAAAGCCGTTATTGAAACTCGCTCGTCAAAAAATATCATGACGGTCGATGATCTGATGACGCTGTTCGCGTTATTTACCCTAACAGTCCAATACCACGATCATCATCATGAAGAGTATCATTTGGACGCCAAACAGGTGCCCAATAAGACACCTTTGTATATCACAGACATACTGTCTCTGCGTGGCAAGAAGGACAGTGGCCCGGCTCGAGACTCTATTCGTGACAGCATTGATCGAATTGAATTTACAGACTTTCAATTACATGAGCTAACAGGCCGTTGGCTTAGTGAAAATATGCCTGAAGGCTTCAAAAGTGATCGTTTTCGATTTTTAGCAAGAACGATCACCGCCTCAGAAGAAGCGCCTCGTGAAGGTGCTGATGGTGAGATCAAGATCAAACCCAATCTCTACATTTTGGTATGGGAGCCATCGTTCTACGAAGAGCTTTTAACGAGAGACTATTTCTTCCTGTTCCCACCAGAGATCCTAAAACAGCATACCTTGGTCTTCCAGTTGTACTCTTACTTCCGTAGCCGTATGGCTCGTCGTCACACAGATTCTTTGCTTCTGTCTGATCTTAATCAGAAGCTAGCGAGGAATATCGAGTGGCGCCGTTTTTCGATGGATCTATTACGTGAACTAAAAAACCTGGCTGAGAGCGTGACGTCTCCGACTCAATTCGATGTCAATCTTTGGGGCTATCATCTGACATTGAGCTGTATGGATCCTGATGCCAAGTTACCTGACTATCAAGTTGATATCCGCTGTGACGTTGAAGAGGTACTTCGCTACTCCCGCGCCAGGACGACCAATGCGGGTAAACGCAATATGGCGCCTACTCTACCGAACCCACTGCGCAACGAGCTGGTCACACGCAAACAACTGGATGAACTGTCGACGATCATTGATGGCGAGTTTGAGCCGATCCAGCGCAAAGCGCCTTCCCCACGTGGGAATTTGGGACGTCGAGTGAAGCAAAGAAAGCACTTGGTTGAGATCAATGCTGACGAAATTACCATTACGTTATCCAAATATACCTCACCAGAGGCCCTAGAACGCGGTATAACGGCGTTGTCTGCTATGACCGGGCATTCTGTTGCATCTATCAAACAAGAGTGTTCTGAGCTCATGGAGAAGCTCGATTGGCTTCGTGTTGATGGTGATGTCATACCTTATGAAGTTCTAAGCCAGGTCGTTGAGCTGTATAACTCTCGACAAGAAAACAAACACCTGTCTATTGAGCGTCTCATTTCCGCGCTAGCAGTGCGCAAGAAGGTGTGTAAGCAAGTCTACGAGGGCCATATCGATGAGTCGGTGTTCCGAGTACTTGATGAGGTGTCTGTTTAATGACGGACACGCTCTGTAATATTTTTTTACATAGCATGCTGGGATTTGTTGGTATTAACACATAACGCTGACAGTCTACTGACATAATGGCCAGGTTCGCTGGCTATTATTTATCCCGAATAGACAACCTTTTGTCCTTTCTAATGAAATAAGTAGATTGGCTCATATTGTTACATTCATTCTGATATATTTTTTGGCGAGTTCTTTTGGACTCGCTTTTTTTTGTCAAAAATTCGTCGATATGAATGCATACGCATTTGGCTGTAAGCCAATACTGATAAGGGAAAGAGAGAGAAAAGTAGATCTCGATCAAGTTACTTTTTCGAGGCGGAATCCCCTAAATGTAATGCCACAAAAATCGAATTTCAAAGTTTATAAACTCCTTCCCGAGACTTCTGTTTAGAATTTCCATCCCAATCACATTCTGACTCAGTTTTTCTTAACAACAATTTTGTCGTTTGCTACAGATTAGGTGTCCAGACATGGTTCTTTCAGGAGGTAACAATGTCCATTAATTCAATCGACCATGACCAAATGACATCTATTACAAACAAGTGGGATCACTCTGAAGAGATACAAGAGGAAACCCGTCCTGCTAAACAAGCTAAATCAGCGGAAGCAAGACGTCGCATTGAAGCATTACGTGAAATCAGAGAAAGTGGTCTAACCCTCGAAGAAGCAAAAGAGTTGGGGTTAATTCACTAATCAGCGATACGCTGAGATGGAGTAAACAGTAGGGTGGCGTATGCCACCCTTAGTATTTTTTGCGCCTTGTATATCCTTCCTAAGCCGACAGCGGCTTTCATTTGAGTTTGAGACTCTAACGGTGATATATTCGGTAGCCTTGCCAACACTAACCGATGAAGAACCATGTCATACAATCTTTCACTGCTTCCCCCTTCAGAAAAAAACAAGGTTGAGCTAGATAAACAGGCTTCCTTTGTCGTTTGGCAAATGAGGGAAGCGAAAGCCGGTCCAGAAGCGATTCGCGAGCAGCTAGAACGAATCCAAGATGAGACTGAGAAGGCATGGTTTGAAGCGTGTGTCGACAAATACAAGAAGATGATGGGTGTGATGTAACAGTCCCATCGTGGCTTAGAATTGAATTGTGGCGACGATTTGCTAAAATCCTCCGCGTTAAATTGAATTAGAGAGAACATCCCAATGGGAAGAAGTTTTGAAGTGCGCAAAGCCTCGATGGCGAAGACACAAGGCGCAAAAATTAAAGTTTATTCCAAGTACGGTAAAGAGATTTACGTTGCTGCTAAAAACGGTGGTGCCGATCCTGAAATGAACTTATCGCTTAAGCACCTGATTGCTAAAGCAAAGAAAGATCAAGTTCCAGCACACGTTATTGATAAAGCGCTAGACAAAGCGAATGGCGGCGGCGGTGAAGATTACCAGCCAGCACGTTACGAAGGCTTTGGTCCTGGTGGTGTTAGCGTGATCGTTGACTGTCTAACAGACAACGGCAACCGTACGTTCCAAGATGTTCGTCAATGCTTTGTTAAAACTGGCGCGAAAATCGGTAGCCCAGGCACCGTTGCTCACATGTTTGATCACCAAGCGGTATTCCAATTCAAGGGTGATGATGAAGAGTCAGTACTTGAAGCGCTAATGATGGCAGACGTTGATGTTACTGACATTGAGCTTGAAGACGGCGTAATCACGGTATTCGCACCTAACACTGAGTTCTTCAAAGCGAAAACAGCGTTGAACGCAGAGTATCCAGATTTAACGCTAGACGTTGAAGAGATCACCTTCGTACCACAGACACATACGGCGATTGCTGGTGAAGATTCTGAGAAGTTTCAGAAGTTCCTAGACATGCTTGATGACTGTGATGATGTACAACAGGTCTATCATAACGCAGAGCAATAATTAGGTTTCACCCCTAATGAATGATTAATAAAGAGCCAACGTATGTTGGCTCTTTTTGGTATCGCTATCTTGGTCAAATTTCCCAGCATCTCCCCTCTACCGAATGTGTTGTTGCTAACACTTTTATCAACTTCTTCTGCACCATGCGCAAGAAATTTCTTACTGTATTAATAGTCAGACAATAGGCTAATAAAGCGGAAAGCTACCTTAATAAAATGGACAGGATAAACACTATGATCAACGGTGGTCACAACGTGTTGGCTCGTCACGATCGCAAGCCAGCAATAGGTGTCATTTTGCCGATGTTGAGCGGTTTTTACATGGGAGAGATCACCAGTACCCTAAGAGCGTATGGTGCCGATAAGGGCGTAAACCTTATCTTTTACCGTGTAGGACACAAACGTGATTTTGATTTACCGTTCGCGTTAGACCATGTCGATGGCTTAATCATAGTACTGCATGCTGCCGCCAATTCTTTGGTAGAACAAGCGGTTGCAAAGGGTATTCCAGTTGTCTCTGTAGCGGCTAGCTACGCTCCTTTGGCTGTAGAATCATTCTCGAGTGACCAAAAAAGTGGCGTATGTGCGCTGTATGATCACCTCGCATCTCTGGGGCATTCTAATATAGGGTTCTGCGGCGATTTGTCGGTTAATGACGTTAGAATGCGTTTTAAGGCGTTTCAGGCGCGAGCAGAATCGCATGGTAGGGCCATCGGACGTACGCAAATACTCAACGTGAGCAGTAACGCGCTGCAAGGTGGGCGTGAAGCCTATGAACGTTATTGGAATCAGGGTTCACCTTGTACGGCAATTATCTGTGCCACTGACCATATCGCGGTGGGTTTGATGGAGCGGCTTGGCGAAAATGGTATCTCGGTGCCTGAGCAAGTTGCCGTGGTTGGCATTGACAATATCTTCATGGGAGAGAGAACTGAGCCAAAGCTCACCACTGTGGATCAGCAATTAGAGCGTTTATCGATAGCGGCAGCAGAGCGACTAACGGCAAGAATTGCGGGCGCTCGCTACTCTAGTGACGTTTGCTCGATTGAGCAGTTGATGGTAGTTCGAGACTCTTGTGGTTCAGATTCGTCGTCGATTAATCCTGAGTTTGGTATACGAAAGCAGCTACTTAGCCATACTGAGCGATCGCCAGCGGAGCTGCACGAGACCTTATATTCTCAGGGTCAATCGGGCTTTTCATCGATTGTGAATGCCAGTTGTTTATTTGATACCTCAGTGGCTTGGGCGGTTTGTGGTGCGAAAGCCAATTCAGAGAGTTGTATTACTGCCTACTCACACACCAATGGACGTCAGCTTTACCATTGTGAGCAGGGAATCCACTTCCCTACCGAAGCGTTTCCACAGAGCTCTTTGTATACCTTTCCAGAAGCCTTCGTTATGACACTATTGTGTGTGACCGACAGGCATGATCGGCATACCGAAGTGATGGCGGTTGTTGAATCCATCGAAGAGACGCCAGATCTAGCGAAGATCTCTAGCTACAACAATTATTTGGATATGCTAGCGCTGTTTTTAGAGCGTGATCTTCTCCTGCACAGTTCACAGAGTCGAGCGCAAGTATCCACGGATCTGGCGAATCAATTGCAAGTGGTTAGCCACTCTTCTAATGATGTGATTTGGGATTGGGATCTGATCTCTGATGAGCTAGTTTGGAGTAGTCGTTGGAATGATATTCTTAAGCTCAATGACGGAGATTCAACCACGTTGACCAGTCAGTGCTTTTTTGACTTGGTTCACCCGGATGATCTTGGCAAGCTTGAAAACCAACTCCTTGCCCATCTTGATAAAGAGACGCCATTCAAATCACAATTTCGACTGCGCAGAACCGACGGAGTCTACGTTTGGCTCTCTTCCACCGGGCGCGTCATCAAAGATAAATTTGGTCGTCCGGTGCGCTTTTTGGGGGCAATGACCGATATTACAGAGCAAAAACGTTCCGCCGATAAGATTCGCCAGCTTGCCTACCATGATCCGCTCACAGGACTTGCGAATCGACGTATGATGACTGAGCGTTTGAAGGCGCATATTCGCGATAAGAATGAACAGCCGCTCGCTTTGATGTTGATGGACCTCAATCGCTTCAAGTTTGTAAATGATACCTATGGTCACGATGTCGGAGATGCGTTGTTGCTGCACGTATCAAAACAGCTCAATCAGGTGGTACGAAAGAACGACCTCATTGCCCGTTTTGGTGGTGATGAGTTTCTCTTGATGTGTGATGTCGAGACATCGGGTCAAGCCCTAGAGCTTGCTAGTCGCATACTTCGCGCGGTAGAGAAGCCGTTTTGTGTTGGAGATAATGAGTTCAACACTCAGGGAAGCCTTGGTATTGCGTTCTATCCGTTTGATGCGGTCTCTGCAGAAGAGTTAGTCAAAAAGGCCGATATCGCTATGTATCGCGCTAAGCGCTCTAAGAGTCGCAAGGCGGCCCTTTACGATACCCAACTAGAGCGAGAGAGCCAGCAACTGCTGAGTGTCGAGCAGAAACTGCGACGCGTTCTGGCGAATGATAAACTCGAGGTTTGGTATCAGTCTATACATGATCAAGAGAGTGGAGCTGTGACTGGCTTAGAAGCGCTGGCGCGTTGGCAGGACGAGGATGGCGAATACGTTTCACCACAGCTCTTTATAGGTGTCGCAGAAGAGTCCGGGTTGATCGTGAAGCTCAGTGAGATCGTGTTGACCAAGGTGTGTGAAGATCTCGCCGATAAGCGTATAGACAGTGCGCTCTCTGTCTCGATTAATATCAGTTCAAGCCTGTTGTCTCGCCCTCATTTTGCTATCGAGTTCGTACAAAAGATCTTTTCTTATGATCTCTCTCCGACACAGTTTACTGTCGAGATCACCGAAAGCATCGCCCTTAATGATTTTGAACAGTGTTTGCGGGCATTAAATGCGCTTAAGGCTGCAGGTGTGCGCATCTCGTTGGATGATTTTGGGACAGGCTATTCGTCTTTATCCATGCTCAAACAATTACCACTTGACGAAGTGAAGATTGACCGCAGTTTTATTCGCGACTTGGGCAGTGATTTAGCCCACAATGCCTTAGTGGAGTCAGTCATCACCATGGCTCACGCATTTGGATACGATGTGGTTGCTGAAGGTGTGGAATGCGAGAAGCAATACGCGCGATTGAAAGAGATGAACTGCGATATGTATCAAGGGTATTGGTTTGCTAAGCCAAAGCCTTTATCCGTAGTGAAAACAAAGCGCTTGAGCCACGCCGTATAGACAAAAATACGAAAGCATGATCAAGGTATTGCCTTGATCATGCTTTCTAGCCCTTGATGGTTTTAGGTTGGCAGCACCAAGCTGCGAATGCTCTTATCTTTGGCAGTACCGTCAGATTCAACAGCAGCGCGCAAGGCCAGGCTATTAGAAAACTCTTCACCCACGTTTCAGGCCAGTCGGCGCTGAATCCCATTTTGTATCCCGAGATGATTCCCGACATCATCATTGCCATGGTCAATGAGGATAGTAGGGCGGTTAACCAAAACTGTTTTCTACTCATTCTCTGTCTCCTTCGGTTGTCTTTTTGATGAGAAAAGTATAAACCTAGTCATATATAGAAAAAATACGGTTATTTAGGATTGTGGATTCCATATTTGGATACATTGATGATGTTTACTTATTCTGCAAGGTTGTAGAGGAAGGCTCTGTATTAAGAGCTGCCGCAAGCTTGGGTTTGCCTCAATCAACGGTATCAAGACGCATCACTTCTCTTGAGTCAAAGCTCGGTCTGCGTCTTCTAGAAAAGCGTGGGCGTGAATTAGCTCCGACAGAACTAGGTCAAATGGCATTCGAACAGTTGAGCAGTGGAATTGAGCAAGTTGAGATAGGGCTCAACAATATTACCGAGAAAACGGATTTAGTGGCGGGTCACGTCCGGTTAGCGGTACCACATAGCTTTTACCACGCATTTATCGCACCTGTCGTCGAGGAATACTTGAAGTCCTATCCCAAGGTGCATGTGGATCTCGCGTTAAACCACGATCAAGCCAAGCCTAAAACGGATCGAGAGCTCCTTATAACCTTCGACACTTCAGAAATGGATGAATTGATAGCTAGACCACTGTTTACAGCGAAGCACGGTTTCTTTGCGAGTAAAGAATACCTCAGTTCTAACCCAATTATTGATGATCTCGAAAGGCTCAAACGTGCCGACTGGCTGACGATCGATGATAGTCGCGAGATTGTGGTCTACCAACAAGGAAAAGAGGTAGATACCATCAACCTTAAACCACGATTGATCGTTAACGATATTCAGGCGCTAGTTGATTCGGTTGGTCGAGGTCTAGGTGTGGCTTCACTGCCGCTACGTCACGCGGCAAGCAACTCAAATTTGATTCATATTCTACCTGAGTACTATCGTAGTGACCGCCAAGCCTTTTTGGTGTACAAAGATAGAAAATACCAACCTAAAGCCGTAAAAGCCTTGGTGGAAGCGATATTAGCGACCGCTCAAAATATGGATGCGGCGGTAAATCCAAACACAAGCAACAAGGAGCCGACATGAAAGTAAGTTTTATTGGACTGGGCGTTATGGGATACCCGATGGCAGGGCATCTAGTCAAAGCGGGTTTTGACGTCAGCGTTTTTAACCGTACGACAGAGAAAGCGCAGCGCTGGGCCAATGAATACGCAGGTCAATACGCAGAAACCGTTGCTGAGTGTGTGAAAGACGCAGATGTGGTCGCTGTTTGTGTCGGTAACGATGATGATGTGCGTCAGATGACGAACGCTGAGCAAGGTGCTATCGCGGCGATGAAGCAGGGCGCGATTCTCGTTGACCATACCACGACCTCTGCAAGCCTAGCCGAAGAGCTTGGTAAGGCGTGTGAGGAGGCTGGGATTCGCTTTATGGATGCGCCAGTATCCGGTGGACAAGCCGGTGCTGAGAATGGTGTGCTGACTATTATGTGTGGTGGTGATGAAGCCGTATTCAATGACTTACAATCTGTGTTTGGTGCGTACGGGAAATCGTCAGTGTTGATGGGTACTGTTGGCCAAGGACAACGCGCTAAGATGGTAAACCAAGTGTGTATTGCTGGCGTGTTGACGGGTCTGTCCGAAGGTCTATTGCTCGCTCAAAAAAGCGGACTGGATATCCCTGCCCTTGTCGATTGCTTGAAGAATGGCGCTGCAGGTTCTTGGCAGATGGAAAATCGTGCCAAGACCATGGACCAAGACAAATACGACTTTGGCTTTGCGATCGATTGGATGATCAAAGACCTAGGTTTCTGTTTAGATGAAGCGGAAAAGCAAGGCATAACGCTGCCGCTAACAGAGCAGTCCATTGAGCGCTACAAGCAGTTGTCATTAGATGGGGAAGGGCGCTCCGATACGTCTGTGCTCTTCAAAGCGGTACGACAAGACGCTGAAAAATAATCTTTACAGTGTAAATGGCGAGCGCTGAAGTCGCTCGCCACTTTTTGTTCTATTCGACTTATTCTATTCGACAGCGGTCGCAGCGTTTCTTACCGGTAAGAATGCCAGAAATTGTGTAGCGGTTTCTGGCAAATTTGATGTACACCCAATCACAAATCGGACGAAACAATGGCCAGCGCGTAAATGCGTACCAATGGCCGTGACCGACCAAGCTCCATGCTTGGTACGTGACGTCTAACCCAAGCAGAAGCGCTCCATTTTTATCGTAGGCATGCAGCCTTTCGGAGGCTGCAGCTTGGTCTATGTTGGGGTAGTCGAAAAACGCATCAGAGAAAATGTCCACCAGCTTGATAACGTCTTCACTGTCGTGTTTTTTGAGCGCTGTCATCTCTTTAACACACAATGGGCATTGCCCATCATAGAACAGGGTCAATTTGGTCGACATTTTCACCTCAGTAATTAGCTGTTTTCCTCTGATTTAATGTTTAGTACTTGCTTCCAGTTGTAATCGATCTCTTCAAAGGTTGCGATGCACTTGTCTTTTTGTTCATCACGATACTCATCTTCGATTTCATCGAGTAAATCCTTGTGCGCATCAGGATCGCTGCCATACACCAAACACAAAGTGGCAAAATAGCGTTGTAAATCAAAGCTGTGTTCACCGATGTACTCATAGAAATCGTAATAGTCTGGTCTGTCGTCTGATTCAAACGCGAACATATCGGCGGCGCTTATGGTCGCATCGGCACCTTGGTCTACGTAGTTAAGCATGATGACCGCGGCAAAGTTGTCTACTGCATCTTCCTCTTTACCAAGAATCGGAATGCCTTGGTCGGCGACATAAGCATGTCCAGCCTCGTGCAAAAGAGTGTGAAGCAAGGTATCTACCGCGCCATCTTTGGCTGGCTTTCCAAACCGCTTCTCGTAGTCGTTTTTAGTGAAATACTCGAGGGAGTCATTGTAAAACGCATACGGCATGTGAACGGTATGAGTAGAAGGGTCGTAAAGAGGGCCATCGTCGCCACCATAGCTAATTGTGAGCTCGCTATTGAACGGGAAGTAATGGTTCGATAAGTCTGCGACGAGTTCGTTTGCCCCACTTTGCTCAATAGCTTGGCGAGCCGATTGCTCAGCGCCAGACTCGGGTTCCTCGTAATTAACGTTGATTTTTGCATTTGCAGAGGTTGCTGCCAGCAGAGACATTATTAGTGCAATAGAGGCTGTCCGTATCACTGTTGTTCACCTTATTATCTGTATTTATTAGTTAAATTAGTCGAACGTAGCGCATTGTGCTACTATGCCGCCTTAATCAGTGTAGTTACTCTTTTTATCTTAGACACATTATGTGTATTTAAGACCTCAAAACACCCAGTTATCAAATACATAGGCTGGAGTGTCAAAGTGCCGAAGCTTCCTCGGCAATCAAAAAGCAGTGGATAAAGAAAACAAGGCCGTTTGGTGATTTTGCTTTGATCGCCATCTATCCTATTTTTACTACACTAAAATATCGAATCGATACCTCATTAAGGAAGATGAGCGATACAGCAAAAAAAGAGGTTATATGAACAACACCATCTCTGTTGGCACGTTAGAATCTTTTTTGATCGCAATCAGCGTTCTTTTTCTTGGGCACTTAATCAATAGTAAGTTGCCGGTTCTTCGCAAGTACAATATCCCAGAACCCATTGTAGGTGGCTTGATTGTCGCCATCATCATCACAGTACTGCACTTTAACGGCATCAATTTAGAGTTCTCTCTCCCACTGCAGAAAACCTTTATGTTGATGTTTTTTGCCACTGTTGGTTTGGCTGCCAATTATACGCAGCTGATGAAAGGTGGTGCGAAGGTGTTTATATTCTTGGGTGTTGCGTCTGTCTATATCGTGATACAAAACAGTGTTGGCGTCGGTCTAGCCAGTTTGCTTGGCTTAGAGCCTTTGATGGGACTGATAGCGGGCTCTATTACCCTTTCTGGTGGTCACGGTACGGGCGCGGCTTGGTCACAAACCATTACAGAAACGTACGGTATTGCCAACACTCTTGAAATTGCAATGGCATCGGCGACGTTTGGTTTAATTATCGGCGGTATTATTGGTAGCCCTGTAGCCCAGAGGCTGATTGATAAGAATGATTTTGAATCAGAATATGGCCGTGGTAACGATACACACGAGCGTTTCCCTGAGCTGGTAACTTATAACGAGTATGAACGCGACCGTGTTACCGCCAAGAAGGTGGTAGAAGTTCTATTTATCCTGCTCATTTGCGTAACAGGTGCGAAGTACCTGCATGAATGGGTCAGTACCTTTGAGATCTCTTGGTTGATGATTCCAGATTTCGTTTACGCACTGTTTATTGGTGTCTTCATCACAAACATCTGTGAGGTGACTAAGAGTTATAAAGTGGATGCTGAAACAGTAGATATTCTAGGTACCGTTTCTTTGTCGCTCTTCTTAGCAATGGCACTTATGAGTCTGCAACTGTGGAATATTTTTGACCTTGCAATTCCTTTCCTCGTCATCCTTGGCGTGCAGTCTATCGTTCTTGCTTTCTTCGCTTACTACGTGACATTTAGGGTAATGGGCAAGAACTACGACGGAGCGGTCATTGCTGGCGGTCATTGTGGTTTCGGGCTTGGCGCAACGCCAACAGCCGTAATGAACATGGGTTCAATTGTGAATCGATTTGGTCCTTCACCGCAGGCTTTCATGGTAGTCCCAATCGTTGGTGCGTTCTTTATCGATATCGTAAACCTCATCATCCTACAAGGGTTTATAACCGTCATCGGCTAACCTCAACCAAAGTTGTATAAAGTCTCGTTTTAACGAGACTTTTTTTTCGTTTTTGAGACAAACGCAAAACAGTTACTAATATAGTTTTAATTGGTGATCTAATCTGTTAAACAGGATGTAGGCAGGAAGTAGAGCTCACTTTTAAAACAAGCAAAACAATGGGTGAGCAATTAAAGGAATTCACATGCGTCTGTCGTGCTGTCGGGCGGTTCAAGGAGTAGAACATGAGTGTGTTTACATTACATGGCTTAGCGCAAGTTTCAGGTACATTAGTTGTTGATGCCAACGGGCAGTTGGTGGTCCTCCCTCTAGGAGCAGATCCTCGACCTGGTGATGTGGTTATCCGCGTCCTCGATAATGAAGAGGTGGGAGATGATATAAACATTGAGCTAGTCCAAGAAGATGGTTCGGTTGAGGACATCGAACTCGATGCCGATGCTGAGGCTATTATCGCTCAGATTGAAGGTGGCGAAGACCCGACTCAAAATGAAGAACAAGCGACTGCGGCAGGACAGATTTCTGGCTCAAGTTTAACTCTCACTGGTGCGGTTGCTCGCGATGGCGAGGAGGTTATTGCTGCAACTCAGTTCGATACTTCTGCTCTCGAAGCGCAGGGGCTAACTACCACACAATCGCTCACGCTACTTCAGTTTCTCACCAACACTAACCCCACTATTACGTCTGATGAGTTGATTGGATTCTCCGTAGAATCAGGAAACAATCAAGACGGCAGCACTTTTGACGGTACCCCCTCTCTATCTGGCCAACTATCTGCTTCGGATGTTGAGTTTGCAGCAGACACTCTTACTTGGGAGGTGCTCTCATCACCCGAGAACCTTTCTGATTACGGGACGTTTACACTCGATTCTGACGGACAATGGAGCTTCGAGCTGAGCAATGACTCTGAGGCTGTTGATGCGCTGAATGTAGATGATGTCGTGCCACTTGTGTTCAACGTACAGGTGACAGATCCACTGTCAGGTAGCACGCAACAACAAATAGTTATCACTATATCGGGTACCAACGATAAACCTATCATCAGTGAAGAGAGTGCGCTTTCTGGCCTGGTAGAAGAGGCTGGTCATCTTGATGATGGAACTCCAACAGAGGGTATCTCACAGGTAAGCGGTCAGGTAGCGGCAACCGATGTGGATTCTGAACCAGAGTCACTGACATGGAGTCTATCTGGTGATGCAGACACGACCTATGGTGAGTTTTCGATTACCGAACAAGGTGTCTGGACCTATAAGCTAGCCAATTCAGGTGAAGAGTTCAGTGATGCACAACGCGCAGCAGTGGATGCACTCAAAGAAGGAGAAGTGATCCCACTTACCTTCAAAGTCAAAGTTACCGATGACCAAGGTGTCAGTGTTGAAGAAACGGTTACCGTCACGATTAACGGCACCAACGATGTACCGGTATTAGATGCTAATCTCCCGGTCAGCGGCGATGTGCGTGAGTCAGGTAGCTTTGATGATGGAACTGAGGATGTAGGTGTACCCACTGCAAGTGGTCAACTCTCCGCGACAGACGTTGATTCTAGCACTCTCACTTGGAGCACAGTTGGTGATGTATCCAATTCGTACGGTACATTCAGCATCACCGAGAACGGTTTGTGGACCTTTACGTTAGACAATGCAGCTGCGGCTGTAGAAGGGTTAAACGAAGGTGACGAAATCCCATTGACCTTTACTGTTCAAGTAGAAGACGAACAAGGTGGCACGGTTTCTCAACAAGTCAGCATTGTAATCAATGGGACTAACGACGCGCCTGTTATCACAGGTGGGGACTATTCTGGTGAGGTCGAAGAGGCTGGTGCTGACACTGAGGGTACAGGTACTGCAACGGGGCAGATAATTGCTAGCGATGTGGATAGTGCTCAGGGTGCGCTTAATTATGCTATTAGTGGTAGCAGCCCGTTTGGTGACATCGAAATCGATGAAAACGGTCAGTGGACATTCACTCTTGATAATAGTGCCGATGTTACTCAGTCTCTTAACAATGGCGACTCTGAAGTTGTTGAGTATACGGTTATCGTCACTGATGACTTCGGAGCAATTGATGAACAGACGATCAGTATCACGATACAAGGTACCAACGACGCTCCCGTTCTAGATTCTGATCTTCCTATTAGCGGTGATGTTCGTGAATCGGGTAGTTTTGACGATGGCTCAGAGGATGTTAGTGCTCCTAGCGCGAGTGGTCAACTCTCTGCAACGGATGTAGATTCCAGTACTCTCACTTGGAGTGCAGTTGGTGATGTATCCAATTCATATGGGACATTCAGCATTACAGACAGTGGTCTGTGGACCTTTACGCTAGACAATGAAGCAGCCGCTGTAGACGGGTTAAACGAAGGCGATGAAATCCCTTTGACCTTTACTGTTCAAGTAGAAGACGAGCAGGGAGCGACCGTTTCTCAACAGATTAGCATTGTCATCAATGGAACTAACGACGCACCTGTCATTACGGGCGAGGACTTCTCTGGTGAGGTTAAAGAGGCGGGTGCTAAAACAGAGGGTACAAATACTGCCACTGGGCAGATAATCGCTACCGATGTGGACAGTGCTCAAGGCGCGCTTCAATACGCGATTAACGGTAGCAGCCCGTTTGGTGACATTGAAATTGATGAAGATGGTCAGTGGACGTTCACTCTCGATAATAGTGCAGATGTAACACAGTCTCTCGACAAAGGTGACGTAGAGGTTGTGGAGTACACGGTTGTTGTCACTGACGATTTTGGTGCTGTTGATGAACAGACGATCAGCATTACGATAAAGGGTACCAATGATGCACCTGACATTACGGGTGGTAAGTTCGCGGGCACCGTAAAAGAAGCGGGAGCAAACACCGAAGGCAAAGATACGGTTACGGGCCGTGTGGTCGCCAAAGATGTGGATGATACCCAAGATGAGCTAACCTATAGCGTCAAAGGCAACAGCCCGTATGGTGAGTTGACCATCGATGAGGATGGTAACTGGACCTTTGAGCTCGATAACGACGCGAAGGCGACACAAGCGCTGGATAGCGGCGACGAGGTCACGGCACTCTTTACCGTTGTGGTGAAAGACGACAATGGTGCAAAAGACGAGCAAGTTATCTCCATCGATATCAAAGGCACCAACGATGCCCCAGACATCGTGCGCGGTAAGTTCACCGGCACCGTGAAAGAAGCCGGTGCGAACACCGAAGGCAAAGATACGGTGACGGGCCGTGTGGTCGCCAAAGATGTGGATGACACCCAAGATGAGCTGACTTACAGCGTCAAAGGTAATAGCCCTTACGGCGAGTTGACCATCGATGAGGATGGTAACTGGACCTTTGAGCTTGATAACGATGCGAAGGCGACACAAGCGCTGGATAGCGGCGACGAGGTCACGGCACTCTTTACCGTTGTGGTGAAAGACGACAATGGCGCGAAAGACGAGCAAGTTATCTCCATCGACATCAAAGGTACCAACGATGCCCCAGACATCGTGCGCGGTAAGTTCTCGGGCACCGTGAAAGAAGCCGGTGCGAACACCGAAGGCAAAGATACGGTGACGGGCCGTGTGGTCGCTAAAGATGTGGATGACACCCAAGATGAGCTGACTTACAGCGTCAAAGGTAACAGCCCTTACGGCGAGTTGACCATCGATGAGGATGGTAACTGGACCTTTGAACTCGATAACGACGCGAAGGCGACACAAGCGCTGGATAGCGGCGACGAGGTCACGGCACTCTTTACCGTTGTGGTGAAAGACGACAATGGCGCGAAAGACGAGCAAGTTATCTCCATTGACATCAAGGGCACCAACGATGCGCCAGATATCGTGCGTGGTAAGTTCACGGGCACTGTAAAAGAAGCTGGTGCGAACACCGAAGGCAAAGACACGGTGACGGGTCGTGTGGTCGCGAAAGATGTGGATGACACGCAAGATGAGCTAACCTACAGCGTCAAAGGTAACAGCCCTTACGGCGATTTGACCATCGATGAGGATGGTAACTGGACCTTTGAGCTCGATAACGATGCGAAGGCGACACAAGCGCTGGATAGCGGCGACGAGGTCACGGCACTCTTTACCGTTGTGGTGAAAGACGACAATGGCGCGAAAGATGAGCAAGTTATCTCCATCGACATCAAAGGCACCAACGATGCCCCAGACATCGTGCGTGGTAAGTTCTCGGGCACTGTAAAAGAAGCGGGTGAGAACACCGAAGGCAAAGATACGGTGACGGGCCGTGTGGTCGCTAAAGATGTGGATGACACCCAAGATGAGCTGACTTACAGCGTCAAAGGCAATAGCCCTTACGGTGAGTTGACCATCGATGAGGATGGTAACTGGACCTTTGAGCTTGATAACGACGCGAAGGCCACACAAGCGCTGGATAGCGGCGACGAGGTCACGGCACTCTTCACCGTTGTGGTGAAAGACGACAATGGCGCGAAAGATGAGCAAGTTATCTCCATCGACATTAAGGGCACCAACGATGCGCCAGATATCGTGCGCGGTAAGTTCTCGGGCACCGTGAAAGAAGCCGGTGCGAACACCGAGGGCAAAGATACGGTGACGGGCCGTGTGGTCGCCAAAGATGTGGATGACACGCATGATGAGCTGACTTACAGCGTCAAAGGTAACAGCCCTTACGGCGATTTGACCATCGATGAGGATGGTAACTGGACCTTTGAGCTTGATAACGACGCGAAGGCGACACAAGCGCTGGATAACGGCGATGAGGTCACGGCACTCTTTACCGTTGTGGTGAAAGACGACAATGGCGCGAAAGACGAGCAAGTTATCTCCATTGACATCAAAGGCACCAATGATGCCCCAGACATCGTGCGTGGTAAGTTCACGGGCACCGTGAAAGAAGCCGGTGCGAACACCGAAGGCAAAGACACGGTGACGGGTCGTGTGGTCGCGAAAGATGTGGATGACACGCAAGATGATCTGATCTACAGCGTCAAGGGCAATAGCCCATACGGTGAGCTGAGCATCGATGAGGATGGTAACTGGACCTTTGAGCTCGATAACGACGCGAAGGCAACACAAGCGCTGGATAGCGGCGACGAGGTCACGGCACTCTTTACCGTTGTGGTGAAAGACGACAATGGCGCGAAAGACGAGCAAGTTATCTCCATTGACATCAAAGGTACCAACGATGCCCCAGACATCGTGCGCGGTAAGTTCTCGGGCACCGTGAAAGAAGCCGGTGCGAACACCGAGGGCAAAGACACGGTGACAGGCCGTGTGGTCGCTAAAGATGTGGATGACACCCAAGATGAGCTGACTTACAGCGTCAAAGGTAACAGCCCTTACGGTGATTTAACCATCGATGAGGATGGTAACTGGACCTTTGAACTTGATAACGATGCGAAGGCGACGCAGAAACTCGACAACGGCGACTTGGAAACGGCTGTCTTCACTGTCGTGGTGAAAGACGACAATGGCGTGAAAGACGAGCAAGTTATCTCCATCGACATCAAAGGCACCAACGATGCTCCAGATATTGTGCGTGGCAAATTCACTGGTGAAGTGACCGAAGCAGGTACTAACAGCGCTGGCCGCGATACTGTTTCTGGTCGCATCGTCGCTAAAGACATCGATGATACTAAAGAGCAGTTAGAATACAGCATTCAAGGAAGTAGCCCACTTGGGGAGCTTACCATTAATGATGCGGGTAAGTGGACATTCACGCTGGACAATGAGGCGGCCAATTACCTGGGGGAAGGTGATGTTGAGACTATCCAATACACGGTTATTGTGACAGACGATAACGGCGCGACAGATGAGCAAGTCATTACTATCGATGTCAAAGGTACTAATGATGATCCAATCATTGACTTAGATGGTAGCGCAGACGGAACGGGTTATTCAGCACTGTTCACCGAGGGTGATGAGCCTATCATGGTTGTCGACAATGATCTGGTGGTGACTGACGATGTCGATCTTATTTCAAAAGCAGAAATAAAACTTACCAACCCTCAATTGAATGATGCGTTGACCCATGTAGGTACACTGCCTAATGGTCTTAGTGTCTCTACGGCAACTGTGGGTGGAGCGATAGTTCTCACCATTTCAGGCCAAGGCTCTGCAGAGGATTATGAGCTAGCGCTCAAACAGATCCAATTCAACAATACCAGTGAAGATCCAAATGACATTGACCGTGTCATCGAAATATCGGTGTTTGATGATCAAAACGTCGAGTCCAATGTCGCAACATCAACGATAACTGTTGTTCCAGTCAATGATCTTCCCGAATCTGAGGACTTTAGCTTCGTTATTAATGACAACGATCCGACTCCGGTTGTGTTTGATTCAGGAGCGGCGCCTATTGATGGAGTGGACAGTGGTGTAGGTGATGATCATATTTCTGACGTAGAAGATGATATTAATAACCAGCAAGTGCTGGTAACTATCACTGAACTTCCGACAGGAGGAAAGCTATTCTATGACGGCGATGAGATAACTCAAGCGCACGTCGAAAACGGCGATACTTTCGATCCTACGAAGATTACCTACGAACCGAGTGAAGAAGCTCAAGGCTTCATCCTTGGTTCCAAGGTGATTCCGACTGAAAGTGATTTAGAAAGCTCTCGAGAGGAATTCTACAACTGGGGGAATGAGGTCGACGGTAAGAACCGCGTCTTAGAGCTCGCCAATGGCGATGAAATCACCATTAGCTCCAATAAAGGCAAGCTCACTCAGTATCGCGGAGATGTGCAAGACAACCATGTTGGTCATGGGTTGGGTATTGGTGGCGGTCAAGGGATAAACGAAGGTGAACAGCTCACTATTGATTTTTCTTCTCGTCCCGCCACGCATGTAGAGTTAGGTCTCGATGGCATGGGCGGGTATTTCTACAGCGGACTTGATAATGATAATGAGTCTGCTGTGACAATCGAAGTCATGCTAAGTGATGGCTCAACGGTGGAGTACGTACCCGATTTTCAAAAGGATAGTTCAGGAAACAATGAACTCTTCCATGCACTCAGCTTTTCTGTAGAGGACTTATCCGGTGTTGATGAGGGTGTGCTGATCACTGGAATCAGTGTCGGTACTTCTGGACCTGGCAACTGGGAGCTAAGATATCTTGATACAGCACTCAATGATAGCTTCAAGTACAAAGCGGTAGATAGTGATGAAGCACTGAGCGAAGAGTCTGTGGTTACTATCATTGACGAAAGGGATAACAACGCCGCACCTACGCTTGATTTAGACCTAAGTGCCGATGGTACTGGTTTTGATACCTTGTTTACTGAGGGCGATGCGCCAATCAACGTGGTCGATGATGACATCACCATTTTTGATGAGAATAATGTCATTGGCTCTGCTGAAATCTTGTTCACGAACCCGAAAGACGGAGATACTTTCGAGGTTGCGAGTTTGCAAGATGGCGATTTCTTACTTAGCGGTCTTCAATATGGTTACGAGGTTATTGATGAGGGATTACCAACCGAGTCGATTAAGATCACGCTAACAGGAGAGGCGACTCCTGCGGACTATGAAGCAGCCATTCAGCTGATTAAGTTTGAAAACTCGAGTCAAAACCCAGACCAAACAAGTCGAGTTATCGAGATCACTACATTTGACGATAAATCACTTCCTTCAAATACCGCAGTGTCGACGATTGATGTCAGCTCCGTTGCGGACGTTGTTGTTTCTCCAGCAGAAGGTGATGAAGATACTAATATCGACCTGGCCATTGTATTACCAGCAGGTAGTGATGTATCTAAGGTAGTGATTTCTGGCATTCCGAGTGGAGCTAAGCTCTTTGATGACGGCACAGAGTTGACGTTTACGGGTGATTCTATTGAAGTATTGCCTTCACAACTTGCCAAACTGTCCATTTTGCCACCAGAGAACAGTGACGAAGACTTTGTTTTAGCTGTAGATGGTGTAGGTAGTGGCGGTGCTTCCGTCGAAATGCACGACCTTTCGGTCACTGTAAAACCTGTTACCGACATGCCGACGCTAACGGTATCGGGCGAACAAATCCTGTCGGCAATCAATTTCGAGAACGTCGATTTAGGTAATAGAAGCTGGAAAGGTAATATCGATGGGACTCAGCTTAGTGTCGATACCTCAGATGAGCTCAATCTGGGTGATTGGGGTGTTATTACCGATCGAGGAGAGGTTGGTAAAGAGCGCGTTTATATGGGCAGCGGCGGTGACAACCAGATTTTTGAAATCGAGGGTCGCCGTGGTCAAACTGACTCTCTGTTTACCGAGTTTGATGGAGAGGCGGGTCAGTTTTACGAGTTAAACTTTGATGCTGCAGCTAGACGAAATGACTCGCCAATGGACATCATATTGACGAAAGAGACCTCACCTGGTGTCTGGGAAGACGTTGAGGTGCTGAGGTCTTATTCTAACGGTGGCGAGCATGAGCTTGATGTAAGGCAATGGTCTCGCGATGAACAAGTGTTCTTCCAAATTCCTGATGATGGTAGCTACAGAGTCGTTTTTGAATCACCCGAGCAAAATAGCTACGGTGCTCTTCTAGACAATATCACGTTGTCTGCCACAGAAAATGTAGGTTACGAAGACTCCCTAATTGATTTGAGTGATATCAGTGCGGCTTTAACGGATGTAGACGGTTCAGAATCATTGACTCTGCAACTTTCTGGTCTTCCCGATGGGGCTACCCTTTGGTTGGATGGCAGTGAACTAACGGTCACTGGTGGCGTTGTAGAGCTGCCTACGGACGTTAGTTTGGAGAACCTTCAGGTAGTAGTGGCCGATCCAAATACGTACACGCTGACCGTCACAGCCACCTCATCTGAGGGAGATACGGAGCACCCAGTAGCCGACAAGTCGGTCGTTAAAACCATTAACCTCATTGTTCTAGATGTGAATGAAGCGAACAACACCCCTCCGGAAGTTGTAGATTTTGATGTATTTGCGGGAGATGACACGATACCGCTGCATTTCGCGGATTTTGCAACTGACATCGAGGATGATGCAAACAGCGACAAAGACACCTTAGTTGAAATCACAGAGCTGCCACAGTACGGGGAACTCTACGTTGAGGTTAATAATGGCGATGGTCGATTGTACCTTGAGGTTGGGGATACCGTTTTGGATAAAACAGTAATCCAATATGAGCTTAATAATGGTTTCTCTGCAAATGAAGATGGTTTCGATCCAAGTCTTTCTGCCTTACTTGAACAAAGTATCGAGATTACTGGTGGTATCTATACCGGAGCGCGCCCCGACCCTGACTCAATCTCAGCAGAACAGTTGGCAAACATCGCTTACGATGATAATGGCAACGACAAACATAGCGGTTTCTTTACTCAACAAACTGGTCAAAACGGGCAGGATAACGAAAACGGCAATGGTCGTAACACGGATGAAGGCGAGTATATTGCGGTGCGCTATACTGCTGGGAGTATGACTCATGCCAAGGTTACCCTGGCGAGTCTGACTGGCAATATCGTTCAAGGTAATGGAAATGCGCAGGCAGCGGTAATAACAGCGTTCCTATATCTTAATGGAGCTTATGTCGGTGCCCAGCAGCTTGACCCTGATACCGACTTGCATCCAGCCTCAGGCAACAGCTCTAAAGTCGCGACAATGGATATTCAATCTGAACAGCCTTTTGATGAGGTTAGGGTTGTGTTGACGAATGAAAACGGCAAAGGGTTTGTTCTACAAGGCTTTGAGGCAGTAGATACAGATGTTACCGATAGCTTCAAATATGAAGCGGTTGACGATGACGGCGCGCGAAGCAGTAGTGACGCTACGGTAACCATCAACATTTCACCTGAGGGTAACTTCACCGACTCTAATAACGATGAAGATTACGACTTCGCTGCGAAGGGCACAGAAACTTCTTATCTATACGGTACAGAAGGGGATGACTTGCTCATAGGTGGTGATGGCGATGACCTGCTAATTGGTGGTAAAGGTAGTGATACTCTTACAGGTGGTGAGGGTAACGATACCTTTAAGTGGACCGAAAGTGATTTAGACGGTCATCGCGATGTGATTACTGACTTCTCTAGGGAAAACGGTAACAATGATGTCATTGATCTTAAAGACTTGTTTGAAGAAACAGACTCACTGGATGATCTGCTAGCTGACAATACAATTGTTGTTTCAGAAGACAACGGTAGCACTTTGATTAATGTCGATAAAGGCAATGGCAAGTCGGTAACTATTGAACTTGAAGGCGTTGTTGGTGTTGATAATAATATGCTTAATAACATTTTGATTATTCAAGATAGCTAGTTGATAATATTTAAAAAAGCGACCTTCTGGGTCGCTTTTTTATTTTCTCTAAGTAGCCTTCTAGATTAAACACAATGGCTTATCTAGTGTTTGTTGTCTATTCCGTTCAATTCCTTTTCTAAATACGATTCCTGAACCATTAACCATAGTTGGATTGTCTCTCATAAGGCCGAGCTTGGCGGTAGTATCTGTGCCTCGCTACTGCGGTTAGATGCGTCTAAGGAAGAGCTTATCCCATCAGTGACGAACCAATATGCGCTCTAATGCTCATGTAGTTAAATTTGAAATGAGTAGAATAAATGAAATCAGAGTTTTTCCTTTAACTTCATAGAGTAACAATAGAATAAACAAAGATGAGCGGAAATCTACGATTCTCGAATATGAGAGACTTAATTTCTTTTTTGAGACACATGATTAATTAGCTTGTCAAAACATACTCAATATTCGAGATGTCTGATATTACCTTTATACAACAAATAAAAATTCAACTTTATTGCAACGCAGTGTTAACGAATGAGCTAGGTAATATTACAGAGCAACCCGGTCGTCACTGGGTGACTCAAGGAGTCGAACATGAGTGGTTTTTCTTTATTTGGTGCAGTGCAGGTTTCAGGTACGTTAGTGGTGGATGCCCAGGGGAGGCTGACAGTCCTTCCTGAGGGACTAGATCCTCGTCCGGGAGATGTCGTAATCGACATTTTAGAGGATGCAGAAGTCGGTGAGGATGTGAACGTCGTCGTTATTGAAGATGATGGCTCGGCGAGAACGCTTGAGATAACAGCATTGGATGCAGACGCGATCATCGCACAGATCGAATCTGGACAAGACCCGACGGATGTAGAGGGCCAAGAGACTGCAGCAGGTGAAGAAAATGGCTCGAGCCCGACCACTACTGGAGTTATTGAGCGTGACGGCACTCAAGTCATTGCGTCTACCCAGTTCGACACGACAGGTTTGGAAGCGCAAGGTTTATCGGCAACACAGTCTTTAACTTTGCTCCAGTTTGCTCGTCAACCTGTTCAAATAGCAGAAGAACCCATTCCTGCCACGCTAAGCGTGACGGGTGGAGAGCAGGTGAACGAGGGTGAAAGTGCTGAGTTTGTTGTAAGGTTATCCACCGAATCAGAGAATGAAATAGCTCTTGGGTTGAGTTTGGTAACCGATGAAAACGGTTATACCGCAGAGCCTGAAGATTTGGAATCCATAAGTGCGTTCTATGTTGATAGTAACGGGGAAACGCAATCTATAAGCATTATCGATGGGCAAGTGAGTGTTCCAGCGGGTGTGACTGAGCTCATCGTCAGTGTTCAAACTCGACAAGATTCAATCTTTGAAGGGCAAGAGAGCTTTGGTCTTCGAGTCTCAGACGTTGATGGCGTAACGCAGCAAGACGATAGCAGCACATTTGATGAAAATGGTACCCTCTTTGTGACCGGGGATGCAGACATCATTGATGACGGCACTGGCCCTGGCCCCGATCCAGATGATGACCGCCCAGTATTATCTATTTCCGAAGGTGAGCCGGTCAGCGAGGGCTCATCTGCGATGTTTACCGTAAGCCTTTCTACGGAGACTGAGGCCGACGTGGTCTTAAACCTAGCGACCGTGACTGACGGGAATTACACTGCGGAAGAGGGTGATATAGGTGCTCTAACTGCTACTTACAATGACGGCGACTCTGATATTCCGCTCACCATCACCGATGGCAACGTGACCTTGCCTGCAGGTGTGACTGAGTTTAAAGTCACCGTCGCGACAAGACAGGACGACATCTTCGAAGGCCCAGAAACCTTCGGCGTGACTGTCACTGACAACAATAACGTGACCACCAACGGTTCAGCAACGGGTGTAGGTACCATTCTCGATGACGGTACAGGCCCCGACCCCGATCCAGACGATGACCGCCCAGAGCTTTCCATTACGCCAGCCGTATCAGTGGACGAAGGCACAGGTGCCATGTTCACGGTAAACCTCTCTAAAGCGACCGAAGCGGATGTGGTTTTGAACCTCGCGACCGCGACCGATGGGGATTACAGTGCTGAAGATGGTGATATAGGTGCTCTATCTGCCACGTATAGTGATGGCGAGTCTGATATTCCGCTCACCATCACAGACGGCAACGTGACCCTACCTGCCGGTGTGACTGAATTTAAAGTCACCGTCGTCACCACACAGGACGACATCTTTGAAGGTCCAGAAACCTTCGGTGTGACGGTCACTGACAGCAACAATGTCACCACCAATGGGTCTGCAACAGGTCTGGGCACCATTCTCGATGACGGCACAGGTCCAGATCCCGATCCAGACGATGACCGCCCAGAGCTTTCCATTACCCCTGCCGTATCAGTGGACGAAGGCACTAGCGCCATGTTCACGGTAAACCTCTCTAAATCGACCGAAGCTGACGTGGTCTTGAACCTCGCTACCGCGACCGATGGGGATTACAGTGCTGAAGAGGGTGATATAGGTGCTCTATCTGCTTCTTACAACGATGGCGAGTCTGATATTCCGCTCACCATCACCGATGGTAATGTTACTTTGCCTGCGGGTGTGACAGAGTTTAAAGTCACCGTGGCGACAACCCAAGACGAGATCTTCGAAGGTCCGGAAACCTTCGGTGTGACTGTCACTGACAACAATAACGTGACCACCAACGGTTCAGCAACGGGTGTGGGTACCATTCTCGATGACGGTACGGGCCCCGATCCTGATCCGGACGATGACCGCCCAGAGCTTTCTATTACGCCAGTGGTATCAGTGAACGAAGGCACAGGTGCTATGTTCACGGTGAACCTGTCGAAAGAGACCGAAGCCGATGTAGTCTTGAATCTCGCGACCGCAACCGATGGTAGCTACACGGCCGAGTCTGGCGATATTGGTGCGATCACCGCGAGCTACAACGACGGCGAGTCTGATATCGCGTTAACCATCACCGATGGCAACATCACTCTGCCTGCCGGTGTGACCGAGTTTAAAGTCACTGTCGCGACCACACAGGACGACATCTTTGAAGGTCCAGAAACCTTCGGTGTGACGGTCACCGACAATAATAACGTGACCACTAACGGTTCAGCGACAGGCGTGGGCACCATTCTTGATGATGGTAGTGGTCCAGACCCAGATCCGGATGATGACCGCCCAGAGCTTTCCATCACGCCAGCGGTGTCAGTGAACGAAGGCACGGGTGCCATGTTCACGGTAAACCTGTCGAAAGAGACCGAAGCGGATGTGGTCTTGAATCTAGCGACCGCAACGGATGAGGATTACAGTGCTGAAGATGGCGACATTGGCGCGATCACCGCGAGCTACAACGACGGCGAATCTGATATCGCGTTAACCATCACCGATGGCAACATCACTCTGCCTGCCGGTGTGACCGAGTTTAAAGTCACCGTGGCGACCACACAGGACGATATCTTTGAAGGTCCAGAAACCTTCGGTGTGACGGTCACTGACAACAATAACGTGACCGCTAACGGTTCAGCGACAGGCGTGGGCACCATTCTTGATGACGGCACGGGGCCAGACCCTGATCCAGACGATGACCGTCCAGAGCTTTCCATCACGCCAGCGGTGTCAGTAAACGAAGGCTCGGGTGCCATGTTCACGGTGAACTTGTCGAAAGAGACCGAAGCGGATGTGGTCTTGAATCTCGCGACCGCAACGGATGGGGATTACAGTGCTGAAGATGGCGACATTGGCGCGGTCACCGCGAGCTACAACGACGGCGAATCTGATATCGCGTTAACCATCACCGATGGCAACATCACTCTGCCTGCCGGTGTGACCGAGTTTAAAGTCACCGTGGCGACCACACAGGACGATATCTTTGAAGGTCCAGAAACCTTCGGTGTGACGGTCACCGACAACAACAACGTGACCACCAACGGCTCGGCGACTGGCGTGGGCACCATTCTCGATGACGGTACGGGCCCCGATCCTGATCCGGACGATGACCGTCCAGAGCTTTCTATTACACCAGCGGTATCAGTGAACGAAGGCACAGGTGCTATGTTCACGGTGAACTTGTCGAAAGCAACGGAAGCTGACGTGGTCTTGAACCTTATTACCGCAGCGGATGGTGATTACAGTGCTGAAGATGGCGATATTGGCGCTCTGACTGCCACGTATAACGATGGCGAGTCTGATATTCCGCTCACCATTACCGATGGTAATGTGACTCTGCCCGCAGGTGTGACCGAGTTTAAAGTCACCGTCGCCACCACACAGGACGACATCTTCGAAGGTCCAGAAACCTTCGGTGTGACCGTTACTGATAGCAACAGTGTGACCACCAACGGTTCAGCAACGGGTGTAGGCACCATTCTCGATGACGGTACAGGCCCCGACCCCGATCCAGATGATGACAGCCCAGAGCTTTCAATCACCCCAGCAGTGTCTGTAAACGAAGGTATGGGTGCCATGTTCACAGTTAGCCTGTCTAATGCGACAGAAGCCGACGTGATCTTGAATCTCGCCACGGCGACCGATGGTAGCTACACGGCAGAGTCTGGAGACATTGGCGCTTTAACCGCCACCTATAACGACGGCGAGTCTGATATCCCATTAACCATTACCGATGGCAACGTGACTCTACCAGCTGGTGTGACTGAGTTTAAAGTCACCGTCGCGACAACCCAGGACGACGTCTTTGAAGGCCCAGAAACCTTTGGCGTGACCGTCACCGATGAGAACAACGTGACGACCAACGGTTCAGCGACTGGTGTGGGTACAATCTTGGATGGAGATAAACCGGAGTTATCTATCACGCCAGCGGTGTCAGTAAACGAAGGCACTGAAGCCATGTTCACTGTGAACTTGTCGAAAGAGACCGAAGCCGATGTGGTCTTGAATCTCGCGACCGCGACCGATGGTAGCTACACGGCAGAGTCTGGAGACATTGGCGCTCTAACCGCCACCTATAACGACGGCGAGTCTGATATCGCGTTGACCATCACTGATGGCAACATCACCCTACCAGCCGGTGTGACTGAGTTTAAAGTCACCGTGGCGACAACCCAAGACGACATCTTCGAGGGTCCAGAAACCTTCGGAGTGACCGTTACTGATAACAACAGTGTAACCACCAACGGTTCAGCAACGGGTGTGGGTACTATTCTCGATGATGGCACGGGTCCTGACCCTGATCCAGACGATGACCGCCCAGAGCTGTCTATCACGCCAGCGGTGTCAGTGAACGAAGGCACGGGTGCTATGTTCACGGTGAATCTATCGAATGCGACGGAAGCCGATGTGGTCTTGAATCTCGCCACGGCGACCGATGGTAGCTACACGGCAGAGTCTGGAGACATTGGCGCTTTAACCGCCACCTATAACGATGGCGAGTCTGATATTCCGCTCACCATCACTGACGGCAATGTGACCCTACCAGCTGGTGTGATCGAGTTTAAAGTCACCGTGGCGACAACCCAAGACGACATCTTTGAAGGTCCAGAAACCTTTGGTGTGACGGTCACTGACAACAATAACGTGACCACCAACGGTTCAGCCACAGGTGTGGGCACCATCCTCGACGATGGCTCAGGTCCAGACCCCGATCCGGACGATGACCGTCCAGAGCTTTCCATCACGCCAGCGGTGTCAGTGAACGAAGGCACAGGTGCTATGTTCACGGTGAATCTATCGAAAGAAACCGAAGCGGACGTGGTCTTGAATCTGGCGACCGCGACCGATGGTAGCTATACCGCTGAGTCTGGAGACATCGGGGGAATTACCGCGAGCTACAACGACGGAGAGTCAGATATCGCGTTAACCATCACCGATGGCAACATCACCCTGCCTGCTGGTGTTACGGAGTTTAAAGTCACCGTCGCAACCACACAGGATGACATCTTCGAAGGGCCAGAAACCTTCGGAGTGACGGTTACCGACAACAATAACGTGACCACTAACGGTTCAGCGACAGGCGTGGGCACCATTCTTGATGATGGCAGCGGTCCAGACCCTGATCCGGATGATGACCGTCCAGAGCTTTCTATTACACCAGCGGTGTCAGTGAACGAAGGCACAGGTGCTATGTTCACGGTGAATCTATCGAAAGAAACCGAAGCGGACGTGGTCTTGAATCTGGCGACCGCGACCGATGGTAGCTATACCGCTGAGTCTGGAGACATCGGGGGAATTACCGCGAGCTACAACGACGGAGAGTCAGATATCGCGTTAACCATCACCGATGGCAACATCACCCTGCCTGCTGGTGTTACGGAGTTTAAAGTCACCGTCGCGACCACACAGGATGACATCTTCGAAGGGCCAGAAACCTTCGGAGTGACGGTTACCGACAACAATAACGTGACCACTAACGGTTCAGCGACAGGCGTGGGCACCATTCTTGATGATGGCAGCGGCCCAGACCCTGATCCGGATGATGACCGTCCAGAGCTTTCTATTACACCAGCGGTGTCAGTGAACGAAGGCACGGGTGCCATGTTCACGGTGAACTTGTCGAAAGAGACCGAAGCGGATGTGGTCTTGAATCTCGCCACCGCGACAGATGGTAGCTATACCGCTGAGTCTGGAGACATCGGGGGAATTACCGCGAGCTACAATGACGGCGAGTCTGATATCGCGTTGACCATCACCGATGGCAATATCACTCTGCCAGCCGGTGTGACTGAGTTTAAAGTCACCGTCGCGACCACACAGGACGAAATCTTCGAAGGGCCAGAAACCTTCGGTGTAACGGTTACCGACAACAACAATGTGACCACTAATGGATCAGCAACGGGCGTGGGTACCATTCTTGATGATGGCACGGGTCCAGACCCTGATCCAGACGACGACCGTCCAGAGCTTTCCATCACGCCAGCGGTGTCTGTAAACGAAGGTACGGGTGCCATGTTCACGGTGAGCCTGTCTAATGCGACCGAAGCGGATGTGGTCTTGAATCTGGCGACTGCAACGGATGGTGATTACAGTGCGGAAGATGGCGACATTGGCACGATCACCGCGAGCTACAATGACGGCGAGTCAGATATTGCGTTGACCATCACCGATGGCAATGTGACCCTACCAGCCGGTGTGACTGAGTTTAAAGTCACCGTCGCGACCACACAGGACGACATCTTTGAAGGTCCAGAAACCTTCGGTGTGACGGTCACTGACAACAATAACCTGACCACTAACGGTTCAGCGACAGGCGTGGGCACCATTCTTGATGATGGCTCAGGTCCTGACCCAGACCCGGATGATGACCGCCCAATGTTGTCTATCACTCCTGCTGTGTCTGTCAATGAGGGAACTGCAGCAATGTTCATCGTAGGTCTGTCTGCGCAGACTGAAGCTGATGTTGTTTTGAATCTTGCAGCGGTCACTGGCGGCGAATACAGTACCGGGGCTGGAGATATTGGATCTCTAACAGCGAGCTACAATGATGGTCAATCGGACATACAATTGACTATAACCGACGGCAACATCACTCTGCCTGCAGGCGTGACCGAATTTAAGATCACAGTACCTACGATTACAGACGGCGTGTTTGAAAACCCAGAGACCTTTGGTGTCGTCGTCACTGATAACGCCAACGTTACCACCAATGGCTCAGCGACTGGTGTAGGTACGATTACTGACATCAACACCCCACCAGAAGTCACGGATTTCGAGCTCTATGCAAGCGACGACAATATCCCGCTCGACTTCTCTGACTTCATTACTGACTTGGAGGATGACCAAGACCCTGACAAAGTCACAATGATAAAAATCGAGGAGGAACCAGCATTCGGTCAGCTCTACTTCATCACTGATGTCAACGGTGATCCTGTACGATTCGACCTAGAAGCCGGGGATATGATCGCGGAAACTCATGATATCTATTACGATGTCGACGTTGCGTTTGATGCCACGATTGATGGCTTTACGGGTGACCTGGCTGAGCTAGAAGAGCAAGGGATCATTTTAACCGGTGGTACCTATGCGGGTGACGCTCCTCATGACAACTTGACGCAGGAATCGATAGGCTTTGATGGTGCAGGTGTTCTAAAACAGAGAGGTTATTTTACTCAACGAGCAGCCGAGAGTGGCTCGGGTAAAGAGACTGAATCTGCAACTAAAGAGTACATGTCAGTCAAGTTCCAAAGTGGGCTGGTGAATACCCTCGCGATCGGTATTGGTGCAATGACAGGCTCGTTTAACAATGGCGATTCCAAAGTCTTTGTTTATCTCTATGCCGATGGAGTGTTGCTTGACCCTGATCCAATTGTTGTGAACGGCCCCGATAGCAGTTCATCGAAGCAAGCGTTGATAAACGTTGACTCCGATGTCGCTTTCGATGAGTTCAGGATCATTCCTGTAGATGATAGTGGCCAGAATGCGGGGTTTGTGCTCCAAAGCATAGAAATTATTGAGGCACAGATTGAAGATCAGTTCGTGTATAGCGCGGTTGATGCTGATGGTCTTGCTAGCACGGATACCGCTACGGTTGATGTGAATATCCTTTCTAAAGGTAATCTAGACCTCACCGATGAACTCGATTACGCAGTACAAGGCGGCAGCGGTGTGACCGTGATACATGGCACAGACGGTAACGATCTGCTTATCGGCGGTGCCGGTGATGATGTGATGACTGGTGGTGAAGGTAACGATATCTTTAAATGGGCAGAATCTGATCTCGACGGTGGCTACGATGTCATCAAAGATTTCTCGCAAGAAAACGGCAATGATGATGTTATTGACCTTTCAGACCTATTTGATGATGACGATACCTTAGCAGATCTACTGGCTTCGGATGTTATTCAGTCAGAAGAGTTGAATGGCAATACGGTAATCAGCATTGATAAAGGTAATGACAAAACAGTCAGCATTGAACTGGAAGGCGTCGTAGGCGTCGACCTTAACACTATTCTCATCATAAATGAGCCATAGAGCGAGGGCCGCAATGTAGAAGGGAAGTCTAATCGACTTCCCTTTTTGTTGGCTCTGTAATCCTAACTGACCTTAAGCCTCCAAAGGTTAGTCTATGAAGTTCGCAGAGCGCTTTTGTGCAGCGAAGTCTTCAACATTGCCTAGTGTTGTTTCTGCGATATTTTCGAGAGCGTCTGTGGTCAGAAACGCTTGGTGCCCTGTGAATAGCACATTGTGACATGCCGATAGGCGACGAAAGACGTCATCGACAATCACATCATTGGATTTATCTTGGAAGAATAGCTCCTTTTCACTCTCATACACGTCCAAGCCCAGAGCACCTATTCGACCCTGTTTGAGCGCTTCTATTGCAGCAGATGCGTCCAAAAGTTCTCCTCGACTGGTATTGATAATCATCACGCCATCTTTCATCTTACTGAAAGCAGTAGCGTCGAGAAGGTGGTAGTTTTCTGGCTGCATTGGGCAGTGCAGTGAAATTACATCTGATTTGCTGATCAGTCCATCGAGTTCGCAGTAGGTTGCTCCGAGTTCTGTAACCGCATCATTTGGGTAAGGGTCATAACAAAGCACGTTCATTCCTAGTCCACGAAGGATACGAATGGTCGCTATGCCTATCTTTCCGGTGCCTATGATACCCGCCGTTCGTCCGTGGAAGTTGAATCCAACCAGGCCTTCTAATGAAAAGTTTGCATCTCTGGTGCGCTGAAACGCCTTATGGAAGCGGCGGTTTAGCGTCATCATCATGCCGACAGCGTGCTCGGCAATGGCTTCTGGAGAGTAGGCAGGAACGCGAGCCACTTGAATGTTGAGTTCTTTCGCAGCTTCTAGGTCGACGTTGTTGAACCCAGCGCAGCGCATAGCAATCATCTTAATACCACGATGAGCGAGCTGCTCTAAAACTGGCCTCGATAAATCATCATTCACAAAAGCACAGACGACGTCGTGTCCTTTTGCCATTTTGGCCGTCTTTTCATTGAGTCCAAAGCTATAGAACTGATAGTGCAATGGTCTTGACCCTTTCGCGCTTTCAAAAGCCACTTCGTCGTAAGATTTGGCGCTAAAAAATACAATACTGGTCATTATTATTCCTCACTCTTGGGCTAACGATAGTGTAGTTGAGCGTGTCTGTTAGCAAAGTATCACACCCTTAATACGTAGATAAACCGAGCACCTGTGTGGGTATATAACGCGAAGTGATGAGCTTGAACTGAGTAAGATCCCATGTGTCGTCAAATGGCAGTTTTTAGTGAGAGTGATTGGTTACTATGTGCTCACACATTGAGACACCAACATCATTGAAAGAGAGTATTACATGTTTAAGAAAACACTGATTGCTGCTTCACTCGCGTTGACGACCGCTTCTGCATTTGCTGCTATGGCACCGACACAAGCTTCTGAGCCAACGACCATCGAAGCGCCGCAAGTGGTTGTATTTAAGAACGTCAATATTTTCAACGGAACCGAAAATAAGTTGTACAACAACCACTCTGTCGTTGTTACTGGCAACAAAATTACCGCGATTACCCAAGGTAATGCCGATGTCCCCGCTGATGCCAAAGTGATTGACGGTGAGGGTCGAACCTTGATGCCGGCATTGGTTGAAGCGCACATGCACCTAGCGTTGCCAAAAGGTCTACTTGGTACCAACGACATGCGTTGGTCAGAGATCGCCGTACATGCTAAGGGGTTTGGCGAGATGTATCTTGACCTTGGTTTCGGTACCATCCGCGATGTTGGTGGTACAGATGGCGTTTGGACTGAGCTTGAGAAGAAAGGTGAAATAGATTTCCCACGTACTTATGTTTCAGGCGCGCCTATTGCGCCAATCGGTGGACACTCAGATGTCGGCTTACAGTCACGCCGACTGACAGATTCACCACAGAACCTAGAAATCCTAGCCATCATGTCAACGCCAGCTGGCGTGGCAGAAATCCATGAGCAAGCGCGCCATAACTATCGCCAAGGCGGTCAGTTTACTAAGGTGTTCCAGTCGGGTGGCGTGTCGTCAAAATTTGACCCATGGCAATACCAGTCACTACTGGATGAAGAGCTCAAGGCTGCGGTAGATATTGCTGAATCGTACGGCTCCTATGTGGCGACTCACGCATACTCAGACAAGGCGTTGCACCAAGCGTTGGATACGGGTGTGAAGTCCATTGAACACGGCTTTATGTTCAATGAAAGCCACCACAAGAAGTTTAAAGAGAAGGGTGCTTTCTTGGTGACTAACCTCACGGCGTTTTCACCGGAGTTAGCGAAGGTGCCCGTAGTACAAGACCCAAGCATTCAGAAGAAGCTAGCGTCGGCGCAAGCAGCCTTCGACAGCTACATTGAAAACGTACAGAAACTAGACCCAGACTACCGAGCGTTTAATACCGACTGTGTGGGCTATGCGGATATGTGTGCCAAGCAGATCTCTCATGAGATTTACCTAAATGCGAAGTTCTTCGGTAACTTCTCGGCGCTCAGAGCAATGACATCAACCGGTGGCCGAATTTCGGCAGAGCTGATGGAAGATTGGATCAACCCATACTCAGACGGCAAAATTGGTGTGATTGAGGTAGGTGCGTATGCCGACATTCTATTGATTGATGGTAACCCGCTTGAAGATATCACGTTGATTGGTGGTCGAGAAACTTGGCTAACCAATGATGCTAAACCAGATGGCTCTCACCTAACTGAAATGGATCTCATCATGAAAGACGGTAAGATCTTCAAAAACACCCTCTAAAATGAGCAAAGCGCCTGACTATCAGTCAGGCGCTTTGTTTTATTGCGGCAATCACGCTTTTACCTTTCAAACGGTTTGACCAAACTCGACTGATTGACGACACTTTAGGTATCCATTCCTAACCTCTTCATTTTATGAAACAAACTCAAGAGATGGAGTTCTCACTCGTTTCAAAACAAAGCGTCGAATTCTTTGCCAATATGCTGGGGGAGATTGATGGTGACACCTACGCTTTGCTTCGTGCGGCAACCATTCCCAGCGATATCCATACCGATACGGATTATGAATACTTGCCAGAATCAACCCTGAAGAACTTCTTTGAAGTCTTGGCTCAGCATATGAATGAAGAGAGAGCGGGGTGGCTATTTTTAAGAACCTGCCGAGAGCACTATGCTCCGGAGTTGATTGCTGCCATGTCGAAACAGCCCACCTTAAAGGGCACACTCGAAGCCTTCGCTAATCAGCTTCAAACTCGTTCGACGGGAGCTAAGGTCTATTTGCAGCATTCAGCAAATAGCTGGTGGCTGGTGCGTGACAAGGCCGGCGTCAATGAGCCTTGGTTTAAGTACGCCGAGATGTTCTCGGTTATCTGCATGGCAGAGGTGCTGCGAGCCCTAACGAACGATCAGTGGACTCCTGCGCGTATTGGTATTCAAAGCCAAAACAGGGACGACTTTTCTCGTTTACCCTCTCTAGAGCATGCGCAGTTTTATGTTGAGCGCCCTGTGACGGCGTTAGAAATACCCGTTTCATTACTCGACTTTCCAGTGCATGTTTCTTCACCAAGGCGAAGCGCCACCTTAACAGTCACCGAATCTCTGAGCTTTAAAGAACAGTTCACCTTAGCCATCACGCCTTACCTCTCGATGGGTAAGCTACCCATCAAGCTCGCCGCAGAGATCTTACGTCTTAACGTCCGCACGCTGCAACGCCGCTTGAGCGCAGAGAACATCATTTATAAACCTTTTATTGAGCAGCTTGTGTTCGATGAGGTTAAAAGAAGGCTATGTGAGACAGACGAGTCCATCATCCAACTTGCTAATCGCTATGGTTACTCCGATTCAGCGCACTTTACCCGTTCATTTAAGCGTGTTGCTGGCGTGACGCCTTCTGCTTATCGCAAACTATCGAGAAGCCACTAACACTATCTCTGCAATTTTAGTCATCCGCGTAAAATGCACATTTTATCGTTTCATTCTCTATAACATACCTATTCAGACAAGATGCTGAAACGGAGTTCGGTCATGTTTTTTACTGATTAACTGAGAGAACTGAACCATGAAAAAGCTTCTACTTGCGACAATGATTACCCTAGCTTCAAGCGGCGCGATGGCGTCTATCGAGACAAAAGATTGGCATGATACGGCATCAGAACAAGGCAAAGCCTTTGCTGAGCAAGCCATTGTCCTAGATTTCTTTGCATCACCAGCGGAATTTGGTTGGACATCAGAGCGCATGCTTGGCAACTACATCGACTTGGCACACAGCCGAGGCGTCACTGGTGCAAGTATTACCATCGGCACACCTTCAGAGTCGACATGGGCACTCTATCTTGAGGCGCTGCAAGAGTATGAGAAAGGCATTGATGTTGCGACAACACCCATTGTTCGAGTTCGTAACGTTGAGGACTTTCAGCGTGCCCATGACGAAGGGGCATACGCAGTAATGTGGAATAACCAGAGCACCATGATGCTAGAAGGCGATGCCAGCCGAGTGAAAACATTGCACGAGCAGGGGATCCGCTCAATGCAACTGGTTTATAACGGGAAAGAGGCGACGGGTTCGGGTGTGATTGCTATGTTGAATGAGCAAGACTCAGGCATCACCGAGTTTGGTAAAGAGGTGATTGATGAGATGGTTAAACACGGTATTACCGTCGATTTTTCTCATAACTCTAGCATGCTGATCAACTCAACACTTGATTACATGGACAGTAAATACCCAGATGTGCCGGTGATCGTATCGCATTCTCCATTGGCTTCTACGTACGGCTGTGAAAACGATGAAACGCTTAAACAGACCGCGGAGCGTATGGAAAAGCTGGGTCTCGAAAAGGGCGACGAAGACTATCGTCTTGCGGCATGTTACCGTTTAGTGTCTGATGAGGATGCCAAGCGAATTGCTGAGCGAGGCGGCGTGGTGTCGGTGACCTTTACCGAGTGGATGATGGATGGTCAATGGAAATCAGACATAACCCCTAAAGATGCGGCAATGATGGTCGATGGCGCAGTTAAAGTATTGGGTGTGGATCATGTCGGCATTGCCACTGACGACATGCAAACGGTCGAGCAGGTGGTGGCTTTTGCGAGTAAATACAAAGATTCGTACGCAGATAACGGCTACATGCTGAACGCTTTTGATAAAGGGGCGACTGGCTGTGCTGAGTTGTCTAAACACATCGCTGCACTTACGGATGAGCTTCGCAAAATGGGTTATAGCGATGATGATCTTGCTAAAATCTATGGTAAGAACCTGATGCGTGTGTATGCTCAAACTTGGAAGTAATCAATAGATAATGAATGGAGTGTGGGGCGTTGCCTCACACTTCGTATTTTGTACTCAGGGATGACAAGATGAGTTTTGAGTGAGTTAAGGGGCAAGTATGGAACGGATTCCTCTAGTTAAGAAGGCGACGTTTACGCACTTTCTCAACCTGTTTTACGAGCTAAAAGGGTCGCGAGATTTGCCTTTGCTCCCCTACGCTATCGAATCTTCTGACGCTGACTTCCTGCCTCAAGTGGTTTTTGCTGAGCTTCTTAAATCACTACGCACTCTGCTTGGCGATCAACTATTTCTCGTCACGTTAAAAAAGCACATTTCCAAGCTCCAGGAATCTAGCGACCAGCTCAGCTTCGATGCGATGTTTAGTGAGTCATGCTTTAATCGGCTGCACGTATCTAAAAAACCGCTTGGGACATTTCTATACTTACAATCAGTCTATTCCGCTAAAGAATCGACTTACACTAGAATTGAAGAGGAGATGTTCGCGCTCTTGGTTCTTGAGTCTCTAATCCAAGACGCAATCTACGAACCCCACATCACTGGTTTTTTCTTTACTAACTATGATGATAAGCTCCTCGATACATGGAATGGCGCGTCAGCGGCAACTATCTATTTTGGGCAAGCTAATGTGGGTATTCAACTATCTCGATGGGACTCTGAATTTGAACGGAAAATAAAGGCACTCAACTACCCAGCTAAACTCACCTTTGCGCAGTCGTTCCAATACGCCCTTGAAGGCTACATCGGCAGGCAGAACTATTCATTGAGTGAGTTTGCCGATGTTCTCGGGATCCCGCCTCGAACACTCCAAGAAAACCTCCAGCGATACGGAACCAATTTCCGCAGCATAAGAGATCAACTCAACGTTCGCTTTGCGAAGCGTGTTTTACTTCAATATGAAATATCCATTCATGACTTATCGATACAGTTAGGTTATTCAGCTCCATCACAATTTGTTCGCGCATTTAAGAGGTTAACTAAAGAAACGCCTTATCAGTGGAAAGTTAGAAATCTCAATTAAGCATAACTGATTGATAAAAAGAATAAATCTAAGTGTCGTAAAATGGTAAATAACGACTTGTTGAATCATTAGACTTTGTGGAAAGAAACCACTGAATGAGATCGTTAATTATGAACGCTAAGCCCTCTACTTCATGTCTTGCTGTCTTAAGCCTATTATTGGGAGGCTCTGCAATTGCCGCAAATTTTGAAGGACCCGATTCGGTAGAAAATACCATCGCACAGCAAACAGAAGTAAAAAAGGATTGGCGGAATCAACTTGCCGAGGATGGCTTTAGTTTTGGAGCGGACTATTTTTCATTGGGCTTAACGTCACCCAGTGGAGGGGATGGATCTTCAGTCAACGCTGCATCGGGTGTAGCAAGGTTTTATGGTACTTGGAACCTGTTAGGTCACGGTACGGATAACACAGGTAGCCTAGTCTGGAAGGTCGAACATAGACACAGCTATACCAACACTGATCCCAAAAGCTTTGCGTGGCTTGGACAAGACCAAATCGGCTATGCCGGTATGATTGCCCCAGCGTTTAGTGACCAAGGGTTCCGAGTAACAGATCTTAACTGGAAACAGAAAATCAGTGATGGGCGAGGGACGATTATTGTTGGGTGGCAAGACGTGACTAACTATGTTGATGTCTATGCGTTAGCAAGCCCTTGGTCTGGTTTTACTAATCTTGCTTTTTCTACTGGTACAGGAGCGATGGGGTTACCTGATGATGGTGTGTTAGCGCTCTCAGTTGGTCACATGCTGGGAGAGAATTTTTATGTGATTGGCGGTATTGCGGACGCGAAAGGTAAGTCTGATGACATCTTTGATGGTTTCAATACCGCTTTCGGTACCGATGCGGCGTACTTCAAGACTCTCGAGATAGGCTGGACTGCTTCCCAAGAGCAAATATACACAGATAATCTACACCTGACATTCTGGCATATGGATGCGGGGTCTAGACATAGCTTGTCATCAACGGTATTAGAGGATGGGACCGTGATAGGCGGCGAGTCTGGGAAAGGGGTAAACTTTTCATGGAGCCAATTTGTGACACCACAAATTATGCCATTTGTTCGTGGTGGTATCTCTGAGGGGGATGTCGCACTCTATGACCGCTCTCTGTCGGTTGGTATGGGGTACTTTGGATTGGGCAAACCGACCAATAATCTAGGCTTTGCCATTAACTGGTCGAAAACGAACGAAGACACCCTACAAACCTTCTTAAACGCGGGAGAAGAGCAGGTGGCAGCAGAACTGTATTACAACATGCAATTTGGCGATCATGTGCAAATCACGCCGGATATTCAATATATCAAGGATCCTGCATTCTCTAGTGAGAGCAGTGCGTGGGTATTTGGCGTTCGTGCTCGAGTCTTTTTCTAGTCTCTAGATATTTGTTAATAAAAAAGTTGTTAAAAACGAAAAGCCCGCTCGATGGTAAGCCATGAGCGGGCTTTTTTGAGAGGCTTAGCTTGCTGCTCTTACTTTGCCCTCTCTCAAGTCATTAAGTACCCGAGCTTTTGGACCATCAGCGATGATTGTCCCTTTCTCCATTACGATGACTCTGTCTACCACCTCAAGCATGGAGGTTTTGTGAGTGATTAAGACCAGTGTCTCTGATTCTTTGAGCTGCTTGAGCTGCGTTTTAATGTGCAGCTCTGAGCGGTTATCCATCGAGCTGGTGGGCTCGTCCATTATCAGAATAGGAGGGCGAGCCAAGAAAGCACGAGCAATGGCCACAGCTTGGCGTTGACCGCCAGAGAGAAGCAAGCCACCCTCACCAACTTGTCTCTCTAACCCCGCCGGATCTTGCTGGGTAAATACCGTTACACCGGCTCGGTTTGCTGCATCCATCACGTCTCGGTCATCGACGAGTGGTCGGCCGAGCGTAATGTTGTCGCGAATTGAACCATAGAACAGGGCGCAGTCTTGTGGAACACAGCCTATGTTGCGTCTCACGTCCACGTGGTGAAGCTGCGCGATGTCGGTTTCATCAATACGCACATGACCCTCTGTAGGCTGATATAAGCCCATGATGAGGCGTTCTAGAGTTGTCTTACCTGATCCGATACGACCGATAATAGCAACCTTCTCACCGGGCTCTATGGTTAGGCTCAAATCTCGAATCGAGGCCATTGGTGAGTCTGGATAGTGGAAGGTCACACGATCAAGCTCAATCTTACCTTGGATGATAGGGCGGTGAATGTAGCGCTTACCTTCCTCTTGCTCGTCGGGCATCGCCATCACTTGCTCGATAATAGTCATCGACGATTTCGCTTGGTTATAGCGGGTCGAAAGCAGTGAAAGCTGCACTAGAGGCCCAATCGCACGACTACTCAACATGGTTGCGGCGATTAGCCCACCCATGGTGAGTTCGCCTTCTGCAATTAAGTAGACACCAAGGATAATCATACCGATGTTGGAAGATTGCTGAACAAACCCCGCGGTGTTTTGAATACCGTCGGTAATGCGCTTGCTCTTGATATTCCAGTTAGCCATGTGGGCTACAGCTTCTTCCCAGCGATACTGATATTGGCTTTGTGCACCGAAGATTTTTACCGTTTCAAGACCTGCCAAACTCTCAATTAAGTTCGCGTATTTTTGCGACGCCAATCGGGAGCCCTCCTCAATGGTCTTTCTCAAAGGACCTTGAATGAGCAGTGAGTAGGTGATGAGTATCACTACGCCAACAATAGGGATGATGACGAGGTTACCGGCCATGAGCCAAATGATGACCAAGAACAAGAGTGCAAAAGGAAGGTCGATCAGTGATGCAATGGTCGCTGATGTGAAGAACTCTCGTATTGATTCGAACTCTTGCAAATGGCGCGCAAATGCACCTACCGATGGCGGTCTGGACTCCATTCGAATCCCCATGACCTTACTGAACAACTTTGAAGATATCAGGATATCGGATTTCTTACCCGCCACATCGATAAAGTAACTGCGCATCAACTTGAGAACGAGGTCGAAGCCAAACACGACGAAGATACCGGCGGCGAGCACCCAGAGCGTCTCGAAGGCAAGGTTGGGTACCACCTTGTCATACACTAATCGAGTGAACAGCGGTGCAGCAATGGCGAAGATGTTGATGAGCAATGAAGCGATTAACACATCTCGATAAATACGTTTTGATTCCCACAAAGTTCCCCAGAACCAGTGTCCGTCACGGGTTTTAAGCACCTCTGGAGAGCGTTCGTCATAGCGAAACTGCTTCTTCACCAAGAAGTAGCGACCTGTGTACTGTTCTATCAGATCATCAAGACCAATTGAGATGGGTACCATGCCTGACTCGAGCGTGATGACTTCCGCTTCGTTACTCTCTTGGTCAATACTATTTAGCACACACGCATCACCGCCTTTAAGCAGTAAGATGACGGGGAATACGATACTGGGGATATCGCCAATGTCTGCGCGATTTTCTTTCGCCACTAAGCCTGCGCGCTCAGCTGAGCGTGGTAGTAAGAACGGAGTAAGCTTGCCAGATGAGAGGGGCAATCCGTTCACCAACGCTTCGGGAGAGTTGGCTAAGCCGTAGTATCGGCTGATGTAGATAAGCGAGTTAAGTAACGGATCCTTCATGGAATCTGCCTCTGTTATTTGTCCACAATGAAGCCTTGGAATACATCCACAAAGTGCTCAGACAAGAAGTCCAGCTGCGTTTGTGTTTCCACTCGCGAGGCGATCGTTTTAATGCCTAAGTTATGGGCAGTTCTAGAGATAGAGGTGAGCGTAAATTTCTGTTTCTCATCATCAAGTTGGTGAGTGTACAGATAATCGAGTTTCACATAGTCAGGCCTAAATTCATTCAAATACTCCAATGATTGGAAGTTTCGACCATAGTTATCAACACCAAACATGGCGCCAGCGCCGCGGACAGCATTACAGAAAAGCGCGGTGTGGTGCGGATTACTGATAAAGCAGGTCTCTGGGATCTCAAAGTGCAGTTTCTCACAGATGCTAGGGTGTTTAGCCAGCTCTTGTGAGATCCAACGAATAAAGCTTGGTTGAGCAATACTGGTCGGTGTGATGTTAATAGCGATAGCATCTGCCATTTCTTGGCGTTCTAGTTTGCGGATAACCGAGATAATCACGTGCTCATCAAAGATATGGCTAGCATCAAGCTGCTCTAGTGCTAGCAGGTATTGGTTAGCGGTATAGCGCTCGCCATCTTTCTCAATCGCAGAGAAGACTTCTCGGTGATAGGTCTCTCCAAAACTGCTGTTGGCTGACTGGAATCGGTAGGTGACTTCGTCATTGTTAATTGCTTCTTCCACCAGGGCGCGCCACTGCTGTTTACCCATGATGACGCCCGTGTGCTCGCTTGAGATGTAGCCGTAGTCGATCTCTGGGTTAGATTTCGCTTTGGTTAGCGCATTATCCAACACCGACAGCATTTGTGTGGAATTCTTACGCTCTTCATTAAACACCACACCCAGCGATGCTTTGGCTTTACTAAGACCTGTTGGATCGGCGTTGAGGTCTTGAATACAGGTAATAATGCTATTGGCAGCAAATTTTAATTCATTTTCATCGATGTTAGGGAACACGAAACCAAACTCATCTGTCGAGATTCGCGCAATGACGGTATTCGGCAGGTTAATGGTCATCGACAGCAAGTCCGCCAGTTCACGGACTAGACCATCACCCGCCTCGTATCCATCGGATTTGTAGGTGTGTTTAATAAACTCTGCATGGAGAATCGCGACACCGCCCAGTGAAGATTCAGACAGCCACTGGTTGAGTTGCCCCATGAAGAATGCACGGTTACCTAAATGAGAAACAGGATCCATGTAGGCGCGCTCGCGAAGCTTCTGCGCCTCTTTTGCTTGTTGTTTAAAGGACTCTTCAACGTGTGCAGACATGCTGTTGATGCCATCAACAACAGCAATCAGATCTTTGGTTTTCGGTCTTAATAGCGGCTCACCAAACTGGCGATTGGCAACCTGTTCCATCTTTTGCACGATGGCGCGAAGAGGGTTAAGAGCGCGGCGCAGAATAAACGAAATGGAGAGCAGGCCAAGAGCAAAGATACCTAAGAAGGCAGCAGACAATCTCTCGAAAGCAGACCAGAGCTGTGAGTATGCTTCGCCAGGATGACTGATGATTTCAACTTCGGCCAGTTGCAGCCAGCCACTGGTCACGACTCGAGAGTCGTTGATTGGTGAGAACAATGAAAGGTTGGTAAACCACTCTGGGACATCGCTTGGCTTAATTGGGTAACTACGGACGATTTCCTCATTGGTTTCGAGAAAAACCAAGCGTACCGTTGAGTAGGTACTGCCGTCAAAAAGCGCGTTAATTACCGATTCAACAGCGACACTATCCTGAGATTTCAAATACGGCGCTAAGGCAAGCCCCACCGTGTTGATGGTGTTGTTTACCTCCGAGCGTTGCTGCTGCTCTAGGAAGTTTCTTGTTGTGTTGAATTCGATGATAAACACCGACGTTAACAGCAGCACAAATACTGCTATCATGCCGACCACTAGCTGTCTGTATAGTGTCATAATTATTTACTCGTCGTAATTTACCTTTGGTTTCCGTAACGTTAATGAGCGCTCGCGACTGCGCAAATCATTCCATAATTTAAGTCTTGACGACTTTCCGGCTAACTTGCCCTGGGTAGTTTTCATGGTCCATAGGTTGCGACCATTAAAGCTGTATATCGGTAATAGATCGCCGCGTTTAGACGCGGGCTTTATTTCGCCGATTAGGTTGTCCAAGATCAGCGGTTGAGAACGAGGGGTTTCGTAGTAAGCGAGAACCATGTGGAACTGGTTCAGTTCTATCGCCTTGACGTACACTAGACGGAGTTTTTGATCTGAGATCCCAAGCTCTAGCAGCGAGAAGTATTTAGCGATTGTGAAATCTTCACAGTCGCCTGCATTGCTTCCTAGAAACTCTAACGGGGTTGCCCAGTAGTCCTTTTTCCCCCACAAGCGAATATCGTCGACAAAGTTGAGCTGATTGAAGAACTCGTTCACGCCAACCAGTTGTTGCTTCTCAGATTTACCCTGTAAACCAGCAAGCACGGAGCGCCAGGTCTGGACTCGTTTTCCAGCTCTGTCTCCGTATGTCTTGGTTACCGTGCTAATCCAACGCTGCTCTTGTTTGGTATAGGCGTCACTTGTTCCCGCTAGTGATATTGCTACCGCAGCGGCACAGCCTATTAATGCAAACTTTATTCTGGCGCGCAGACGCTCCGTGCGCTCACTCTTTATCACTCAGTCCCTTTTACTCTCTAAGAGCGTTATTTTGTGCGCTTAGTATCGGTTTAAGCAGGTAATCCAGCACCGTGCGTTTACCGGTAATAATGTCCACCGATGCGGTCATGCCAGGAATAATCGGCAAGGTTTCATCGTGACCAAAATTGGTCTTGTCTGTTCTTACTCGGACGATATAGAAGCTATTACCCTCTTCGTCTTGAGTGGTATCCGCGCTAATGTGTTCAAGCGTTCCGTCCAAGCCGCCGTACTTTGTAAAATCGTAGGCACTGAACTTCACGATAGCGTGTAAATCTGGACGTAAAAACGCAATGTCTTGTGGGGCAATTTTGGCTTCAACCAGCAGGGTGTCCTCAGTTGGGACGATCTCAACGATATCCATCCCCGGCTGGATTACACCGCCTACCGTATTTACGTTGAGTGTTTTCACCGTTCCATTTACTGGAGAGACCACGACCGTTCGGTTCACTCTGTCTTCAAGGCCAACGGCTGACTCTGTCATAGAGGAAAGGCGGTCTTGCGCTTCATTGAGTTTTTCTTGTTGCTCTGAGCGGAATTTCTGTGCGATGTCGATACGGCTCAGTTTCGCTTCCTCGATGGCAGAGCGTAGAGCCGGCAATTTAAGCTCCGTTGAAGTAAGTTCTCGTCTTGTGTCGTTGACCTGTCGTTGTAGCTTAAGCAGTTCAACTTTTGGAACGACACCTTCATCGGCTAGAGGCTTAGTGATGTTTAGCTCGTCGCGAGCTAGGTTGTAGCCGTTTCTTAGGTTGCGAACTCGGGCTTGCATCTCAACGAGATCTTGCTGTTTTTGTCTGACCTGTTGATCAATGACTGATAGTTCGTTTCGAAGCTCATTGAGATCTTGTCGGTATTCCGCTCTTTGGCGAGAAACCAAGCTCTTATTGTTTTCTTCGAACGTAGGAGGGTAGGCAAGCTTAGTGGTATCGAGAGTGACAGATTGTCGCCAGTCACTTCCTGATTTTGATTCATCTATAATCACGCTGGTTAGCGAAGCGGAGAGTTGCAAAACGCTTGCCGTCAGATTGAGTACTTGTTGTTCGCGCTCACGAAAATCTGAGCGGAATCGCGTATCGTCGATAAGTAGCAATTGCTGTCCTTGGGTAACGATGTCGCCCTCACGAATAAGAATCTCTTTCACCAAGCCACCTTCGAGGTTTTGAATGACCTGAACTTGAGAGGAAGGGATGACTTTGCCTTGGCCGACGGTCACCTTGTCGATCTCTGCCCATGCAGCCCAGGCCACGGCACAAATAAAAAATAGCAACATGACCCAGAGCATGATTCTGGCGCTGGTGGGCGTATTGAGCAGCAAAGCAGCGGTTTTGTCGTCGATATAATCCAGTTCGGCGTCCGACACCTTTTTGTATTCTTTCTTGTCCATATTTCATCCGAAATGGTCTGTTTAGGATGCGACTAATATTTTGATTCTATTACTAACACTGTCTATCTGTAACCTCTTCTTAACGAAAGAGTCGATCCATACTGCATTATTGGGCGTAGTTCAGTAGGTAACCTGTCGCTGAGGGTGACATCCTTTTCATCTATTACCCAAAAGTTTAGCAGTGACGGGGTGAATATAAAGTAATGAATTATCGAAATAATGTCTGGTCAGCGAAAACCCATCACCAATTCATTACAAACTAGGAGATGGATTTCAAAAATCGATGACCAGAAGGGGAATTCGGGTTGTTTTCTGCCACATATCAGCGCAGAATTCACAAAAAAGTGAGGAGTTGTTATGGGAATTGAAGATATTCGCCGCGAATACTCAAAAGGTGGTTTGCGTCGCAAAGACTTAGCGGATGACCCTATTGTCCAATTCAATAAATGGCTAGAGCAGGCAGTGGAAGCCAAGCTGACTGATCCTACCGCTATGACAGTGGCAACCGTTGACGAAAACGGCATGCCTTTTCAACGTATCGTGCTGCTTAAGAACGTTGATGAAAATGGTTTTGTGTTTTACACCAACCTTGGCAGTCGCAAAGCTCAGCAGATAGAGCACAACAACAAAGTGAGCCTGCACTTCCCTTGGCACAACCTAGAGCGTCAGGTGCATATCACTGGCGTGGCTGAGAAGCTGACGGCGATGGAAAACATGAAGTACTTTACTTCCCGCCCTAAAGAAAGCCAATTGGCAGCGATTGCCAGTAAACAAAGTAGCCGTATCTCGGCTCGTGGCGTGCTGGAAGGTAAATTCTTAGAACTTAAGCAGAAGTTTGCAAAAGGTGAGATCCCTGTACCTACGTTTTGGGGTGGCTACCGTATTCGTCCAGAGTCGATAGAATTTTGGCAAGGTGGCGAGCACCGCCTGCATGATCGTTTTCTGTTCAGTAAGGATGGAACGGGTCATTGGGAAGCGGAACGTTTAGCGCCGTAACTCATTTTTCTATATGCATTGCATTTGAATTGCTTTTGCCTTTGAGTAACGAGATTTATCTAAGCTGCGGTTTTCGCAGCTTTTTTTATAACTTCAGGCGAATTTAGTACAAATTACAAGCACCGTAACTTGTCTCAACATGATCATCGTTCCGGAAGCTTGATCAAGTAAGGATCCTTTTTGCATGCTTTTGATTCTTGCAAACGCGCGCCGTTAAAGTGAGCACGCACAAGGGCTAGAGCGATTAGTTTTTCCAAATTGGATGTAAATGGGTATACTCCGCGGATCGAAATTCAACTTACATGGCGGTCGGAAACATGGTTAAACGAAACAATGACATCCTTGATCATGCTTCCTTAGCACCTAGCATCATTAAACCTGCCGAAATCGTGCGCTTGCCTTCGCATATGGACTCTCACGAGCATCACTATACCCAAGTCGTCATTGGTCTTAAGGGAAAATCTGAGTTCGAAGTGGGCGGAGTTGGCAATCTTGTAGGACCCGGTCAAGGCTGTGTAGTGACATCAAACCTTGATCATGCTTTCGGTGGTGTGATTGATCAGCCTGATATCTTAGTGTTGAATATGCCATTGCCGAGTGATGACGATCCGGTTCTTCTTCAACGAATCAATGAGTTATCGCAAAGTAAAACCTACTTCCAGCTTGATATTCAGATCCAAAAGCTGATTCAAATGCTGGTGGCAGAGATGAAAAGCAGTCCGGATGATCTGCTGCTTAGCCGTGCATGTAACGATACAGTGGTTGCTCTGCTGCAGCGTCATATCTCGGAGCTAAAAACCTCGCTGCGGGACACTCGCTTCGACCTTGAACAGATCGATCGTTACATCGAGCAGCATCTTGCTCATAAGATTTCTGTCGCTCAGTTAGCAGGCAGTGTCTTTCTTGGCGAGAGTCAGTTCCATATGCTGTTCAAAGAGCAATTGGGCATTACCCCTCATCAGTACGTGCTGAATAAGCGTGTCGATGCGGCGAAACGCTACATCGAGCAAGGTCATCTAAACCTAGGACAAATAGCCGAGCTAACGGGCTTCTCCGGGCAAAGCACCTTCACACATGCCTTTTCTAGGCTGCAAGGTATCTCTCCATCTCAATATCGCAAACGCTTCACTTAGCCTTCTACCGCGTTGATTATTGGGATTCGCTGTCGATACAAATCATCATGGCATCGGGACGCCAATACTCAAACTCGCAATCCATCAACACCCCATCTTGCTTGTAGTTTACACGGCAGATCTTGAGCACAGGTTGCCCCTCTGCCAAATTGAGCGCTTTGGCAACATGGCTAGGTGCTGATGTAGGAATCACGTCAAAGTGAGAGCGCCTTGTCTCGTAACCGTACTTTTCTTGATAGCACTGAGTAAGAGACATGGTTAAATTTTCATCCAATATCTTAGGAAACAGCGAAGCAATCAGGCAATTCTCCACAAACAGCACCACGCGTCCATCGATGTAGCGCAGTCGTTCAATCACATGAATCGGTGTAATGGTGTCAACCGACAGCGCTTTGGCGTATTCGCTACTTGCCATCTCACTTCTAACGTTCACTAGCTTGGTTTCTGCGATTCGGTTTTGCTCGCGAATCATTTGATGAAAGTGACTACGGGACAATGGGTTATAGCGAATACGCTGCGGTGAAACGTACCAACCACGCCGTTCTTCTCGATAGATCAAGCCTTCGGTTTCAAGTGACGTAAGGGCATCTTTAATGGTAATTCGAGTGGTGGAGAAGAGTTCACTCAACTCACGTTCAGAAGGCAGCTTCTGCCCAGCCTGCATGATGTTTCCTGAGATTTGTTCTCGTATGGTGGTTTTGATTTTCGCAAGCTGGGTGAGGGGTTTCATTGTAGTGATCTAGTCCATTAGCGTATAGATGAACAAGATACGACAGCTTGGTAACAGTTTTATGAAGGCCTAGACCTCATCTCGCTTTAATCGTAACCTGCTCACTTCTAAGATCTTTCTTAACTATGACGTTATCAAAACCCAGCTTCGCTCAAAATCAGCAATAATTAAAACTCAGTCCGACTAAATTAATAACCTCATAATCAAACAACATGAAAAAACTCAATCTCGCTTTTATCGCTTTAGTTATCACAGTTCTAGCTGGTTGTTCTTCAACCGCGTCCGTCGATAATGCAAAAACCAGCAGTTATGCCCGTTCTCATGAGCTTGTTGGCCAAGCATCTTGGTATGGAAGTAAATACCATGGCAAACGCACCGCAAGTGGTGAGCGCTATAATATGAGAGCTTATACTGCGGCTCATAAAACGCTTCCTTTCGGCACCATCGTTAGGGTGACGAATACCAATAATGGCAAAAGCGTCGATGTGAAAATCAATGACCGTGGTCCATTTGTGAAAGGGCGAGTGATTGATCTTTCACGTAAGTCGTTTGAGCAGATTGGGAACATCAATGCTGGTACTTTACCGGTGAAGATTGATGTGATTGATGATAGTAATACGTTTAGGTATAAGCACTAATCTTCTTCAAGCGCGCACCAAGCCTCCAGTAGATTCCTGCCTACGCAGGAATGACACGCGTGGGGAGCAAGTTCATCTCCATGGGTAGGCGCACGATCAGAGGAATGACACGCAAAGCTATTTCATCGAACCTAACTTCATCGTCATCCCTGCGCAGGCAGGGATCTTCTTCAAGCGTGCACCAAGCCTCGAGTAGATTCCTGCCTGCGCAGGAATGACGCGCGTTGGGTATTGACCGGGCACATAGGTAACAGTTCTAACTAAAAAACGTTATCCCGCTTAGCTCGCACATCCCTTCATCAAACTGACGCATTTCTGCCATTTAACCTCCACAAAACCGTCAAAAACTCTGCCCTAAATTGTCACATTTGCGAAATAGCATAAAAAGTGAACTTACTGACCTAGTCCAGAAGGATAGAGACAATGAAAACTTTGTTTAACCGTGCAAGTATCGCAAAACTTGGCACTGCCACTTTGATTGCTGCGGCGATCTCTTCGACTGCTATGGCTGACGACAGCGTGCAAGCTCTTGCTGAGGCTGCTAAAAAAGAAGGGGCGGTTTACAGTGTGGGTATGCCTGGTAGCTGGGCAAACTGGAAAGATACTTGGAATGACCTTACGTCGACTTACGGCTTGAAGCACCAAGACACTGATATGAGCTCGGCGCAAGAGATTGCTAAGTTTGAAGCGGAAAAGAAAAATGCCACAGCGGATATCGGTGATGTGGGTTTCGCCTTTGCTCGCGTAGCGGTACAAAAGGGCGTGACACAACCTTATAAACCAACAACTTGGAATGACATTCCCGATTGGGCAAAAGACAAAGATGGTCACTGGGCTCTGGCGTATACCGGTACTATCGCGTTTATCTCGAACAATAACTTAGTGAAAGACGCGCCGACTTCTTGGCAAGACGTACTGGAAGGTGACTACAAGGTCACTGTCGGTGATGTTGGTGTCGCAGCACAGGCGAACAATGCCGTACTAGCTGCAGCGTTTGCCAATGGCGGTGATGAATCTAACCTTAAGCCTGCTATCGAGTTCTTTTCTAAGCTTGCTAAACAGGGGCGCTTGTCATTCACAGACCCAAGCATTGCGAATCTAGAAAAAGGCGAAGTCGAAGTTGCTATCCTTTGGGACTTCAACGCGCTGAACTACCGTGACCAAATCGATCGTTCGCGCTTTAGCGTTAACATTCCACAAGATGGTTCGGTTATCTCTGGTTACACAACCATCATCAACAAGTACGCGAAGAACCCGAACGCAGCGAAATTGGCTCGTGAGCACATCTTTAGCGACCGCGGCCAAATCAACCTTGCAGAGGGTTACGCACGCCCAATCCGCTCCAATGTTGAGCTGCCTGCATCGATTCAAGAAAAGTTGATTTCAAACGACCAGTACGGCAACGTGCACCCTGTGACGGACTTTAAAGCATGGGAAAAATCAGCGCGCCGTCTGCCTCGTCAGTGGCAAGAAAACGTGCTTATTCATCAGCAGTAATTTGAGAACCTAAGTAAGAGGTAAGTATGAGCAATAAGGTCATTCTTGTTGTCCTCGATGGTCTCAATTATCAAGTAGCCCGTGATTGCATGGGCTACTTGAATGGCTTAATCGAGCAGCAAAAAGCAACCCTATACCCTATTCAGTGTGAGCTACCATCGATGTCGAGACCACTCTATGAGTGCATTTTGACTGGGGTGCCACCTGTCTTAAGCGGCATAGTTAACAATCAAATTGTCCGCCTATCGAATCAAGAATCCATCTTTAGCCTGGCCAAATCACAGGGCAAGGTAACGGCGGCTGCCGCTTATCACTGGGTGAGCGAACTCTACAACCGAGCGCCGTATGATGCGGTGCGTGACAGTTTCACTGATGATGAATCACTCAACATTCAACATGGGCGTTTCTATCATTGGGATCACTATCCTGACGAGGCGTTGTTCCTCGATGCAGAATCACTCAGACAGCAGTTCAATCCAGACTTTCTCCTGATCCATCCAATGAATATCGATGATGCGGGACACAAGCATGGCTTGGATTCGAGACAATATCGAAACAGCGCTCGCGCCGCGGATATCTACCTGTCGAACTACATCAGCACTTGGGTTGATGCAGGTTATCAGGTGATGGTGACCAGTGATCACGGCATGAACGACGATCTCTCGCATGGCGGCATCTTGCCCGAAGAGCGTGAAGTCCCATTGTTTGTCATTGGTGACACCTTTACCCATGCTGAAACCACCGTGAAGCAAACAGAGCTTTGTGGGCTGTGTTGCCAGCTTCTTGGGCTTGAGCATCGTAAGCCTTATTCACCGGAAATGATCGCGCTATGAGTAGCTCAGTAATCGAAACGCCTAGCAACGGCAGCACGCAGTCTCGCCAAGGCGCGTCTCTATGGAATCGTTTTAAACCCGTTCTGTGGCTCGCGCCCTTTGTGCTGTTTTTCTATCTGTTCCAGCTCGCTCCAATGGTTTGGGTGTTTTTTAATAGCTTTCAATACGATGGCGAGTTTTCGCTGGATAATTACCTAGAGGTATTTGATTCCAGTTTCATGATTCAAGCCTTTAGTAACAGTATTTGGTTGTCAGTGTGGTCGAGTGTGATTGGTCTCGCCATTGCTGCGCTGCTGGTGTCATCGCTGCGCAGAGTCGACAGCAGGCTGCGCGATGGTGTGATTGCCTTTACTAACATGAGCAGTAACTTCGCTGGCGTGCCTCTAGCGTTCGCCTTTATCATCATTTTGGGTGTGAACGGTGCAGTTACGCTGCTCCTAAAGCAGTATGGTTTAATCGAGGGGTTTAACCTCTATGGTAAATGGGGACTTCTGGTCATCTACATTTACTTCCAGATCCCGTTAGGTGTGCTGCTGTTGTATCCCGCGTTTGATGCGCTGCAAGATGATTGGCAGTCCGCGTCGGCGCTGCTTGGTGCGAAAACACATCAGTATTGGACTCAGGTTGCACTACCGGTGCTGTCTCCCGCGCTGCTCGGTACCTTCATTATCTTGATTGCTAACGCGATGGGCGCATACGCCAGTGTCTATGCGCTGACTACGGGCAACTACAACGTCATTACCGTGCGTATCGCGAGTTTGGTATCGGGCGATTTGTTCCTAGAGCCGAATCTTGCCGCCGCTATTTCTGTGATTCTAATGGCGATTCTCGCCTTCATTACGGTTATCAATCAGTGGCTATTGTCGAGGAGTTATCATGCTTCAAAATAGCAAATCTCTCGCTAGTAAAAAGCTAACAAGCATTGTTAGTACTTACTATCATAAAGCCGTTGTTTACGGAATCGTTGGGTTGATGCTAGTTCCGATTATCGCGACATTAGTGTATTCCCTGTCATCAAGTTGGGGAGCCACCATCTTACCTGATGGCTTTACCTTCAATTGGTATATTCAGCTGCTCACTGATTCACGCTTTCTTGCGGCATTTGGGCGTTCGCTGTTGGTTTGCTTCGCTGCCTTAGCATTGAGTGTGGTGTTGATCTTACCGGCGATATTTGTGGTGTTTTACTACTTCCCAAAACTCGACAAAGTGATGAACGTGCTTATTTTGCTGCCATTTGCAGTACCGCCCGTGGTCTCTTCAGTGGGACTACTCCAGATTTATGCCGACAGTGCGGTGCCTTTGGTTGGTACGCCGTGGATCTTAATTGGCACCTACTTCACCATCGCGCTGCCGTTTATGTATCGCGCGATATCCAATAGTTTCGAAGCGATTAACTTGAACGACTTGATGGACGCAGCGCACTTACTAGGCGCGAGCACGACTAAGGCGTTTCTCTTGATCATCGTTCCGAATTTGAAGAAGGGTTTGTTGGCGTCGCTGTTCTTATCTTTCTCTTTCCTATTGGGGGAGTTTGTGTTCGCCAATATCTTGGTGGGAACTCGTTACGAAACGCTGCAAATCTATCTCTATAACATGCGTCAAACCAGTGGTCATTTCACCTCTGCGTTAGTGATGACTTACTTTTTCTTTATCTTCCTACTGACATGGCTTGCCAGCCGTTTTAGCAGTCAACAACAAAAGGGCAAATCATGAGCTACGTATCTGTTAGTCAACTTACCAAACGATTCGGCAATAACACGGTTTTCGAAGACATCGACTTCACGATTGAAAAGGGTGAGTTCATCACTTTGCTCGGGCCTAGTGGCTGCGGAAAATCAACGCTACTACGCAGTTTGGCAGGATTGAACCCAGTAGAGGGTGGTCAGGTCTTGGTGGATGGTGTCGATATCACTCACACAGCGCCTCAGCAGCGAGGCATCGGCATGGTGTTTCAATCCTACGCTCTATTCCCGAATATGACGGTGTCAGAAAACATAGCGTTCGGTCTCAAGATGCAAAAGCTGGCAAAGGCAGAGATAGAGCGCGAGGTTGCCAAGGTGATTGAGCTGGTGGAATTGACGGGCAAAGAGAAGCAGTACCCGCACCAACTATCCGGCGGCCAAAGACAGCGTGTTGCCCTTGCTAGAGCTTTGGTGGTGAAGCCGAGGATCTTGCTATTGGATGAGCCTTTGTCTGCATTGGACGCCAAGATCCGTAAGAACCTGCGTCAGCAGATCCGCACCATTCAAAAAGAGCTCAATCTGACCACTATCTTTGTCACCCATGACCAAGAAGAGGCGATGATCATGTCTGATCGTATCTTCTTGATGAACAAAGGCGAGATTGTCCAGCAAGGTGAGCCTGAAGCCATTTATACCCATCCAGTAAACGAGTTCGTTGCTGGCTTTATGGGTCACTACAATCTGGTGGAAGCTGCGCAAGCAAAATCGCTATTTGATCTGGAAGTGAACAGCAAAGTCGCCATTCGTCCAGAGTCCATCTATGTGCGCGAGCAAGGGCGTCAGTATGGTGAACACATTTCTGCGCCGCGAACTGGGATCATTAAAAATCACCAGTTGCTGGGTAACGTGATTCGCTACCAAGTAGACATAGATGATTGCGAGCTTACTGTCGACTTGCTGAACCGCTCATCAGAGCGCTTGCTGTCTGTTGGCAGTCAGTTAGAGCTGCTGTTTAACCTAAACGAAATTCAACCTGTGAGAGCTTAGAATGTCTAAACCCCTTTATGTATTCGATATGGACGAGACGCTGTTTGATGCAGATTGCGCCATGCTGTGGAACCGGTTCTTGGTGGAAAAAGGGATAGCGACCGCTCCAGATTTTTTGGAAGAAGACAAACGCCTAATGGATCTCTATGCACAAGGTAATATGGATATGGAAGACTACTTAAAGTTTTCCATGTCACCTTTATCTGGCGTGTCCAAAGAGACCGTCTCTTTGCTGGTGGAGCAGTGTATTGATAAGAAAATTATGCCTCGGTTGTTCCCACAAGCTGCCACTTTGATTGAGCAACTTAAGCGCGACAATATTCAGACGGTAATTATCTCTGCATCTGTGAGTTTTTTGGTGTCGGCTATCGGTAAACGTATTGGAATTGATGAGGCGATGGGGATTGATTTGGCGGAAGAGGGCGGCTGTTACACCGCTCGAATCGACGGCATTCCGACTTATCGAGAAGGCAAAGTGGCGAGGCTAGAGCAATGGCTGATAGAGAGTACGACGCAGTACTCGGAAATCCATTTCTATACCGACTCTATCAATGATCGACCGCTGTGTGAGTTTGCTGACTACGCTTATCTAGTGAACCCGTGTCCTCTGCTTAAAGCGCTCGGTGACAAGAGGGACTGGCAGCAGCTTGATTGGTCTTTGTAATCAATTCATACCTGATTAATGATAGTGGGCTCAACCTTTTGAGATAGGTTGAGCCCTCTGCTTTTTTAAATACTCACATTACGTTTACGCGACGTAATGTATCGATACAACAAACCAATAATGGCGCTCACCATCAGTAGTAAACTGGTGATAACCAGCGCTTTAGAGATCATCTCTTGATAGTCATAAAGCCTCGGATGAATCATTATCCACTTGCCTGCGAGCAGCAGCACCAAACACCAAATGACAGAGCTGGTGATACTAATACTCAGCGTGCGCCAAAAACTCAGTTTCGATAGCCCCATTAGCATGGGAGTTAGCACGCGAACGAACGGGATGAAGCGTGAGATAAATAGCGATAAGAAGCCATATTTTCCCAAAAGACGTTTTGCCTTGGGGAGTGAGTCTTCGGGTAACACTCGGGTGATAAAGGGCATAAATCGAGTTTGGTGCAATACCCGACCCTGTAGATAGGCATTGATACTACCGAGTGAAGCGGCGCCACATAACGCTGCCGCAGCAGGGTAAAAATCGATAATTCCTAAACCCACCAAACCGCCCACAAATAAAACCAAGCTGTCGCCCGGCAGAGGTAAAAAGACGAAACTGGATTCAAGCAGCAGTATCACCGCAAGTAGCAAAATGAATCCCTTTAGTGAGCTCACGCTTTGCAGCGTTTCAAAATCGTGGTGCCAAACGGCAACTAAAATCTCTTGCATAGGGTGTCCTAATACGTGTTGTCGTGAAACCCAGCACCTCAGGGCGCTGGGTGACCAAGCTACTCAAACATCAAAATGATGTAGGCAATAAACAGGATTAAGTGAGCCGCTCCATTGAGAGAGTGGGTTCTGCCACTACTAAAGCTGACACTGGTCATAATAATGGTGGTGACCAGCAGCACCATTTCGGCAGGCTCTAGTCCGAGTCGAATGGGCTGCTCAATCACATTGGAGATCAGCAATACCGCTGGCACCGTAAGCGCAATCGTCGCCAATACCGAGCCGAAGAACAGGTTCATTGCCCGTTGCAGTTGATTGTTCAGCGCAGCTTTGGCTGCGCCAACAGCCTCCGGCGCTAGGATCAATATCGCCACAATCAGGCCGCCAATTGCTGCTGGAGCGCCAAGGGACGTAACTGTGCCATCAATTGGGATTGCTAGACTCTTCGCAAGCAGAATGACGACGGTCAGGTAGCCTACCAGCATGATGGAATGGTAAAGGTTACTGCCCAACGGTCCATGAAACTCATGCTCGTCTTGATGGTCTTCGTCCATAAAGAAATGTGTATGGCTGCGCGTTTGAATGAACAGGAAGAAGCCATACAGCGCAATCGAGGTGAGCACCAGTGTCGCCATCAAGGTGGTGGACATCGAGCCTGTCTCGGTCACGCTGGTAAAGTTGGGCAGAACCAAACACAATAGTGCGAGCGGCACAATCGCGACCATGTAAGATTTAATGCCGTCTAGGTTGTATTTCTGAGTGTGATACTTAATGCCGCCAAGCAGAAGCGTGATACCCACTAAACCATTAAGCACTGTCATCACTACAGCAAACATAGTGTCTCGGGCCAATATCGGGTTGGCCTCACCGGTGAGCATCACCGATGAGATCATCACGACTTCGAGTAGTATCACCGAGAGGGTGAGAATCAATGTGCCATAGGGGTCACCAAGCTTTATCGCCAGTGCATCTGAGTGTCTCACTACGGCAAAGATGGCGGACATGACAACCGCAAATAGACCTAGGGTCAGCGCAATACCGAGTGCCGAAAACATCTGTGTTTGCAACAAGCCATCACCACCAAGCTTGAACAGAAAGACAGTGATGATCGCCAGCGGTAGGACAAACTCTTGCTTCAAAAATCGCATCATGGCATCTCGTCTCCCAAGGTTGCGGATTTAGCGACATAGTGTTTCGGATCAACGCCAATTAACTGGGGTAAAGTGACGCCAACTGAGATCGAGGACCAAGTGCCGCACGCAATTCCGACACACAGTGCAATCGCGAACCCTTCGAGTGCTGCGCCGCCCAAAATCCAAAGACTCGAGACCGTCACTAGCGTGGTACCTGATGTCACAATGGTGCGAGAGAAGGTTGCTCGCACTGAATCGTTGATTAGCGTGTCAGCAGACTCATTCGGCTTTGCTCTAAATAGCTCGCGTGCGCGATCAGCAATGATGATGGAGTCATTGAGCGAGTAGCCTAATACCGCCAATACCGCTGCCAATATCGTCAGGTTGAACTCCATTTGGAGTAACGAGAACAGCCCGAGCACAATCACGATATCGTGAATCAGTGCCACCAGAGCACCAAGGGCAAGACGCCATTCGAATCGGTAGCTGAGATAGAGCATCGTCAGTGCGAAACAGGCCAAAATGGCAATGCTGCCTTGCTCTACCATGTCTTGCCCGACTTGTGGCCCTACAATGCTGCTGTTGAGAACCTCAACAGAGCCACTGATTAGTTCCAGCATTGGAGCTAACGCTACGGTTTCTCCACCAATCTGGTTGTAGCGCAGTATCCAGCGCCCCGGCTCTGATGAACTCACCACATGCACATCTTGCATTAAGGTGCTGTCTAGCCAGTGTTTTAGCTCGGCCGCCGCGATGGACGGATCCAGACGAACCTCAGCGACGATGCCCCCGGTGAAGTCCAGTCCCCAATTGAAGCCATTAGTAGCCATCACCAAAATGGCAGAGAGAAATAGCACGGCCGATAAGGCCGACATGCTGAGACGAATTTGACTGAGTGAACGATGTGTAATCGACATGGTTATACCCTTACTTCACGGCGCTGATCACGCCCCCAAACGAGGTTGATGATGGCGCGAGACAAGAATACGCCGGTGAACATGCTGGTTAGAAGACCGAGCCCGAGAGTGATCGCAAAGCCCTGAATTGGGCCATTACCAATGGCATAGAGTGCGATCGCTACAATCATGGTGGTAAGGTTGGCATCGAAGATAGAGTGGAAGGCACTCTGGAAGCCTCGGTCAATACTCTGAGCAAAGGTGCGCCCTTCGCGCATTTTGTCTTTAATGCGTTCAAAGATAAGCACGTTGGCATCTACCGCCATACCGACGGTCAGCACCATTCCGGCAATACCTGGCAGGGTAAGCACAGCGCCGGGTAGCAAGGCAATCAGACCAAATAAGCACACCATGTTAGCAATAAGCGCCGTGTTAGCGACCCAACCCAGTCGGCGATACCAAAGTGCGATAAATGTGAGTGTTAATCCAAGCCCAAGTGTGAGAGCAGCAAAGCCATTTTTAACGTTCTCAGCGCCCAGAGATGGGCCTATCGTGCGCTCTTCAATAATGGTGACAGGCGCAGTGAGTGATCCTGCACGTAGCAGAAGTGCCAGTTCTTGCGCATCATGCATGCTGCCAACACCAGTAATACGAAAGCGGCTGCCAAGCTGTGATTGTATGGTCGCAACACTAATTACTTTACTTACTTGTTCGCTTTCACCTTTGGCATTACGACTGTATTCGCTGTAGACCGTCGCCATCGGATTACCAATGTTGCTGCGAGTGAACTGAGACATCTTTCTACCGCCAGAAGCATCCAGCGAAATGTTCACCTCTGCTGCCCCCATATCACCCACGCCAGCGCGTGCATCGATAATGTGCTCGCCACCTAAGATGGCACGGCGTTCAAGCGTGATAGGGTGATTGTCATTGTCTTTCAGTGTCAGCGCTCGGCTAGAGCGAGTGTCGGCGACTGCATGAAACGCCAACGAAGCCGTGGCACCAATCACGTCTTTGGCCGCTGCCGGGTCTTGCACGCCAGGTAGCTCAATACGGATACGGTTCTCACCTTGTCGTTGTACTGAGGCTTCGGTGATGCCGAGCTCTGCGATACGCTCACGCATGATCTGTAGGTTCTGCTGCACTGTTAAGTTTCGCAGCGTGCTTTTCTCATCATCGGATTGGGTCAAGCGAATGACGTTATCTTGTATCGAGCGATCCCAGTTTGGAAACTGCTGACGAACAAAGCTGCGCGCTCGGCTATTATCGCTATCTCCAAATAAGGTGAGCTGTACTCCCTCGTTGGTGATTCGGCCCCGGCTGGCGCGAAACTCGGAGGTGAACTCATCAATCACTGACTGTTGGTGAGCTCGATAGACAGGCGCCATATCTACTTCAAGCAAGAACTGGACACCACCTCGCAGATCTAAGCCCAGAGCGATTGGGCTAAAGCCCGCGTTCAAGAGCCACTGGGGCGCAGCGGCTTCCATGGCGAGTGCCACCGTGATGGACTCATCTAGGTGATTTTTGAGTATCGCCTGTGCTTCGGCCTGTTGCTCGGCACTGTCTAAAATGACAACGGTGGTGTCTCCGTCTTGCTTAATGGAAGACGGCGTGATGCCGGATTGGGTCAGGTGTTGAGCGATGCTGGTTGCATCGGACTGCTGCCCTCGATGATTGATGTGTAGCGCTGCATTTTCGCCATAGATGGACGGCAGTGCGCTGAAAAGCATCACGACTAAGGTCGTGATAAGAACGATGTATTTCCACTTAGCAAACCTATTGATAGGTTGCGAGTTGCGTTTTTTCACAAGAAAACTCTCACAATAAAGTTGTGTCGAGCGCAGCCGTAGGGTCGTGACGAAATAAGGCACCGATGTTTTTCTAAATATCAGAAAAACAGACTGGTAGCTTTGATCAACGGGTTAGCGTGATCAGCTAGCAAAATGACCTAAATGGCTATTGGGCTGCGCGTGGCAATGGCTCGGACAAACTGAGCCGAGAGAGTTAACTGTGACGAGCGTGCTTTTGAACGTAGAGGGTGTTGGCTTCTTTCCAACCAGACAGCCGCGAAGAGGCATAGCGAGCGCTGCTCGTCCAATCGCTTTGTGGGCTAATAAGTGGAGATGGCTCCATCGCGATATCGAGTAGCTTTGGAGTCAAAAAGGCAATCAGTAGAAAGTAGTCAGGCGCTGTATTGACGGCTGAACCATGACCATCTTCGATGATACGTCTTGAAGTCGATAGAAAATAGGGACCGAGATTGTCATTGAGTACCGAGCCTTCATCGTCGGTATTGGAATCGATAACGTTGGTGTTTTCTTCAGAAAACGTTAGTGCGGTAATGGTGTGGTTATCAAGTGTTGCAGAGTCAAACGTCACGTGCTCGCCTGCGATTACAGTATGAGCGCATACAGTAATAAGCAGTGTAACAAACAGGTGATAGCAACGTTTAAGCAATGATGAACCTTTAGCAATAAGTGGTTGTATCCATAAATTCGCGTGCAGTATAGCGGATGACGTTCACAAAATGGGTAAAGTTTGCCCACAAAACTGTTAATAAGTGTGTCTTTATTGCTCAGGGCGTTTGGAGTGGGTAAATGGTATAGACATCACGAAAAATAACCGAAACGACACAATCTATCACCTTAAAAAACACTCGTCATCTTCACGAAAGTGAAGATCTCCCACAGCGCGTAGCTAACTGAAAAGTAATGACTAATTTACGTTTTCAACACGCTGAGAGAGATCCCCTTTTTCAAGGGGATGACGGTATTTTTGGGGATTATTGCTCTATCTTTTGAACTTCTTTTATTTCAAAGTCTGCAAACCAGACTTCGTCTTCCCCAGCATTCAGTCCCGCTTTGTCATTGAGAGAGCGATAGATACCCCATTTCGGTCGTACAAAGTTGTCGGTACTACCATTGCTGCCAGAGCGCCAAAGCTCGATATTTTGTTCATTGACAGTAAACAACGGTGTTTCAGACCCAAGTGGTGTTACTGACATTTCCAGTGAGCCTTGTTCGCTGAACTTTGCGCGTACAAATACCTCTAGCCATTGTCCTTGTATTTGAGTCGCCCAATCAATGCCTAGCTGTGAGGTATGAAGCAGCATGGTCTTAGCGTCTTGGCTATCGACATGACGTACTTCCAATCCACTGACACCACTCTTGGTGTTGCCGGTAATGGTGACTAAGGGTTGGCTGACAGGGTCGCCAAAGTCAGAGACCGCCTTGAGCTGAAATAGGTGGGTAAAGTGGCTGGTGACAGCGAAATCTTCATCGATTCGAAACTTCCAACGGTACTCAAACGTAGTGTCCATAAAGCCTTTGAGCGAGTCTTCAGACTTGTCGTAGACCTTGATCTCGTTGCGTTGGCGATCGGTCTTACCCGTGTCTCGATCACCATCTAGGTCTCGATGAATGGTAAAACGAAAATAGTCGCCAACTTGGTTATCACTGTCCTCTGTGATGTGTTTTACCCCGCTGTGGTTATGTTCGCCGTAGAGGTCTGGCGCTTCGATAGAACCGTCTCCTAGGACATTTTCGATCAATTCGTAGGTATCCATATTGGCTGGACCATCCGATACGAGCGAAGCGCTACACAATACATAGTAATTTCCAGAATCATCGATATCGGGTGTATTGGGAATGCTGGAATTGCCTGAGTTAGTGCCGCCGCAAGCGGTCAGAATAAGTGGGATAAGGGTGGAAAGTGCGAGCTTTCGAGCTTGATGCATCATAGGTAACGTCCTAAAACAAAAAAATGGGACACCCTACACGTGTCCCCAAAAGCAGCTTTGCTTATTACTTACAATGTTGGTGTGGAGTTAGAAATCTTAAAAAGGCTCGGCAGCAATGCCGAGCCGGTTGGAGGTGATGTGGTGTAATTAGAACAGTTCAGAGTCTACGTTATCAAAGTAGGCTGTGTTGACTGTGCTGCTGTTGTCACCTGTGTAAAGCGTTAGCTGTGAAGGTACGATGCTAGAATCGAGCCCTGTCGTCGCTTGATCAATGTCGGTTGCGATTGTTTGACCGTTCATAGTGACTGTCACTAGTCCTGCGTCTGTCCACGAAATAGTGAATGAGTGCCACGTATCAAGCGCAATACCACTCGCAATCTCAACATCATCGCTACCCGCTTCATATTTCAACTTAGTGCCTGACTGATTCAGCTCGAAGTAACGATCTGAGTTGTTTTTGCCGTCGCCGATGTTGATGTACGTAGACTTAGTGTTGGTCGATGGGAAGTATGCATCTAGAGATACCGAACCTGCAGTTGCCGGAGCAGTAAATGCACGCATCGCAAATGGTTTCGTCGCTGAGTTTTTGTCTTCTAGATACAGAGACTTCTCTTCGCTATTTGCCGGATCAACAGCAACTTCTGCGGTTGTTGTACCATCAGCGTCATCTTTGATGTTGGCTGTAGTCCAAGCGCCGCTTGCATCGCTAATTAGGTCGCCTACTGTATAAGATTCAAAGTCGTCAGTAACATCAGTCGGTTCCGTTGGATCTGTGGTGTCACCATCACCAATAACCGTCGCTTCGGATGTGCTGCTGTTGTATGGGTTACCAGATAGGTTTTGTCCTACCGCATAGTTGTCGAAGTCATCTTCAAATACTAGGGTTTCGGTGCCGCTGTCACTTGAATAAACTGCTAGGTTATCTCCGATAAACTCAAAGTTAGTTGTATTACTAGTGTCACCAATCTTCAAAGAGATCACAGTAACAGCCGCATCTTCAGTGATTTCGCCAGTAAACTCTTCGTCGTTTACTTTAAACTTAAATTCGCTGTTGCCCCATGTAACCTCAATGGCAAGTTTTTCACCATTAGTGAAAGTGCCGCCTGCATCAGTGATTGAACCACCGCTTACACCGCCAACACCAGCACCGCGGTATTGAACTTTGCCTTCGCTAAGAATCACTTCGCCGTATAGGTTCTTATTGGAAGTACCGTTGGTGTAAAGAGAGATGTATGCGTTATCTCCAGTGCCGTCTGCATCTTGAACTGTGTCTTCATCTTCTTGATAAATAACGTCAACGGTCAAACGACCAGATGCAATGCTGTCAACGGTAGCGCCCGTTGATGAGTCTGAAAGCTTGAGGCGAAGCTCGCCTACATCTGTCGTCAATGTATCTAGGATTTGAACAGAGTTATTGAAGCCAGCGTTATCGTTAGCTTCAGTTACCGCGTCGGTTACGGCGCTATTTTCTGATTGATCCGCACCAGAGAGCATACCTGAGTTGTCCGTATCGATGGTCAATGCACCACCGCTAACCGAATAATCACCCGTAGTCTCGACTTCACCAGATTCACCGTAGTATGTGAAAGTGATTGTTTTAGCATCGATATCTTCAGTAAAACTGGTTGTGTAAATGGTGTAAGTGCCAGGTGTTGCGTCGTCATCGTAGTAACGTTGAGTTGTTCCATCGAAAACATACACATTCGGCAAGTCAGCGCTTGATTGAGCTGCTGCTGAACCTTGTTCAGAAATCTGCCAATAACTACCGGCTAGCTCCGACGTAGGAGTAGTACCACCACCGGTACCACCGCCTGGATTTTCATCAATAACTTCTGGACCATTACAACCCATGAGAAGTCCGGTTGAGATGGCTACCGCTGCTGCTACTTTAGATACTCGCATAATATCGCTCTCTTTCACGTTCCTTGATGTTAGTATGCAATAATATTGTATGATTAAACGAAGTGTTGCTAGTTGTAAGAATATGTAGCTTGATTGCAGTCACGGAAGGGGCGATATATTGTATGATTTTTGTGACCTAGCTTGCGATAATTGATAGTTCTATCGGATGTATTGTTTGAATCAATTAGGAAAAAGACTACGAGAAGAGTGATTTTTATGAGGTGTTTACAGGGCATAAAATAAAGTCAGCCCAACATTGATATGTTGGACTGACTTGAAAGTGGCTAGAGTTTTGTCATCGAAACTAGCAATTATTAATCATACATAAGCTTGTCTGCTTTGCTCATATCGAACTCTTTCAAAGACTTACGTGCTAGCGAGCGAAACGGCAGTGCTTTCACAATCTCTTCAAATGGCTGCACCGCAAACGCCCAGAATATAGAGCCATCAAATCCAAGAATAATAAGTGCACACAATGGGATAGATATTACCCACTGACCCGTAAAGTTGATCTTAAATACTGCAGTAGTTTTACCTAGTGCTCGTAATACATGCCCATGGACTGTGTTGTAGCCACGAATAATCGGCAGAAAGACGTAAAGCGGGGCAATAACTGCGAGGGCCTGATAGGTGGCAGGGTCAAGATCAGGGTAAATATCCGCGAGCACAAAATGCATCCCGGCAAAAAATACCGCACAAACGACGGAAATACCGACCGCCACATCGATGCTGGTGTCGACGTTTTTCGTCAGGTCGTCCATTTTACGAGAGCCAATAGCTTGGCTGATGGTAATCGCTGAAGAGTGCGCCCATGCAGTGATAAATTGCGTACCAGCGCGAATCCAAGGGAATACTAGGGTAATTGCCACGTAGGCGTTGATGTTTAGCTGAGCATAGAGCAATTGGTATGTTGTTGCACCAATAGACAGAATGGTCACATTAGCGGCAACAGGGAAAATCTCGGCGAAATGCTTTTTCATATTGGTAAGCATCGCTGCTATCGATTTAGGTTTTTTCAGTTCGACCAAAGGCTCTAAACGTAGGCACCACCATAAGAACACCATGCGAATGATGATAGCGATAACGCTGCCCATTGCCGCGCCTTGAACCCCAGTTCCTGTAAACTCAATAGTACCGCCTAATTGAACACCGTGAATCAGAACATAAGAAAGCGCCGTGTTAATAGGGAGCTCTAGCAGGTAACCTTTAAACGGGATCTTACTGCGCCCCATACTATTGAATAGTGCGGTAATGACCTGAGTAACGGCGGTAAATAGGACTAAGTACTTCGAGATATCTAGGTAGCCACTGATTTCGCCATTTAGCTCTGGCTTGTCTGTTATCAGAGACAGCAAAGGCTGCTCGAATACGATTAACAAAATCCAAAATAAGAGCGCCACCGAGAAGTTGATTGTCATGCCAGACAAAAAAGAGTTCGAAAGTGCGTCTTTTCTTCCAGAGCCTACTGCGCGGCTTAGGACCAATTGTGTACCGTTAGCCAGAGCCATCTGGATACCGAGCACAAAAGCGACAACAGTGGTGGCAATGCCCATTGCTGCGAGGGGGATCTCACCGAGAGGAGAGACCAATAGCGTATCGATCATTAGCATTGACTGCATCAGCAGTGCATTGAGTGCTAATGGCCAGGCAAGCGAGAAGTTCTTTCGGATGTAAGATTGAGAAGACACAAAAAACCTTGTTGAGTTGGGCGCTAAAGGATCATGCAAAGCGAGCGCAGTGCAAATACGGCATCATATTGTAATACAAAACTGTAGTGAGATATAAGATGGAAGTCACGCTAATCAGCAAGTAGGTTCGCAGAGGATCCGCTGTGCGCTTTGAGCTGTTTTGCGAAAAAGTTGCCCTGTCGGGGGAGGAGCGGGCGGACAGGGCATGGTTAGATTTAAGCTAATTCGGCGCTGTCAGCGACCGCTTGTTCGAGTTTGCCTAACCTTTGGTACAAGTGGACGGTTTCACGGGCATTTTCTATCGCCTGAATGGTCGTCATTAGATGATCTTGAGCATGGACCATCACTAAAGTGACTGGGATTTTACCTTCGCCCTCATCGGCTCCGATGAGTTCGGTTTGAACTAAATGCGCTTGGCGGATCGCTTCATCAGCCTGCACCAAGAATTGCTCAGCACCGTCTATATTGCCTTCACGAGCACATTTAATCGCTTCCATTGATAGGCTTCTTGCTTCACCTGCGTTGCAGATGAGTCCCATGATAGTGACTTCTAAATCCATACTTTAATACCCCTAATTAAGCTGTTTCACTCAGCGCTTCGATTGCCGTTGCAAGAACTTTGTCGCCGCGCATCGCACCGTAGTCCATTGGGTTGATAGCTAGAACTTTTTTACCTTGCTGAGCCGCTAGCGTTGAGAATTCTTGCTGACGGAACTTTACTTGTGGGCCTAATAAGAAGACGTCCCAATCGTCTAGCTTTGCTTCAAACTCAGCGATAGGCACAGCAAGGATTTCAGCGTCAATTGATTGATTTTTCGCAGCTTCTTCCATCTTTTTGACCAAGATTGATGTAGACATACCCGCAGAACATAGCAATAGAATTTTCATAACACTTCTCCTGTAAAGAGCACCTCGTGTGCTCGATTTATGTTTCTAGTGTTACGGGTAACGTAACCTTCATCAAGACGTCATAAGGCAAAAATGTTACGTAGTTCAAATTTGGTGCGTATTTATCCAATTTTTCGTGCTCAAGATAACATTTATTCGGTTTTTGCTTTGTTTTTAGAAATTGTTACCCGTAATGTTACCCGTAACAAAAATGGATAACACGAACCTAAGGGGATAGATCGTGCTGAATAATGCGTTTACAGAAAAGCTCAATTATTGGGCGGGCTGGTTTACTAGCCTGAAATACGTCATGGCCATCAAACAAGCCTTTGTTATGTTGATGCCAGTCATTATCGTTGGTGCGTTTGGCGTACTGATTTCTAACATGGTTATGGGGACACAATCGGGTCTTGCAGCATTTGAAACCTTTGCGTTTCTTGCTGAATACCGCCCAATAATGGGACAAATCAACTACGCGACGCTGAACTTCCTGACTATCGGTGCCATCTTTATGATTGGTCTCGAGCTCGGTAAGCTTAATGGTCAGAATAATGCTTATTCGGGTCTGCTTGCCGTGATCTGTTTCGTGGCCGTCATCCCAACGACGTATGAAGTTGTGGTTGCTGGAGAAGCGTTCGAAGTAACGAACGTGATTGCGCGTCAGTACACGGACACGAAAGGTCTATTCCTTGGTATGTTCATCGCGATTCTATCGGTAGAGGTATATAGCAAACTGCTTACTATGAACTCTCTACAGATCAAGATGCCAGACTCTGTACCGCCAAATGTTGCGAGTTCTTTCTCGGCGCTATTACCTTCGATCATTACTGTGACTGCAATCGCGACCTTCGGTTTCGCATTCTACGAAATCTCAGGTATGACGCTTTATGATGCGACTTACGCTGCGATTCAGCGTCCACTTGAAGGTGCCATCCAAAGTCTTCCTGGCGTACTTCTTCTGATGTTCCTTGCTCAAGTCTTCTGGGTGGTGGGTATTCACGGTAACCAGATGATTAAACCACTTCGTGAGCCGCTGCTACTTGGTGCGATTGCTGCGAACATGACTGCTTATGAAAATGGTGAAGAAATCCCGAACATTATTACCATGCCTTTCTGGGATATCTACATGAGCATCGGTGGCTCTGGTGTCACAATCGGTCTTCTAGTTGCTGTATTCCTAGTGTGTAAGAAGCGTAAGGATATGCGTGAAATCGCTAAGCTATCTGTAGGTCCGGGTGCGTTCAACATCAATGAGCCTGTGGTATTTGGTATGCCGATCATGCTTAACCCTGTTCTTGCTATTCCATTCATCATCACACCGCTTGTCACTGGTGTTATTGGTTACTACGCAACAGCTATCGGTTTCGCTGGCAAGGCGGTGGTAATGATTCCATGGACCTGTCCACCGATATTAAGTGCATGGCTCGCAACAGGTGGCTCACTAGGTGCCGTGGTAACGCAGCTTGCTTGTATTGTTACCGCAATCATCATCTACCTACCATTTGTGAAAATTTGTGAGAACCAGTTTAAAGAGCAGCTTGATAACCTCGAAGCTGAAGAAGAGAAAGTTGAAGCTAAAGAAGCATTAGCGTAAGGATTGATAATGACCCAATATTCTATGAAGTTTCCAAAAGACTTTATCCTCGGTGCGGCTGCATCAGCATGGCAAACCGAAGGTTGGAGTGGAAAGAAAGAAGGTCAAGACTCTTATATTGATGTCTGGTACAAAAACGACCGTAAGGTTTGGCACAATGGTTACGGTCCTGCTGTTGCGACGGATTTCTACAACCGCTATGTCGAAGACATTGATTTAATGCAGGTGGTGGGTTTGACCCACTACCGCAGCTCAATCAACTGGTCTCGTTTTATGCTCGACTATGAGCAGGGAATCGTTGATGAAGAGTATGCCACCTATGTTGATCAAGTGATCGATACTATGTTGGCGAAAGGCATTGAGCCAATGTTCTGCCTAGAACACTATGAACTTCCAGCTTACCTTTTAGACAACTATGGCGGATGGAGCTCACCTAAAGTCGTTGATATGTTTGTGCATTATGCGCGAGAGGTCTTCAGACGTTACGGTCATAAGGTGAAGCATTGGTTTACGTTTAATGAGCCGATTGTGGTTCAAACTCGAGTTTTCCTTGATGCTATCCGTTACCCGTATGAGCAGGACACCAACAAGTGGATGGTGTGGAACCACGCGAAGAATCTAGCGACAGCGAAAATCGTCAAAGCCTACCGTGAAGGCGGTTATGACGGCAAAATCGGAGTGGTTCTCAACCCAGAGGTTACTTATCCTCGCTCAAGCGCAGCACACGATAAGCGCGCGGCAGAAGTGTATGACTTGTTCTACAATCGAGTGTTCTTAGACCCTGCTATCAAAGGTGAGTATCCAGAACAGCTACTGACTTTGTTGAAGGGCAACGGTATTGATTTTGCGCCGTCAGCGGAAGAACTTGCCATTATCAAGAACAATACGGTGGACTTCATTGGTGCTAACCTTTACTACCCACACCGAGTGAAAGCACCTGAGGCTGAGTGGCCAAAACATGTGCCATTCCACCCTAAGAAGTACTTCAGTGGCTTTGAGCTACCGGGTCGTGAAATGAACTTCTCTCGCGGCTGGGAGATTGATCCCGCTATCGTTTACGACATGGCGATGCGCATTAAGAATGACTACGGCAATATTGAGTGGATTCTTAGTGAAAACGGCATGGGTATTGAGAACGAAGTCCAGTTTAAGGATAAGAATGGTCAGATTCAGGATGACTATCGCATCGACTTTATCTCTCGTCACCTTTACCACCTGCTGCGAGCTATTGAGGATGGTGCAAACTGTAAGGGCTATATGTTGTGGGCATTTACCGACAACGTTTCACCAATGAACGCCTTTAAGAACCGTTATGGTTTGGTGGAAATCGACTTGGACGACAATCGCAATCGTCGCGTTAAGAAATCCGGTCAATGGTATAAGGCATTGTCAGAAACTCGTTGCCTAGACATCAAGGTTGATGACGAATATCGTTAACACTCAGTGTGGCGAGCGAGATCGCTCGCCACACTTTTATTTTAAGAATCCGAACACACATCTTTTAGAAAATGTTACCTATCTATTTGAATATGAATAAAAATTCTTTATTCTCCACCTATGATACTGATCCTCAGTAAATCACTGTTTTCCGTTCCCTCTACAATATTAAAAATGTTACAGTAACATTTGATAACACTTGAGAATTCGTTGAATGACTATGGAAGCTAAACGTTCGCGCCCGACGTTACAAGATATCGCCGATCGCATTGGAATCACTAAGATGACGGTAAGCCGCTATATGCGAAATCCGGAGTCCGTCGCACAAGCCACAAGAGACAAGATTGCTCAGGTGGTGGAAGAGCTCGGCTATATCCATAACCGAACGCCAGCGATGCTGTCAAAGTCGTCTAGTAAAGCCATCGGCGTGTTACTTCCTTCACTCTCCAACCAGGTTTTTTCGAGCTTTGCGCAGGGGATTGAGTCGGTCACCAATCCACTTGGCTACGATACTTTGATCGCGCACTACAGCTATGACAAGGATATCGAAGAGAAGAAAATTGAGGCGTTTCTCTCTTATCAAGTTGATGGGCTAATACTCACCGATACCAACCATACTGAGCGTACCTTGCAGATGATTAAGACGGCAGGTATTCCGGTCGTTGAAGCCATGGATTTACCACAAAATCCAATCGATATGGCAGTAGGACTTGATCACATGGATGCTGCTTACACAGTCGTTAAACAGATGATTGCTAAGGGTAAACGTAACATTGCTTACTTTGGCGCTCGCATGGATACACGTACTCAGCTTCGTATGCAGGGCTACGATAAGGCCGTCGTTGAAGCGGGTCTTGAACCACTTCACATACTTACCAAAGAGCACTCTAGCTTCCCGCTCGGTGGCACCTTGCTCGATAAAGCGCTGCTTATTCAACCAGAGCTTGATGGTGTGTTCTGTACTAACGATGATATTGCGATCGGTACTATTATGGCGTGCCGACTCAAGCAGCGCCGAGTGCCAGAAGAAATCAGTGTGGTGGGCTTTAACTCACTGGATATGGGTAAAGTCATTAGTCCCACATTGGCCAGTATCGAAACGCCGCGTTTTGAGATAGGCAAAAAAAGCGCCGAGCTGTTGCTATCGGCGCTAACTGGAGAAACTATTGAGCAAAAAGTGTTTGATATGGGCTTTACCCTAACTGAAGGCGAAAGCCTCTAGGTGAGTTCAGGCTCCAAAGTTTGTTTTTCTAAGCTTGGGTACAAAAAGCTCGCCCCCTGATCTGCCGCCGACACCGTTTGGCGGCATTGCGCAAAAAGCCCTCTGCCCCAGGTCATTTGACCAAGTTCGTTGTCTATTTTCACACAGTCTCTGGAGTCAAGGTCGGTGAGTACCTCTAGGCATCCTTTGACGCTATCTAGCCGCACTATGTCACCCTCTTTAATCTTGGCAATGACGCCACCTCTAAGCGCTTCTGGAGAGACATGAATTGCGGCGGGAATTTTTCCCGATGCGCCGGATAATCGACCGTCGGTCACTAACGCCACCTTAAATCCATCATTCTGAAGGTTACCAAGCAGCGGCATGAGTTTGTGAAGCTCAGGCATTCCATTTGCTGCTGGTCCATTAAAGCGTACCACCACAACGCAATCACAGTTAAGCTCGCCACTTTGATAGGCGCGCTCTACTTCATTCTGGTCGTTAAATACCTTTGCCGGGGCTTCAATTACACGGTGCTCTTTCTTGACCGCAGAGACCTTAATGACCGCTTGTCCCAGGTTGCCTTTGAGAACTTTTAGGCCGCCGCTGTTTTGAAATGTTTGTCCTTCATTAGCAATGACTGCAGAGTCGCTAGAGCCTTTAGAGCGCCTCCATACGAGGTCTCCATCTTCAAGTGCCGGATAGCTGAGCTGATCTTTGAAGTGACCAAACGCGGTTAATGTGTCTTGATGTAAAAGGTCTTGCTGAGCCAAGCGGGCCATCATGGCAGGCACGCCACCTGCCGCTTGAAAGTCATTGATGTCTGCCGATCCATTTGGATAGATGTTAACGACCAGTGGAACGGCATCAGCCAGATCGCTGAGATCTTGCCATGTGAGAATGTATCCCGCCGCTCTAGCGACAGCAATCATGTGAATGCTGTGGTTAGTGCTGCCACCAGACGCCAGTAGAGCGACCAATCCATTCACCAAGTTTTTTGCGGTAAATACCTCGTAAAGCGGACGATAGCGAGGTGATGTCGCAATGCTACTTGCAATGACTAACGCTGCATATTCCGTTAACACTCGACGAAGCGGGTCATGAGGTGCGATAAAAGCGCTTCCAGGTAGCATTAACCCCATGGCTTCAAAAACGAGTTGGTTGGTATTAGCGGTGCCAAAGAATGTACATGTGCCTGTGCTGTGGTAAGCACGGCATTCCATATCGAGCAGTGCCATTTGACCGAGATGGCCTGCCGCATACTGCTGGCGGATAGACACCTTTTCATCGTTAGAGATACCCGTCGTCATTGGTCCTGCGGGAATAAACGCTGTGGGAAGATGACCATAAGCCAGCGCGCCCATGAGCTGTCCTGGGGCGATTTTATCGCAGACTCCCAACAGCAAGTTACCATCAAACATGTTGTGACTTAGCGAGAATGCGGTGCTCTGGGCAATCAAGTCTCGAGAAAACAGAGACATATCCATCCCAGGCTGTCCCTGTGTCACTCCATCACACATTGCTGGAACACAGCCCGCCACTTGCGCGGTATGACCAAGTTTAGCCAGCGCAGTTTGGATCTGCTCGGGGTAGACCTCGTAAGGTTTGTGAGCGCTCAGCATATCATTATACGATGAGATAATCGCAAGATTGGCGCTAGTGTTATCAAGTAAGCGCTGCTTGTCTTCACAACCTGCTGTTGCTACCGCATGCGCTAGGTTTCCACAAGACAACTGACTGCGCCCTCGACCGGCTTCCTGTTGATGCGTCATCGCATCGAGGTAGCTTTGTCTTAAGGACTCACTGCGTTTCTCAATTCGTTTGGTGACCGCCATGATGGCTTGATGAGTCATGAGACCACCTCAAGCGAGACATCAGTGAGTTTCATACGGATCTCTTTCACAGCAGCCTGCACGACCGCATCAAGCGGCATGTCTATCAGCACTGTGACGACGTCTAATTCACAGTCTGGTCTCTCTAACGCCTCAAATTGACTTTGCAGTAGAGAAGACTTCATAAAGTGCCCACCGCGTTGGTTTACACGCTGTCTGATTAGCTCAAATTCGCCATCGAGGAAGACGAAGATGAGATTGTTGTTGCCGAACCGCAATGTATCTCGATAGCGGCGTTTGAGAGCAGAGCACACGATGACGCCATGCTCATTTTTCTGACCCAGACTGTAGGCCGCGTCATTGATGCGTTCGAGCCATGGCGCTCGGTCACTGTCTGTTAAGGCGTTGCCAGAAGCCATCTTGTCAATATTGGCGCGAGGGTGAAGATCATCACCATCGATAAACTTCGCGCCTAGTGTGTCGGCTATTTTTTTGCCGACCGTGCTTTTACCTGAGCCAGAAACGCCCATTACAACAATGCACTTCCCCAAGTTTCCTCCTCTGGGATCGAAATATGATCCACTCCGCACAATTCGATAAACGTCTAAATTATGGTTCATATTATCGATGTTACTGGTAACATGATACCGGTAACTTTTATTGTTGTGAACGAGAGCACATCAACATAAAAAACTGGATTACAGCAAGCTATGGGCTGGCATAGAGTGTTCTAAACGCTAGCAAATCGTACTTTGAAGTCGGATTTAAGGGGTAAAGATGTCGGTATTTCCAAAGAATTTCCTGTGGGGTGGAGCCATTGCAGCTAACCAAGCTGAGGGTGGTTATCGTGAAGGTGATAAGGGTCTAACAACCGTAGATATGATCCCCTACGGTGATAATCGAATGCCAGTAAAACTTGGGCTTCGCGAACAAGTTTCACTGGACGAAGCGGAGTATTACCCAAGCCACGATGCTATCGATTTCTATCATCGCTACAAAGATGACATCGCTCTATTAGCGGAAATGGGGTTCAAGGTCTTTCGCACCTCGATTGCTTGGGCACGCATGTTTCCAAAAGGTGACGAACTGGAACCAAACCAAGCGGGGATAGCCTACTACCAAGACCTCTTTAGAGAGTGCAAAAAATACGGTATTGAGCCTTTGGTAACACTTTGCCATTTCGACGTACCGATGCACTTAGTGGATACCTATGGCTCATGGCGCAGCCGTGAGATGATAGGTTTCTTCGAACGATATGCACGTACCTGTTTCGAAGCATTTGATGGTCTAGTGAAGTACTGGCTAACCTTCAATGAAATCAATATCTTGCTCCACAGCCCATTCTCAGGCGCGGGTCTTCTTTTCAAAGAAAGAGAAAACAAGGAGCAAGTGAAATACCAAGCTGCCCACCATGAGCTCGTCGCGAGTGCTTTGGTGACGAAAATCGCCCACGAGATTAACCCAGAAAACCAAGTAGGGTGTATGTTAGCGGGTGGTAACTTCTACCCATACTCATGTAAGCCTGAAGACGTCAAAATGGCGCTCGACAAAGACCGAGAAAACCTGTTCTTTATTGATGTTCAAGCGCGAGGCTATTACCCATCATACGCCCAGCGTACGTTCCGAGATAAAGGTGTTGAACTAGAGATTCATGATGAAGATCTAGAGATACTCAAAAACACCGTGGATTTCATTTCATTCAGCTATTACGCCTCACGTTGTGCGTCCGCAGACATGAACAAGGGCAACACCAGTGAAGCCAACGTCGTGAAGTCCATTCGAAACCCGCACCTAGAAGCCAGTGATTGGGGCTGGGTCATCGACCCGATGGGACTGCGAATTGCGATGAATACGCTCTACGATCGCTATCAAAAACCCTTGTTCCTAGTCGAGAACGGTTTGGGTGCCAAAGATACAGTTGAAGCAAACGGTGAAATCAATGACGATTATCGCATTGACTACCTGCGCGCACACATTGAAGCCATGGGCGATGCCATTGAAGATGGTGTGCCATTGATGGGCTATACGCCTTGGGGCTGTATCGACCTAGTGGCCGCGTCGACGGGAGAGATGAGTAAGCGTTATGGCTTTATTTATGTGGATCGCGATGATAAGGGGAATGGTACGTTAGAGCGCTCTCGCAAGAAGTCGTTCTATTGGTACAAAAAGGTAATCGCGAGTAACGGGGAAGATTTAGCTTAGGTTATAAGCGAATAATTCACTCGCTAGACTTTTAGTAAAAGTGCTAGCGAGTGAATTAAAGTGGGTTACTTACTCGCTTCTTCCCACTTGGATACAATGTTCAAAGCCAGGGCCTCGTCTTGTGTCATCAAAGAGAACACGTCAGCGTTTTGCTCTACATCGTTAACAATCATTATCGTACCGTTAGTGGTGGCATAGCGAACTACTAGCGGATTTTCTTCAGGATGCTCTTCAAATCCAATGCGTAGGTTGCCATTCGGAAGCGTCCAGTTGGTCTCAATGTTTCCTTCGGCGTCAATCAAAGTGACTACACCTGTTTGGGCATCTGTGTTGTATTCTCCAAAGCGAAGTTCGCCGTAAACAGGTTCTGATGTCGCATTGTTTGAGTCATCCATGACGATGAACCAAGTTTTGTTTTCGAAGTCCGATACTGTGAAGCTCATTGATTCAACTAGGTCGTTAGTTGTCCAAAGCGTCAAATCGCCTTCATCTGGTACGGCAAAAGCCAGATCCGTAGATGTGTAGATGAACACATTGTTCTCAGCTTCCCCATCTTCTGAGGTTATTGAAAGCACGTCACCGTTTACGCTGTAAGTCATGCATTCAATATCGCCATTTTCAAGCACACACAGATCGTCCTCAGTCAACCAAGCAGAAAATACACCTTCTTCTGTTGCCCAATAATTGCTGAAGTTAGCAATGTTCCATTCTGAAATTGGCGCATCTTTATCTTCATTACCTTTTATCAAGTAATTCTGAAGGTCGTTGATAACTTCTACTACTTCAAAACCGCCATCATCAGAGCGAACAAAATCATTTTCATCGATTTCATTGATGTCGTTAGAATGACCGTAGTGCTCTTCGATAGCGCTATTAATATCTTCTGCAGTTTTCTTTAACTCATCGCCATTAATATTCGCTGATTCTGTCGGTAGTTCCTGAACTAAACTTCGAGCAAGCGCGTGCGCCATAATTGCGTCTTTAGACTGATCCGCATCTTGTTTTAGTGAGACGTAATCTCCGGAGATGACACTTTCATCAAACTCAAGTTCAGCTGCTAAATCTTCGACAGACATGTCGTTAGCATTCGCTAAAGTCGTGAATGGTGTGACTACGCTAGAGCTAGAACTTGCTGTCATTTCATAGCTTTGTGTTAAGTAGCCGATGCGATCCAAATCTTTAGTTTGACCCGCGATAGAGCGAATAATAACTGGGTAGTCTTGATCCGCAGTTGGGATGGTAAATTGACCGTTCGAGTTAGTTGAGCCTATTAGTTCGCCTTCGTCACAAACGCCGTTATTATTTCTGTCTACACAAACTAGTGCATTTTCCAGATAACCATCGATTACAGTGATTGTGCGACCTTGATTAACAACGTCTTCATTGTTAGAACCACCACAACCTGATAATACAATAGCGGATAAAATAGCACTGCTTAAAACTGACTTTTTCACTTTATTTTCTCTTCTTTTGAACAATGTTTATTTATTGTTTCGTGATTCTATTTCAAAAAAATAAAAGTTATATCTTTGTTTTTACAATGTTTTGTGACCTAAGTATCAAAAATAACAATCTTGTTATTTGGTTATATCATATTGATATAAAAGGGATTTGTTTGATATTGGTAAATATATGCTGTTCTAAAAAAAAGCAAGTAATTCGCTATAAATATACAATCATCAATATCTATCGGTTAAAAGAGTAATAGTTTGTTAATTATGCTCTAATAATGATTCAATGTGTCACATTGTAATTGTGAACATGTTCTTGAATTGTTACAAAGCGTAGAAAAATGCAAAAACAACGGAGTTTTTGACAAGTAATTCTCAAGCGCTCAAAATACACTGCCTGCCATTGTAGTAGTCCAGTCGATGTTTTCGGCTGAGTAGAGATTGAGGAACACACATGTTTACAGCAACAGATGTGCTAAAAACGGAGTTTGTCGAGCAGCCGCTTGAACAGCTCTGGTCACTGATCTCTCCACTCTATATGGTGGATGAGTCTCAATGGTTGAAACAGCTTTTACCTCTGGCCACACCGCAAGGTGACGAAGCCCAGCAGATCCCACAGAAAACGACCCAGCTCATTGAAGCCATTCGTGCTGACAAAAATGCGATCCAGATGATCGACGCCTTACTGCTTGAGTACAGCTTAGATACTCAAGAAGGCATTTTGCTGATGTGTCTCGCGGAAGCCTTGATGCGTATTCCTGATTCTGCAACGGCAGATGCGCTTATTCGCGACAAGCTCAGCGTGGCTGATTGGAAGTCACACCTTAAGAATTCTGATTCTGTGTTTGTGAATGCATCTACCTGGGGCTTGATGCTGACGGGTAAAGTGGTTGGTTTGTCAGATTCACAATCTCAAAGCCCAGCGAAAGCGGTTAACCGCTTGGTGAACAAGTTCTCTGAACCTGTGATTCGTAAAGCCATGTATCAGGCGATGAAGGTCATGGGGCATCAGTTTGTACTAGGCCGCAGTATTGGCGAAGCGCAGAAGAACGGTAAGAAGATGCGCGACCGCGGCTTTACCTATTCGTTTGATATGTTGGGTGAGGCGGCGCTAACCAAAGCGGATGGCGACAAGTACTTCAAAGACTACCTAATGGCAATTGAAGCGGTTGGCAGTGACAAATATGGTTTAGATACCAGTCCTGCGCCGTCTGTTTCCATTAAGCTTTCTGCACTGCATCCTCGCTATGAAGTCGCGAACGAAGAGCGCGTACTAACAGAGCTATGCGATACGCTGACTCAACTATTGACTCGCGCTCGCGAGCTCGATGTTGCGATTACCATTGATGCGGAAGAGGCCGACCGTCTTGAGCTTTCTCTAAAGCTATTTGAAAAGGTGTACCGCAGTGATGTCGCTAAAGGCTGGGGTAAGTTTGGTCTGGTTATTCAGGCGTACTCTAAACGTGCGCTTCCTGTGCTGGTTTGGGTCAATGCACTTGCAAAACAGCAGGGCGATTTGATCCCGCTTCGTCTTGTGAAAGGCGCGTATTGGGACAGCGAAATCAAGTGGTCTCAGCAAGCGGGTTACGATAACTACCCTGTTTATACCCGTAAAGAAGCGACTGACGTGGCATACCTAGCCTGTGCTCGCTTCCTACTGAGTGACAACGTGCGTGGAAACATTTTCCCGCAGTTTGCGAGCCACAATGCGCACACCGTGACTGCGATTGCGACTATGGCGCAGCACACCGATTACGAATTCCAACGTCTACATGGTATGGGCGACTCCTTGTATGACCATGTGATGGATACTCATAAGCAACCGGTTCGAATCTACGCTCCGGTGGGTAGCCACAAAGATCTGCTGCCATATCTGGTACGTCGACTGCTAGAGAATGGTGCGAACAGCAGCTTTGTACACCGTTTGGTGGATGCACGTTGCCCGGTTGAAAGTTTAACGGTTCATCCTGTCGATGCGCTTAATGCTAACGACACATTGCATAACGCCAATATTGAGCTTCCACCGGCTATCTTTAGCGACCGTAAAAACTCGATTGGCGTTAACGTCGACATTGAGAGCGAAGTGAAAGAGTACGAACACAAAGTGGACGTATTCCGCAGCAAGCAGTGGCAAGGTGCGCCAATCATTAATGGACAGTCCCAATACGAAAGCATGATCAAGGAAGGAGGTGCAGTAGATACGATTACCGCACCGTATGATCGTCGAATCGTTGTTGGTCAGGTCGCTATGGCGAACCTTGATCATGTTTCCGAAGCTATCAAGGTGGCTGAGGAAGGATTCGAGTCTTGGTCAACGCTTCCGTATGCCCAGCGTAGTCAGTGCTTACTTAACCTAGCAGACAAGCTAGAAGAGAATTTGCACGAACTGGTGGCAATTTGTCATCAAGAGGCGGGCAAGACGATTCATGACAGCATCGACGAAGTACGCGAAGCGGTCGACTTCTGTCGTTACTACGCTAAGCAGCCACACATCTTCAAGACACAATCGGTACTTGGCTTTGATGGTCAATCTAAGTCGATGGCTCGCGGTGGTCGCGGTGTGTTTGTTTGTATCAGCCCATGGAACTTCCCACTGGCTATTTTCCTTGGTCAAGTGACCGCGGCTTTGGTTGCGGGTAATACCGTAGTCGCTAAACCTGCTGAACAAACTTCGCTCATTGCCGTGCGTGCGGTTGAGCTGATGCTTGAAGCGGGCTTCCCAGCAAGCGCAATCCAGCTCATTACGGGCCGCGGCGCGGATGTGGGTCATGCTCTAACTTCTCACAACGCGATTGCTGGTGTTGCCTTTACTGGCTCGACACCAACAGCGCAGCGCATCAATAGCACCTTGGCCGCACGCCAAGTGGCACCAGTGCCATTTATCGCCGAAACCGGCGGTCAAAACGCGATGATAGTGGATTCTACTGCGCTTCCAGAACAAGTGGTGCGTGACGTGGTTCGCTCTGCGTTTGCGTCGGCGGGTCAGCGGTGTAGTGCTCTACGTGTGCTGTATATCCAAGAAGATATTGCAGAGCGCGTGATCAATTTGATTCAAGGTGCCATGGATGAGCTGAAAGTTGGTTTGCCATACCTGCACTCGACCGATGTTGGCCCAGTGATTGATGCCAACGCCAAGCAAAAGCTTCTTGCTCATATCGAAGCTATGACTAAGCAAGGTAAGAAAGTCGCTCAACTATCTCTCGATGATGAATGTGCAGAGGGCGATTTTGTTCCGCCATGTGCGTTTGAGATCTCTGATATCTCCGTTCTAACGGAAGAGCACTTTGGTCCAATCCTACACATCGTTCGTTTTAAAGCGTCTGAACTGCCGAAAGTAGTCGACAGCATCAATGCGACAGGCTTTGGTCTTACGCTTGGCGTACATAGTCGCAATGAGTCTACTTACGAATGGATTGAGAAACACGTTCGTGTCGGTAACTGCTACATCAACCGAGATCAGGTGGGTGCGGTAGTCGGTGTTCAACCGTTTGGTGGACAAGGGCTATCGGGCACGGGACCAAAAGCAGGTGGTCCTCACTATCTGTATCGCTTTACTGATGTCGTCAACGACACCGCTTCCATTTCAAAGTAAGGAGAAAGAGTCATGGTTAATAACGCAACAATTTTCTCTGATGTTTTGAATGCATGGGAGAGCTGGAATGTTACTGATTTTACTGAGCAGCGTGAGTGCTTACTCTCTGTTCAGCGCAATATGGCAGAACTGAACGCGACGCTAGCAAGCGTGATGGCGTTCCATGTTCAGCAAGCGAATATCCTGCTCGCTAACCCGCATGTGATGCCGGGGCCAACGGGCGAAACCAATGAGCTTTACGCCGCAGGTCGTGGCGTGGCTTTGGTGGTGCTTGAGAGTGAAGAGGCGCAAGCAAAGATTGCTGCAGTAGCTCAAATAGCAGCGGCGCTTATTGCTGGCAATGGCGTCATTGTTTGCACTGGTAACGAGAAGTTTAATCAAATTTTAATTTCGGCAGTCGAGCGTTCTCAGCTGCCTTCTAACCTAGTCCAGATTGTCGCTTTAGAAGAAGCCACTACCTTCATCGATTTCGATGTGCGTGTAGTCGGTCTTGTAGGCTCTGAAGAAACACAATGGCAGGTTAACCATCAACTGGCTAATCGCGATGGAGCGATAGGTCTTTTGGTGTCTGAAACGGATCTGGCGTCACTTCCAACGTCGCACGATCCGAATCTAGTGTTGAGGTTCATAACGGAAAGAACAAGAACCATCAACATCACAGCAGTGGGGGGCAACGCTACCTTGCTTGAACTTGGTAGCTAGTGGCTAAGGTCTTCGGACCCGCTCCACGCCGCCCTACCAGCCTCCAGCACTAAGCATGTTGGGGGCTGAATTCTAGGATGAGGAAATAATAATGATTCAAAATAGCTTCGCTATTACGACAACTTTTATCGCTTACTTGGCGATGATGCTTGCTATCGGTGTGATCGCTTATAAGCGCACAGCGAGCTCAAGCGACTACTTTCTTGGTGGACGCTCTTTAGGCCCTTGGCCTGCAGCGCTATCTGCTGGTGCATCAGACATGAGTGGATGGCTACTACTTGGCTTGCCAGGCTACGCCTACGCAGCCGGTATTGAGGCATTTTGGTTGGCAGGTGGCCTATTAGTGGGTACTTGGCTGAACTGGCTGATCTGCGCGAAACGACTACGTACTTACAGTATTACGACTGACGCTCTGACTCTTCCTGAATATCTATCTCGTCGTTTTAACGATAACTCTAAGGTGATTCAGGTTGTATCTGCGTTCTTCATTTTGCTTTTCTTCCTTTTCTACACCAGTTCTGGTCTAGTGGCAGGCGGTAAACTGTTTGAAACGGTATTCGGCTTAGACTACACAATCGCGGTTATTATCGGCACGGTTTGTGTTGTGTCTTACACACTATTTGGTGGCTTCCTAGCGGTATCTTGGACTGACTTAGTTCAGGGCCTACTCATGGCAGCTGCGTTAATGATTGTACCGGTAATTGGTATGCAAGGTGGTCTTGGTCAGCTAACGGCAGACCTAGAAGCGATTAACCCTGAACTACTGACACTTTGGAATGATGCGAAAGGTCAGCCTCTGTCTGCGATTGCCATCATTTCATTGGTCGCATGGGGCCTTGGTTACTTCGGTCAACCACACATCTTGGCGCGTTTCAAAGCATCACGTACCAATAAAGATCTAACAACAGCGCGCCGCATCGCGGTTGTGTGGTCTGGTCTTTCTATGATTGGTGCACTGCTAGTGGGTGTGGTTGGTCTTGTGTACATCACTAATACTGGCGGTGACGTTCTGGCTGATGGTGAGAAGATCTTCATGCTGCTTGTTAACGCACTATTCCATCCAGTGATTGCAGGTATCCTACTTGCAGCGATTCTAGCGGCAATCATGAGTACTGCGGATTCACAGCTATTGGTATCGTCTTCAGCACTAGCAGAAGACTTCTACAAGCAAATCATCAACAAAGATGCGACGTCTGAGCAGGTTGTAATGGTCGGTCGTGTTGGCGTTGTACTACTATCTGTGATTGCTCTTGTACTCGCTATGACGCCAGACAGCTCAGTATTAGGTCTCGTATCTTACGCTTGGGCAGGCTTTGGTGCGGCGTTTGGTCCTGCAATCCTACTTAGCCTTTACTGGGCCGGTATGAACCGTAACGGCGCTATCGCAGGTATCATCGTCGGCGGTGTGACTATCGTGGTATGGAAACAGCTTTCTGGCGGTATCTTCGATATCTACGAAATCGTCCCTGGATTCATTCTATCTTGGATTTCAATCATGGTAGTGAGCTCTATGACGGGCGGTCCTGATAAAGATGTTCAGGCACAGCACGCGACGTTTGAGAAGAATCTCGTTGAATTAGATTAATTGAACTTTTAGTCGTCAAAGCCCCGAAATTCTTTCGGGGCTTTTTTCGTTTTGTCGCTCTACTTTGCGATTCTATTTTGTGTCGGTTGAACAGTCTTGTTCAATGCTAAGGCCAGCAACGCAATCAGTGCGGTTAACCCATAGACGAGAGCGACCTGCGTTAAGTCTGTACTGTCGATAAGTTTTGTAAACAGCGCTGAAATCAGGGCACCAGCACCAAAAGTTGTCGCGGTATACAGGCCACTCGCCGTGCCAGCGTTCTCTTTAAAGTCTGCCAGTGCATTTGCAGGGCTGCTGCTCAGTAGGATGGTGCAACCCGTCGCGATGATAACCATTGGTAGAATTAGCGAGTACCACATTTCTATCCCACTCATCACAAACATGATGGCACTGCCTGCCACAATGAGCCCTAGTGATAGACCGATGAGCGAGCGAATAGTCATTAGTGCATTGATTTTTGGTGATAGGAAACTACCGACCATAAACACCAATGCGATAATCATAAACATCTGGCCAAACGAAACCTGTGAGACTCCTAGGCGCCCCATTAGGTACATAGGCGCCACAGTAAGTAGATAAATAAACAAGCTTTGTGCTGTCAAAGCAAAGAACAGATAGGTTCTAAAGCGCGTGTTTGAAAGTACCGATAAGTATCGTTTGCCGAGATTTTGTGAAACAGGTTCATCACGTTTGATAGGAGTCTGCGCTTTATCATTAGGTAGCGTTAGAGCGATCCAACCAATGCTAATCACTCCCATTAACGCCATGATAGTAAACAGGGTAAACCAAGCGTTGTTCGCAACGACATAGGCACCAATCAGAGGTGCACTAACGGGCACGAATGCTAAGATTCCGTTTAGGTAGCTATATGCACGGTTGAGTGTTTCCCCTTCAAAACGCATTCTGATAATAGCGAAGATAGCGGTAAAGCCAGCACTGCCACCAAAGCTTTGAAGTGCTCGAAAAGCCAAGAATTCGAGCGATTGGGTGTCCTCGACACCTGAGATAAGATAAGAGCTGAACCCGAAAAGTATCATGCCAATCATAGCGATGTTTTTCTTACCAAGGGTATCGGCAATACCTCCCCAGAAAAGCTGCCCAATGCCCCAAAAAAGCATATATACACTGATCGCCATTGAAGGTAGGTCGGCGTTATTGAAGTACTCACCAATCTGTTGAACTGCTGGTAAGAAGATATCTAGACCCAAGGGCAAAAGTGTGAAAAGAGGAAGCCCTGCCAGAAGAGTGAGCCCAACACTATGGCTGAGCGGTTTACTTTGAGTAACAGTGTTCATGTTTGATTCCCAGTCTAGGTGCATGTGTTTCATCACACCCATATTGATAAAGGTGGCGTAAGGTACCTGCCTTACGTCGTTGGGAAGGAGAATAGAAGAGTTGATTAATTAGAACTAGATGGTAAATAGCTAAATGATTATTAGCTTTTTTATAATAATTATTGACAGGGAGTTCAAAAGCAGCGTATCACTCGATAATTTAGGGGGAGGCTATCCCTGAACGCTCTACCAGTAATCAGAGCGCTAGGGATATCACGTGTGTTTTTTATTAGACCTGTTAGAAATAGTACGCCACACCCACTTCAAACTTATGATCATTATCGGTAGGTAAGGCAATGCCTCCTGAGTTCGATTTCGCCTCCAATTCTGACTTGGTATAGGTGTGCGAAGCTTCAACCCACCACAAGCCATCTTTGGAAATCGGTTGGCCGTAGCCTGTTTTCACCTGTAAGACATCGCCAAATACTCTAAGATTTCCGCTGTTTTTATCGGAGTCAACGTCACCACTCACATGCATGTACTGAGGTTGGAATACGGCATATTGACCCCAATTACCAATAGACAATGAACCGAATAGATTCAGTTGATAGCCGCTTAGGCTAGCGTCCATGCTTCCATCCTGTCTCGCCGTTCCCATAACATAAGCGACATTGGGATAGATCGAGAGCGCTTCCCAAGGTGTAGCTACTTTGGCTATGGTACCGATGGCGACCAAGTCTGAACCGATACCATTAGTGTTCTCCCAACCGCGAATGTAATCGACAGAGAATCCGGCTTGCTTGATTGCCGCGCTATCAACGTCCAGCACCTGAAAGTAGCGAAGACGAGTGTTGTTGTCTTTACTTCCGGTGCTGTTGGTTTTGGTCGCAAGGTTGTGCTCGACCAGTCCCATGAAGGTGTTGTCTTCTGAGTATTGCCCTGCAAGACCCACCATCCCTTTTAGCATGCCCTGATTATCCACCGTACCAAAGACAAACGAGTTTACTTGCGTTAAATCGCTTGGGTCAGGTTGTGTCGTTTCTGCTTGTGCAAAACTAACGTTGAATAGCGAAACAATCAGTATTGGCGTCCAACGTGTTTTCATTGTGGCGGCTCCAGTGCATCGAGAATGCTTGGAACTAACTGATGGAATTGCATTGCCGCAAAGCGAGGCGTTTCTGCCATTGGGTAGGCACCGTTGAGCGCAATCACCGAGTTGGTTTCTTTGTGCATCACACACATTTGCCCATTAACACCAACCATGGCTAGGATTCGGTGTTTACCAATCTCCAGTACGCGGAATTGGTCTTTGTAGTAGCCTGAAGCGAGCACCGATTCTTTCCCTTTTTGCCACGCTCTGCGAACCTCTTTGTTGCCTTTCCATAGGTTTCTTACAAACTCTGCAGGCAACACTTGCTCGCCTTTGTCATTTTTGCCGTCATTGAGGAACAGTAGACCAACGCGTGCAAGATCCTTGGTTGCCATATTCATACCGGTAGAGCCCATCGCTAGCCCCTTTTTATCCGACATAAAGTGAGCATCGGCCGCGACACCCACTTTTTGTAGCAGGTCTTGCTCGAGGATGTTGGTAAAGGATTGACCAGTCGCGCGATCAACAATGAGACCCAGGAGCTCTGAGTTCACATCTTGATAGTCGTACTTCTCACCCATGGCATACGCTTGGCGCTCTTTAATCAGCGGGAAGAAGTCCAAGGTGCCATTTGGGTATGGTTCAGCAGCCTCTTCACCGTAATAGCCCTGTGCGTTAGATAAGCGAACATCCCAGTACTTCTCTTTCGTACCCGGTGCGAGGATGACGGCTGTACGCATGTCTGACACTTCTTGAACGGTCGCGTTTTCAAAAGCAGATCCCTGAAGCTCTGGAACATACTTCACCGCGAAGTCATCCCAATTCAAGTGACCTCTTCCAACCGCAATGGCAGCCGCCATCGCCGTAAATGACTTAGAAACAGACATATCCAAATGAGGAGAAAACTCCGTCATGCCATTACCAAAGTGCTCATGAACAAGCTTACCATCTTTGAGAATCACCGCGTTGTGGTTTTGCATGCGGTTAAGCATGAAGTCTTTGGCCGACATTTCGCCATCGTAGTCAGGCACCATAACGTTGGCTAGATCGAGAGGCTTGCCCTTAGGGAGTTCCAGGACATAGTCGCCTTTGTGTAAGGTATAACTGTGGGTGAACTTGTAGACGTGTGGCATTGCCGAGGCGATAAACTCGGGCGTTTCCCATGTTTCGCCCGTAATGCCATAAGCCTCAGCGGCAGCAATATAGTCTAAATCTGGTTCAGTAAATGTTACGGCATTAACGTTTAGTGAACCTAACGCCAGAACTGAAGCGAGGAGTGTTTTTTTCATTGCCATCTTCCCAAATTAATTTTCGATTCGCCTCTGCTGAGGCACTTAGATGATTTTGGAAACACGGTAGTCTAGGGTGTGAATTGTGAGCAATACGAACGAAATTAGAAATGGGTAGAGAGGCATTCAGAATTAAGCGCGAGGTCACAAGCTCTCGCGCCTTTAGATCTATTTGTTGAGTTAAGTTGCTGCTACCAAGCGTTCAAAAGCTTAGCTCAGCACCTTTTTGAGCTGCCACAATGAGTTTTGTATTTGCTCAAGTGGCGCTGCAAAGTTCATGCGATAGAAGTTTTCGTCCGGCTCTCCAAACCAAGTCCCCGGTGTTAATGCGAGCTTAGCCTCGTCTACCAGCACTGACTTTAATGCGTCAGAATCAAGATTCAGCCCGCTAAAGTTGAACCAAATTTGGTTGGTTCCCTCTGGATCGAATACAGTCACTTGAGGTAGTTGCTCACGCATGAAGGTCACAATCCAGTCGCGATTACGTTGGGTGTATTGGACGAAGTCATTGAACCAAGCTTCGCCGTATTCATAAGCTGCAATGGTCGCACGAGTAGTAAAGACGTTGCCATGATCGAGCGACATGGACGCCACCGTTGCTTTGATTTGATCTTTGAGCTCAGTATTAGCGCTGTAGATGTAGCCATTGGAGATACTATTTAGTCCAAAATTCTTTGCTGGCGAGCCAATAATCGTGATGGTGTTGTCATAGTCAAAAGAGGCAATACTCGTGAATGTATTTCCCTCGAATACGACGTCTGCGTGAACTTCATCACTGACAATAAGCGTTTGATGTTTTTCAGCAATTGCGACCAACTTTTCCAATTCGTCTGGTTTCCAAACGCGACCAACTGGGTTATGTGGGTTGCACAGAAGGATCATTTTTACATTGTTGTCACGCAGTTGACTCTCTAGCGCGTCAAAATCCATAACGTAGCGACCGTCAGCAACGCTGAGTTTATTACTTACAGCTTCTCTACCTGCAGATTCAATCAAGCGTCGGAACTGATGATAAACAGGAGTTTGAATGAGTACGCCGTCGCCTTTTTCCGTGAACTCTCGAATCAGAAGTGCGATCGCACTCAATACGCCCGGTACTTGCACGAACTGTTTGGGGTCAAGTGTTAGGCCGTGACGCTTTTGGTTCCAATTGGAAATAGCGCTGAATACCGTTTGTGAATCGAACTCATAAGAGTAGGTTTCACGGTTCACTAGTTCTTGCATTGCCTGAGTGATAGGCGAAGCAATCGGAAACTCCATATCGGCGATCCAATACGGTGTGACATCATCGGTGCCATAAATCTGCTTAAGCATGTTGCTGTCGTGTTTAATGAACTTGTTCGATGCTTCTCGGTTGTCAGGAGTGACTTTTAACATAATAGGTCTCTAGTTTTGGTTCGTGTGTACCTATAAGACGAAGCAGGGTGAAAAAAGACGAAAAGTATTTTTATATTTCTGGAAATGTGAAAATTAAACGACAGTTTTCTTCAGTTGGGCATGTGAAATGCGCTGTCTACTGTGAGCTACAGCCTTTTTGCCATCGGGTGATCCGGATTCAATTGCAGCAAGTCCCAGAGGTTGCCATATAGGTCTTTAAACACAGCAACCCAACCGTAGTCCTGCTCTGATGGCTCGCGAACAAAATGGATACCGAAAGCACGCATGCGCTCGTAATCGCGCCAAAAATCGTCGGTATTGAGAAACAGGAACACGCGACCACCGGTTTGATTACCGATAAAGTCATGCTGTTCTGGTTTTGAAGCTTTGGCGAGCAAAATGGTAGCTCCTGTAGAGTTTGGCGGTGCTACCACCACCCAGCGCTTGTCTTGCTCGGGTTGGTAGGTGTCCTCTATCAGTTCAAACTGAAGTTTATTCACATAAAAATCAATGGCTTCATCGTAGTCTTTGACGACCAGAGCAATGTGAGCGATGCCTTGTTTCATTGGTTTACCTTTGTGAACTCGTTGGGAGCGGTAAAAGTACCGTACAGGTTGTAGTCAAAGTCAGTCAATGGCGAAGCATGGTAAACGAGCTAAAATAACCCTGATACAACCTCTACGACAGCACACAAAACAGGATTGAGATCTATGGAAAAAAGCGAGAAAGAGCGGGTAAAAGAGCTGCTTATTGCCACTAAGTACGGTGTGTCTGCCTCTGAGATGCCTATCATCATTCAAGTGCCGCAGGAGAGAGGGTTAGCCATCATCAAACAACTCATTGCTGAGGGTGAGGATGTACACGCGTTAGGCGAAGGGGAAAATCCGGAGGAGCTGGTGCTGTACTCTATAGGTAGCATTGATGACAGTATTGCTCAGTATGAGTAGGCAGTACTATGACTGCCTTTATTATCTAGGGTAACTCACGATATTGTGGAATACCGCGTCTTCTGATACCGCTTCATAGCCATGCGGCTGGTCACTGTAAAAACGCAAACTTTCACCGGCATTGAGTAAGTGCCACTCTTGGTCAAAGAATATCTGCACTTGGCCACTTATCACATGCACATGCTCAATCACTCCCACGCTGTGTGGACTAGACATTTGCTGATGATGTCCTGACAACGTGATCTCAAAGACCTCGATACCAGTGTCTTCTTGAAAAGGAAATAACGGTTTTACCTTCATTCGTGGATCGTCAGGAAACAGGCGTTCGGGAGTTTGCAAGCTGGGTTCGTTGGCAAAAAACGCCGAGAATGAGGTTTCAAGTCCGCTGGCGATCTTCCACAAAGTAGCGATCGTCGGGCTCGATTCTTCTCGCTCTATTTGCCCAAGCATGGCTTTGGATACGCCAGTGAGTTTGGATGTCGCATCTAGGCTTAACTTCTTTTTCTTTCGTTCTGATTTTAGATACTGGGCGATCTCAGACCTAAATTTGGAGTCTTGCATTGGCTCTGTTCCTGTTGTGCGTTATAGCGCACAGTGCTATCTTTGTTTTGTGCGTTATTACGCACAGATGGAGTTACTATACAGAAAGGGATGACAATGAGCCAAAATATTTCCACGTTGCACCACATCACAGCGGGCTTTACGGCGGTGCTCGTCGGTTATACCAGTTCGGTGGTGATTATATTGCAAGCCGCGACGGCAGCAGGGGCGTCTCCCGCGCAAATAGAGAGTTGGTTGCTCGCGCTTGGTGTAACGATGGGAGTCACGTCGATAGGCTTCTCATGGTATTACAAAATGCCTATTTTGACCGCGTGGTCGACGCCGGGTGCTGCGATACTGGTAAGCTCAGCCGCGGAATACGACATGTCAGCTTTGATAGGTGCCTTTGTTGTGTCTGGTCTAATGATTGTTATCACTGGTCTTGTCTCTCCGCTTGCTCGAGCGTTGCAACGTATTCCAACCCCTCTTGCGACCGCGATGTTAGGTGCGATTTTGTTGCCATTTTGTGTTCGCGCATTTGAGCCTGCAATGACGACACCCTATGCGTTTTTATGGATGTTTCTCACCTTTATCGCCAGTAAGCGCTTTGTGCCTAAGTACACGATGTTGCTGCTGCTTGTTGTTGGATGCGCTTTGGCGTTTTCTGCTGATAGTGAATCGTTCTCAAACCCAGAGCTATCAATTGCCCAAGCGAGCTGGGTGACGCCCATGTTTGATTGGTCAGCAATGCTCAATATTTCCTTGCCGCTTTATATTGTAACCATGTTGTCTCAAAACCTTCCGGGTGTGGCGATGATGAAAAGCTATCAATATGAGACACCCGTGAAGCCAGTACTCGTGGGGACGGGTCTTGCAAACGTGCTATCCGCACCCTTTGGCGGTTTTAGTGTCAATTTAGCGGCGATATCGGCGGCGATTTGCATGAATGACGATGTAGACAGTGACAAGACCAAGCGATACAAAGCCGTGATTTGGGCTGGAGTGTTCTATCTCATTGCTGGGCTATTAGCATCCGTCGTGGTGTCGATGTTTTTAGCCTTTCCAAAGGAAATCACTCATATGCTTGCTGGCTTTGCGCTGCTTGGAACCCTGATGATGTGCCTGCAAAGTGCGTTTGATTCGCCAGATTACCGGGAGCCAGCTCTGTTGGTGCTGGTGGTGACGCTATCGGGTGTGACGATTTTAGGTATTAATGCGACCTTGTGGGGGCTGATTGTCGGCTGGGGTTATGCGTCATTGTTCTCTGATAATAAGATAAAAGGCCACTAAGTGGCCTTTATATCAGGAGCAGCTATCGGGGGACTGCTTTGCTCATATGTGGAAACTAGAGTCTACCTTGGCTTCGGCACATCATGATTTTGTCTTCTACCACTTTCGCCATGGCAGACTTTGGTAGCTCGTTATAAACGCGAGGGTCATTTACACCAGGCTGCTCTTTTAAAACCACCTTGAGTGCATCCGAGTAGGCGATTTTAAGCTCTGTCGCCACGTTTACTTTTGCGATACCTAAATCGATGCAGCGTTGTACATCACGACTGGCAACACCTGACGCTCCGTGAAGAACTAGTGGGATATCAATCATCGAAGCAATCTTCTCTAGGCGTTCAAAGTCCAGTTTCGGCTCTTCTTTATACATGCCATGGGCGGTACCGATGGCAATCGCAAGTGAGTCGACGTCGGTTTGCTCTACGAGAAGCTTGGCATCTTCAGGGTGTGTATATGGGTCATTCACAGACTCAACGATAAGGTCGTCTTCTTGACCAACAAGCTGACCAATTTCTGCCTCAACAGAGCAGCCATAAGCATGACAGATTTGTACGGCTTCACGTGTAAGTGCGATGTTTTCTTGCAGAGGCAGAGCACTTCCATCAATCATGGCTGAGCGAATACCGAGTCTTACCTTTTCGCGAATGTCGTTAAGATCATGGTGGTGGTCAAGGTGCACCACGACTTGCATGTTGCGCTCTCTTGCTGCGGCATTCACCATGTGCAGAAGTTCGCGTGAGCCGCCGTAGCCATAGGTGCCAGGTGTGCCCGCAAGAATAACCGGTGATTCCAGCGACTTGGCGGTATCTAAAATTACCTGTACTGTCTCTAGGTTATGGAAGTTAAACGCTGGGATCGCATAGCCATCGCGTCGTGCTTGTCGTAACCAGTAATTGCTATTGATAATGTTATTCATCTTCTTGACCCCAGCTAAGTAAAATTTTGCCTGACATTGGTTGTGTTGGTAGTTGTGAAACGCGTGTGATGTACATATCCGGTTCGTAGATGCCATCAAGTAGTGCTTTGGTGTTGACCTTGCCCTCGGAGAACAATTGGCAAGCGATCTCCCACTCTTCGCCCGGGTATGGGTAGGAGTAGTTCATCCAGCTGCCGGCAATCGATAGCTCTTTGCGAAGTACTTTTTCGTAGTCTTTGTAAGCGATATTGAAATCTTTATGTATGGTGCCCACCAGATAGATGCTCGCGCGAGGTCCAGCAATATTTAGGCTGAGCATAAAGGTCTCCGGTACGCCAGCGAGCTCAATAATCATCTGGTGTTGAGTCGATGAAGAGAGCTCAGAGAACTCCGCCATTTGCTCGCTATTAAGGGAGTTAACGGTACGGTCAGAACCTAATTGGCGTGCTGTCTCGAGCTTGTCATCACAGATGTCAATGGTGGTCACTGAGGCCGCACCTAAGGCTTTTGCAACTTGCAGAGTCAGTAGACCAATCGTGCCTGCGCCAATAATGATCACATGCTTATCTTTGCATCCGCCAGCCATGACGATGGGATGAAGGCCAACCGTAATTGGTTCAAAAAATGCGCCTTCAACCAAGGAAACGGTGTTTGGTAGTTTAAAACAGCATTTTTGTGGAATCGCGACGTAATGTGCATTACCACCTTGGCGACGTGAGCCAATGAAAGAGTAGTGCTTACAAAGGGAGTACAACCCTTGCTCACAGACATCGCACTCTTGGCAAGGGACGAGTGGTGCACAGCAAACACTGTCCCCTTGAGTATATTTTTCAACGTCTTGGCCAACAGCAACGACTTTGCCGGAGAACTCATGGCCGAGCGTGATAGGGTAGAAGTGTGCGCCTTTATCGAACACTCGAGGTACATCTGAGCCACAAAGACCTGAGTAGTACACCTCGACCAACACTTCGTCTGCGCCTAGTTCTGGCATGTCGTAGGCTGTCAGTTGGAGTACTTGGTTCTCCACGACTTCGACATGATGATTCATATTCATAGTTTTTACCCGCAACGACACCCACATCAAAAAATGTGTAGGTCTTACTTAACGTATTAAATTTGAAAGAGTGAAGGGCTGGCAGGTTGCCCTGCCAGCGAATTGGATTAAGCGTTAGCTTCTGTTAGCGCGTCTTTCTCTTGTTGGACTTGCTTCTCGTATTGCTTTGCGCGAGACCATGTCATGGCAACAGCGACTGCGTAGACACCACCGATGATGATGAGACCACCTAGGTTTTCAAGTCGGAACAGTTCAATCAGGATATAAGTGATCGGTGCGCCACCTTGGTCCATAGAACCGATTAGGTTGCTGCCTGTTACGTGGCCTGTTGTTTGACCAAGCTTGGTTAGGAATGGGATGGTTTGCGTCGCAATCCAAAGCGTTCCTGCCATGATGATAGAGCCAGAGATGATGGTTCTAAACAGGTTGCCACTGTGAACCGCCACACCCATTGCCACAAAGAAGCCGATTGTTGCTAAGTCGCCAAATGGTAGAATCGCATTACCTGGCAGTAGTACAGCAATGAAAATCGTCAGAGGAATAAACATCAGACTTGCTGATACTACGTTGGTTTGACCAAGCAGCAGTGCAGGGTCTAGACCGATCAAGTAGTCATCACCACCAAATTTGCTTTGTAGACGAGTACGAGCTTGTTTAGCAATTGGGTTCAGGCCATCCATGATTGGCTTGATCACGCGTGGCATCAATAGCATAACCGCGGCTGTTTTCACTGCTAGTTGCAGCACGTTCTGTAGGTCGTAACCTGCGAGCAAACCAATCGCTAGACCCATGATGAAGCCAACAACCACTGGCTCGCCGAATGCGCCGAACTTCTTCTGAATGCCGTCGGTCGAGAAGTGAACATTGCGAAGACCCGGGATCTTTTCAATGATTGCGTCAACCATTACCGCAATAGGGCCACAGTATGCTGAGGTACCATGCGGAACTGCAATGCCGTCAAGGCCAAAGTACTTCTTAGTATCTCTTGCGAACCAATCACCCAGCTTGTAAGCAAATGCCGCGTGAACGATAACGCCAACGATACCTAGCATGTAGCTGTCGGTTGCCATGTGAACCATCGCACCAGTAAAAGTCATGTGCCAGATGTTCCAGATATCCACGTTTACAACGCGAGTCATCTTAGAAACCAGCATTAGAATGTTGACTGCGATAGCTATTGGAATGGCAATCAGCGCCATCTCACTTGCCCAAGTAATCGGTGCGGTGCCAGGCCAGCCTAGGTCAACAACGCTTAGTTCAATGCCGAAGTTCGCCGTCATCTCTTGCGCTGCTGGACCAATGGATTCCAACATCAGACCGATAACGAGACCAATACCGACGAAACCAATACCAATATGAAGACCGGACTTAAACGCATCCCCCAGTTTCATTCCAAATGCCATTGAGAAAATCATGATCACAATTGGCAGCATTACTGTTGGCCCGAGATCGAGCACGTATCTGATTATTTCGTTTAACATAGTAGGGTATTCCTTTAGTCTCTCAATGGCCGGCCATACAGGAGCCGAGCCATCGAACAGGGATTATTAAAGAACAACAGCCAGCATTTTTTCTTTTAGTTCGTCTGCACCCACACCGGAGATAAACGGCATGCCGTGGAACAGAGGGATGTCGCCAAAGGTGCGATCCACTTTTGCGGTAGTGCAAATGAATGTCACGTCATCGCAGATGTAGGTGTCGATCTCGTTAACGCGGCATTGAACAATTTCGATATCCACGTTGTTCTCTTCACATAGCTCTTTGATTTCTTCCGCGGCCATCGTTGAGGTCGCTACGGCACCGCCACACGCTACAATTACTTTTTTCATGCTACTTCCTTATTTTTGTTTAGTATTTTCGAACTGAATGTGGCCGTGATTGCTTCAATCGTTGGCGCGTTTTTGAGTTCGTTAAAAAAATCTTCGTCCTGCAATGAGGTAAACAGGGCACGCAAGAGTTGCATCTGCTCCGCTGGGTCTGTGACCACAAGGGCGATGATCAGCTCTGCGATCAGTTCACCATCGTCATCGGCTCTTTCAAAAGGAATGCCCTGAGATGGTTTAATCAAATAGACGCAAGGCTTGTTCGCATGAGATGCGTCACAGTGTGGGATTGCCACTGCTCCAAACCCTAGGTCGATACCTGTTGGAAACACGGATTCACGTTCGTGAATCGCTGCGTGATAGCTCTCCTTTACAAATCCTTCGCCCATTAAGAAGTCACTGAGATGATCGAGTACTTCTTTATTTGTCTTTAGGTCAACATCGGTGTTTACCAGAAGCTGAGTTTCTATCATTTTCTTAACCTTTCGTTTTGCTTCGGAATAATCATAATCAAAACCTTCGATTAAAAAAGCGATCTGTCGCACATTTCGTCAATCTACGAAAATAAACACAAATTAACGAAGACATTCGTAAGTTTTGTTGGTATGTTTCTGGGTATTCGTTTAATTCAGTTGCAAACTCGAAAGTGTTAATGGCTTTCGTTTTCGATGAGGTAAGTTATGAAAAAGATCGTTGGTTTACATAAAACAAACAATAATATAGGCGTATATTCAGTATGTTCTGCTCACCCTATGGTGATTGAAGCGACTTTTCGTTACGAACTTGATAATTCGTTGCCCGTAGTAATAGAGGCGACATCGAATCAAGTAAACCAGTTTGGTGGTTATACGGGTATGAAGCCAAAGGATTTCGTAAGTTACGTTTACGAAATCGCAAATAATGTAGGCTTTCCGATAGAGAGAATTATCCTAGGCGGTGATCATTTAGGCCCAAATTGTTGGCAAAACGAAACCTCCGATCAAGCGATGGAGAAATCACGCGAATTAATTAAGCAGTATGTTGAAGCGGGTTTTACCAAGATTCACTTGGATGCCTCGATGTCATGTGCTGACGATAGCGTGCCTCTAGACCCCTCGATTGTTGCCAAGCGCGCTGCTGAGCTTTGCGCGGTGGCCGAAGAGTATGTACCAGCAGAGAGCAGAGACAAGATTACCTATATCATAGGAACAGAGGTTCCTGTTCCTGGGGGAGAAGCCTCCGAGATCAACTCGGTTCATGTCACAGAACTTGCCGACGTGCGTAACACCATAGACACCCATGTCACAGCTTTTGAAGCGCTTGGTATTGGTCATGCTATCGAAAAGGTTGTTGGTGTGGTTGTGCAGCCGGGAGTTGAGTTTGACCACAGTAAGGTCATTCGCTATCAAAAGTCTGAAGCGCAAGAAATTTCACGCTACATCGAGGGCACGCCATGGATTTACGAGGCGCACTCAACGGATTACCAAACGGCCAAGCACCTCAAAGAGTTGGTCCAAACTCACTTTTCGATCTTGAAAGTGGGGCCTGCACTCACGTTTGCCCTTCGTGAAGCGCTATTTGCCCTTGCTGAAATCGAGACCTGCTTGGTGAAGTCAGAGCACAGTAGTCAGTTTAAGAAGGTCGTTGATGATGTATTGCTTGATACGCCGAAGTATTGGAAGTCTTATTATGGTGAGAAGCACTCAGATATCATCAATAATCTTCACTTCAGCTTCTCGGATCGCATTCGCTATTACTGGACGGATGAACGAATTCAAGCTGCTCAGGGTCGTCTTATCGATAACCTCAACAAAGTCGACATTCCACTGACTATGCTCAGCCAGTATATGCCAAATCAATATCTTAAAGTCAGCTCAGGCGAGATCGTAGCAAATGCTCATGCGTTGATAATCGATAAAATCCAAGAGGTTGTTGGTCAGTATTCAGCGGCTTGCCAATAATCTGCGATCGAGGGACGAAGCGCGAAGGCGCTTCGTTTGTTGTTGAGTGTTAAGGATGGGTCCTATGAATGTCACTTTAAGAAGAAAGAAGATACTGGATTTACTCTGTGCACAAGGGACGGTTGAGGTCAAAGCCCTAGCTAAAGAGCTTAATACGTCTCATGTCACGGTCAGAAATGACCTCACGAGTCTCGAAAAAGAAGGGAAGCTGGAGCGTTTTTTTGGTGGTGCGGCACTGCCAACCATGATGCGAATGCCGGCAGCTTCGCAAAGTGGATTGGATCGCGAACTTGCAGTCAACCAGCGCTATCAAATTAACGATGAAGCAAAGCGAAAGATAGCAGCAAAAGCTGCAGAGATGGTGGCATCTAACTCAACTATCATCATCGATAGTGGCAGTACGACACATCTACTTGCGCAAGCTTTAGCCGACTCAGGTAATGTCACAGTGATCACCAATAACTTGGCGGCTGCCTCGACATTAGCAGGTATTGGTTCAGTCACTCTCGCTATTAGCGGAGGAGTATATCGTAATGTTTCCCAATCTATTCACGGGCATAAGGCAGAAGAGTTTTTTGATGGGGTCTATGCTGATATTGCTTTTATTGGTGCGGATGGTTTAGACCCAGAGAAAGGAGTGACGACGTTTAATGAGGGTTATAACGTTACACAGATGATGGCAAAGTGTGCCAAAACAGTAGTGATTCTTGCCGATTCCTCAAAGCTATCGCGCTCTGGGTTCAATCAAGTACTGCTACCAGAGCAGCTCGATATGTTGATCACAGATACTGGTATTTCTAATGACGATATGACGCATTTTCGCGCGCAAGGTATACATGTGATAGCGGTTTGATTGTCGCTGGATATATAAGAAAGAGGATAAGCCCTTTGGAGCCAAGCTCTTTAGGGCTGCTGCTTCATGCTAGAAATCGACGAGAAGTTCCTATACGACGACGACCTGAACACCACATTGCTCAAATCGTGCTTTGTCTTCTGCGTTGATCCCTTCGTCGATGACGAGGACGTCGATACGAGAAATATCAAGAACTTGGTTGAAGCCAATGCGACCTAGCTTAGTTGAGTCGACAACTGCAATCACTTTTTTCACGCATTTCGCCATCACTCCAGTAATGGCATAACCTTCGTTAAAAGTGGTAATGCCTTTATCAGGATCAAGCCCATCGGCACCAACAACTAATATGTCTGCCTGGACACCATCGAGACACTGTTCCGCTCGAAAACCATGTAGGGATTTGGTTTTGTTGCGGTAGGTGCCACCAATCACGACTAGCGTGGTGTTTTCCGCGTCCATTAGTGACACACAAGCGGCCAGGTTGTTAGTAATGATGGTGTTGCCTCCGCGCAAGCCCAGTTGCTCGGCAACTAAATGCGTCGTGCTACCACTGTCCAGAATAATAGTATCGGACGGGGCAATCATGGCCGCTGCAGCTTCTGCAATTTTGTGCTTGGATTTGCTGTTGATTTCGTAGCGGCGATCGATTTGAACTTCACTATCGACCTGCGAGAGCGGTAGGTGTTTGATGGATTGTGCACCACCAAAAAAGCGTTTGAGTTTGCCTTCTTGTTCCAGTGCTTTTAAATCAGCTCGAAGCGTTACTTCGGAAGTATTCAGAGTCACAGCCATATCCTTAACTAGGACCTGACCGTGGTCGTTTAACGACTGAAGGATAGTCTCTCTACGCTCTAACTGATTCATCGCAACCTCTTTATAGTCTTTCGTATTCTTTCAATTTCGATAGTATAACCTTGTTTTTATTTTTGTATACCACTTATGTAGTAATGCTATATTGACTAGTAAGTCATTTAAGTAGAGGTATTTATCTAAGATTTGTTGAGGAATTGATCGATTTATATCATCTTGAATGTAAAAACCGCCGTAAAAATCAAAATAGTCATTTGCGACTACTTTCGATTTCTACAGCGGTTAACAATTAGGTCCAAGAGACCTAGCTAGTTGCTAATACCTAGCGATTATGGCTCGCCATCGTCATCATGCTCACCACGCTGTTCTAGCCACATCGCATTGATGATGCCAAAAGAGCAGGCTAGCAGGATGCCCAGTACCCAGCAGATATACCACATACTCGATTCTCCTTAGTACAGCGAGGTGCTGTTCTCTTCAATGAATTTGTTATCAATGCGGCCAAACATTTTGTAGTAACACCAAGTGGTGTAGCCCAAGATGACAGGCACAACGATGATAGCGATGATAGAAATAATACTGAGTGTTTTGTAGCTAGAGGTCGCGTCCCAAAGCGTCAAGCTGTGTTCAGGCACCAAGCTTGATGGAATGATCATTGGGAACAGAGCCACGCCTGCCGTCAGTATGATAGAGAAAATAGCCAGACTTGAGCTCATAAAGGCTAAGCCTGCTCTTTTCACCATAGATAGAACCGCTGCGGTAAGTAACATTAGCGAACCAAATGCAGGGATGATAAACAGCGCAGGGTGCTCAACATAGTTGTGCAACATTCCGTTCTCAACCAAGTTCACGTCTTTACCAATTGGGTTCGATAAGCCGTTATGGTCAAGGATTCCCTGAATGATGTAACCATCTTGATGGCTTGCGAGTAGACCGCCACCAATAAACGCTGCGATAGCTAAGCATGCTGTCCAAACTGCGGTTGATTGAGCGCGTTGACGTATGTCTCCAGTGGTTTTTAACTGTAAGAACGTCGCGCCTTGCAACAGCGTCATCGCTACCGCTACCACACCGCACAAAATTGGTAGTGGTGTGAACAGGCTCCAGAAACCGCCTTTGTAGCTGATCATGAGAAGCTCATTAAGCTCGAACGGTAGACCGACAAACAAATTACCAAAGCCTACGCCAAAGACGAGCGGTGGTACGAAGCCGCTGATAGTAAGCGCGATGTCACATGCCATTCGCCATTTTGGATCATCAATTTTGTTGCGATAATCCATGCCAATAGGACGTAGCCACAATGCTGCTAGTACTAGAACAAGCGCCAGATAAAACCCTGAAAACGCGGTTGCGTAAACAGCTGGCCAGATAGCGAAGATGGCACCGCCAGCGGTAATCAGCCATACCTGGTTACCATCCCAGTGGGGTGCAATGCTGTTTACCATTACGCGGCGTTCTACGTTGGTTTTTCCGAGCATCGGCAGCAGGGCTGCTACGCCCATATCAAAGCCATCTGCAATCGCAAAACCAATGATCAGGATCCCGACAATCGCCCAAGTGAAGAGTCGGAGTGTTTCATAATCAAACATGTCTACCTCCTATTTGTAGCCGTCGATGGCGTTGTCTAAAGATGGAGTTTGTTCGTGATGGTAGCGACCCGTCTTAAGAACACTTGGTCCACGACGAGAGAATTTTACCATCAAGAACATCTCAGCGATGAGGAATAGGGTGTACAGAACATAGACCGCACCCAGAGATATCCATAGGTCGCTGGCAGAAAGGTCGGATGTTGCCATGCTAACAGGTAGCACTTCACCGATTGCCCAAGGTTGGCGACCGTACTCGGCAACAAACCAGCCAGCCTCACATGCAATCCAAGGAAGTGGGATTGCCCAGATAGCCGCTTTAAGTAACCATTTTTGTGTGCCGATTTTCTTACGGCATACTTGGATGAATGAGAAGCCAATTAACGCAAACATCAACACGCCACACGCCACCATAATGCGGAAGCTCCAGAAGAGTGGAGCCACTTGTGGAATGGTGTCTTTCGCAGCCATTTTGATTTGTTGTTCGCTCGCATCCGATACATTTGGTGTGTACTTTTTGAGTAGCAAACCGTAGCCAAGGTCAGATTTCACATCGTTGAACTTAGCAATGTTCTCTTCAGTCTTGTCACCATTACGAAGGCGCTCCAACAATCCATAAGCAATCATACCGTTTCGGATGCGTTGCTCATTGTTAGCCAGAAGATCTCGAATACCGGTAACAGGCTCATCAAGAGAGCGAGTGGCGATGATACCCATTAGATATGGGATCTTGATGGCGTAGTCGGTCTCCATGGTCTCTTGATTCGGGAAACCAAACAGCGTAAATGATGCCGGTGCCTCTTCGGTGTGCCACTCGGCTTCGATGGCTGCAAGTTTCACTTGCTGTACGTCACCGAGCTCATACCCAGACTCGTCGCCTAGCATTAGCGTAGAGAAAATTGCCGCCATACCGAATGAACAAGCGATCGCAAAAGAACGTTTTGCAAACGCTACATCACGATTCTTAAGTAAGTAGTACGCACTGATACCCATGATGAAAAGCGCACCTGTGGTGTAACCTGCTGCGACCGTGTGAACAAATTTAACTTGAGTCACTGGGTTGAAGACGACGTCCGCGAAGCTAGTCATCTCCATTCGCATGGTTTCGAAGTTGAAATCCGCGCCGACAGGATTTTGCATCCAACCGTTCGCCATCAAAATCCACAAACCAGAGAAATTTGAACCAAGCGCAGTTAGCCAAGTGACAGTCAAGTGTTGACGTTTGCTCAGGCGATCCCAGCCAAAGAAGAACATCCCGACTAGCGTCGACTCTAGGAAGAATGCGACTAATGCTTCGATGGCAAGTGGTGCGCCAAAGATATCGCCTACATAGTGAGAATAATATGACCAGTTAGTACCGAACTGGAACTCCATGGTTAAGCCGGTGGCGACACCGACGGCAAAGTTGATCCCAAAGAGTTTGCCCCAGAATTTGGTCATATCCTTGTAGATGGTTTTACCTGTCATGACATAGACCGATTCCATAATAGCAAGTAGGAACGAAAGACCTATGGTGAGAGGCACGAATATAAAGTGATAAAGCGCGGTGCTAGCAAATTGCAGACGCGACAGATCAACGACATCTGTTAACATAACATCCCCTTCCCGCCACATATGTGGCGGGCCGAAACAGTAAAAAGATAAGATTGATAAAGGCTATTTATTTGGTGTGATTAAGCCTTTGTTGGTTTTTCATGAAAGGTTTTTTTATCCAGTAATCTAGGCTCACGTAGCGACCTCCACCGTAGATGAACAGCACCATCAGCATCACAAAGTAGGTGGCGGCGAACTCCATACCATTGTTAAGCATGACCGGGTCGCCCAGCTCCGTGATGTAGTTGTAGCGACCAGGGAAGTTCTCTGCCAGCCAGGTAATGAAGCCGTTAAGACGCATGGTTGATTCCATGCTGCCTGTTGCGATCGCATCCCAGCCGTGTTTCCAGTGAACCATGGCACTGGCTACGCTCATCATGAAAATCATTGGGATTGAGACAATGCGGGTGAATAGTCCAAGTGCAATACAGATACACCCAAGAACTTCAGTGGCAGCAGCGAGGAACGCAAGGAGTTCGGGAAAAGGTAAGTTTAATCCACCGTCTGCTACAGGAGCGCCAAACCATGCGACGGTACCTGCGTAGCCCAGAACCTTAGAGCGTGCGCCTACAAAGATCACTGGAACCAGAAAAAGACGGATGGAAAAAAGGACCAAAAAGTCTATTTTGCGACATTTTTCGATAAGGTTGTCGTACCAAGTAATGACTGACTTAATCATGTTATTCTCCTAGGGCTTCGATGTGTAACAGCCCAAGATGTGTGAAATGTTGTATCCAATTCGCTAGGTTGAAGTCGGCAAGTTGAGCGTCTGTTTGTAGTTTTAGTTCCAGTAAGCTGGCGCAAGGCAGCGACTGAATCATCTGTACTAGCGCGACATCAATAGGCCTTAGCTTTTGCGATACCACATGGTGTTGAGCATGCCGAAAAACGGCGTAATATTTCGATTTGTTATTTTCTGTTGGCGTTATCGAATGACTGGATACCTCAAAAGGCAATTCAAGAAGCCGAGCGGTTGGGTTGAGCAAGATGCGGTAATACTCTGCACTCGCCAGAATGTCGTCACTCCAATCCCTTGCTGGCATTACTACGTCGCAATCAATCTCAGCGCTAAACGCTGTCCACTCGTATTCAATAATCGATGTGCTAAGTGCTTCCGCCATTGGGCATTGCTGAACGTATTGAACAAACTCTGTCGCAATATGGTGAAATTCAGGCTCCATGGCGCAGTGTTTCAGCAGAAACCCATCGAGTAATTGATTGAGATTCTTATCGCCAACACGCGCCACAAAAAGAGGGAAGGTGTTGGTGACTACACCAAAGATGTTGTCTCGAATAAACTCTCCGTATTGACATTCTTCAGTGCGACCAGCGCGCACTAATCGAGCGAGCGATTCAGTTTGATGCAGCATTTGTCCTGGAGGATTATGCATACGCCTCTCCTTGCTTGACTGAGTTTGTCAGCCGAGATGGAGTACTCACGTCTGCATAGATCTGGCGCAACTCTTCGCTCAGCACGACCAGCGGAGGCACATTGTGGTCACGCTCTAGAAGCAGAGGCTTGCTCCCATGTAGGAGATACACATAGTGTGCGAGATCTTTAACGCTGTCAGGCACGGGTTTACCGTGGGTATCTAGCAGTGACTCATCACTCTGTTTTAGGTGACCAGCGATGTGGTAGTAGCGAATGGCGTCACTGGGTAGGGCTCTTAACATCTCGTAAGGGCAGTAGCCGTGGTTCACGCTGTTCACATAGACATTGTTGATGTCTAGCAACATCTGGCACCCTGATTTTTCAATCAACTCGGCAAAGAATTCACCTTCTGGCATCTCGTTATCAAAGTTGTGGTAATACGAAATGTTTTCCAAGACTAGTGGGCGCTCGACCAAGTGTTGAACTCGTTGAATGCGTGATACTAAATAGTCGATATTTTCTTGATTCCTCGGAACTGGCAGCAGGTCATACAGATACCCCTGACTGTCTCTCGAAAAACAGAGATGATCGCTGTAAATCTCGATATCAAACTCGTTTAGAAATCGCGCAACATCTGCCAAATAACTCTCATTTAGTGGAACACAGTCACCAATGGATAGACTGAGTCCGTGAGCAACGAGAGGGTATTTACCTGCAATTTCAATAAGACGTTCTCGCTTTTCTCCGCCGATGTTCATCCAGTTTTCTGGCGCTAGCTCAAGAAAATCGATGTCTGGATGTTTAGGCATTTCGCTGAGCATCTCGATGTGTTCCATGCGTAAACCAATCCCTTTGCTGGTGTCGGTTATTGTCCGCATACCCCACCTGTTACTTTGCTGTTGGCCGAGGTGATCGCATCTTCTGGTGCATTGATGCCTTGACCCGATAGTCCACATTTACCGTCTCGTGCGCGAACAAGTTTGTCTTGGGGGTTACTAGTGAGCTCTTGTTTTTCAAAGCGTTTTTCAGTACCACATTTACCCGCAGCACACTTACCACCATTTTGTCCTGATGATTGTGCTTTTACCGGCGTTTCGGCAGCATCCGTCGTTGCAGCGATAGCTGAGTTAAGTGAAACCAGTGAGGTAAGCGCAACCGAAATGATGAGTTTATTGTTCATTTGAAGTCTCCTTTAGAGAAGCAACAGGGAAGCTAGAGAGGTCACGAGCAGAGAAAATCTTGCCCTTGTAGTATTTGGCTACAATGTCGAGCGACAGAGCTTTACGTTTAAGACCAAGACCCATCCAGTGGTTTAGGATAAGTAGCTTAGGATTGATTTCTGCAGCGATTTTGCCAACGACAGATGGTTTGGCGTGCATAAAAGCGGAAATCTCATCTGCCTCTTCGTGAATCGCCATTGGCATGACGAGAATGTCGGCACCCTTGGCAAAGTTAAGGAAAGCTGGGTTGCTACCATTTTGGTCAGCTGAGATAACGATGGTGCCTTTGTCACTCTCGATTCGGTATGCCAGCGTCGGAACATCACCGTGTGGAATACCTAGTGCGTATACAGTTAAGCCATCTAGCGCGTAGACTTTTTGTGGTGTCGTTGCGGTATAGGACACATCGGTGAGGTCGACCGGGAACAGACCGTCGGTGCCATCATAGAGACCGTTAAGGTAGGCATACGCGCCCTTCTCTTTATTGAACATAGCGTCCATATAGCCCGTTAGACTTGGAAAAGCAGAGCCCGCTTCGGGACCTGTAATGTCCAGTGCATCTTCACGATTGAAGAAGTAAGCCCCTTTTAGGATGGCTGGCAAATCGGCAACGTGGTCGGTATGAAAGTGTGAGATGGCAAGGAGGTCTAAATCCTCTAGCTTGGCACCAGCTTGACCAAATCGCAGATAGTTACCACCGCCGGCATCAATCATGATTCTTGATTTGCCTTTCCACCAAATGAGCTCGCCAGATGACGCGCGTAAGTCATCGGAAATGGGACCGCCTGATCCAAGGATTTGCAGGGTAAAGTCTTTGTCTAGGGGTTCAAGATTGATTGCAAAAGATTGTGTTGCCCCAAGAGAGCAGCCCAGCGCTAGAGCGAGTGCTTTAATCGGCCATTTCATAACCAGTTCCTATCTTTTTTGTCTGCGTTTTACTTTGGGTAAAAGTGTGAATGTGCCGACTGGGATCCACGTGTTTTGTTGATCTTGGTCAAGGCACGTGAGTAAGATAAGTAAAAACGACCGTTAAGTATGTATGAATATATAAAATGTCGTGTTTAGTAAAACTAAACGAATGGGAAGCTAAGAGATTGAAAGTGCGATGAAGACAGAAATGGCAAGGGCTCACATAAAGTGAGCCCTTTTGGTTTGAACTATGCCACGCTTGGGATTGCGCTTTGTTTTTTATCAAGAGCACCACTGAGGCGTGTTAGTAATAGTGCAACTATGACGATTGCCGCTCCAACCCAAGGGGTATGCATGAGCCCCGCTTCAGCGACGATATGACCGCCACCCCATGAACCTAATGCGATACCAACGTTAAAGGCCGCGATGTTTAAGCCTGAGGCAACGTCAACCCCATCAGGCGCATACTTCTCTGCTAGCTTCACTACATAAACTTGCAAACCTGGGACGTTACCGAAGGCAAAGGCACCCCATACCAAGATAGTGATGACGGCTGCAATCGGGTTTACTGCTGTGAAGTTGAACACCAGTAAGATGCCAGCAAGACCTGCGAAGATAATCGTTAGGGCTTTAATTGGACCCATAGAGTCTGCCATTTTCCCGCCCCAGATGTTACCGATAGCGACAGAAACTCCATAGACCAACATGATCAAGCCGACGGCACTTGAATCAAACCCCGACACTTGCTCTAAGATCGGTGCAAGGTAAGTAAATGCGGTAAACGTACCACCATAGCCCAGCGCAGTAATCGCGTACACTAGAAGCAGACGAGGCTGCGCCAGTACCTTCATTTGCGCTGAAAGTTTTGCCGCTGGTGGCTGTTTTAGGTTATTTGGAACAAGGAAAGCACTGCCAATCAGAGCGATTAATCCAAGTACCGCAACAACCAAGAACGTGGTTTGCCAGCCGAAGGTTTGTCCGATGTAAGTGCCAAGCGGAACACCCGTCACTAGAGCGACAGTCAGACCAGTAAACATAATGGCGATAGCGCTCGCGGCTTTCTCTTTAGAAACCAAGCCTGTCGCAATGGTCGAGCCAATGGAGAAGAATACCCCGTGAGCAAGACCTGTCAGGATGCGCGCAAGGACAAGAGTGTTATAGCCAGGCGCTTGCCAAGCCAAAAGGTTTCCCGCGACAAACAAACTCATAACAGAGAGTAGAACGTATTTGCGTTTCCAGTTTCCTGTTAGCGCGGTCAGTACAGGTGCGCCAACCGCTACCCCAAGCGCGTATAAGCTAACCAGTAGCCCGGCAGAAGGAAGTGAAACGCCAAGATCGGCAGCCATAGTTGGTATTAATCCAACGATGACGAACTCAGTGGTACCAATGGCAAAGGCACTGAGTGTAAGTGCAAAAAGTGCAATAGGCATGTGATGTCTCCAGTAATGCGCAGCCGCTTTTATTAGTGACTACCTTCGTTTTGTTGAGCGCATTATTGAAGAAAGTTGGATTGCGAAAAATAGTAATTGTAACAAATGATTTTTACAAATATTGCAAATATAGGTTCTGACCAGGTTACTAAAAGTTAACTACTTGAAAGTATGAGGATCTCGACCCACAATCAATGGCAACCTATTAAAACGTGAATAAAGGAGTGAGTATGTCTACATCGGTAAAACTAAAAGCGGGCGATGCGTTTCCATCACTACAAGCAACGTTATTGGATGGTTCATCGGTCACACTTGGTGAGCCAAAAAACGGTTTAACATGGCAGGCGGTGTTTGTGTATCGCGGTAAACACTGTCCACTTTGCACCAAATACCTCAACGAACTTGAGTCTTACAAGCAAGCATTTGCTGATGCAGGTGTGGATATATTAGCGGTATCTGGCGATTCTAAAGAGCAATTAGAAAAGCATCTAGAGCAGTTGGATGTCAGCTTTCCACTGGCTTATGGTTTGACTGAAGAGCAAATGAAACAGCTTGGCGTATATATCTCTTTGCCGCGTTCTGAGAAGGAGACAGACCATAATTTCGCTGAACCAGGGCTGTTTGTGGTGAATGAGCATGGCAATCTTCATGTCGTCGACATCTCAAACAATCCGTTTGTAAGACCGGAATTAGGCGCGCTATCACGCGGTCTTGCTTGGATTCGCGATCCAAATAACAACTACCCAATTCGCGGGACGCTAGATTACTAAGCTCATTTCAAAAGTGGTGTGATATCTGATTGCACCACTTTCATCATCTCCACAATTTCTTCAACTTTTCTGCAAAATTACCGCGTATCTTTCCAATCCCTACACGTGACTTGCCAACTGAACTTTTAGTTGTTGCAAAGGACAAATTGGAGAGATGCATGATTCGTAAACTTAACATCAAACAAACGATTATTGGTACTTTACTTGCCGCGTTGGTTGCTCCAGCCGCTGCCAAGCCGATCCCTGTCCCACCGTCGAAAGTGAAGCCAGTGGTGGTGAAGTCCGCGTTTAAGCCAGTTCAAAAAGCGCCAGTGCACCGCAGTTTTCACTATAGAAAACTTCCTAAAGGCGCAACGTTTGTTTTGATTGCTGGAATTAGCTATGCGGTAATAGACAACGCTTATTACAAGCGTAGTAATGACACCTACATTTATGTAGAACAGCCACCCGTTTCTACGCAACCTCAGATTCAAGCTGGTGTGAGTAGTGAGAGTCAGTCAACGGTAACGGGAATGCAGGGTAAAGTCGTGCAATTAGTTCCAGAGAATGCAACGACGGTAACCGTAGACGGTGCGACCTTTTATGTCGATGGTGGGGACTGGTATGCCCCTATTGCAGGCACCAGTCAGTTCGTCATTGTCGAGCCACAGCTATAGTATGCGTTGTTTGATATGAAGAGGGAGCCGCTAGGCTCCCTCTTCTTGATCTATCCGGCTCAGGCACGAAGTTGGATGTCATACGTCTCTGACCAAATACGCAGGTCATCGAGTATCTTAAGTGCACTTTGACCAAACTCGGTAAGCTCATAACTGACGGCAATCGGTCTATCACTGATAACCTTACGCTCAACCATGCCTTCCAGCTCAAGCTCTTTCAGTCTCTGGTCGACCATTTTTTTACTAGCGCCGCCTAGCAGGCGCGTTAGATCATTAAAACGCACCGGACCATCTTTGAGATGATAGATAATCGAACCCTTCCACTTACCACCAATCAGGCGCATGCCTTTCTCGATCGCACAGGGCTCTGAGCAGACGTTTTCTACCGACTTACGCCCGCGGTTATCAATCTTGATTTGGCTTTCCACGATAAAGCTCCTAGGTCACCAAATGGTAACTGGTTGAAACAGAAATATAGGTCACCATAATATACCTAGTCACTAGAAATTCAATAAAAGAAAGAATTTCAATATAAGAAAGTATCAACAAAGAGAAAGTCATTATGAGCCAAAAAATCAAATTGGATGTCGTATCGGATGTTGTGTGTCCATGGTGCATCATAGGTTACAAGCGACTAGAGCAGGCGATACGCGAACTGGGTGTCGAGGATCGTATCGATCTTGAGTGGCAGCCGTTTGAGCTCAACCCCCATATGCCGTTGGAAGGTCAAAATCTTCGTGAGCACTTGGCAGAAAAATATGGCACGACCAAAGAAGATAGTATTCGTGCGCGTGAAAACCTAACGAACTTAGGCGCAGAGTTGGGCTTTCGATTTCAGTACGACGACGATATGAAAATGCTTAACACGTTCGAGTCACACATCTTGCTTGAGTACGCTAAATCACAAGGTAAACAAACTGACCTGAAACTAAGACTGTTCAGCGCGTTTTTTGGTGAGGGGAAAGATATTAGTAACCGCGAAGTATTGGCTACTGAGCTACAGGCAGTTGGACTAGACAGCCAAGAGGCGCTCCAACTTCTCGACAACCCAGAAGCACGTCTGCAAGTTCAACAAGCAGAAGATATGTGGAAGCGAGCGGGTATTAGCTCCGTCCCAACTGTGGTGTTTAACCGAGAGAGTGCATTGACGGGTGCTCAGCCGGTGGATGTTTATAAGCAGGTGTTGCAAGAACTACTCGCGAGCTAGTTATAAATCAGTCAAATCGCTGCCTGATTAATGATTGGGCAGCGTCATATTTCCTTCCTATTAGCTTAATTAACTCTTAATAAATCATTCACTTACCTATGAAACCCTAGGCATCGTCAAGAAACAAATTATTTCAATCTGCAAGGAAGTATGACATGTCTAAACAAGACGGAAACGCGATCGCTGCAAAAAGCATTCTATCAGTAGCGTTGGCTTCAGCGTTTCTATACGGCTGTGGTGATGACAATAACACTGATGCCAAGGGATCCTCAGGAAACACGTATACGCTTCAACTGCTGCACGTAGCGGATATGGATGGCTCTAATGCTCGCGTTATAGATAACGCAGGGAATTTCGCTAAAAATATCGATGCACTCACAAAGCAATATCCTGACAACACGTTGTTCGTGAGCTCTGGTGACAATTATATTCCCGGAGCTCGATATGATGCCAGTGCTGATACAAGCTTCTCCAATGTTGCTGGTGTCAATGTGCCTGGAGTGGGTCGCGGTGATATTGCGTTCTTAAATGCCATGGGTGTTGCGGCATCGGCGGTTGGAAACCATGATATGGATGGTGGTCCTGCTGAGTTCGCTTCGATAATCAATGTTGATAATGCGTATCCTGGAGCGCAATTTCCTTATCTTAGTGCAAACCTCGATTTCACAAAGGATGTGAATACACAAGACTTAGTGGCAAGCGCAGGTCAAATGGTAAGTGATCTCAGCAATAAGCTTGCAGCGAGTGCTGTAGTTGAGGTGAATGGTGAGAAAATCGGTCTAGTAGGCGCGACGACTCCGACTCAAGATGTTATTACATCTACTGGCGATGTAGAGGTGCTACCCCAAGATAAATCACTAGAGGGCTTAGCTGCCATTATCCAAACCGAGGTTGACGCACTGACTAGTCAAGGCATAAACAAGGTTATTGTATTGGCGCATATGCAGAGCATTGAGGTAGAAAGATCGCTCGCACCACTGCTCTCTGGTGTTGATATTATCGTAGCTGGTGGCTCAAATACGTTGCTTGCTAATGATAACGACGAACTTTGGCCTGGAGATACGGCAGCCGATGCTTATCCTCTACATTTTACCTCCGCATCCGATGAACCGGTGCTTGTGGTTAACGTTGATGGAGACTTTAAGTACCTGGGGCGATTGGTTGTTGAGTTCGACGAGTCCGGTGTAATTAATACAAACGGCATCAGTGACAAAAGTGGTGTCGTATTGAGTAGTGATGAGATGGCGCTAACGCTTGGTGGTGAGGCAAACACCGATGTCGACAATATCGCAGCGAAAATGAACGACGTGATCGTCGCTTCTGAGAGTGTGATACTGGGTAACTCAAGTGTGTTCTTAAATGGTGTGCGTGCCCATGTCCGTTCCGAAGAAACTAACCTTGGTAACCTAACTGCTGACGCTAACCTTTGGTATGCGAAGCAAGAGTATGGTGCAACACAAATATCTATTAAAAATGGTGGTGGGATACGTGCTGAAATTGGCCAAGCGGTTTACCCTGCAGGGTCAACGGATCCAAGCGATCTACAGTATTTGCCGACGGCAGCATTTCCTTCCGCAGGTAAAGAGGCTGGCGATATCTCACAGTTTGATATCCAGACAGCGCTGGCATTCAATAACGACCTCGTTGTCTTAGATGTTACTGCATCTGAGCTAAAGACTGTGCTTGAGCATTCGTTTGGAGGAGTCGATGCAACTGGATATGGAGGTGGCCGTTTCCCTCAAATAGCAGGCCTTGAGGTAATGTTTGACGCAACGCAGACGGCCAGAGAAGCCGATGAAAACGGTGTTGAAACCACTGCAGGAGAGCGTGTGCGTACATTAAAAGTCGGTAATGACATACTAGTGAAAGACGGTGTGATTCAAGGCGATGCTACGCGCAGCTTCAAAGTGGTCACGCTTGGCTATATTGCTACAGGTGGCGATGGTTATCCGTTCCCATGTGTTGAGGTGTCTGGAAGTTGTAGTAACCAGCAGGCACTGGCAGATATGTCAAAGGACCCTAGTGCAAGTAACTTTGCCGAAACGGGCAGTGAGCAAGATGCATTGGCCGAGTTTTTGCTTGCAACTTATCCGGATGCAGCGAACAGTTACAGCATGTCAGACAATCTATTTGATGCTAGCCACACTGATGCTCGCATTGTAAGCGCTGAATAACTTGTAGAAAGAACTGACTAGCAGAAAGAACAAGTCGCTCGTCCCAAATACTGGGGCGAGCGACTTTTTATTAGAAGTGTTCGTTTAAGTGCGCTTCAAATCGCGCAAAATCGGATTCAATTTCTGGGTTCTTCAGTACGTCATAACAGGCAAATGTGGGCAGTGCTGTCATATCGAAGAAACGGAAGTTGCAATGCATGGGAAACATAAGGTCATCGACGCTTTTGCCTTCGAACAGGTACTCTTTCGGGTCATCGAATGACTCTTTTGGCGCATTAAACGTTAAAGACAACATGTACTTTTTATTGGTTAGGGTGCCGCCTGTCCCGTAGTTTTCTTTCGGACTTTTTGATGAGCGGCCGTCCATATTACACAGTGCTCCGCCCATACCTGCAGTAAACACATCGTCCATATAGCGCTTAAAAGACCATGGAATCATCATCCAGTTGACTGGAGACTGTACGATGACCTTGTCAGCCCATTCGAAATGAGCCAGTTGCTCCGCGACATCTAAATCATCTTGCATTGTTACAACACGAACGGTGTGGCCTTTGCTTTGTAGTATGCCTTTTGCCTGATCAACAAGACTGCCGTTGAGTCTGCCTGGTGAAAAATCTGAAGGTTGATGCGCGTTGATGATAAACACATTACTCATGAATGTTCCCTTTTAATGTATAGAGTGAATACCGATACAGCGGGGTAGAATCTCACTAAGTATGGTCTTGATATTGCTGGTTTCAAGTCTGGTAGTACAACTCAAATGCTATTAAACAGTAAGTCTAATAAAGGTACGCTGACCCATAGAGATACAAACAGAGTTATCATCGATGGGACGGCATCTTTCCAAGTATCAAATCGAAAGTGAAACCACATAGCACCAATGGACGTAAACGCGATCAATCCAGACGAAACAGCGCTTGTTAAGGCATTGACTGTGAATAGTCCATACAGAATTCCCAAAGCCCCTCCTAACTCAATAATGCCAACCAAAAACATTGCAGTACGGTTCAGCCCATACTTATGAAAGAAGGTCAGTTGTGGCTCGAAAATTGGCTTCACCCAGCCAAAGATTTTGATTGAGCTAGCAAACAAAAAGAAACCGATGAGTAAAATTTGGGCGATGAACATAATGTGCTTCCTCGTTAAATGACGAAGCCATTTAACCATTCCCAAAAATTATCATGTAGACCATAATTAACCTATTTAGTATTCCTAATAGGAATGATTATGGATAAGTTTGACTGCCTAAGTGCATTTTTTAGTGTGGCTCGCAATGGCACGTTTACCGCTGCGGCTAACGATCTCAATACGACGCAGAGCGCAATAAGTAAGAAAATAGCCTGGCTTGAGCGAGACCTTGGGGTCACCCTATTTCATCGCCACGCCAGAGCCATCAGTATGACTACGGCAGGCCATGACTATTTGAGCAAATCGCAAAAGTTGATGGATGAGATGGCTGCAATAGAATCGCAGCTTAGAAAAGAGCAGCGTTCAGTCTCAGGGGTGCTATCGCTTTCAGTGCCGAGCGCATTCAGTGTCAAACTGCTTTCAAAACCTCTGAATGAATTTCTCAAACGTAACCCCGAGCTCTCAGTAAATGTGTCAGTCTCTGATCGTTTCATAGACTTAGTCGAAGGTAACGTTGATATTGCGATTCGCGCCACCCAACTGAAAGACTCTGGGCTTAGAGTTAAGTGGTTCATGGACAACGAACTGATCTACTTTGCATCACCGACTTATCTTGAGGCGAGAGAGCCTATATCCAGCGTAGAAGACCTGGTACGTCATGATTGTCTGACATACTCACTCTCATCACCCTCGAACTTGTGGCGCTTTAATGATGGTAACAATCGCTTCACAGTTAAGGTGAATGAAGTTCTAACCAGTGACAGCCCAGACATGTTGGTTCAAATGGCAAAGCTTGGACTTGGTATCGCAGCTATGCCTAGATGGATGGTGGCAGAAGAGTTAGAAGCAGGGATATTGCGACAAGTGCTGGAGCAATACCCGTCAGCCAAGCTACCTATGTATTTGGTCTACAAAGACAGTGAGCATCAGCCTAGACGGGTGAGAGCGTTTATTGATTATTTGAGTGAGTGGTTTGAGGGTGCAAGTTCACTCAGTAAGTGAACCGCTTCTGTTAGAAGCTTCTCTCAGTTCTTGCTCTGTCACCCACTTGCCAGAATACATGTATTCCCAATTCGGTAGCGGTGCATTATTAGCTTTTAAATCATAAGTCTCTGCGACAGAGTAAGTGTTTGCTCGAGCAGGTATTTGGAGTAGTCTCTCTGGACTCTGACCTTCGATGCTAAAGATGTGCTTGTGATCGTCAATTTCTATACACTCTAATTTATAGCTAACAGAGAGTAGGGTTAGAGTATTTGTTAACTCTTCGATAGTATCGAAGAACAAATACGTGCCACATCTGCCTTGCGTTCGACATGCTATAGTTGCTGCCACATCTTCATAAGCGCAGTAATCATACTTATGAAAGAGCTGGATGACTTTACGACGTTTGTTGTAGTGAGCAAAAAGCCAATCATCTCTCATTGCTACAGTTGTTTCGACAAAATTCTGTGGTTGTCTCTTAGTCATACCAAAAGCTAGTAGCATCAGAGCTCCCGAGCCTACCAAAACCATAGGACCTGCAATAGCAACAGCAAGAAGGCAGCCGATGGAACATATCCAAGCCACTGACTGTATAGCTTTGTTCAGCCATTTGGGTTCTGCGCGATTCTGTTTCTGTACCAACCCAATGTGAGAGAGCGTATATTTATAGTGGTTATCGAGTCCGACTGTCAGATACCAAGAATAAGCGACGATAGAAAACACTATAAAAATGCAAAAAGGGGCAATCCAATTGAAGTGTTCATAACCAATATAACCGATGGGTCCCATAACTATTAAACCGGGTAGAAGTGATGACCACGCTGTAAATAGCAAAGCATCATATCGATTTGCTTCTTCAATGTTGTTGCATGACCATTCATTAACAAGTTTACTACTTCGGATCTGCTTTTCCTGTTCTTCTTGGTATACCTCAAACTCCTCCGGAGTGAGGTAATATGGTAAGTACGCCAAGGTTTACTCCTTTATCTCTAAGTGTAGCCAATCTGAAGTTATTGATTCATCAATTCGTTTTTGTTTTACATTATCTACTACGGATGAGTAAGATGCACTTTGTTTCAGTGAATGCTGGAACCAATACTCATGCATTTTCTTGTTATCTATATTTGAAAGATACTCAATTTTCATTGATAAGTGTTGAGGTAGTTCCCTAGCAAAAACTTCGATAGAGTAGCCGCTTTGGTTAATTTTGATAATTGAATTCTCGATGATTTCATTTATGTTAGACTTAACGCGAATAGGTATTTTTGATGCGGAATTTGGTACGTAAATATTCACTGTGATACTTATAGTCTCTCTGAACGTATACCTCGGGTAAGCAACGACTCTCTCATTCAAAGTATGATTTATAGTTGGTTGCCTAATTATGGTTTGCAATTTAGAAATAGCTTTAGTGACGATCGCCTGGTTTTCTGTCACTCGTTGGATTGAGTCAATACTCGAGCTCCACTTACTTCTGTTTTTGCTCGCTCCCCAAGGTGTTTCCGATAACCAAGTTTCGTATGCATCTTTCTTTAGATTACTCAAAGCAATATTCACGACAACGTAAATAGTAGTTATAACTAACAAAGTTGCCATAACAGGTCCTCCAAACATAAAGTTAGCGGATAGGCGACCTGTAACTGAACCAACAAACTGAGTCATTCCTATAACGATTTGTGTACTAAGTGCACCTAAGTTGAAGTATTGAAGTACCTTTTCCTTACCATAAATGGCGTCAAAATTTCGCAATATTCGATAACATTCTATACTAGCTGAAATAACACCTGCAGACGCTGTAATCGCCAGCCAGCGGTTGAAGTATTTTAAGTCTTGCAAGGGCAGAGTTGCGTATTCCTTTTTGGTTAACAAATGCTTTGTTATTTTGCTTACCGAGTGTCTTCTTAGCTGTTCGTTACCTTTAACAGACTCCCAAGCCTTACCAGTAGTAAACCCCGTCCAAGCCGCAGCACAAGCAAAAAACTTCTGTTGAACATCCAAAAAGTCATCCGTATCCATCAATCCCGTTTCATTAACCCCTTGCATCGCGTCATACAAGGCTATTAGGTTAAAGATAAACGCGACCGTTCCCAGTCCGCCGAGATCCTTGAAGTGTTTTTCCGCGGCTTTTACTTTGCCTTCTAGAATATCCATGTTGGCTGCTTTCATTGCTTTGGCAGCGTTACTTGGAATGATGATTTGCTGCTTGTACTCGAGCGCGTTTCCAGCCACGACTCGTTTAAAGTGTGTTCTTTGTTTTAATGCATCTTGGTATTGTTGTTTTGAAACGGTGGGATCATTAGCTTCGAAAGCTTTTACAATAGCGGTTTGTTTTTTCAGTTCTTTAACGCTGTTGTGAAGTCGGTCTTTCCATGTTTTGAACTCTGAAGCATAGTTTGGGTTTATTTCTATTGTCGTGGCGGATGCTAAGCGCTCAAGGATAAGGGCATGCAGGTAGAAGGTATTACGTGTCACTGGCGTGTTTATCGAGGCAAGCATCATCACGGTTGACTTTGATATGGCGTCTGCGCCCATTTCCGCCACAAAGCGCGTAATCGCGGCGGCAGATGCCGTGAATATGCCATCGAGCTGTAAGAAGCCTTTTGCGAGGTCTTTTAAGATCAGCGTTTCGTGGGTATTGGGGTTAGAGATGAAATCCCCTAGCTTGGAGTGAATGCTAAGTCCCATTCCCAATTTGGATAGGTGTTCACTCAATGATTTCTCGGTGTTTTCTTCGCTATCTATTTTTGAACTTTCATTTGGAGTACTTTTCGCTAAATCTGGCAATGGTGCTCGTAAATCGCCACCAAGTTTCTTAAAAATCGACTCACTGAACCCAGCGCCGTTGAGTGCCCATAAGCTGGTTGGACGCTGCCATTGCTGATCTGCCCACTGCTGATCGGATTCTCCACTCACCAACGCAAACGCGTCAACAACCGTTTGGTGAAGGCTGTGCAATTCAAACTGAGTATCTTCGCTCCACAAATCAACAATGCGCTCAAGGTGTTTGGGGCTTAACGCGTCCATAGCTGCGATGAAATCAGCTTTGCTGGACAGTGCAGGTTTTAATAGTCGCTCTTTTTCTTCAGACAGCTCGTGCATTTCTGACATCATTTGTGACCAGTTGAGCTGTTTTCGCCACTTGTCGGTTGCTATCCAGTGCTCATATCGATCGAATTTCGATTCTGAGATACGGTATTTGTCACGAATTGCTTTTGCGAGGTGTTCTTGGTTGTTTTGGTGCGCTTCTTTGGCGCCAGCAGAAAACATTGCAGGGTATCCGGATGCCACTGCAGATTGGTTCTGTGTTGCTTTATCGACTTTAGAGCTGGCGTCATAGTATTCCGCCATATCGGAATAAAAGGCAACTTTATCAGCTTCAGTTTTCAGAGAGCGTGGCAGGTTAGTGTCTTCTGTGGCGCCAAACATACAGAGCTGCATAATCGTTTGCATAAGCATCCACTGATTGCTGAATTGCTCCTCAAACACTCGAAATTGGCTGGCAGAGCCAGCAAGGTGGTGGGCTAAGTCTTCAATGTCAGCTTTATGGTCATTGATAGCAACGACATACGCTGTTTCTTCTTCAGGCAGACTTGAGGTGAGGTCATCGATGATTGCTACTGGCTTTAGTTTTGCTGGCGGAGAATCGCTGTCTTTCGGCGCTTTAGTAAGTAAGCAAGAGAACGCAAAGCGCTGGTCATCGCAGACGGCGTTTTCGATATCGGCGACCTCTGAAAGGGCGTCAATCGAGTCAATGTGAGGTTGGTTTTCAACCTTGTCTAAGACGACGGTTTGCATTCTGCCGATGTGCTTATCTGGGCTGTTTGCTACCATCTCGAAAAAGGTCCAAGACCATCTGTGAATTGAAAAGCAAAGCGAAAGTGCGCTGCCTTCGGGATAGCTGAGGTAGGTTTTCTTCTCTTGCTCTGCGCCTCGCACTATGTTGGTGTCGATGTTTTCTGCCGCGCCGAGTTTGTATTGGGTAATCTTGTTACCTTCTACATTGTACTCATCAAGAGATTTGCTTTTTGCATCATAGATATAGAGCCAACCATCCCTTAACTGGCGTAATGTATAGCTGTGATTGGTCAGTCTCGCAGGTCCTGAGCCTTTCCAGCCTTCGGGCAACCCAAACGGCTGAGTATTGTCGTCTTCAATCTCATCAATAGCGTAGCGAACTGGAATAAAGTTGACGGTTGCGACCTCATTCTCCGGTTCTTTCTTTGTGTAATCTTGCACATTAGGCTCGGACTCTTCGATCTCGATTTTTTTTGTTTCCCCTTCCCAAAACATGCTTCGCTCTGGTGGAGAACCGTCGATATGATCGGATGGTAGGTCCGATTTTTCTGTTAATGAAATAAGGTTTCCATCTTGACCATAGGTCTCAGTGGTTTCTTCAAAGGTGTTTTTTGAGTTCACCCACATCATGGATGTTTTGGGAGGTAACGGAGTGTTCATGCTTCAACCTAACAGATAAATCAAACTTACGACGAATCTCAGGCTTTTGCAAAAATTGAACCACCAGTTAAATTATTATAAATCAGATGGTTATTATGATTATCTTGTAATTAAAACAAGTTATTGGATAAGAAAACAACAAATGGTGTCAGCGATGCAAGATATTGTTTCGCTGCTCTATAAGATGGCGGTGGGCGGATACGTTGCTTGAAATGGGCAGAAAGTAAGTTGAGATTCGCAGCGGATGAACCTTTTACTTAATGCCCATTAATTGAGTGGTGTCACAGTTGAAAGCGAGTTAGAAGTACTCGTTTAAGTGCGCTTCGAATCTTGCAAAGTCGTTGTCGATATCTGCATTTTTCATCACGTCATACGCAGCAAAGGTTGGCAAAGCTTGCATGCCAAAGAAGCGGAAGTTGGCGTGCATGTGGAACATCAAATCGTCGACGCTTTTTCCTTGGAAAAGGTATTCAGATTCATTGTTGAATGATTCTTCTGGTGCATTAAAAGTCAAAGAGAGCATGTACTTAGACTCGGTTTGAGTACCACCTGTGCCGTAGTTTTTCTTTGGCTCTTCTTCTGAACGACCATCAAACAAACACAAGTCACCACCCATACCAGCAGTAAATACCTCGTCCATGTACTTTTTAAAACTCCAAGGCACAGTCATCCAGTTTACTGGCGATTGAATGATCACTCGATCTGCCCATTTGAAGTGTTCTAATTGTGCTGGTACATCAGTCTCTTCTTGCATAGTGACGACGCGCGTTTGATGACCTTTGGTTTCAAGAAGAGTTACCGCTTTGTCCACAAGAGCAGCGTTAAGCTTGCCTTCAGAGAATGGATAAGGTTGGTGTGCGTTGATAATAAGTACGTTGCTCATGGTTTAATGACCTCTTAGTTTCATGTTGGCTAGGAATCACTCCGAGCGCTTGAGTGGTATATTAAGGTAACCTAAAAACCAAATGCAATTAGTATACTTTTAGTAACCTTAGTGTTTGACACTCTTGTGACATAACGGTCATCGTTGATCACACAGTTTTTGATCTTGATTGTGTACCTTCAATCAACAACTTAGTAATCTGAATCTCAATTAATTGTGGTTTATCAAACAGAGACAAAACAATGAAGGTTGTTGCGGTAACCGCATGCCCGACAGGCATCGCTCATACCTATATGGCAGCAGACGCCATTCGCAAGGCTGCTCAAAAACAGGGCATAGGCGTCAAAGTGGAAACTCAGGGCGCAATGGGAATAGAAAGCCAATTGAGTACCCAAGATATTGCTAATGCAGACTTGGTATTGATTGCCTCTGACATTGAAGTGGAGCATCGAGCGCGCTTCACGGGTAGCAAAATACATTGTGTAACGATCGAAGAGGTCCTTACGGATGTCGAATCTGTACTTCAGCGCTGCGTTGAATTGGCTGGTCGTTAGAGCATGATAGAGCGTCGAATTACATTCGTTCTGCCTGAAGATGGTTTTTCAGGTTGGAAGGTGAATCGATTGAAAACCTTGAGCGGCATGTTTCGCTCTGTGGTGATATTGCACAATTTGACGTGCTGGGACAGTGCTAACATCGAACACGCCCTCAAAGTCTTTGCGCTCGCAGGAAAACAAGATGATCTGTGCCAACTTCACATAGAAGGCTCTGACGCCGAGCTTGCCTGCATGGTATTGATGGACTTTGTCGCTGAACACTTTATGTTGGTCAACACGGCGCATCGCTCTAATAAGCGAGCAAATCTGTCGCTTCTCAAAGCGCTTAGCACCTTTCAGTTACCCTTCGAGCTTGATTATCACTTTGCTCGCGTTGAGGATGCCGAAAAAGCACAGGTACTTGCAAAGATTGCCAATCTAGCGAGTCAAGAACATGGCGATAAGCTGGAACAAGATTTTCTTAACCGCGAATTGCACTCATCTACTGCCACAGGAAAAATGATTGCTCTGCCTCATATCATCACTCCATTGATTGAGAGGGCGACGTTGGTCGTGATTAAGTCGCCTGAGCCTATGGACTGGCAATCACCGAAACTTGGACCAGTATCGCTGGTCATTTCATTAATCTTGCCATCTCCTCCTAACCGGCCTTTGTTGGTAAGTTTTACCCATTTAACCAAGTCTCTACTAGATGAGGAGTTCTGCCATCTCTTGACCACGAGTCGCGAGCCAGAAGCGATAAGAGCCATCCTCACCCATCAACTTGTTAAGGGGCAGCGCGCCCAACCCTCACAGTGATTGGCGATACTCACTTGGGGTCTGCCCAGAGCGAGATTTAAATACCCTGAAGAAATAATTGACGTCTTGATAGCCACATCGGGTAGCGACTTCTTGAAGCTTAAAATCGTATTTCTTGAGCATGAACTTCGCGCGCTCCATTCGTACCCAAGTAATGTAATCAGCCAAAGTCATATGTCCATGCTGCCTAAACAGTCGTGAAAGGTGGTTGGGGCTGATGTGAAAACGACGTGCAATACTGCTTCTCGTGATCGTCCGATGAAAGTTCTCTTGAATGTAGATACAGATACCCTGATAGAGATCACCACTTTTTAGATTATCCGAGGGCTCGGACACCATGGATTGGCTATAGGAAAGCAGCGCCATCAATAGATGTTCATCCATTGGCGACTTTTGGGGCTCGCGAGCAATCGCATTCAATGCCTCTAAAATATGGTCGATAGCATGGCCGGTACGGGTCTGGATACTGTGTTTTTGGATATCATAGAACCCTTTTTCTCCCTCACGCTTACTCACTAAACTGAAGCCCATTTGACGTTTGCCAAACAGCAAACTCAGCACTGAGCAATCTCCCTGCCAGTTAGGTTTATTCCAACAGTTTGGTGGGATATAGAGCGCATCACCAGAGAGTACTTTAATGGTTGAAATGCCTTGTTCAGGGTCTTCGAGCTCATTTTCATACTCACCACTTATTACCAGCTCTAAGCGTGGGAAGTTGACCTGATAGCTAAATGCTGGTGGTGTTAACTGATCGGCCGCAAACCAGATGCGGTTGAAATGCTCTCTTTCAGAGATCAGGGTTTCAATCAGGTTGTGGAACATGGCGACAGTTTCTCCAGTAAACGAGAGCAAAAACAGAAAAAATCGTGATTCACGTCATGCTTATTCTCACTATAGAGCAGGTTACAAAGCTCTAGAAAGGTATGACAAGAAAAATGTCTCTCGATTCTTGTCTCAAACACGAATCAATATAAGTTATTGTAAAATATTAATATATTGTCATTTAATTTAAGCCGATGGACTAGTAGTTTATATTGAGCTAGTTCACACTAAAATAGTGTGGTTACAATAATCCAGTAAAAGCCTTCTTGGTGCACTAAAAAATATTGCCAAATCTACGGATAATTATCCTATCGAGTGACTACATCACTTCTCGACTCTAGCGCCGGTGACATGCACGGTAATAAAAACTGGGAAAGAGAATCTTGTAGTCCAACCTCCCGACACAAGGTTAAATAGGACAATCATTATGATTACGGATCTCATCAATGAAAAACTGATCTGCCTAGATCTAAAAGCGACCAGTAAGGATGAAGTGTTCACTGAGATGGCAGAGCTTCTAGCTGAACAAGGTAGAATCAGTGACAAACCCCAGTTCTTAGCAGACATTTATGCGCGAGAAGAAATCGGCAATACCGGTTTTGAGGATGGCGTTGCTCTGCCCCATGCGAAGAGTAAAGCGGTTAATGAGCCAGCGGTAGCTATCGGTGTCAGTAAAACTGGTATCGATTATGGCGCGGAAGACGGTCAACCATCGAAACTGTTTTTTATGATCGCCTCCCCAGATGGTGGCTCAGAGCATCATATCGAGGTACTCGCCGAGCTTTCTTCGAAATTGATTGAAGAAGGGTTTATTGAGAGCTTCCTTAACGCTCAATCTGAGCAGCAAGCTCTCGAATTATTACTCGCAAAATCAGAATCTAGTAACGATCTGCCAGAAGCAAACAAAGGCTTTTTGATTGGTGTCACTGGATGTCCGACAGGGGTCGCGCACACTTACCTAGCTGCTGAAGCGCTAGAAAAAGGGGCAGCAGAGCTTGGTTACCAAATTAAGGTCGAAACCAATGGCTCTATCGGTGTTAAAAATGCCCCGACTGCTGAAGAAATTGCTCGAGCGGATGCGATTGTTGTCGCTTCAGATAAACAAGTTGATATGAATCGGTTCGCTGGTAAAAAACTCATTGAGGCTGGTGTTAAAGCGCCGATTAGCGATGCAAAAGGTCTGATAGAAAAATCGCTAAACGCTCCGGTTTTTGTTGCCGATGCGACAGCCGCTAAGTCTGTTGATAACTCGTCAAAACGTTCAGATCTCTATCGTTATCTGATGAACGGCGTATCGCATATGATTCCGTTTGTTGTCACTGGTGGTTTGCTGATTGCTTTGGCGTTGGCGATTGGTGGTCAACCTACAGAAGCGGGTATGGCCATTCCTGATGGCAGCATGTGGAACAAGGTGCTCGATGTGGGCGTTGTTGCCTTTACGCTGATGATTCCTATCCTAGCTGGCTATATTGCGTATGCGATTGCTGACCGCCCGGGTTTGGCACCTGGTTTGATTGGCGGTTGGATTGCAAACAACGGTTCATTTTATGGTGCTGAAGCAGGCACGGGCTTTATTGGTGCTATCGTCGCGGGCTTATTGGTCGGTTACTTCGTGAAATGGGTAACGACGCGCAATTACCACAAGTTTATCCAGCCTTTGGTGCCAATTATGATTGCGCCAATCACGGGTTCATTGTTTATCTCAGCGCTGTTTATCTTTGTTATTGGTGCGCCGATTGCGAGCTTGATGGACAGCTTGAATGCGATGCTAATTAGCATGAGTACGGGCAGCGTTATTTTGCTGGGTATCGTACTCGGCGGTATGGCTGGCTTTGATATGGGTGGCCCTTTTAACAAGGTAGCGTTTCTATTCTCAGTAGGCATGATTGCCAGTGGTCAAACGCAGTTCATGGGTGCGATGGCGTGTGCTATTCCAGTTGCACCGTTAGGTATGGGACTAGCTACAGTACTCGGTCGTAAATTCAACCTATTCGAAGAGTCAGAACTTGAGGCGGGTAAAGCAGCAGGTGCGATGGGTCTAGTAGGTATCTCTGAAGGTGCGATACCGTTCGCAGCGCAAGATCCAATGTCAGTTATTCCAGCTAACGTAATCGGCTCTATGGTTGCAGCGGTTATGGCGTTCTCATTCGGCATCACGAATAGCGTAGCCCATGGCGGTCCAGTTGTTGCCTTACTTGGTGCGATGAACAAACCACTGCTTGCTCTAGTATGTATGGCTGCTGGTACTGTTGTGACTGCTTTGGTTTGCATTAGCTTGAAGAAAATGCGTGTAGAAAAAGTTCAATTGGCTGCGGCGTAATTAGTAAACTCTACACTCTATGCTGTTAACGAGCTCCTAAAGGTGCCCCCCGCGCCTCTAACGTAAAAGCCCCATAAATGGGGCTTTTTTTATGAAACTTGCTTACATCGGGCATTCGCCCCAATCGCATTCAACGTGGTAAATAAGGTCTGTCACCTTAGTTGGTGTTAAGCGGTCCTTTGCCTCTACTTGAAGCATATGTGCTGTCAGCTGTTCGAATAGTTGCCAATGTTTTAGTAGGCATTCATCCTCTTCCGTTGCTACGTCGGACCAGGTCTCTTTAAGCATTGGCATCATGCAGGCAGAACCATAGGCATATAGCATCATTTGCCATTTAAGCTCGCGCATTTCGAAGTGTTTGCCATCGGTGCGGTCTTGGTTATATTTGTCGACCAATGCCATCACGATGCACTCAATTTCACCTTTACTATCGATGAAGTAGTCAAAAAATTCATTTTCTTGGCGCATAGCATCTGCGATGAGCTGAATGGGCTGACGTACTACCATTAGGTTGGCTAGCATTTCACAGGCAAATCGATATAGCTTGATGTTCGCGGGTGTATCTTCTGGGAGTTGCTCGAGCAGATTTAAAATGTACTTCTGCATGTAAGCATGCATGTGGTCGCTGATGCCGTACCAGATTTGTTCTTTGCTACCAAAGTGGTGACGGATCAAGCTGTGCGACACGCCGGCGCGCTCACTGATATTACGAATAGAAACTCGCTCATACCCAAGTTCGCAGAACATTTCTGCGGCGACCGTCATGATCAGGTTTTTCGTCTCTTCTGCCGCCATGGCGCTGCGACGACCTTTCTTCTTCTCCACTCGATACCTTTTTAATTAATCAATCCTATACAGGGTACTGAATTACCTACCTATCGACAAGGTGCACATCAACAGAGCTGCACAATGCAGTAGATCTACTTAAGCCAGGGTTTGAGAGCTTCTTATAACCAAAAGCGATGAAGCTCATCGAAAAAATTATACTGCACACATGTACAATAATTATTGATCTCCTTCAAATTATACATATACTGCACAACTGTAAAGTAATTTACTGCACACCCGTAAAATATAATTTGGGATAAATATTATGAAAACCCATCGTCTATTCAAAAAAACCAGCATGCTGGTGCTCCCCGTTTTGGCGGCCTTTGGTCTGTCTGGGTGCAACCAAGCACAATCAGAAATCAATGAGCCAGTGATTAAGCCTGTTAAAGTGGTGGAGGTCCCAGAACTCAATTTTGCTCCTGTAAACAGCTACCTAGCGCAGGTTGATGCAACAGACCGTGCGCAACTCTCTTTTCAAGTAGCAGGGCAAATTTCATCCATAGACGTAAAGATGGGTGAGGCGATTAATAAAGGTGAGATTTTGGCAACGCTCGATCCTACCGATTACCAAGTCGCGCTGGATGCAAGACAGGCTGAGTTTGATTTGGCGGAATCTCAACTGAAACGCGCTAAGCAGCTTTTTGCCAAAAAGCTGATCAGTGCCGATGAGTTTGACCGCAACGAAACTCAGTTTAAAGCCGCTGAGGCATCCCTTGCCCAAGCTAAAGCTGACCTAGGTTATACCCAAATTATCGCGCCATTTGATGGTGTGGTATCGCTAACGTATCAAAAGCCTTTTGAAGTTGTTGGTGCGAAGCAGCCTATTTTGAACCTTATTAGCAGCCAAGATTTGGATGTTACCTTCACGATTCCAGTGACAGAGGTGAAGGCGATGACGCTTGAGCAGTTAAAAGACCAGCATTTCTTTGTGACTTTAGATAGCCATCGCAACCAACGAATCGAAGCGCGTTTTCGCGAAATTGCGATGCAGCCTGATCTTGATACCAACAGCTATGCCGCTGCGGTAACAATTGCTAAGCCTGCAAACATCAATGTTCTGTCTGGTATGTCAGGACAAGTGCATATTCAAAGTGAAGCCAAAGAGCGAGCGTTCTCACTACCAGCAAGCGCTTGGATTAGCCAACAAGACAGCAGCGGAAAAGTATGGCGCTTTGATCCAGAAACGCAGCAAATTCATCAAGTCCAACTTTCTACCAACGAGGTTGGTGCGGTAACCGCAGGTCTTCAGCAAGGCGACCAAATTGTGGTTGCAGGCGCTGCCAATCTAGTGGAAGGGCAACGCGTAAAACTATGGACACGTGAGGGCGGTATCTAGTGAAAAAGTCAATTATTGCAATCGGACTGGCAGCTCTCACGCTTCAGGGCTGCTACTCGGATATCACCGAACGTGAACGAGCACCTTTGATGGTTGAGACTATTGAAGTGTCTAAGCCTGTTGAGCAGCAGTATCGCGAGTTTCGTGGTCAGGTGGTGACTGCAGAGCAAACAAACCTGTCATTTCGAATTCAGGGTGAGATTGCTCATCTTCTTGTGAAGCCGGGACAATCGGTGAAGAAGGGTCAAGTGGTCGCTAAGCTCGACGACAAAAAGCTCCAGCAGCAATATCGTGATGCACTAGCTCAGTATGAGTTGGCGACTAAGCAGTTACGCCGTGGTGCCGAGCTCTACTCTCGCGAAATGATCTCGAGCTCTGAGCTAGATGAGCTGACCTCTAACCGACAGCTTACTAAAGCGCAATATCAGAATATTCAGCATCAGATTCAATACACCAGTTTGAAAGCGCCATTTGCTGGCGTCGTCGCTGAAGTGGACAAAGAGCGTTTTGAGAATGTTGGTCCAGGTGAAACTGTGGTCTCGATTTATCAAGATGACAAGGTCTATGTGAAGATCAGTCTCTCCGATCATATTCTGGCCTCTATTACGCCACAAGCACAGCGAGATGCTTATGAACCAAGAGCTTTCTTCTCTGGTCAGGATAAAAGCTACACCATGGAGTATCTAGAGCACTCTAGCGAGCCCGATGCAGTGAGCCGTGCCTACGAGCTTTGGCTTCAGATGCCGCAGCCAGGTGCCAAAATCTTGCCGGGTACGAGCGTGTCTGTGCACGTTGATATGGTGGCTGCCGGACTAAGCACAATTCAAGGTTATCAATTGCCAATGACAGTGCTAGAAGCAGGCAACCAGCCGAGCGAATTTTTTGTGTGGAAACATGAAGAAGGCGTAGCAACAAAAACGCCAGTGCGTGTTGACCAAGTCAACAGCTTCGGTGTGATTGTCGATTCTGGCGTGAGCCAAGGTGACATTTTGATTAGCTCTAGTTTAAGAAAACTGAGAGACGGTGAAGCAGTAGCGCTCATGGAGAACAATAAATAATGAGTCTTACCGAGTATTCAATTAAAAACCGCGTCATAAGCTGGCTGTTTCTAGTTATCTTAGCAATCGGTGGTATTCAATCGTTTAACGACTTAGGGCGTCTAGAAGACCCTGCGTTTACCATCAAAGATGCCATGGTTATCTCTACCTATTCGGGTGCAACGTCAACCGAGGTTGAGGAAGAACTGACGTATCCGCTAGAAAAAGAGATCCGTAAGCTTCCTTATATCGACAACATCAAATCCACATCCTCTGCCGGTCTTTCTCAGATTATGGTGAGTATGGAGATGGATTATGGCCCAGACGAGCTTCCGCAAATCTGGGATGAGATGCGTCGTAAGATCAATGACCTGCGTCCAAATCTGCCTGCCGGTGTTAACTCAATTCAAATCATCGATGATTTTGGTGATGTGTTTGGTGTGATGATCATGGTGACGGGTGATGGCTATGACTATGTCGAGCTAAAGCGCTACGCGGATTACCTTAGCCGAGAGTTAGAGTTGGTCGATGGCGTAGGTAAAGTCGATATTTCTGGCAATCAACAAGAGATGCTATTTGTCGAGCTATCATTGGAGCGTCTCTCAGCTCTCAACCTAGACATGAACACCGTGATGGGACTGCTGAATCAACAAAACAGCGTCCAATCTGCCGGTGAAATCATGATCAACGGCGAAAGCTTGGCAATTCGTCCTAATGGCAGCTTGGACTCTGTTGAGTCATTGGAAAACCTAATTATTCATGGTCGCGACACAGGTAACTTGATTCGTCTGAAAGATGTGGCTGATATCTCTAAGGGTATTCAAGAGAAGCCATCCAATGTGATCACCTTTAATGGTAAGCCTGCGATTAACCTAGCGATTTCGTTCGGCTCTGGCGTGAACGTGGTTGAGGTAGGTAAAGCGCTTGATGCTGAGCTACAAGCTTTAGAAAGCATCAAACCAGCGGGTATTCATCTTGATTATTTCTATAACCAGTCCGCGGAAGTTGATAAGTCAGTTCAAGACTTTGTTGTGAGCTTAGCTCAGGCGGTGGGCATCGTTATCGTGGTGCTGCTGTTTACCATGGGTATGCGCAGCGGCATTATTATTGGTGCAGTATTGCTACTCACCGTGTTTGGTACCTTCATCATGATGAGTATCAACAATATTGAGCTTCATCGTATTTCCTTAGGCGCGCTAATCATTGCTCTGGGCATGCTGGTGGATAACGCCATTGTCATTGTTGAAGGTATTTTGGTTGGATTAAAACAAGGTCAAACCAAGAAGCAGGCAGCGATGAGTATTGCTAAGCAGACTCAGTGGCCATTGCTCGGCGCAACAGTGATCGCGATTACTGCGTTTGCACCTATCGGTCTTTCGCAAGATGCGACGGGTGAGTTTATGGGTTCTCTATTTTGGGTGCTTTGTTACTCGCTGTTCCTAAGTTGGATTACGGCGCTGACACTGACTCCATTCTTAGCAGACTTGCTGCTCAAAGAGTCGGACAAGAATGAACAAGCAGACAATGCTGACCCATATAAAGGCGTGTTGTTTACGGTGTTCCGCTGGTCGCTGGAGTTGGCTCTTAAGCTTCGCTGGTTGACGGTCGCGGGTATGATTGCGTTGTTGGTTTCGGCTGTGATGGCATTTGGTTTGGTGAAGCAGTCGTTCTTCCCACCATCGAATACGCCAATGTTCTTCGTGGATATGTGGATGCCTGAAGGCACGGATATCCGTCAGACCCTGAAACAAACAGAGAAAGTAGAAGAGTATATTCAGTCGCAAGACAATGTAGAGTTCGTATCGACCTCGGTAGGTCAGGGTTTGCAACGATTCATGCTGACTTACCAGCCAGAGAAGAGCTATGAGGGCTACGCGCAACTGCAGGTTCGTACTACGAGCCGAGACAACATGTTTGAGCTGCTACACAAGCTGGATTCTGAACTTGCACATGAATTTGCTGCGCCAACATTCCAGTTGAGGCTAATGGAGTTTGGCCCGTCACCGGCATCTAAGATAGAAGCGCGTATTGTGGGACCTGATCCGCAAGTACTGCGTGATATCGCGGTGCAAGTAGAAGACATTTTGCTCGCAGATCCTGGTTCACGAAATGTTCGTCACGACTGGCGCGAGCGCACGAAGCAGTTGGTTCCTCAGTTCAATGAGTCGAAGGCACGTCGCTTAGGTATCTCTAAAGAAGATCTGTCGAGCACACTGCAGCTAGCCTTTGGCGGTAATACGATTGGTGTGTTCCGCGATGGGACACAAATGCTCCCTATCGTCACTCGTCTAACGGAAGCTGAGCGTGTCGATTACGCATCACTGCAGAACATCTCTATCTGGAGCCCGATGCTGCAGACGTATGTGCCGGTAGAGCAGGTGATTGATGATGTGACGCTTGAGTGGCAAGAGCCAATCATTCAGCGTCGTGACAGAAAACGCACGTTAACCGTGTTGGCTGACCATGATGTACTTGGAGATGAGACGGCAGCGAGTTTGTTCGCTCGTGTTAAGCCACAGGTAGAATCATTGCCTTTGCCTACTGGCTACACGATCGAATGGGGCGGCGAGTATGAATCGTCTAAAGATGCACAGGAAGCGATGTTTAAATCGTTGCCTATGGGCTACTTACTGATGTTTATCATTACGATGTTGCTGTTCAACTCGTTCAAAAAGCCGCTGGTGATTTGGTTGACTGTGCCACTGTCTATTATTGGCGTTGCATTTGGTCTTTTATTATCGAACATGCCATTTAGTTTCACGGCGTTGCTCGGACTACTGAGCTTGAGCGGTATGATCTTGAAAAACGGGATTGTCCTGATGGATCAGATAAACCTTGAGCTAGAAAGTGGTAAAGATCCGTATCTAGCTATCGTTGATAGTGCGGTGAGCCGTGTGCGCCCAGTGAGTATGGCAGCACTGACCACTATCTTAGGTATGATTCCGTTAGTGTTTGATGCGTTCTTCGGATCAATGGCGATCACGATAATGGCTGGCCTTGGCTTTGCAACAGTACTAACACTCATAGTAGTCCCTGTATTGTTTGCTATTTTCTTTAAGGTAAAACCTGCGAAATAACTGAAATTACAGTGGATATGACGAAAAGCCTGCACTTATTGCAGGCTTTTTTACGTTACTAGGATGTGAATTTTGAACCCGCTTCTCGCATTTTGACGCCATTTTTGTGATTTTTGCGGACGAGTTCGGTATTCATCGTCTTTATCGAGTTATTTGTAAGTTAATTTCGAAATCTTGATCAAATTTTCGCAAAATAATGACGTTATTTTGGAATACCAACCACATTTTTTGGCATGATCGTTTTGTAATTCGACCCACTTTCAACACAATATGGTCACGAAACGATCAGATGCAAATGGAGACACCTCACATGCCGACTAACTACTGCGCAGCGTGCAAGAAAGATACCGCCCATAAAGCAGTCATGCGCCGCAGTCATAACGACAGTTCATCCGCGCTTCAAAGCTTCCAAATGCTTATGTCTCAACTGGTTAACGGTAGTGGTTACTACAAGTTAGAACGCCAACTGTATTGCCGAGTTTGCAATACTCAGAACCAAGAGTCCGTAAAACCAGTTATCACTGGTCAAACGAATCTGGCATAGATTCACACTGTAAACTGTTGTCGATTAGTGGGATTTGTCACAACTTTGTGATCTCACATCTATTTACAGGCATAACCTTTGATTTACAATCGTGAAATCTCCAATTCACTTGAGTTAAATCAATGGCTTCGCTTGCTTTAGATAAAATCGATTTGGAAATCCTTCGAATACTCAGCCGTAAAGGTCGTATGCCTATTGTCGAGTTGGCCAAGCTCGTCAACCTTACGACGTCTCCATGTTCTGATCGCGTTAAACGGCTTGAGAAAGAGGGGTTCATTCTTGGTTACCATGCTGAGCTCAACCCAGAAAAGTTGAACTTGGATGTTCAGGTCTTTATTCATATCCGTCTGGATCAGACGAGTTTCTCCATTTTTGAAAAGTTTGCTAAAGCTGTTGAGCTTATGCCGGAAATAGAAGAGTGTTATTCCTTATCGGGTGACTTCGATACTATGATCAAAGTCCGCACCAAAGATATGAAATCTTATCAATCCTTTATGTCGACCAAGCTAGGCACGCTTCCAGGAGTTATTCAGACTCGCAGTGAAGTCGTCATAGAAGAACATAAAACCGGCTTTGGTGTTAACCCTGACCTTCTTGACACACTTTGACGCAATTAGACAAACCATTACCTATCCTGCGTTGATATAAACGCTCCCGTCACAGACTCTTTCAGCCCATGTGTACCGCCAGAGAAGTACGTATTTCTTTTTTGAGAATTAGCGCAATCTCTGGTGGCTAAGTGTTTATATATCTGAGTTTTTTTGTTAAGAAATGATGTATATAAATTAGAAATGTGATTTAACAGTCCTACACTAAAATTAAACGAAAATTTCGATTAAACAATAAGTTGCTGTAGTGATTGGTTACGTATTGCTTGTGTCCAAAAGCGACGGTTGTTGAGGAGTTCGCCATGAATGTTGCTGCATTATTGGGGCTGGTAGAAATATCGGGTACGTTAGTTCTTGATAAGAATGGGAAAATAGTTTTATTGCCAGAAGGTATTGAAGCCCGTCCCGGAGATGTGGAGCTATCACCCGATAACTTAGTTCCAGATGTAGAGCTTAGAGAAGCTTTGTTTGCACAAAACTTCGGCGAACAAAGCTTCGGTGAACAAAGTGGCGACGATTCAAGCTTGTCCCTGGCGTTCGGTGATGACCAGGACGCGGCTGACATCATTGCTCAGATTGAGGCAGGTGAAGACCCGACTCAAAATGAAGACCAGGCTACCGCTGCTGGTGGTGAGTTGAGCTCAAGTATTACCGATGCAGCGACGGTAGAAGCAACGCAGGTACAAATTTTAGCGGAAACGCTTTTTGAAACTATCGGTCTCGATAGACAGGCGCTCTCTCCAACTCAGACAAACACGCTCGTTGATATCTTCATTAACTCTGCGCCAGTTACGGTCTTTGATGCTCGCACTTTTGATGAGGAGTCGACCGACGGTGAACTGGGGCTAACCTTTCCCAGTGATGCTGACGGTAACTCGGTTATTGTCACCATTACAGAACTCCCAGTCCTAGGACAAATTACTCTTGCAGACGGTACGCCCGTTATCCTTGGTCAAACCCTTACACAACAAGAGTTTGAAAGCCTGCAGTTCGATGCCCCTGAAGAATACACTCTCGGCGATGATGCGGGTCAGTTCACCTATTCTGCGGATGATGGGCAAGGGCAGGAAAACTCGGTTCAAGAAGGTGGTGTTCTCCTTACCATCAACCCTGTTAATGATATTCCGGTTATCGACGATGTAGGCGATGGAACCCTAGTCGAGGCGGGGAATCTAGATGATGGTCAAGTCGTAGAGGGCGTAAATACTGCGACAGGCACAATTGTCGCTCAAGACAATGATACGGACTCAGTTCTTACTTACGGCGTTCAGGCCGATACCAATGAATACGGACAATTGAGCGTCGACCCACAGACAGGTGAATGGGTCTTCACTCTTGATAACCGCTCTTCAGCAACGCAAAGCCTGAAAGAGGGAGAGTCAGTTGAAACGTCGTTCGAGATAACCGTTACCGATGATAAAGGTGCGGTGGTAACAGAGACGTTAACGCTGACGATAAATGGTACTAACGATCTACCTACGTTTGACGCTGGTGGTGATGCGGCCGGAACCGTTACAGAGCAAGGTGACGGTATTGGCAGTGACAACATCGCTTTAGGTACTTTGTCTGTTACCGATGTCGACGATGACGCTAGTCTGACCTTCCAAGTAGAGTCTGCGCAAACTGAGTACGGCTTTTTCTCTATCGATGAGAACGGCAAGTGGCAGTTTGACTTAGACAACGATGCTTCTGTGACTCAAGCGCTTGCCGATGGTGAATCCAAGACCATTAACTACACGGTATCAGTGACGGACGAGTTTGGAGCCAAAAGCGAAGAGGTTGTGTCGATTACGATAATTGGTACTAACGACACGCCTGAGATTAAAGACCCGCGCGGTACTACAGGTGCTGTGAGTGAGGCAGGTAATCGAGATGACGGCACGGTGGTTCCTGGTAAAGATACCGACACGGGAATCATTAGGGCTTCAGATAGCGACGGAACGTTAAGCTTTACGACATCAGACACCAGCCCTTATGGAACGTTTGCCGTTGAGGAGTCTACTGGTGTTTGGCGCTTTACGTTGGACAATACTTCGACGGAATCTCAAGCGCTTAAAGAGGGACAAACAGTCGAAGCTGTTTTTAACGTGAAAGTTGCAGATGAGACAGGTGCTTTCGTCATCCAGCCAATTATCGTTGAAATCTTTGGTACCAATGATCAACCAACGATCGCTTCATCTAGTGAGCTATCGGGCACCGTTGTGGAGTCGGGAAAAAATGTTGATGGTACTCCTTCAGCGTCAGGAACACTCGTCGGTGAGGACGTAGATGCGGATGCAACGCTAACATTCTATGTTGAAGACGGTGCCAGTGACTATGGTCAATTTGTTCTAAAGCCAAATGGTGAGTGGACATTTGAGCTGGATAATAACTCAGCCACAACGCAAGCTCTCAACGCCGGTGACACAGTAGATATAACTTATCAGGTTATTGTTCGGGATGAGTTTGGTGCTGAAAACACCGAAACACTCACCATTACCATTGTGGGTACTAACGATGCTCCATCTATTGTGGGTACATCTTTTGGTCAGTTAACAGAAGACAATATTGATGATATTGACGCCGATACAAATCAGTTAACTGTGGAGGATACGCTTACCGTCAGTGATGTAGATGATGGTGAGTCTAAGTTTCAATCCGAGGTTGTTGTTGGTGATGGAAACTTTACCAATGGAGAACTGACGATTGACGAAGTGGGCAATTGGGTCTTCACGATTCCCAACGAGGATGCTCAAGTTCAAGCTTTAGGTGCTGGAGAAACCGTCAAGCAAACCTTTACGGTCAAAACAGTAGATGGCACCGAGCACACCATAACGGTGGATATCGTAGGGACGAACGATGTACCTGTTTTAATCGCGGGCTCTAATGATGAAGGTACCGTCACAGAAGACGATACGCTTACCATTCTGTCAGATAGCGGAAAGCTTACCATTGATGATGTTGATGGTGCTGATGAGGAAGTGTTCCAGACTGATCCCACAACGTTTACCTCGGTCAGTACTGTGGCAGGTGGAGAAAACGGTGCGGTAGGCACACTCACGTTACTAGAAGATGGCTCTTGGACCTATGACATCGCGAATTCGGCAGTAGAGTATTTGTCGACTGGAGATACGGCGACTGAAACCTTCACCGTACTATCTGCAGATGGCACATCGTTTGACATTGTAATTACGATAAACGGCACCAACGACGCTCCTGTTATTGCCGATAGCAGTGAATTAGCTGGCACGGTTGTTGAAGCTGGACATTTAGATGCTGGAGCTGTCGTAGATGGTACTTCAGCGATTAGTGGACAGCTAGTGACGAGTGATGTCGATCTTGCTGACGGTGAAGTGTTGGACTTCAGTGTAGCGAATGATTCGAACCCTTACGGCTCTGTTTCCATTGATCAAAATGGACTCTGGACGTTCGAGCTTGCTAATGACGCTGATGCGACGCAAAAGCTAGAAGAAGGCGAAACTGCGACGGTTACGTTTGATGTTGTAGTCACTGATGATAAGCACTTATCTTCAACGAAAGAAGTGACCATTACTATCCAAGGAACCAATGACAAACCTTACTTAACTGAGGGAAGTACGGTTGTTGATTCTGTCAGGGAAATAGGACATAGCGAGTCTGGGGATCAGTTAGCCGAAGGTCAAATAAATGCCGCGGATTACGATTTAGCGGATAATGCAGCGCTGAGCTTTGCGTTTGACTCTGGCAATACTACGACCAGCGTTGAAAACGCGTACGGGACGTTCAACATTAACGCTGACGGCAGCTGGACCTTCACACTCGATAACACCAAGCCGGCCACGCAAGCGCTGGAAGCGGGTGAATCCGTCACCGTCGACATCAATGCCTACATCATCGATGACCGCGACGCGTACATCAGTCAAAACCTGACTGTGACCATCAACGGCACCAACGATGCGCCTGTGATTGCCGACACCAGTGAGATCGTGGGCACGGTCACTGAAGCAGGTCATGAGGACGCAGGCGATACCGTTGCAGGTACGCCAATTATCGATGGTCAGATTTTCGCGAGCGATGTCGACCTCGCCGAGGGGGACGTGCTCGATTACAGCATTGAAAACGATGCGAACCCTTATGGCAGCGTATCTATTGACCAAAACGGTCTGTGGACATTTGAGCTGGATAACGGCGCTGCGGCAACACAAGCATTGGAAGAGGGCGAGAGCGCGACAGTTACCTTCGATGTGGTTGTGACCGACGATCAAAACGTCACCGCGACGCAAACCGTGACCATCACGGTGGAAGGCACCAACGATAAACCGTACCTGACAACAGGCGGCATCTTCGCTGACTCGGTGACAGAGTCGGGCTTCAATGAAGCCGGAGACCAATTAGCCGAAGGTCAAATAAATGCCGCGGATTACGATTTAGCGGATAATGCAGCGCTGAGCTTTGCGTTTGACTCTGGCAATACTACGACCAGCGTTGAAAACGCGTACGGGACGTTCAACATTAACTCTGACGGCAGCTGGACCTTCACACTCGATAACACCAAACCGGCCACGCAAGCGCTGGAAGCGGGTGAATCCGTCACCGTCGACATCAATGCCTACATCATCGATGACCGCGACGCGTACATCAGTCAAAACCTGACTGTGACCATCAACGGCACCAACGATGCGCCTGTGATTGCCGACACCAGTGAGATCGTGGGCACGGTCACTGAAGCAGGTCATGAGGACGCAGGCGATACCGTTGCAGGTACGCCAATTATCGATGGTCAGATTTTCGCGAGCGATGTCGACCTCGCCGAGGGGGACATGCTCGATTACAGCATTGAAAACGATGCGAACCCATACGGCACGGTATCCATTGACCAAAATGGTCTTTGGACATTTGAGCTGGATAACGGCGCTGTAGCGACGCAAGCCCTAGAAGAGGGTGAGAGCGCGACGGTGACCTTCGATGTGGTGGTGACCGACGATCAAAACGTCACCGCGACACAAACCGTGACCATCACGTTGGAAGGCACCAACGATAAACCGTATCTGACCACCGGCGGTATCTTCGCTGACTCGGTCACTGAGTCTGGCTTCAATGAAGCGGGCGACCAGTTAGCCGAAGGTCAAATAAATGCCGCGGATTACGATTTAGCGGATAACGCAGCGCTGAGCTTCGCGTTTGATTCCGGCAACACCACGACCAGCGTTGAGAATGACTACGGTACGTTCAACATCAACGCCGATGGCAGTTGGAGCTTCACGCTTGATAACACCAAACCAGCGACGCAAGCGCTGGAAGCTGGCGAGTCAGTCACCGTCGACATCAATGCCTACATCATCGATGACCGCGATGCGTACATCAGTCAAAACCTGACAGTGACCATCAACGGCACCAACGATGCGCCAGTGATTGCCGACACCAGTGAGATAGTGGGCACGGTCACTGAAGCAGGTCATGAAGACGCAGGCGATACCGTTGCAGGTACGCCTACTATCGATGGTCAAATCTTCGCGAGCGATGTCGACCTCGCCGACGGTGACGTCCTCGATTACAGCGTTGTGAACGACTCGAACCCATACGGCAGTGTATCCATCGATCAAAATGGTCTGTGGACGTTTGAGCTAGATAACGGCGCAGCGGCGACGCAAGCACTGGAAGAGGGTGAGAGCGCGACGGTCACCTTCGATGTGGTGGTGACCGACGATCAAAACGTCACCGCGACACAAACCGTGACTATCACAGTGGAAGGGACCAATGATAAACCGTATCTCACCACGGGCGGTATCTTCGCTGACTCAGTGACCGAGGCTGGTTTCAATGAAACCGGAGACCAATTAGCCGAAGGCCAAATCAATGCCGCGGATTACGATTTAGCGGATAACGCAGCGCTGAGCTTCGCGTTTGATTCCGGCAACGCCATGACCAGTGTCGAGAACGACTACGGTACGTTCAACATCAACGCCGATGGCAGCTGGACCTTCACATTAGATAACACCAAACCCGCCACGCAAGCGTTGGAAGCGGGCGAGTCTGTCACCGTTGACATCAACGCCTACATCATCGATGACCGCGACGCGTACATCAGTCAAAACCTGACGGTCACCATCAACGGCACCAATGATGCCCCTGTGATTGCGAATACCAGTGAAATTACCGGTACTGTGGTTGAAGCGGGGCATGAGGACGCAGGCGATACCGTTGCCGGTACGTCTACTATCGATGGTCAAATCTTCGCTAGCGATGTCGACCTCGCCGAGGGGGACGTGCTCGATTACAGCATTGAAAATGATTCGAACCCATACGGCACGGTATCTATTGACCAAAACGGTTTGTGGACATTCGAGCTTGATAACGGCGCTGCGGCCACGCAAGCATTGGAAGAAGGTGAGAGCGCGACGGTCACCTTCGATGTGGTGGTGACCGACGATCAAAACGTGACCGCGACACAAACCGTGACCATCACAGTGGAAGGCACGAATGATAAACCGTATCTGACAACAGGCGGCATCTTCGCTGACTCAGTGACCGAGGCTGGTTTCAATGAAGCCGGAGACCAATTAGCTGAAGGTCAAATCAATGCGGCGGATTACGATTTAGCGGATAACGCCGACCTAAACTTTGCGTTTGACTCAAGTAACACGACGACCAGCGTTGAGAATGCTTACGGTACGTTCAACATCAATGCCGATGGCAGTTGGACCTTCACATTAGATAACACCAAACCCGCGACGCAAGCGTTGGAAGCTGGCGAGTCCGTCACGGTCGGCATCAATGCCTACATCATCGATGACCGCGACGCGTACATCAGTCAAAACCTGACGGTCACCATCAACGGCACCAACGATGCACCTGTGATTGCGAATACCAGTGAAATTACCGGTACTGTGGTTGAAGCGGGGCATGAGGACGCAGGCGATACCGTTGCAGGTACGCCTACTATTGATGGTCAAATCTTCGCTAGCGATGTCGACCTAGCTGAAGGTGACGTCCTTGATTACAGCGTTTTAAACGACTCGAACCCTTATGGCAGTGTATCCATTGACCAAAACGGTCTATGGACGTTTGAGCTGGATAACGGCGCTGCGGCCACGCAAGCACTGGAAGAAGGTGAGAGCGCGACGGTGACCTTCGATGTGGTGGTCACCGACGATCAAAACGTGACAGCCACGCAAACCGTGACCATCACAGTGGAAGGCACGAATGATAAACCGTATCTGACAACAGGCGGCATCTTCGCTGACTCAGTGACCGAGGCTGGTTTCAATGAAGCCGGAGACCAATTAGCTGAAGGTCAAATCAATGCGGCGGATTACGATTTAGCGGATAACGCCGACCTAAACTTTGCGTTTGACTCAAGTAACACGACGACCAGCGTTGAGAACGCTTACGGTACGTTCAACATCAATGCCGATGGCAGTTGGACCTTCACATTAGATAACACCAAACCCGCGACGCAAGCGTTGGAAGCTGGCGAGTCCGTCACGGTCGGCATCAATGCCTACATCATCGATGACCGCGACGCGTACATCAGTCAAAACCTGACGGTCACCATCAACGGCACCAACGATGCACCTGTGATTGCGAATACCAGTGAAATTACCGGTACTGTGGTTGAAGCGGGGCATGAGGACGCAGGCGATACCGTTGCAGGTACGCCTACTATTGATGGTCAAATCTTCGCGAGCGATGTCGACCTAGCTGAAGGTGACGTCCTTGATTACAGCGTTTTAAACGACTCGAACCCTTATGGCAGTGTATCCATTGACCAAAACGGTCTATGGACGTTTGAGCTGGATAACGGCGCTGCGGCCACGCAAGCACTGGAAGAAGGTGAGAGCGCGACGGTGACCTTCGATGTGGTGGTGACCGACGATCAAAACGTGACAGCCACGCAAACCGTGACCATCACAGTGGAAGGCACCAATGATAAACCGTACCTCACCACGGGCGGTATCTTTACTGATTCGGTCACGGAATCGGGTTTCAATGAAATCGGCGACCAATTAGCGGAAGGTCAAATTAATGCCGCGGATTACGACCTCGCGGATGGTCAGCAACTGAGCTTCGCGTTTGACTCTGGCAACACCACGACCAGTGTTGAGAACGCTTACGGTACGTTTAACATCAACGCCGATGGCAGCTGGACCTTCACGCTCGACAACACCAAACCATCCACGCAAGCGCTCGAAGCGGGTGAGTCTGTCACCGTGGACATCAACGCCTACATCATCGATGACCGCGACGCGTACATCAGTCAAAACCTGACGGTCACCATCAACGGCACTAACGATGCCCCTGTGATTGCTAATACCAGTGAAATTGCCGGTACTGTGGTTGAAGCGGGCCATGAGGATGCGGGCGATACCGTGGTAGGTACGCCTATCATCGATGGTCAAATTTTCGCGAGCGATGTCGATCTCGCCGAGGGTGACGTCCTTGATTACAGTATCGAAAACGATGCGAACCCATACGGCACGGTTTCCATTAACCAAAACGGTTTGTGGACGTTTGAGTTGGATAACGGCGCTGCAGCCACACAAGCGCTAGAAGAGGGCGAGAGCGCAACGGTGACCTTCGATGTGGTGGTGACTGATGATCAAAACGTGACAGCCACGCAAACCGTGACCATCACAGTGCAAGGTACCAACGACAAACCGTACCTGACAACAGGCGGTATCTTTGCTGACTCGGTCACTGAATCTGGTTTCAATCAAGCGGGAGAGCAATTAGCCGAAGGTCAAATTAATTCTGCAGATTACGATTTAGCCGATGGTCAGCAACTGAGCTTCGCGTTTGATTCTGGCAACACCACGACCAGCGTCGAGAATGCTTACGGTACGTTCAACATCAACGCTGATGGTAGTTGGACCTTCACGCTCGATAACACCAAACCAGCGACGCAAGCGCTGGAAGCGGGTGAATCCGTTACCGTCGATATCAACGCCTACATCATCGATGACCGCGACGCATACATCAGTCAAAACCTGATCGTGACCATCAATGGCACCAACGATGCGCCAGTGATTGCTAATACCAGTGAAATCACCGGCACCGTGGTTGAAGCGGGCCATGAGGACGACGGTGACACCGTTGCAGGCACGCCTACTATCGATGGTCAAATCTTCGCGAGCGATGTCGACCTAGCTGAAGGTGACGTCCTCGATTACAGCGTTGTAAACGACTCGAACCCTTACGGTAGTGTATCCATCGATCAAAACGGTCTGTGGACGTTTGAGCTGGATAACACTTCGGCGGCGACGCAAGCACTAGAAGAGGGCGACAGCGTTGAGGTCACCTTCGATGTGGTGGTGACCGACGATCAAAACGTCACCGCGACACAAACCGTGACTATCACAGTGGAAGGGACCAACGATAAACCGTATCTCACCACGGGCGGTATCTTCACGGACTCGGTCACTGAGTCTGGTTTTAATGAAGCGGGAGATCAATTAGCCGAAGGTCAAATCAATGCCGCGGATTACGATTTAGCGGATAACACCGACCTAAACTTTGCGTTTGACTCAAGTAACACCACGACCAGCGTCGAGAACGATTACGGTACGTTCAACATCAACGCCGATGGCAGTTGGACCTTCACATTAGATAACACTAAACCCGCCACGCAAGCGCTGGAAACGGGCGAGTCTGTCACCGTTGACATCAACGCCTACATCATCGATGACCGCGACGCGTACATCAGTCAAAACCTGACGGTCACCATCAACGGTACCAATGATGCGCCTGTGATTGCGAATACCAGTGAAATCACAGGCACCGTGGTGGAAGCGGGCCATGAAGACGCGGGCGATACGGTTGCGGGCACGCCGACTATCGATGGTCAGATTTTCGCGAGCGATGTCGACCTCGCCGAAGGTGACGTGCTGGATTACAGCATTGAAAACGATGCGAACCCATACGGCACGGTATCCATCGACCAAAATGGTCTGTGGACGTTTGAGCTCGACAACGGCGCTGGAGCGACGCAAGCGCTGGAAGAAGGTGAGAGCGCAACGGTCACCTTCGATGTGGTGGTGACCGACGATCAAAACGTGACCGCGACGCGAACCGTGACCATTACGGTGGAAGGCACGAATGATAAACCGTACCTGACAACAGGCGGTATCTTCACTGACTCCGTAACAGAATCGGGTTTCAATGAAGCGGGAGATCAATTAGCCGAAGGTCAAATAAATGCCGCGGATTATGATTTAGCGGATAACGCCGATCTTAACTTCGCGTTTGATTCTGACAACACGAGTACAAGTGTCGAAAACGATTACGGTACGTTCAACATCAACGCCGATGGCAGCTGGACATTTACTCTAGATAATACCAAACCCGCGACCCAAGCATTACGTGAAGGTGAATCTACAACCGTTGATATTGATGCATTTATTATTGATGACCGAGACGCCTACATAAGCCAGACATTAACGGTAACGATTAACGGTACCAATGACCAGCCAACTATCTCCGGGACCAATACTGGTGATGTTATCGAAGACAGGAATGTGATTCGAGAAGATGGCGTACGATACATAAAAAGTGAAGGCTCACTTCGCGTTGATGACGTCGATACGGGAGAAAGCTTATTCAACACAACGGTTGAACCTCAAGGCTCGCCGCTTGGAACCCTTACTATCAATGCTCAGGGTGATTGGGACTACGAAGTGAACACGCGCGAACGCGCAATTCAGCAGCTGGGTCTTGATGAAACGATGCAAGAGTCATTTAGAGTTTACTCTGTCGATGGCACTTCGTTTGAAACCATCACTATCACGATTACAGGTACTAATGATAGACCTCGAATCCGAGGTGATAGAACGGGAGATGTGACTGAAAATGCAGAGGGTGATGACAGCACTGTGACTGCAACAGGGGATCTTAATCCTAGAGATGTAGACGTCACTGATGTGCATACTTGGTCTGTTGTAGGTTCCTCTGAAGGGCAATATGGTTCGTTTACGATTAATGCGACAACAGGCACTTGGGAATATACGTTAGATAACGCTAAAGCGGATTCTCTAAGTCAAGATCAACTAGTCACAGAGACGTTTACGGTTCAGGTTGATGACGGGAATGGCGGAACGCGTACTCAAAATGTCACCATAGATGTGACTGGCACCAACGATGCGTTGGTGCTCAGCGGTGATGACAGTGCAACTCTAGTCGAAGATCTAGATGTGACAGAAAGCGGTGTCATCGATGTCGACGACATTGATATTAATGATACTTTCCAATACAGAGTCGTCGATCCTCAAGGTAACCTTGGTTCACTATCGATTGACCAAAACGGTAAATGGACGTACACCCTAGACCAATCTCTGTCTGACCATCTAGAGCAGGGAGTAAGGTACGAAGCCGGACAAACTGGTGGCGAAAAGATCTTTGAAGTTGAAGTCACAGATGGCACTGCAACTAAAGTGTTTGAGGTTCGCATTGATGTCATAGGCACTAATGATGCGCCAGATATCGGGGGTACTAGAACGGGTATCTTATATGAGGTTGATGGCTATGAACAAACTGTTGGTGCCGATCTTAGTACCCAAGATCCTGATGAAAATGAAACAGAGTCATGGGTAATCAATGATTCAAATGCTGGGGTGGGAACTTACGGTACATTAACACTAGACCCAGCGACGGGTGAATGGTTGTATACTCTTGGCGTGAGCGATGGTCAAAAGGCATCGGTGGATGGATTAGCGCACGATAGTGTCGTGACAGAAACCTTCTCAGTAAGCGTGACTGATAAATACAATGCCGTGAGCACAAAAACGATCACGATTACCGTCAATGGTGACAATGATCGCCCAGTGATTGGCGGTACATTGAGTGGTGAAGTAACCGAAGATGCCCATCCTGATAATGACACGGCCAATCCAATTACTGCTACCGGTACTTTGACAGACGGAGATGTCGATATTGGTGATGACCACACCTGGTTTATCAATTCAACCAAAGGTCAATACGGCAGCATATCCATAGATCCACAAACGGGTGAGTGGGTGTATACCCTCAACAACAGTAACCCAACCGTACAAGGGCTTAAAGGCATCGACGCCGAGACGCTGACAGACACCTTCACGGTCACAGTGAGAGATGACTCTGGAGCGAGCGATAACACTGCGACTCAAACGATCACCGTGACAATCAAAGGCACCAACGATGCGCCAGAGGTCAAAGGTGAGACGTCGGGCAGCGTGATTGAAGCGTCTACGGGTCGTTCAACAGCCACGGGTGACTTGTCGGTAAGTGATGTTGATACAACCGACTCTCATACCTGGGCGGTTGAAAATGAGGATTCTGGTACCGGACAAGCAACGGGTACCTACGGCTATATGTCGGTTGATGACAACGGCAAATGGACGTATCAGTTGCAAAGTGACTGGGATGCCACGCGTGAGATCCCGCCAGGAGAGTCTCGCACTGATACCTTCGATATTGTCGTTACCGATGAAGGTGGATTAACGGACACTATCACTGTCACGGTGACGGTTGCAGGTACTAACACTGATCCCGAAATCGCTGTTAAGCCGGAATACAATGTTATCGAAGATGGTGATGTGCTCTCAGGTACTATTATCGCAGGGGTGCCAACTCAAAACGACCTTGATAATAATGTGATTGGTGCAGGTGACCCCGATCTGAGTGAAGTTGTCTCTTGGAGCGTTCTAGATGAAGGACAATACGGTACCTTTAGTATCGATGAGTCAACAGGTACCTGGCAGTACGTACTCAACAATAACCTGAATGCGGTTGATTCCTTGGATAAAGGCGACACGCTAGATGACACCGTTCGTATTCGAGTGCTTGATAAATTTGGCCATGAATCGATTCAAGATATCAACATCGAAATCATTGGTGAAAATGATGCACCAAATATTCGCGGTGCCCAGACTCGTACGATTTCTGAAGATACCATCGAAGCAGGAAATTACACTTCAACTGGTCAGTTGAGACCAGGGGATGTCGATGCGGATGATACCCATCAGTGGGAAATATCCGATGCAAATAGTGGGCGTGGTGAATATGGCTCGTTGATTTTGTCGTCGAGCGGTGAATGGACGTTCACTTTTGATCAGCTGGATAAGTTGGACGATATCAAATCGTTAAAACCGGGCGAGAGAGTAAGCGATACATTCGAAGTCACAGTGACGGATAGTCATGGAGAAACCTCTACCGAGTTCGTGACGATTAGGATCGAAGGGCAAAATGATGCACCAACCGTTACCGGTGACGTATCAGGACGCTTCATCGAGGACAATGATACTCCTAACGATTTATCTGACGATAATACGACTATTACTGGACGTGCCATCCTTGAAGATGTGGATAACGATGACTTCGCAGAATTTGTCGTTCTAGATGGTCAAGCTCGCAATACATACAACGGACTTCGTGGAGACCTTTCGATCGACAAGGACGGAAATTGGGAATTTACCCCCAACAATGAATCGCTACAAGCCCTTGCCGATGGAGAAACTCAAACAGAAGTATTCACAGTTCTCGCTCAAGACCAAAATGGGGCGACGATCACCCAAGACATCACTATTACAATCGAGGGAATAAATGATGTCCCAGAAGTAGCAGGAGATGCTGATGGTACGGTCGTAGAAGATGGTACGGTTGAGAATTTAGGCGTCGATTTAACTCGAGCTGAGGGTCAGCTTGTCGCTACGGACGTTGATAATGACAGCTCAATAAAGGCTTGGTCTATCGAGAACTCGGGAGTAGGTGCCTATGGTACCTTTACTGTAGATAATAATGGTAAATGGACGTATGTCATCGACAACTCTTTGCCAGCTACACAAGCTTTAACGGCGGGTCAAACTGAGCAGGAAACGTTTTATGTCGTTGCGACTGACAATGAAGGAGGTGTCTCTGAACGTTATCCAGTAGTGATTAACGTCGTTGGACAGAATGATTTTGGCAATGGTGGACCTGGCGGTACTACTAAAGTTGATGACTCGCTGCTAGACGTAAAAGAAGATGACACACTAACTGATAGCGATGACGACGCAGATGCATCAACGCCATTAGTGGGAGACCTAACCGTTACACCTATATCAGGTGGTGTCTATGGTACTTTGGTTGCTAGCAACGACAATGGCGATGCAACATGGACGTATCAATTAGATAATGACTCTCCACTTACGCAAGGACTAGAGGAAGGGCAGACGGCCACTGAAACTTGGCGTGTCATTGATGAAGATGGTAACTATGTCAATGTGACTGTGACTGTAGAGGGGAAAGCAGATAAACCGGAAATTACCTTTGAAACTGACACAGGTGATTTTGAGAATGGCACGATAGAGCTAGGAGAAGCCAAAGAAGATGTAACAGATTCTTTGAGTGGGCTATTAAGTGTCTTTGACCCAGATTTTGGTGAAACCCACGAGTGGTCAATTGTTGATTTGCAGGGTGATCCAGCTTCATCAGAGGGGTTATATGGAAGCCTTTCAATCGATCAAACGACAGGGCAATGGACTTATGTCTTAGACCAAGGCGTGGAACTTCCTGCTGAGGATGAAGTTTTCGATACCTTCTTTGTGAAAGTTAGCGATACAGATCCTAACGAACCATTGGTATCCAAGACCGATATTCGAGAAGTAAAAATCAAGATTGTGGGATCAGCCGAAAACGTCGATAACCCCAACCCCGGTGATGAAAAGATCATCGTAGAGACGTTTACGGCAAACGAGGATAACGCTGATTCTTCGGAAACGGGGACGGGTGATGCTTCGATCGTCATTACCTCACAAGATGCGGGGGGACCACTCGCTCTCGATCCAAGTTTGGGATTGGGCGATCAAATTACCTGGACTCTAATCGATGGCAGCGGTACATACGGTGACATTACGGTAAACCAAGATGGAACATGGGTGTTTACGCTCGACAACGATAGTCAAGCGGTACAATCTCTCCAAGAAGGTGAAACTCGCCAAGATGTGTTCGAGGTTTATGCTGTTGACCAATATGGTAAAACCATCGTGGATGACGGTGGCCTGCCGCAAACCTTGGAAATTGTTGTTAATGTTAACGGTCAGAATGATGCACCGACATTGGATGCCGACGTTGAAGAAACCATCGTTGCAGACGACTCAGACCAAACGATTTCTGGTCAGCTAACAGTCTCTGATGTCGATACTCAAGACCAGGGATTACATACTTGGGCGGCAACGCCAGATGGTAACGTCAATACCGATTACGGCACTCTCACCTTTAACAGTGATGGTTCATGGTCTTATGTGGTAGACCCTAACAACAGTGACATCATTGCTCTTGCCGCTAATGAATCTATTGCGCAAAGTTGGGAAGTGACAGTGACCGATCCTAGCGGTTTAACGGACACGCAAACTCTTACCATCAACATTCAAGGCGAGAACCAACCACCAACGATGTCGACAGTTGATGGCGCAGTCACCGAAGATGATTTAGGTGGTTCGGGTGTCGTATCGGTTACTAACGATATTGTTCTCGATGATCTTGATACCAACGATACTGTGACTCTAACGGCTGCTAATTTGAATGGTACCTATGGTCAATTTGTTGTCGACCCAGATACAAACACCTGGAGCTACGAGCTGTACAATGACGCTGCACACGTGCAGGCGCTGGGAGAGGGGGTTTCCGTCACAGAAGAATTTACAATTCGAGCAACCGACAGCTTTGGCGCTGAAGTGACGCAAACGGTTGAAGTGACCGTGACTGGATCTAACGATAGACCAACTCTGTCTGGTGCCGTGACAGGCTCTGTCAGTGATAACCCAGGCAGTTCGGCAAGCGGTCAGGTCACTGTTGCTGATGTTGATGTGGGTGATAATCACTCTTTCTCAGTGAAGCAGGATAGTGATCTCGGCAATTTCTCAATTGATAGTAATGGCAATTGGACGTTTGAAGTTGACCCAAACAACGCTGAGATTAACGCGCTGGCGAAAGGTCAAACTAAGACTATCCAAGTGAGTGTGGTGGCTACCGACGACTCAGGTGTGGCTGCGACTAATGAATCTAATGAGCACCTAATCTCTATCACTATCGTTGGTACCAATGATGCCCCTCAAATTGTTGATATTGGTCAGCAACTGGCGACCGAGAACACCAATACTCAGCTGTCGGGAACATTCGATGATGGCGATGTTGATACGGTCAATATCGCCGATGATCATGAGTGGGAAGTCGTATCGGGAGACCCAAGAGGTGAGCTAACTGTCGACCCGACAACAGGGGCATGGACGTTCGAACTCACCGGTGATTTCGAGTACCTTTCTGAAGGGGAGACGTTGCCGGTACCGCTAACTTATGAGGTTAAGGTCACTGATGAACATGGCGCTTCAGATACCATTACGGTCGAGTTCCAAGTAACGGGTACTAATGATGCACCGCAAGTCGTCGCTGGCGATACCGTTGCAACAGGAACGGTTTATGAGGACCCAATAGGTGCGGAGTCAGGAACGGCTGCGGGCGAGGTGAAGATTTCCGATGTTGACCAAAGCGATACACACAGCTTTAGTCTGAGTGATTCAGGAATGGTTACTGAGGTCGTTGGTACATACGGAACATTGAAGCTGATTGCTGGGGATACCGCTGATACGGTTAAATGGGAATATGTCATTGACCAAAGCAAAGCGGATTCACTTAACGATGGTCCAGTAAACGAGAGTTTTGATCTCTACATTGAGAGCCTAGTCGGCGGTGTATCTCAAGGGGATGCGATAACCCAAACTATCGATGTAACTGTCCAAGGTAGAAACGATGCTGCGATCGTAAGCTCGGATTCCCAAACTCGTGATGAGACCGATGCAGCGCTAGAAATTACTGGCAACCTTGACGCCACAGACGTGGATAATCCCGATGATACCTTTACGATTCAAAGCGATGTTCAAGGCACTTATGGTACGTTCAGTATCGAATCCGATGGTAAGTGGACTTTCACCGCTAGTGAGTCTTATGACTACCTCAATGCAGGTCAAAGTGTCTCTGAGACGTTCCAAGTGACGACCATTGACGGCACTCCAACGTCCGTAACGGTAAAAATTGAGGGCACCAACGACGCTGCGCACGTGAGCGTTGGCTCCGTGATCACCGATGAAACCGATGCTGCGCTGACGATAACGGATAGCTTAACGTCGACTGATATTGATAACCCAAATAATGCGTTTACCCCTTCAAGCGAGACGGGCACATACGGAAGTTTCTCGATAGCTGCCGATGGTGTTTGGAGCTTTATCGCCAACCAGTCGTTCGATTATCTAAATGTTGGAGAAAACGTCAGTGAAACCTTCGACGTTACCTCCGCAGATGGCACACCATCAACGGTTACGGTACAAATTAACGGCACGAATGACGCTGCAACCATCAGTGCTGCAGCTGTAGAGCTGACGGAAAGTAATAGCGTACTCACCACTGGTGGCACCTTAACCGCAAGCGATCCTGACAATCTAGACAATGTGTTTATTGCTCAGGCAAGCACAACGGGCACACTAGGTACCTTTACATTGAGTGCGTCAGGGGCTTGGACATTTGAAGCGAATAGCGCTTATGACAATCTGGCAGATGGTGAGCGTGTTGAGGAGTCATTCGATGTCTTTTCTATCGATGGTACTAAGTCGCAAGTGACGATAGGCATCACTGGTACCAATGATGCAGCAACGGTGGATTCTGCGGATGTAAGTCTGCAAGAGACGAACGCCGCGTTAACTACGGGAGGGACGCTCAAGTCTGTTGATGTCGATAATGATGATGACACCTTCATTGCTCAAACTGGTATTAATGGCAATCATGGGCAGTTCTCCATTGATGAGGATGGGGTATGGACTTATGTTGCGAATGAAGCGTTCAACAACCTAAACAGCGGTGATTCCGTCTCTGATACTTTCATTGTTAAGTCTATTGATGGCACAGAATCTAGTGTGAAAGTAACCATTAATGGTACCAATGATGCAGCAACCATTAGTGCTGTCGATCAAGTTCTCGATGAGACAGATTTAGCGCTGTCCACGGGCGGAACACTGACGTCTTCAGATCCTGACAATCTCGATAACAAGTTCATTGCACAATCAAGCGTGGCAGGTGACCACGGGGTGTTTACGATCGATGAAGATGGTGCTTGGAGCTATGTCGCAGATAGTGCCTACGATAATTTGAATGATGGCGACTCGCTGGTCGACTCGTTTGATGTACAGTCTATCGACGGCACTGTTTCGACAGTCAAAGTCACCATTGAAGGCACCAACGATGCCGCGACTGTGAGTTCAGCGGCTGTCAGGTTGAGTGAAACCGATGCGGTACTATCGACAAGCGGTACGCTGACCGCATCGGATGTCGATAACCTTGATGGTCAGTTTATCGCTCAAACGGATACAGATGGTACCTATGGCACCTTCTCTATTACCGTCGAGGGTAACTGGAGCTTTGTCGCGAACGATGCGCTTAACTCTCTCGCAGATGGTGAAGAAGTTGTCGAGACCTTTAATGTGCAGTCTATTGATGGCACCACTTCAACCGTCACTATCACGATAAAGGGTACTAATGATGCACCGACTATCACGGGCGACGTAGCGGAAGGTGTGCAAGAGGGCGTAACCGATTCCGTCACTGGAACCGTGACGGTTGCCGATGCAGACAATACGGCGACGCGCTCCGTTCGTGGTGGAAGCTTGGTAGGTGATGTGTACTCAGTGACAGGAACCTACGGCACGTTTACCTTCAATATCGCGTCGGGTGTTTGGGCTTATGTACTCTTGGCGGGCAGTAGCAATGCGTTAGCTGCTGGTGAAACCGATACCGACACATTTACGATCCTTGCTGATGATGGATTTGGTGAAGTGGAACAACCTATCACTATCACAGTGACAGGTAATCAGGGACTTCGTGGTGACAGCGTGCTAGATGACATTCTAGTTGCGACGTCAGACGACGAATGGATGTTTGGTAATACCATTCCTGCTGGCGGCGGTATTACTAGCGACAATGATTCGCAAGATACGTTCCGCTGGGAGACGGCGAATCTGGCAGGCACCGATACCATTAAAGACTTTGATGTTCGTGACTTTACTAGCAGTGACCCAAACATCAAGCACGATGTTGTCGACTTAACAGCAGTGGCGTTTAAAGATGATCAGTTATTGACCGATCAACTTAGTGTGTCTGAGCATGATGGTAATACTGTGTTTGAGATTTCCGACAATGGTGTTGTCGTTCAATCTATTGTCCTCGAAGGTATTGCACTTCATACCTTACTTGGCGTAACGCCAAGTGAGATCAGTGATTTCACCCCGACAGAGCTGTTGGTTGCGCTATACCAGTCTGAGCAATTGACGCTTCCAGATCAGATCAAAGTGGGTACTGATTCTGCGACCACGGAAACGATCGTGGGTACTGACAACAGCGATATCTTGTTTGGTGGCGGTGGTAACGACATCCTAACCGGAGGCGATGGTCACGATTTATTCTTGTTTACCGAAGATGCGGCAGGGACAACTGCCGATCCGGCAGAGCAAACGGTCACCGACTTTAGCGTTGGCAGCGATATCTTAGATATTTCTGATCTGTTGCCAGCACATGAAAATATCGGAGACTTGCTGGGTAATATAACAGTTTCGGTGACGGATGACCCTGCCGATGCAACGGACACTGCCACAACGGTGATCAGTGTCACCAACAATGGCGAGCAAACGGACATCACTCTAGAGGGTATTGGCTGGAATGAACTTGGAATCTCGGACGCTAGTGTAATAAACGACCCTGGCAACCATCAGACTGAGTTACTCAACCAGCTCGATACGATGAACGTAATCAAGATTGATCCATAGCCGCTGAGTTGAAACGTCTAAATAGAAAAAGGGCTGTGTCGATGACACAGCCCTTTGGTTATATGGATGTTAGTGTTTATTAACGAAGCTTGTTCTGCTCAGCCTTACAAACTGCAGCGGTAAACACCACATCTGTTGAGCTATTAAGCGCTGTCTCAGCTGAATCTTGAATCACGCCGATAATAAAGCCAACCGCAACAACCTGCATCGCCACATCGTTTGAGATACCAAATAGGCCACAAGCAAGCGGGATAAGCAGTAGCGAACCACCAGCAACACCTGACGCACCACAAGCAGATACTGCAGCAACGATGCTTAGCAGCAGTGCAGTAAAGATGTCGATTTCGATGCCCATAGTATGCACAGCGGCCAATGTCAGCACCGTAATAGTGATTGCGGCACCCGCCATGTTGATGGTTGCGCCGAGCGGAATAGAGACTGAGTAAGTATCTTCATCTAGATCCAGCTTTTCGCAAAGCGTCATATTTACCGGAATGTTGGCTGCACTTGAGCGAGTGAAGAATGCCGTCACACCACTTTCACGCAGGCATTGGAATACAAGTGGGTATGGGTTTTCTTTGGTCTTAACGTAAACAATGATTGGGTTTACAACCAGCGCAATGATGGCCATAGCAAGCAGCAGAACGAACAGCAGTTGTGCGTAGCCCGCAAGCGCAGAAAAACCAGTTGTTGCGAAGGTGTTCGCCACTAGGCCAAAGATACCAAATGGCGCTAGACGAATGATGAAACGCACGATTTGTGACACGCCGTGGCTTAGGTCTTCAAATACCGCTTTGGTTGTGTCTGAAGCATGATGTAAAGCTAAACCAAGACCAATTGCCCACGCCAAAATACCGATATAGTTAGCGTTCATCAGCGCGCTAACTGGGTTGTCGACAAGTTTGAACAGCAGTGTGTGTAGAACTTCAGCAATACCTTGCGGCGGCGTTGCTCCTTCCGCACCGGCAACCAATGTTAGCTCGGTTGGGAATAGGAAACTAAGTAAAACCGCAGTCAGTGCTGCTGAGAATGTACCGATTAGGTAAAGCACCACGATTGGGCGCATATGGGTCGTTTGGTTTTTCTTCTGATTCGCAATAGAAGCTGCAACAAGAATGAAGACTAAAATTGGGGCAACAGCTTTAAGTGCTCCAACAAACAAGCTACCAAGCATTCCAAAGCTTTGAGCCGTTGAGGGAGAAGCGACAGCGAGGATAACACCAAAAACGATACCCGCGAGGATCTGGAGAACCAGATTACCATTCGCATAACGGGCCAGCATGCTAGAACTTTGCATTTTTATATCCCTGTATTGATTCCGAACTTACCCTAGGAGTAATGGTTTATTTAAGATCCCAATCAGGCAGAACGGTTATTATGTAAGAAAGTGTGTTTGCGTTCGGTATCTTATCAAGACAGAGTGATGTGTCTACAAATAATTCAATTGTTGAATGATTTATTTGGTTTTGTAGTAAAAATGGGTGGTATATGTTGCATGTTGTGATTGTTGTGACACGAAAAAAGGCAGCGAAAGCTGCCTTTTTTGATGAAAAGTACGGCCTAAAAACGAATGGTTAGCCTTGAAGCATAACCGTCGCTTCGCCCTTGATAGCTACTTTTCCTTGCTCATTAAGTACTTGAGTCAACAGCTTAGCGATAGGCTTGTCTTCTCTGACTTCTGTTACCTCCACACGAGCCGTTACCGTCTCACCAACACGGATCGGACAAGTAAATTGCAATGTTTGCCCAAGGTAGATGGCACCAGGTCCAGGGATTTTGGACGCCAAGAGACCGGACACAAGGCTTGCGCCTAGCATGCCATGCACAATAGGTACCTCAAAGGGTGTCATCGCTGCAAAATTTTCATCTAAGTGCACAGGGTTATAGTCTTCTGCTAACGAGGCAAACTGCTCTACCGCTGCTTTGTCGAGTGTCTTACTTAGGCTTGCATATTGTCCTACTTCAAGCGACATGGCTGTTCTCCTCTTGTTTCGCTAGTACGTCTTCAATTCGTTGTTTTACATAGTTTCCTGGGGCATCGAGTTCACCTTCTAGTACGCGAGCTTCAATTTTTTGCGAGAAGTTGCGCGCATCTAGCCACTCTTGCCAGTGTCCCCACCAAGAGCCAGTGTGCTTGTCCGCTGTGTTGAGCCAAGTATCTGCATCTGTATCGACATTGTCGTTGGTCCAATAACCATATTTTGTCGAATCTGCATGATTCATAGGACCAGCAATGTGACCACTTTCGGCTAACACAAAGGTATTTTGACCGTTAAGCAGGTCTGTGCCTTTGAAGGTACCTTTCCAGAGCGCGATATGATCTTCGATAGCCGATAGGAAAAAAGTCGGCGACTTGACTTTAGAGAGGTCGATACCGACACCATCGATCTCGATACCGTTTGGTTGGCTAAGTTTGTTCTCGAGATAGAACTGGCGAAGCATCTGATTGTGGCAGCTAGCTGGTACGTTAGTGTTGTCGCTGTTCCAATGCAGCAAGTCAAACGCGACAGGTTTTTCACCTTTTAGATAATTGGTGATGTAGTAGTTCCAGTACAGGCTGTTCTCGCGAAGCAAGCTAAATGAAACCGCCATCTGACGCCCGTCCATATAACCTTGGTGATTGTTTTGAGCTTCAATCGCCGAAATCATTGGATCATTGATAAAGATGCCGAGTTCACCTGGTTGTTGGAAATCGAGAATCGTTGTCAAAAGAGTTGCCGATTTAATGCGTTGTTTGCGGCGTTTACCAGCAAGGTATGCCATCGCAGCCGTTAGTAAGGTGCCACCAATGCAGTACCCTAGACCGTTGACCTCACGCTCTCCAGTTTGCGCCTCTATGGCATCAAGCGCAGGAATAATGCCGTCGGTCACATAGTCACCGAAATCGGTATCTCGATAAGACTCATCTGGGTTAATCCAAGAGATCATAAATACTGAGTGCCCTTGATCGACGAGCCACTTTACGAACGACTTACGCTGATTCAAGTCCATGATGTAGTACTTGTTTACGAATGGCGGTACTAGCATCATCGGTCGCTTGTACACTTCTTCTGTTGTCGCCTGATACTGGATTAGCTCAAACAGGTGGTTCTTAAATACGACTTTGCCTTCTGTGGCAGCAATGTTCTCACCAACGACAAACGCTTCGCTGTCGGTCATGCGGATATTGAGCATGTCGACACTCTTGCTCATGTCCTTTTGTAGTTGGTCGAGACCCTTTACTAGATTCTCACCGTTGGACTCGAGCGTCAGTTTCATGACTTCTGGATTGGTCGTAATAAAGTTGCTCGGAGACATGGCGTTTAGAAATTGGCGAGCAAAGAACTCAAGGCGCTCTTTCGCCTCAGGCTCGATATCTTGTGTGTTGCTGATGGTATCTAACACAGACTTACACACTAATTTATAGCTCTCTTTGATGTAGCTATAGAAAGGATTTTCCGACCAACTTTCATCCCTAAAGCGTGGGTCCGTTTCTTTTTGAGTTTGCTCACTGGTCGATAAGATGCAGTCATTAAATAGGTTGATCTGCTGATTCCACCAAGTCATTTGCTGCTCTAAAATACTGGTTGGGTTACTCGCGACCGATTGAGCAAGCTGACTCCAGTCTTCCACTTGAGATTTGAAGATGGTGGATTGAGTAGGCTTTTGAAACGCGCCAAACCATCCTTGGGTGGCTTGAAAGTAACTATCGATGACATCTTGGAATGGGGGCTTTTTTTCCATCTTCTCATCCTTTATTGCTAAAAAAATAGGGCGACTCATGTTCATCAAACCAAGCGTTAAACTCATGGTCAGTGAAGTGGTACGCCCATATCAAAAGGGGGAGCCAAGGTTACTTGTTTGGCGTGATAGAGCTTGCAGAGATCTCGTCTACTGCAGCTTTAAACTCATTACCAATTTGGCTTAGCTTTTGACCGTCTTCTAGTAGACGCTGGCTTACTTTAGTAATGATCTCTAGTTGCTTGCTGCCGTGGTTCATAAGATCTTGTGGCTGCTTGATTGCGACTAGGCTTTGTAGGTTCTCGTTAGTCAATTCGCTGTATGCAGTTAGAGTTTCGATCTGCATTTTTGAAAGTGTTTCTACATTCTTTGCAACCAATTGGCTGAAGTTAGCAAATGGGTTAAGAACAGATTGAAGTTGAGCATTCACTGCTTCTAGAGCGGCTTGATTTTGCATGGTTACCTTCCTTTTAAACGTCTTTTTGATGAACAACGCGTCTCTATTATCGAGTTACCTGTCCAGTTGTTGATTTAAGTCATGGAATTCAAACAAGCGTTTGAATATGGATATGATGAAGAATGCATGTCACTTTGTCACTAGCCCACAGCGGCATTATTTATAGGTGAATCACTCTAAATATAAGTCTTAGCGTTTAATTGACGTTTGTGTCTTATTGCATAAGTGCCCAATTTTATTGGTGTTAACGAATTGTTGTTATTTAAGCTGTGTTTGAATCGCGATTAAAATGGTCGGTGAACAATTACTTAAAATGATGGCCAGATCACAAAAATCCTCGATATAACCTGGGTGGCAAACTAATACAAATATTCGATTATTAATTAATAGCGCGCACTAGCTATTTAATATTTTAATTGGTGGTGTTTATTCGCTATAGATTGATGGTGTGAATATTATCTCGACCAAACATTATCAAACATAACTCCTTAAAGTTAAGGTTCTGATTTTGTTGCTGTTTTTATATTTTTAACTGGATTTTAAATTACAATTAAAATATTTTTCTATTGGTTTCATAAACTTAGGTGCATATGAGGCTTGTAATGGATGTTAATGCAAAAAAGTTGATGTTAATCACTTGTTGAATTAAATTTTGCTGGATATATTAAAACGAGCGTTTGATACGGGCGTTTTAAATTATGAAAGTTAAAGTTGGAACGAAAGAAAAGATATTTAATATTGCTCAGTCTTTATTTATAGAGCGTGGCTATAACAATACTTCTCTAAGAGATATTACTCAAAAAGCAGAAGTAAACTTAGCCGCTGTGAACTATCACTTTGGAGACAAGAACTCACTGGTACAAGCAATACTGGATCACTATTTGGTTCACCTAATGCCAGAGGTTCATGAGCAACTTGTAAAGCTAAATATTAAAGCGAGCTTCAGCGTTGAAGAGGTACTTACCACCGTTAAGGCACCATTGCTTAGCCTGAACACCTTGCATCCAAATGGCATGCATAGCTTTTTGCTGCTCATCGCCAGTGGATACAGCGATGTGCAAGGACATCTGCGCTGGTTCATCGTCAATCACTACGGCAAAACCCTAGCGCTTTTTAAGCAATCGATGGTGAAAGCCAATCCCAATATTGATGAGGAGTCGCTGTTTTGGCGATTGCATTTTGCCTTGGGAGCGTTTGTTTTCGCCACCGTGTCCTCTCAGGCATTAAACGAGATCGCATCAAGCCAATTCGAACAAGACAGTGATTTATTAAATATTATCGAGCAAGCCATACCCTACATTTCGGCTGGCTTAGAAACCGACAACACGCAAGTTAATTGCGAAACTCAACAAAAGGACTAGTGGATATGAGTGTCATTACAAAGAAGTTGATCAGCCAGCCAGCATTTAATTTATTTAAGAAGGTGCTGCCACCACTATCAGCAACCGAACGTGAGGCAATGGAAGCCGGTGGTGTATGGTGGGATGGTGAGTTGTTTTCCGGCAATCCAGATTTCAACACGCTGCATAACTACCCTCAGCCTACTCTTACCGCTGAAGAGCAGCATTTTATTGATAACCAACTCGAAACGCTGCTTTCTATGCTCGATGATCACAAGATCGTCAAAGAAGATCGTGACTTACCAGCAGAGGTTTGGGAGTACCTGAAGAAAGAGCGTTTCTTCTCGCTGATCATTTCTAAAGAATATGGCGGACGCGCCTTCTCTGCATTGGCCAACTCGACCATAGTATCCAAGATAGCAACACGTAGCATGAGTGCAGCGATTACAGTCATGGTTCCTAACTCTTTAGGTCCAGGAGAGCTGCTTTCCCATTATGGTACCCAAGAGCAAAAAGACTATTGGTTGCCGAGACTTGCAAACGGAACCGACACACCATGTTTTGCCCTAACGGGACCTGAGGCGGGTTCTGACGCGGGCGGTATTCCAGACACGGGTGTGGTTTGTTATGACGAATATCAGGGTGAAAAGGTGCTGGGTATTCGACTCAATTGGAATAAACGCTACATAACGCTTGCTCCAATTGCGACGGTAATGGGACTCGCGTTCAAGATGCTTGATCCCGAGGGTTTATTGGGGGACAAGAAGAATGTCGGTATCACCTGTGCGCTTATCCCAACGGATCATCCTGGTGTCGTTATTGGTGAAAGACATGACCCTCTTCATCTTGCTTTTATGAACGGTACGATTCAGGGTAAGGATGTGTTCATCCCGATGGATTGGTTGATTGGCGGTGCCGATTATGCGGGTAAAGGATGGCGCATGTTGGTGGAATGCTTGTCAGCAGGTCGAGGAATATCACTTCCGGCACTAGGCACAGCCATTGGTCATCTCACTGCAAGGACAACGGGCGCTTACGCCTATGTTCGCAAGCAGTTTGGTATGTCGATTGGTAAGTTTGAAGGGGTAGCGGAAGCACTAGGTCGCATTGGTGGTTTGAACTACTTACTCGAAGCCAGCCGAACATTGACGACTACCTCGCTCGATATGGGGCAAAAACCAGGCATCGTTACTGCTATTGCGAAGTACCATATGACGGAAATATCACGCACCATTCTTAATGACTCGATGGATATCCACGCCGGACGTGCGATTCAATGCGGTCCAATGAACTATCTATCATCGGCTTACTTAGGTGTGCCTGTTGCCATCACTGTAGAAGGCGCGAATATCCTGACCCGTAACCTTATGATCTTTGGTCAGGGTGCCACGCGATGCCATCCATATGTATTTCAAGAGATGGAAGCGGCAGCAAACCCGGATCATGAAGCGGGTCTCGAAGCATTTGATAAGCTGCTGTTCAAACATATCGGTCACGCAACCAAGAACTCTATTGGAGGCTTATTTGCTGCGTTGACGGGATCTGCGTTGACGTCGTCTCCGGTCAGTGGTGCTACAGCTCGCCACTACAAGAACTTGAAGCGTCTAAGCAAAGCGCTTGCCGTGAGTGCTGACTTCGCGATGTTAACCTTGGGGGGCGAACTAAAGCGTAAAGAGCTGATTTCAGCGCGATTGGGTGATGGTCTTGCCTACTTGTACTTGGCGTCAGCGGTATTGAAGAAGTATCAGGACGAAGGTAGCCGAGCAGAAGAGCGCGACTTTGTCGATTACGCGGTTGACTACTGTTTCTATCATGCCGCTAAGTCTTTAAACGAGGCATATCGCAACTTCCCAAGCCAGGTTGCTGGCAAAACGCTTAAATCGCTACTGTTCCCAATTGGTAACCATTTCAAACTGCCTAGTGATGAGGTGACGCTTCGCATAGCTAATAAGCTGATGGTGCCAGGTGAGATGCGCGACCGCTTGACCCATCTTTGCTATGTGGGGGCAGCAGAAGATGACAATGTCGGTCTAATGGATCGTGCCTTCATCGCTATGTATGGCGTTCGAGATTTAGAGAAAAAGCTCCTCGCTGGCGTAAAAGCAGGAAAGGTTGCGCGCAAGGGCGTACTGACTGAGCGTCTGGCTCAAGCGCTGCAAGAAAACGTCTTAAGCCAGGAAGAAGTCGACAAAATCCTAGAAGCAGATGCGCTGCGCTATCGAGCGATTCAGGTTGACCATTTCAGCCATGATATGAAAACCACGTTAACTGGTAGTATCGTGCAGGAGAGAAAGGGTACACCGAAGCAGACTAAAAATACCCCGCAAGAAAAGCTAGCCAGCGTTAGCTAATCCCCTGAAGCCTGTCTGCTTATGTAGACAGGCTTTTTTATATAGCACTTTTTTACGTAACACTTTCTTATATAACAATAAAAACACAGTCAGAATGATCGAGGAACACGATGGAAAACGCACAACACTACCAAGCCCTAGAAAATATGTACTTAGCAGCACCAATCAATGAGTTTTATCTGCCTAAAATTAAGGTTCAAGAAGGTCAGGCAGACATCGAGATTGAACTGCATAAAAAGTACTTCCACACTGGAGGTGCCGTCCACGGTTCCGTCTACTTCAAGATGCTAGACGATGCTGCTTTCTTTGCCGCTGCTAGCCAAGAGAAAGAGTACTTTGTACTCACCACGTCTTTCACAACCTATATCACGCGACCTGTTTCTAAAGGTCGAATGAAAGCGGTAGGTAAAGTGGTGAACATAAATAGCAGTCAATTTATCGTTGAATCTGTGGTGTACGATGGTGAGGGTCGTGAAATTGGACGAGGTAACGGATTGTTTGTTCGAAGTAAAATGTTGCTGGCTGATATACCCGGTTATCAATTCTAGACACTGCCTCCAACACGCGGAGAAACATCAGAGTCATTTGAGAGAAATTTGTGAGAAATTAGTGAGGCTGCTGCAAACCTTACCCTGCATGCTTTAACACATGGAAACGCGCAACGTCTTAAACTGTGCATTGTGCGTTTAATACATGGTGTCCCCAGGGACCGTTAAAGGATGGAATCACAATGAAAAAACGTACTCAACTTGGACTCGCAATCACGTCTGCATCTCTTCTTCTAGGTGCTGGCTCAGCAGCTGCAGCAGACTTAGAAATAACCATTACCAACGCCACCAAAGGCATTTACTTCACCCCTCTCATTGTCGCCGCACACAATTCGGACCTAGTGATGTTCCGTACTGGACAGGCCGCTTCTGCAGAGCTGGAGTCGATGGCTGAAGGTGGTGACATTTCTGGTTTGGCAAGTGTCATTGGTAACGCTGGTGGTGTGGTCGTTGAAAACCCTGCTTCGGGGATTTTGAATCCAGGCGTTTCCACCACTTTTTCTATGGATAGCGGTAGCTTTGGCTACCTTTCGCTCAGTGCGATGTTACTACCAACCAATGATGGCTTTGTGGGGTTGGATAGTTGGAAGATCCCGTCAGAGCCTGGTACCTACAAAGCAACACTGCGCGGTTATGATGCTGGCACCGAAGCAAATGACGAGTTAGCGGGTAGTATGCCAAACCCTCCATTCCTGACGTTTGGCGCGGGTGGTACAGGCGTTGAAACGGCCGTAACCAATAATACAGTTCATGTTCATCCTGGTAATCTAGGTGACAGCGACCCAGCAGGCGGTATCAGCGACCTTGATAACACTAGCCACCGTTGGCTGAACCCTGTAGCCACTATCACTGTTGTAGTGAAATAGGAGGTCCCATGAAGACACGAATTTTACTACTCGCAAGTGCGGTTGCCGTAATAGCAGGGTGCGGTCACAACGATGATGACAGTCCTGCTGCTCAAAACTATCGTTATACCGTCAGTGTTCAAAACCTATCTGCGAATCAGCCATTGAGTCCGCTCGCGGTACTCGCTCATAACAGCAGTTTTAGCATGTTTGAAGTAGGACAACCTGCATCCGTTGAGCTGGAGCATCTTGCTGAGGGTGGCAGCAATGCGGAGTTGCTGGCTCTAAGCAGCAGTGATGACAACATTTATACTGGAACGTCAGGTAATGGGCTCATCATGCCAGGGACGAGTGACTCGATTACTTTGACCTTATCTCCTGATCGCGCCAAGTATCTGTCGGTTGCCTCTATGTTTGTGAATACCAACGATGCGTTTGTGGGTGAAACCGGGCTCTCTATCGGTAGTCTGGCGACAGGCGAAACCTTCGTGATGAATATGAATGTTTGGGACTCGGGTACTGAAGCTAACGATGAGCTCGCAGCAACCATTCCCGGTCCAGCGGGTGGCGGTGAGGGCTTTAACGCGGCTCGAAACGATGATGACAAGGTCTCTTTCCATTCGGGAGTGGTCAGTAAAGACGATGGTTTAGCAACCTCCGCACTATCCGCAAACCATAGGTTCTTAAACCCAGGGGCGAGAATTACCATCACACGAATAGAATAATGAAAGATATTCTTACCTGCTCCGGTCATGTGCTAGGTCTACGGAATTGGAGCAGGTATCGTGATATGGCAAGTCAACTAAACCGCAGTTCGTTTTCAGCAGATGCGTCCCTAGATGCGGGCGCAGTGCTCAAAACCGCTAGTATCCTATTGGTGGAAGACGACGATGATCTCGCAGAGTTGGTGCAGATGCACCTTAAATTTCAAGGGCATCAAGTCACAAGAGTGAGTCAATGCGGCGAAGCTCGTCAATGCTATTCAGCCCAACCTTTTGATCTGGTTATTCTCGACAGGGGTTTACCTGACGGCGATGGGATAGACGTTTGCCACTCGCTGCGCCGCGTTCAAGATTGGACGCCAGTGCTGATGCTCACTGCACGAGACAGTGAAATGGATAAAGTCGATGGTTTAGAGGCTGGGGTTGATGATTACATTACTAAGCCCTTTAGCGTCTTAGAGTTTCAAGCCCGTGTACGAAACATACTGCGCCGACAATCTAGACCTGATACCGAAGAGTCTCAGCCAGAAGATGATGCCATGATATTTGGTCCTCTAGAAATCCGCCCAAATCAACACACAGTGTCCTTGCATGGCAAGGAGATAGCGTTAACCGCCACAGAATTTACCTTACTGCATTTTTTAGCATCGAGACCGGGACGCGTATACAGCAAAGATGAACTGTTGGACCATGTTTGGCATACCAATCACTCTGGTTATCACCATACGGTGTGTAGCACGATTAACCGGCTTCGAACTAAATTGGCGGTGGAAACAGCCGTTACTCAGCCAAGTAAAGAGCGTGATGAACAACATTTTGTGCACACTGTTTGGGGCGTGGGTTATAAGTTTCAGTCACTTTGAATGGACTCAACAAAGAGCTTAAGGATGAAGGGATTATGAGTTTTAAAGCAAGACTGGTGATATTCACAAGCCTCTGGTTTTGTATTATGACGGTCATTATTGCCTACACCTATCATTGGCAGCGACAGACCATAGAACATCGCACCACGCAAAGCTTACATAAAGACCTCGCTGTCCATATGCGGGACGATAACCCGCTGATGATAGGCACGGAATACAACCCCAAAGCGCTTAAATCCATTTTCCACACCTTGATGCTTATTGGACCCGACTTCGAGATCTACTTTCTTGATGCTCAAGGTAATATCACCACACACGCTGCACCTGAAGGTGCTGAGATCATGGGCTCCATTGATGTCGAGCCGATAAAACGATTTCTCGCTGATGAGCCTTTTCCGATATTAGGTCAAGACCCCCGTCATCCTGGTGAAGACACCGTGTTCTCCGTCGCGGCAATTAAGGAGTTTGGTTCAACGATAGGCTATCTATATGTGGTAATAGGTAGTACCAAACATTCAACCATCGCAAAAGCTCAGGTCGACACGCCTTATATCGCGCTTACCGGATTGACCTTACTCTCGATTCTAGGCTTTGCACTAGGCGCCTATTGGCTGGTTAAACGTAGCTTACTTACACCAATCGAAAAGGTGACCTCGAGTTTAGAGCAGCAAGCTGAACATGATTTTCGGCTTAATCCAGGCTTCACCAAACAGGTACCCGAACTTGTGCCTATTGCTCACTCTTACCAAAAGATGGCAAAGCATATACAGCAGCAGTTTTTACAACTTGAGTATCAAGCCAGTAGCCGTCGAGATACGCTGGTGCAACTGAGTCATGATCTCAAAACGCCCCTGTCGAGTGTGCTTGGTTATCTGGAAACTTGGAAGTTACAGCACCCAGGCTCCGATCCATTGATTGAGGTGGCGTATCGAAATTGCGGTAAGCTATCGGATCAACTTCACTCGCTGCTAGAGACAGCAAAATCAGATGCTGGCTTGCCTAGCTATCAATATGAGCCTGTAGAACTGAGCTCTTTGGTTGCTGAATGCGCCGAAACCATGATGAGTCAATTTCAACGTAAGCAGATAGAGCTTAACGTCGATGTGGATAGTGGCATTCAAACGATTGGCGACAGAGGTTTGTTGGAGCGGCTAGTGTTAAACCTTCTAGAAAATGCCCTGCGTCATAGCCCAAGTGGCGCCACTGTGGATTGTCAGGCTCATAAGTCAGAAGATGGAAAGAGCATCCAGTTTGTGTTTATCAATAAGGTTGAGCAAAGTGCGCCAAGTGGCTCGCTAGGCATCGGAACTAAAATTGTTCAATCTATCCTAATGCTACATCATAGCTACTTGGAAACGAGCGCGAGTGAGTCGATTTACCAACAGCGGTTTGCCTTGCGAGTGGTGTAAAAAAGCCCCGATAGGGTTCGGGGCTGGTCTATGGTTTCATTTCACTTGGTGTTGATTAATAACCTTTCTTGCGATGACGGCTTTCCGACTGAACCGAGCGATAGAACTTACCCAGTTCTTTATCTTTGGTTCGTTTCTCTGCTAGAGACGCACTGTTTCGTGCTTGCTCGCGCTGAAGCTTAAAATAGTTATCGACTCGTCTCTCATCAAGCTCACCGCTCTCTAGTGCACTGCGCACAGCACAGCCTGGCTCATTGGTGTGCTGACAGTCCGCAAAACGGCATTGGTTAATCAAGGTTTCAACATCACTAAAGGTCTCGGACAGACCGTCTTCACTTGCTGTGAGCTGAATCTCTCGCATCCCAGGCGTATCAAGCAGCAAACCGCCGTTGGGCATCTTGTGCATGGAACGAGAGGTTGTTGTGTGGCGACCTTTACTGTCATCTTCACGAATACCACCTGTTGCTTGCGTTTGCGCCTGCATCAAGGTGTTTACCAGTGTCGATTTCCCCACACCTGAAGAGCCCATAAATGCCACGGTTTGACCAACTCCACACCAAGACTGAAGGCCATGAAGAGAATCAATCTCTAACGCGTTGACCGTTTCTATTATTAAGAATGGGTCCAGTGATTGTACTTGCTGACGTTTCTCTTCTACGTCTTCGCATAAGTCGGCTTTGGTTAGCACGATCACTGCTTCTGATTTGGCTTCATTGACCAAAGTCAGGTAGCGTTCTATGCGACTGAGATTAAAGTCAAAGTTCAAAGAACAGACAATAAAAACAGTGTCGACGTTGGCCGCAATGTATTGCTCTTCTAGCTTTGAGCCGGGAGCTTTGCGGCTAAACAGAGATTTACGATCGAGCAGTCTTACAAATCGATGTTGTTCATCCAGAAGTATCCAATCACCCACTGTCATTTGAGGGTGACTGATATGATGCTCAAGGTGAAACTCGTCTTGCTCAGTACAGACGATATAGCCACTGCGATGATGAGCAATAACACGACCGAAGATAATACCTTCGTACTCTTCAAGAGTGAGTTGTTGTTGAAAATAGGTTTTCCAGCCAAGTTCGTTGATCGCGATTGGATGGGTAAAAATAGAATGCATTGTTAGTACCTAAATTAGACTTATTTTTATAAGGGTCAGGTACTTACCGATGTAAGTGTGTGCAGGTTGCACAAGACCCCGGTTTTTATCACCGGGTAAAGCAGAAGAGTGTGGTTGAGCGGAACTAAGAGTGTGTTTACGTTTCGCTTAACGCTGGTTTGTTTCCAACTTTACCGGGTGGGTACGCATTACAATCATGAAAATCCTCCAAAAATATTAGTATAAGACGTGGCAATAATAGCACCGCGGCGCTATTTGTACAGCACCGCGGTAAATTACGATTCTTCCAGTTTAGTGATGCATGTGGTCGTGGTTATGCTTCATTCCAGACATCACCTTTTTGACTGGTACATTCAATACCTTTACTTCGCCATTTGCAAAGCTCAGCTCAACGTTAATGGTCTCGCCTTCTTTCATTGGCTGGTTTACGTCTAGCAGCATGATGTGCAAGCTACCCGGCTTCAGAACGGTTTTTCCATTCGCTGGTATTTCAATCGATTTTATTTGACGCATTTTCATCACGTCACCGTCTTTGATGACATCGTGAAGTTCAACGACGGAAGAGGCTTGAGAGGTGGCGCTGACAATAGTACGCACCTCGTTGCTTGTGTTCTCGATGGTACCGAACACGGCGCTGGTCGTCGCATTAGGTGGTGTTGTGCGAGCATACGCGTCATTGACATCAATCGCCGCATTGGCGGCTGAGAGAGGGGCAAGGGCAAGAGCAGTTAGAAGGATTGTATTGAGCTTCATGGTTTATTCCATTGTTATATGAGTTTTATCCTTGGTTATTGACGCGTTTTATCGCTTCAATAATTGGAGCAGGAGTCATGGTGTGCGGCACTTTTTCAATAAGCGTACCGTCAGGGCTTAAAAAATAGAAATATGAGCTATGATCGAGCGTGTAGCCAAGCTGGGAATCTTCGAGTTCCGTTTTTCTAAATATCACGCCATACTTGTGAGCTAAAGGTTTTGTGACCTCAAGCGGTGCAGATAGCCCCTCAATCATGGGATGAAAATAGTGTGCATATTCCGCTGAGGCTTCAGCGGCATCGCGCTCGGGATCGAGAGAGACAAACATTGGTCTTAATGTTGATTTGGTTTCATCATCGATCTGATTCAGTGCGCCAGCCAACATGGCAAGTGACGTTGGGCACACGTCAGGGCAGCGGGTAAACCCAAAATACACGATGCGTGTACGTGGGTCCGCTTGGTCAAAAATCTCGACGGGGTCGCCATTCTCGCCATACAAAATGGATTCAGACACTTTTTCAAGTTGCGCTAACTCTAGTGCCTGTTTCTCTTTTTGCTGTTGGTTGTCGAGATACACCTTACTCCCCACACCAAGACCAAAAGCGACAATCAGTAGTGCTATCCATTTTTTATTCATCGAGCGCTCATCCTCAGTGCTGCTTTGATGTCAGTGCTACCGTCAGAAACAGTGCCATACCATGTCATACGCTCTTCAGCGCAAACGGGTAAAATGATTTCACCTTGATAAACGTCAGGTTTTATCATCTCTAACTGATACTTTGCTATGCCCATGTCCATTTCTTTGCCTTGCAGAGAGATAGACAATGTCTCGGCTTCAGAGTTAGGCCAAAATACATCGACCTTAATGGGCGTCAATGGCGTGACCCGCTGAGCATCGAGTTTAAGTTTTACACCTTGTTGCTCGCACACTTTTGAAGAGAGCATGCAATAGCTGCTCAGGTCGACATCGGCGTTTGGCGCGTGATTTAACAGATTCGGTAAATAGAATCCCGCTCCTAGCGCAGCGGCGACGAGCAAGATTTTGATTTTATTGTTCAACGTAATGTTAACCATAGAAAGAATCGTAACCGCATCCTAACATATTCCGTTGCGGCATCTGTGCGGTAGTCCTAATTTTTGCCGTCTGTTAAACGACTTACACATTGCTGTTAGGCTGCTGCGCCAGCGTTAAGCATTGGCAAGACGTTTAGGTTGTGTATTTGAATGAGAGATCTTTCCTGCAAACCACCAAATCAACCAAGTTAATGGCGCACTCACAATTCCATCCAAAGCATAATGCCAACCCAGAGAAATCGAACCGATAAAAATCACTAGGGCGTACAACCAAAACACAATACCCAACGTGCGGTTGATGGCGTTCATCGTTAATGCCATGAGCACAGCCATGGAGACATGCATACTTGGCATTGCGGAAATGCCACTGCCTAACATATCTTTGCCTTCAGAATACGCCAGCCACAAGTCTTGTTGGGTCTCGAGCGCAAATAGCCCCCAGCTATTGTGTTCAGTTAGCCAGGCATCTTGCTGCTGAAGCAGTTGCAAAAGAAGACCATAGCCATGATTGTCATATCCTAATTTAGACAAGAAGACCGGCCCTGCCGACGATAAGCACATTGCTAGTATCATGCCGAGTAAGGTCCACGATAGTAACCAGCTTAAGAAAAAACGTGTTCTTAGTGGCGATTTTGAGGATAGCAAAAAGTAGCAAACCATCCCCCACATCAAGAAAAACCAGAGGTTGTAGCAGAAATTGAGTGTGACGGTGATGTACGGAGAGTCAAGGAGCGTGTGGACAACCGTCCATGGCTCGTTTCCAGCAAACAGCCACACATCGAGTTGATGGAAGAGCAAGTCATACTGGAACGGATGAATAATGGGAATTAGCCCTTTGAATGAGGAAAAGGCTGACATAAATATGCTAATCGCGGTAAGTAAGACAAAACTGGAGATGATCCTCGCCCGATATTGGTAGAGCAGTTTGATTTTGTTTACGTAGCATTGAATAGGGCTCTTTTCTCGGCGAAGCAGTAGAACAAAGAAGTAGCCGCTACCAGCAAGTGTCAGTGATATTGGTACTAGAACGTTGAGAGCTCGCATGTAAGAGAAAAACGACAGTTTTCCCGTGTAACCATACAGTGAAGAGAAGACAAAGGTGCACAACGTGACAGCTGCGATTAACAAATAGAGCTTAGCATCACTTCGAATGTCGTTAGCAATGTCATTGAGGTCGCGGCTTACTCGGTGGTTGAAATTGAAAAGATAGTGTGATGAAGAGCGCGCCATAAGAAAGTCTCTAAAATGCAGATAAAGTCATACCTCAAGGAGCCGAGCGATATTCATCCAGCATTATGTTCCTTGTCATTTGATATGGTTGCATAATGCCTAGAACGGTGCAAATAAATCAACAAGATAGAGACCAGAGTAGGGTTTGAACTATTGTAGGTTGGAGCTTTTAAAGCTTCTTCCTTGAAGCTTTGAATGTTTTCGAGTGATGTTTTATTTGTCAGCAAGTTGCTTAGCCGCAGAGCGCATTAATGCAGGTCCTTTATTTTCACCATAACCAGAGTGATACGGGTTGGTAGAGAACATCACACCAACGAAGTCACGTTCGGGGTCAATGTATATCATTTGTCCTAAGTTGCCGCTTTTTGCAATTGCGCCATCGTCATAGATGAAGTCAAATTGATAAGACTGCGTCGTCGACATCTCGTTAAAGGCACCGATTGAACTGGCTTGTTTTGTTGAACCTGCGTGGCTCTCAGCGTTGCCATTGCTTCGAATGATATCGAGTACCTCAGAAGTGACGACTTGTTCCGTCGCCACTGCTTTCCAACTTGGGGTAAACAGCGTGCCGAATCGAGCCTTGTCTTCTAATGTGGATAGCACTAACCCTAGCGCGATTGCTTTACCATCCGGTGCTAGGTTAAACATCATTGGCTGACGAGCGGTTGTCTTACTCCAGACTCGATCTTCAAATACATGAGTAAACGTTTCGCCCTCTATGTTCTCGATCATTTGTGTCAAAATCATCGTGTTGATTGACGCATATCTGAATCGTTCTCCTGGTTTCTCACCAGGCAGCGCGTCGGTGTCTTTGGCAACACTAAGCCAAGTTTCTACTTCGCCCGTCGAGTGACGAGCAGAGCCTGTTATCGAGGCAAAGAAACGGACCACAGGTGAGTCGGGGTCAAGTATTGATTCAAGCTTTTCTTCGTTATCAAGGCCTGTCGTGTGATTCAATAAATCAAGAACGCTAACCTTATCCCAAACGGTTCCGGATAGCTCTGGAACATAGTTGGTGATTGGTTTGCTAGTGTCGATTTTTCCTTCATAAACAAGCTGAGCAACAATCAGTCCGACAGTCGTTTTGGCAGACGATGCCCATACATGACGGTCGGTAGGCCTCATACCCGGATACGCCTCATAGACCACTTCTCCTTTGTGAATCAGCATAAATCCTTGAGTGCGAAAATCTGGTTCGGCTAAATAGTCTCTCATTGTCATTTCGCCCTTGGTATTGGTCTCAACCAAGAGGTTATCCAGTTCCTTATGAATGTTTCGTTTCAACGCCTTGTATTCTTGATTCGGTGACGCTACAGCCGTTGGCATAAACTCATTCATGTAGGCGTTGTAGTAGAGTGCATGGTCGCCTCCCATCTGCCAATGAAAGTTGTTGAATTTGGCGCGAGCGGCATCGACAAATTCAGGGCTGAATGTCCCTTTGGCGGCTTCAACTGGCAATACGACTTGAGCCCCCTCCACCTTTAATGCGGCTTCCACGGGATTATCAGTGGTGTTTTCTGAGGCGAACGCCACCGCTGAAAGCATAGAAGTGGCTAAAGCGATAAGCTTGAGTTTCATGTGAGATCTCCTAATTGGATTTAGGAGAATTATTCTTTAAGAAGTGGTAACAGGTTAGGTCATTTGGTGACATTTACCTCCTTTAGGTGTAGAACTATTAGTAAACGTTTTGCGTTAAGGAGCGGCTAGTAATCGTAATGAAAGCGATACATAAAACACACCAAGTCTTAGTCACTTCTGCAAGCAATTTGCTGCCCTTTATCGATTATTGTGACCAGCAGGGCTTAGAATGGCGCAGCAGTGCGAAAGAGTGTGGCTTGCCTATAGAGATGTTAATTCCAGATCAATGGTTGCCGACGAATGATGTGATGAGGTTTCTACACAAGCTCGATGTTCGCTATGGAGATAAAATAGGGTTCGACGTTGTGGGAAAAGCGACTCTCTCAATATTGTCACCAGGCCTTAAGCTACGTCTCCAGAACATCACCTCTTTAGAGCGGGCGATACAAGTGTTGCTTGATGAGATATCAACGCTTTCTAATCATGTGACGATCTGGGTTGAATATCGAGACTATAGCTGGTGGCTGTGTCATCGTAGCTGTTATCGTCCGCAGAATCTTGGTTTCGAACTTGCTGAGTGGTTTCGAACGCAGGCTTTAATCCATTTTTGCCAGCAGTTGCTAGGAGAAGACTGGAATCCCAATGAGTCTAAATTGGTATCAAGCAACTCGAGAAACAGAAACCTCCCACCTCGATTTGGGCAAATCACCTTAGATTGTGAGTACGGGGCAATTCAAGTTCCCCTCGACACGCACTATCGCCCATTGCAGGTCGACGTTGCCAAGCCAGATTGGTTTGAATCGGTATCGACTCTGATAGCAAGTTACTCCTGTTTGCCCTGGTTTAATATAGATTGGTTTGCAGAGGCGCTTGGAATGACGCGACGGACACTACAGCGTAATCTAAAAGCACGTGGTTTGGTGTTCAAGCAGATGAAAGAGCAAGCGCGTTTAAATAAGGCGAAAGAGCTGCTGGCCAGCACTGACTTATCAGTGGCAGAAATCAGCTGGCAGGTGGGATATACCGACTTGAGTAATTTCAATCGAGCCTTTAAAAAACAGGTGGGAATGACGGCACCAAACTATCGTAACTCTTTATTATCAAAATAATTATTTGTTACATGTCGACATCTTGTTGAATGAAAACTGTCACAAATTCGACATCTTGTCTTCCTAGTATTGCCTGACTTTTCAATTCACCTCAGGACAAAATATGAAACTCTCAGTAATCGCATTGTCTTTGCTGGCTGCTACATCGGCACACGCGGCACTCGATCTCTATGAACCATCGAACAATGAAACGGACAACTTGGTTTGGGTTGGTCACATGAGCCCAGATACAGACACGGTTTCTGCCGCTATGATGGCTGCTCATATCTATGGAGGCAAAGCAACGGTTGCAGAAGACATCAATCCAGAAAGTACCTTTGTTCTGAACTACTGTAATGCCGAAAAGCCAGAGATTGTTGCTGATTACTCCAGCTATCAAGTAGGTCTGGTCGATTTCAATCAACGCACGCAGCTAGCACCAAGCATCAACACCGAGTCGATTGTTGCCGTCATCGACCACCATGCTATTGGTGGAGCGCCGATTAATTCTTCGCAGCTTGTTTCAATGGATATTCGTGCTTGGGGCTCAACGGCAACTATCCTTGCTGCGAATGCTGAGCAACTAGGTGTTTCACTTTCTAAGCCGGTTGCCTGCGCGGGTCTTGGTGCTATTTTGTCAGATACCGTTGTATTTCAGTCGGCAACGACCACAGATTACGACCATCACTTTGCTCAAAAGTTAGCGAAGATCGCTGGCGTTGAAGATATTGAAGACTTTGGTCAGCAGATGCTAGTGGCCAAGTCGGATCTCAGCCATCTTCCAGCCGCTTCAATCTTGACAATGGATTACAAGAACTTCGAATACGGTGGTAAAAAAGTAGGTATCGGCGTTGCTGAAACCTTAACAGCGCAACAGCTTATTGATCGTAAAGATGAGCTACTGGAAGCGATGGCTGAGTACAAGAAGGCACAGAACCTCGATCACTTGTTCTTCTCCATCACAGATACAAAGAACAAACGTGCCAATATCATCTGGGGAGATGATGTTGAGAAGCAGATCCTGAGTCAAGCATTTGATACAACAGTGACGGGTGACATGTTAACTCTTGATGGTGTTACATCTCGTAAACGTCAGATTGGACCGGCAATCCAAAACTCTATTGAGCAGATGTAGCTTCGGAAAAACGGTAAGGGATACGCGAGTATCCCTTGTTAGCAAAACGATATCTGCATTATCGGATTACTCTCGATTTCGCTCTTGATACTCTCTCGGAGACATACTAGTGCACTTTTTGAAGGTATTAGAAAAGGTTGCCACGCTCTCGTAGCCAACTGCCAAACACACGTCGGTGATGGTGCGGCCTTGTTTTAGATACAGTTTTGCCTTAGAGATACGCATGTCTCTTAGGTAGTTGCGAGGTGTCACACCGTAGAGTTGTTTGAAGACTCTGATGTAGTGGAAGCGCGACATAAATGCGGCTTTGGCGAGATCATCCAGATCGATACTCTCGGCATGGTGGGCCTCCATGAAGGCTTTTGATTGTCTGATGAGCGTGGTCTTTCTGGCAGGCATTGAATGCTCTTTGTAGATACGCTCGATCTCTAGTTCATAATACGTTTTCTTTTTACCAGGCATCTTATTGTCGCCAAAGTTTTGGTAGACGAGGCTTTCTCCTCGCCTGTTTTGAGAGATGAGCTAAAGCATCTGCATGATCTGAATGTAGTTACCACAGGTGTCATCAAGCACCGCGATGATAACGTTACCTACTTCGCGTGGGGCAACAGAGAACTCGACCCCAAGAGCGAGTAGCCGCTCATATTCCTCGTTGATGTCCTCAACGGAAAATGAAGTCCAAGGGATCCCGGCCTCTTTTAGTGATGTTTGGTACTGTTTCGCCGGTTCGAATGCCATCGGCTCGAGTAGCAGTTCAACCCCAGATTGCTCTTGGGGTGATACCACGGTTAACCATTTATGCTCGCCGAGAGGAACCTCAGTCTTCTTGATAAAGCCTAGTACATCGGTGTAAAAGGCAAGTGCTTTGTCTTGGTCTTGTACAGGAACGCTGGTGATGCAGATTTTCATTTGATAGTTACCCTTGTTATCTGGAATAAGCAAAGCATAGTCAGACTAGCACGAGAAAACTTGTTCCAGATTGCTCGATTTTGTCGTTGAGGTTATTTGTCACATAGCTGTTTCGCAAAGTGAATCTTACTGTTATCAACGCTTCCATTGTCTTCGTAACCGGAAATCTTATAACCGGATGAAAGTAGCAGCTGCAGCATAGCAGGGAAGCGGTTCATAGACTTAACGCTGATCGCTCGGTAGCCCTGCGCAAGTGCCCATGCCTCTTGCTGCTCTCTTAACTCGGTTGCGATACCCAGTTTACGGTAATCGATAGAAACACCGCCGAGCCAACTGTAGAACACGCTCTTTGACAGTTCATAGCCAATTTTGTAAGCGATGGGCTTGTTGTTGTGGGCAGCGATTAACACGAGGTGCTTTTTGTCTTTCAAACGCTCGGTGAGTTTTTCTTTTGGTGTTTTTTGCACAAACTCAGGAATGGAGCCGTCGACAATTAGGGCGTCGTCTATGGTGCCGATATAAAAATCAAATTTCATTTTCATTGTTGTTCTCTGTCGCGATAGAGCGATCTTATGGTCTCTTTTAGCCAACGGATTTTGGCATTGTGGGCATTGCGTTTATGCCAAATCATCGTAAATGGAATAAGTAGCTTCTCTTGGTGTTCTTCATTTACAGGAATAGGCAATGACGTTAGCTCTGGGTGAAGACGCGAAACGTAGTGCTCACAGTATTTAGGCGCTGTTGTTACCATATCGTGATTCGGCTGGGCAGCCATGTACAGAGACTGCTCGAAGCTTGCCATAGTGAGAGAGACATTACGCTCTCTACCTAACTCAGTGAGCACTTCATCCAGTGCCCATTTCTCACTTTTTTCCCATACCGTATTGATGTGCGGGTAGGAGAGAAAACTCTCTAGATCCCATTCTTGCTGAAAAGCTGGATGGTCACGACGTAGATAGACTTGAGGCAGTTCAGAAAACAGCGCTTCAAAGTCGATGAAGTAGGGGAGTAGGTCTACCGACTCCTTCGAACGTGGATGACTTTCTCGCCCTGTAAATCCAATATCGGCGTCACCACGAATGATGGCTTCTAGTGAGTCATAGTCCCAGTTGCTAGTTTTTACTTTTGCATCAGGGTAGCGCTCTTGTATAAGAGGCAGCAACTCATTCAGCATGGTAAGCAGGAGCGGGGACTCTACCATTAAGTTAAAGCTCAGCCCTTTGGTGGAGCCCTCACTGCGCTTTTCTAGAATTTGTCCACCCATCTGAAACCAATCGCTAAGCTCGTGTTCCATGCTTTGCACCACAGGTGTTGGAACCAGCCCATTCGGGGTTTTAATGAATAGTGGGTCATCGAACCAATCTCGCAGCTTGCCTAATGATTTGCTCACCGTGGATGGGGTGACATTAAGCTTTTTCGCGGCTTTAGACACGCTGCGTTCCTGTAGTAACAGTTGCAGCGTGGTGAGCAAGTTAAGATCAAGTCGAGTAGTGGCTTTCTTCATACTGAGGCGATGATGTTGGTTTTGGTATCCATGATATTAGAGCTAAGCAAACTATGCTAGTTAGCGCCAATATAGCGATCAGAGCATACAGTGCACTGACGCCTATTATGCCCATTAACCAAATATAAAACGCAGAGGTACAGACCTGACTCACACCGAGTATGGAACTTGCTACACCTGCACGCTGTGAGTAGGGGCTCAGTGCTTGGCTCATGGTCACGCCAAATCCTATCGAGAATGCGGCGCAGATCAGTCCGAAGCTAATGAAATAGCCAACCGTATTCACATCGTAACGACTAACTAGAACAAGCGTTGCTGCCGCAATAGCAAATAGACTCTGTGAGGTGATAATAAGTGTGCGCTCACGAAAAAACGTCAAAGCGAGTGGCGCTGAAAATGATGTGATCATACTAACCAGCGCAGTCATTGCCATTACCGAAGAATATCCCCCACGATCTAATTTAAGTGTTCCCATCATCAACATTGGCGATACGTTGACGTAGGTGAGGATGACGGTACAGCTTAATGACGCGATGATGACGCGACTAACGAAAAATCGACTCAAAAAGCGTTCATGGTGAGATTGAGGGCCGCTCCCACTTATGGACTTGGATATTTCTCCCGTTGCCTTAGTTTCCTTAAGTAGCAACAGTGAAAGTAAACACACCAAAACCCCCATGCCTGCCATTGTGGTAAACAAGCTCTGCCAAGGAAACTTCAGCATAATTAGGTGACCTACTACGGGCGCTATGACAGGAACGATACAGGTGATGCCATTAATCATCGACAGAACCTTGGCTCGACGTTTGTCATCCAATGTGTCGCGTAGTATGGCGAATGCGACAACATAGCAAGAGCCAGCACCGATACCTTGAGCAAACCTTGCGGCGAGGAAAGTGCTCACTTGCTCGGCAGCGCCTCCCATCAGCGAGGCTCCGACAAATATGGTGGCCCCTGCTATCGCCATTGGCTTTCTTCCCAATGAGTCAGACAGTTTTCCTGCTAGTAGCATTGTCGTTGCCATCCCCGCTAAATAGATGGAAAAGGCGATATGAAGTTGAGACTCCGTTGCACTGAGGTCTGCGGAGATTTGTGGTAGCCCAACTAGATAAAGATCGATGGCGGTTGGATAGAGCAGAACCAGCGCGAAGCTGCAAATAAGAAACTTTAACATGAAAACCTCACTGTAAACGGTAACCAGATTTTAGTGAGTGGTACTCGGTTACACGAGTGAGCAATGCGACAACGGTAATGTCCGTTTTCGACATACTGTCTTTGTCGTGAGTGACTTGAAGTCTCTTTGACTATGCTCTTTATAAAGCAAACTGTATTTTATCGGTTGCCCTCTCTAAAATGAGAGTAGTTTTCATTTACACTTAAGGAGTAACGAAAGAAAATTAAGAATGATGGCAGATCGATGAAGATGCCACGAAAAAGGAAGGGTAACTATGACAGAACAATTCACTCAATGGCTCGCTCGGGATCCTGATGCTGCAACTCGCGAGGAGCTTAAGCAGCTTATTGATGCTAACAGTACGCAGGAGTTAGCGGATCGTTTTGGCTCACGCTTGGAATTTGGTACCGCCGGTTTGCGTGGAAAAGTCGGTGCTGGACCAAACCGAATGAACCGTTTGGTGATCCAAGAGACGGCGACAGGACTTGGCGACTACCTTGTAGAACAGGTCAAAGAAGCTAAATCGCGCGGCGTCGTTATTGGCTATGACGGCCGCCCAGACTCAAAGCAGTTCGCTCATGACGCCGCATCAGTATTGACCGCGCAAGGTATCAAGGTTTACTTAACTCATAAAGTAGCAGCAACCCCAATTGTTGCGTTTGGGGTTAGAGAATTAAATGCTGCTGCCGCTGTGGTAGTTACCGCGAGTCACAATCCACCTGAGTACAATGGTTTTAAGGTCTATTGGGAAAATGGCGCTCAGATCATACCGCCTCATGATTCAGGGATCGCAGCTAAGATTGATCAAACAACTACTAAGCCACTCAACTTGAAGCCTCTCAAAGACGCTGAGCAGCAGGGGCTGCTTTTCTGGTTAAATGATGAGTATTACGAGAATTATCGTAAGGTCATGAATAACAGTCACTTGCTCAAACCTGATAGCAATACTGACATCTCGATTGCTTACACTGCAATGCACGGGGTGGGAGCTGAAATGGCGGAAACTTTGTTAGCCGATGCTGGATTTAACAAAGTTGCTAGTGTTGCTGAGCAGCGAGAGCCCGATGGTACGTTTCCGACTGTAAACTTCCCTAACCCAGAGGAAGCCGGTGCGATGGATAGAGTGATGGCGTTAGGTCAAGCGGTTGACGCTGATATAGCCTGCGCGAACGACCCCGATGCCGATCGTTTCGCCGTCGCGGTAAAGCGCCCTGATGGTGAATATCAAATGCTAACAGGCGATCAGGTCGGGGCTTTGTTCGGTGATTATCTTCTTGAAGGGCAGCCTAATTCTTTGGTGGGGAATACCATAGTGTCTTCACGCCTACTAAGCAGCATTGCCAAGGCGCATGGCGCACATTACTACCAAACATTGACTGGGTTTAAATGGCTAACCAACGTCGCGATGAAGCAAGAGACAGATTCTCATCCATTCTTGTTTGCTTACGAGGAGGCGTTGGGTTACACCGTTGGCAATAAAGTCTGGGATAAAGACGGGCTGTCTGCACTGGTGGCTTTCTCACAATTAACGGGCAAGCTTAAGGCACAAGGCAAAACCATTTGGGACAAGCTAGAGGATTTGTATCGTCAACATGGTTTCTACTGTAATGCTCAGCGTAGCATCGCACTCGACCCCAATGCGCGGCCAATTGGCGATAAGCTTCGTGGCAACCCTCCAATTCAAATTGCAGGTCAGCGTGTAGAAATCATCGAGGACCTTAAGCTATCTCAACGTCAGTTTGCCGATGGTTCTTCAGAGCGGATTGACCTTCCAGCCAGTGATGTATTGATTTACCTATTGGAGGATAAGTCTCGGGTCATTGTTCGCCCTTCAGGCACTGAGCCCAAGCTCAAATGCTACTACGAGGTGATCAATGACTTCCCAGAAGATATGGATTACGAGCAGGCTAGTCAAGCTGCGGATGTAAAAATGAGTGCTTTGATAGAGGCTCATCAGAAGAGCTTGTAAGAGTGAGGCTTTTCGATTGGGGTTACCTTACGAGGTAACCCTTTTTTATTGAGATCTGAACGCTAACCCCATCCATGAGGCAAGTTCTCTCTATCGTCATACTCAGCACCACACACCTTACATTTGAAGTAACTGATGTGGGTTTCAGATTTATGAGTTCCTAGGAATACGCCAACGATCAGATTAAGCCATTGGGATTTAGCGCTGTTTTTTTGCTGTTTTTGAGCTTCAATCTCGGCGGGCGTGAGTCGCTGGTGTTGGGTTTTCTGGTTACAGTTACCGCAGTGTAAAGCCGTTTCAGAGTCGGACATTCCAGTTCCTTTGTTCTATGTGCTGTACTTAAACGAAATAGCACTGTTGGGGTTTGGACCTATCTTGTGGTGATGGTATATGAAACTCAAGTTATATGATGGCGTAATGTGGCGGATAGCACGTAAATGGGAGGAGGGATAAATAGAAATGTTATGTAAATCAGTGAACTATACTCGCGCCAGATAGCTAGCACGAGTATCGATATGTTGTTCAGTCTTGCTTTAACGCCATGCTGACTGCCGCATCAGCATGAATCGCAGTGGTATCGAATAGCGCGACATCGGTGTGTTGCTGTTGCACCAGTAATGCAATCTCGGTACAGCCCAAGATTACCGCTTCAGCCCCTTGCTGCTTAAGCCTAGCAATGATCTCTAGATAGACCTGTCTTGATTGGTCTTTGATCTCGCCTCGGCACAACTCTTGATAGATGATGTCGTGAACTAGGGTGCGGTCCGCTTCGTTTGGGACAACAACATCGATACCATGCTGTTCAATTAATCGGTCCTTGTAGAAAGGCTGTTCCATGGTGAAACGTGTGCCGAGAAGCCCCACCTTTATGACGCCATCGCTTTTTAGCGTTTCTGCTGTCGCATCGGCAATGTGCAAGATTGGAATAGTGATGTGCTTTTCAATGTCGGGAGCAACTTTGTGCATGGTATTAGTACAGATAAGCAGGAAATCTGCGCCACCACTTTCTACCGATGCCGCCGCTTCGCCCAAGATAGTGGCCGTCTCATCCCAGCGTCCTTGGTGTTGTAGTTTTTCTATTTCATCGAAGTTAACGCTATACAAACAGATTTTTGCTGAGTGCAGTCCACCCATCGTTTGTTTTACGCCTTCGTTAATGGATTTGTAGTAGCTGAGCGTAGACTCCCAGCTCATGCCTCCCAACAAGCCAATTGTTTTCATACCATACTTCCTGTTGTTGATTTGATGACTCTATTAAAGCGCCATCGAAGCCTGTTGGGTAGTCTCTTTTTCCTGTACTGGCATGAATTTATGTGTATTCGAGCGCAACCTATTCGGATCAGAGGTGACCCGTCTTAACATAAATCAACGCGCCGTCTTCTTTTGTGTATGGCGTATGTTTGCTTCCATGAGGGCTGCGGATCCAAGTACCTTTGGGGTAGACGCCATGTTCGTCATAGAAGGTGCCTTCGAGAACGAGGATTTCTTCACCGCCCCAATGTTGGTGAGCATTGAACTGAGTATTAGGTGCCCATTTAACGAGTGCTACGTGCTCCGCTTCAAACTCATGTAGAGGCATTACCGTTAATCCTTCGACAAGTCCTTGATACCAAGGTTGGCTATGGGTATCGATACTAAATTGCAATTGGTCTTCAGCTTTAAATTGTTGAAGCTTAACGAAGATTGTCGCGCCTTCTGGTCCTATTTTCGGAGTGTGTGCAGTACCGATTGGGTTGCGCACATATGTTCCAGCAGGGTAGTCACCATGTTCATCTGAAAACACGCCTTCAAGTACAAAGAATTCTTCCCCACCTCCATGAGTGTGAGGTGAGAATTCACTATTCGGTTGATAGCGAACTAACGAGGTTGCTCTCGCTACCTCATCGCCGATTCGGTCGAGTCTCATCCGCACAACACCTGGCATAGGAGAGTCTACCCATTGGTAATCTTCTGGGCGAATGACGACGCGTTTATCAAAGTCGGCGTTAATGAGTGTATCCATACTTAACTCTCTTAAAGTGGTGCTTGGAAAAAGTGATCTATGAGTAGTAATCATAACGGAATGATACGAAATGCGTTGTGAAAATCGATCACGGAATTTTTGCATCAACAATGTGGGAGTCGAAAGAGGCTCCGATTGGTGAAAATCAGAGCCTCTGGTCTAGTCTCGCGAATTACTTGATAGTGATGGTTTTTGTCATCCCATCTTCAGCATGCCCAGGGATATTACAGGCGAATTCTATCTCGGTTTCTCCATGGAAGTGCCAGTTGATTTGACCTGCTTTACCTGGTTTTAGATAGACCACATTACCCATATTGTGGTGGTCATGGTCTCCGGTTGGGTTCTCCATCATCTTACGATGGGCGACTTGCTCCGCAGGTGAGCCAATCACAAATTCATGGTCGTCTTTGCCAGTATTCATCACTACGAACTGAACCACATCGTTTGGCTTGATCTCCACATCACGCTTGAATGAAATCGTCATATCGTCTTTAAGAATGACGTGCACAACCTTGTCAGGTTTTGCTCCTGGTGCTGGCATGCCCACAGCTGACATTCCTTCCATGTCCATCATACTGTGATCCATTTTGCTATGATCCATTGAACCATGATCCATCGAGCTATGGTCCATTTGGTCGTGGTTCATATGGCCGTGGTCCATGTTGCCATGATCCATCTTTGAGTGATCCATGCCATCAGCCCAAACCTGAGTCGCTAATAGCGTCATAGTGAATGCAATAAGTGTCTTTTTCATGTGTCTTTCCTTGTTGTGTTGATGTCCCTCCAGCGTTTTCTGGAGGGAGTTTGTTCGTTAGTGTTGAGTTTCTTTTGATTTCCAAAGTTTGTAGATTGCAGGTAACACCAGCAGAGTCAGTAGCAGTGCAGAAGCCATCCCCCCAATCATTGGTGCGGCGATACGCTGCATCACTTCTGAACCAGTACCTGAGCCGTACATAATGGGAATAAGGCCGATGATGACGGTCAGGACAGTCATCATTACGGGGCGAACGCGCAGACCTGCGCCCTCGCGAATGGCGTCGGTTAGCATTTCTGGTGTCAATTGAGTGTTTTCTTGCTCGGCGCTGAGTTTTCTTGCGTGCCAGGCTTGGTTGAGATAAACCAGCATGATTACCCCGATCTCGACGGCGACACCCGCCAGCGCGATAAAGCCAACCCCAACGGCAATAGAGAAGTTATAGCCGAGGTAGTGCATTAGCCACAGCCCTCCGACCATTGCTAATGGTAAGGTGCCCATAATGATCATCACCTCACCAACACGGCGGAAGCTCAGGTAAAGCAGTAACATGATGATGGCGAGGGTAATCGGAATGACCACGCCAAGGCGCTGCTTGGCTCGCTCCATATATTCGTATTGACCAGACCAAGCCAATGAGTAACCAGCCGGCAGTGAAAGCTTCTCAGCAACCACTTGTTTAGCTTCTTCAACGTAAGAGCCCAAATCACGATCAGCAATATCCACAAACACCCAACCATTTGGACGCGCATTTTCGGTCTTGATCATGGGTGGACCGTCTTCATAGCGAATATCGGCGACATCAGCGAGCGCGATTCTTGCTCCATTTGGAGTTACTAGGGGCAGGTTTTGCAGCTTAACGACAGAATCTCGATAATCTTGTGGATAGCGAACATTAATAGGGTAGCGTTCAAGCCCTTCGACGGTTTCTCCAACGTTCATACCGCCAACAGCAGTAGAGATGACCTGCTGTACATCGCTAACGTTCAAGCCGTAACGAGCAGCGGCGAGGCGTTTGATATCGATGGTTACGTAGCGACCACCGGCAACACGCTCGGCATAGACTGATACCGTGCCTTGAATGTCATTTAGGATAGGTTCAAGGTCTGAACCTATTTGCTCAATGACGCTTAAGTCCGGCCCGGCAATTTTAATACCAATCGGTGTCTTGATGCCCGTCGCGAGCATGTCGATTCGAGTTTTAATCGGCATCACCCAGGCGTTAGTGAGTCCAGGGAACTGTACCAAATCATCAAACTCTTTTCGCAATGACTCCGTCGTCACCCCTTCACGCCACTCACTTCGAGGTTTGAGCTGAATGGTGGTCTCTATCATGGTCAGTGGTGCAGGATCGGTAGCGGTTTCTGCGCGTCCAATTTTGCCCCAGACGCTTTTCACTTCAGGTACCGTTTTAATCAGCTTATTGGTTTGCTGAAGTAATTCACGCGCCTTACCAATCGAGATACCAGGGTAGGTCGTTGGCATGTACATGAGATCGCCTTCATCTAATGGCGGTATAAACTCACTGCCCAATTTTGAGGTAGGGTAGTAGGCGGATGCCATTAACCCGAGTGCGATGATGATCATGCTCTTTGGATAACGCAGACTTAAGCTCAGCATTGGTCTGTACAGACCAATAAGCGCTTTGTTCACTGGGTTTTTATGTTCAGGTAATACCTTGCCACGAATGAAGTAGCCCATGAGCACGGGGACCAGAGTAATCGCCAAACCCGCGGCTGCTGCCATGGCGTAGGTCTTGGTGAAAGCCAATGGCGAAAACATCTTGCCCTCTTGCCCTTGAAGGGCAAAAACTGGGACAAAGCTGAGCGTGATGATGAGCAATGAGAAAAATAACGGTGCCCCCACCTCTTCTGCCGCTTTGCCGATGACTTGCCAGCGGTTTTTGTCGGTGAGTGGTGTTTTCTCGATGTGCTTATGCACGTTTTCGATCATAACGATAGCCCCATCCACCATCGCGCCTATAGCAATCGCAATGCCACCAAGGGACATGATGTTGGCGTTGATACCTTGCCAATGCATGACGATGAACGCTGCCAATATGCCCACAGGCAAACTGATCGCGATAACGATTGAGGAGCGAATGTGAAACAGGAACAGCGCACACACCACCGCGACAACGATGAACTCTTCTGCCAGTTTCTTCCAAAGGTTGTCGACGGCATCATTGATCAGTGTTGAGCGGTCATAAGTTGGAACAATCTCGACGCCTTCAGGCAGACCTCGTTGTAACTCGTCCAACTTAGTTTTGACGTTGTCGATCACTTCACTAGCATTTTCTCCAAAGCGCATGACGATAACGCCACCCACCGCTTCGCCTTCCCCATTAAACTCAGAGATACCACGGCGCATCTGAGGTCCGAGGTTGATGTCCGCAATGTCACCCAGCAGTAGAGGTGTGCCCTTGCCGGTTACTTTTAGTGGCAGTGCCTTGATATCATCGATGCTTGTTAGATATCCGGTAGTTCTCACCATGTGTTCAGCTTCGGCAACTTCAATGACCGATGCACCTGTTTCTTGGTTACCGTTTTTGATGGCTTGGTTGACTTGCTGAAGCGTTAAGTCGTAGGCACGAAGTTTGGCGGGATCGATCTGCACTTGGTATTGTTTGACCATGCCACCGACGGTCGCTACCTCAGAAACCCCTTCGACGGTTTGTAGCTCATATTTGAGGAACCAGTCTTGAATGCTGCGCAGCTCGGCAAGATCATGCTGACCTGTTTTGTCCTGTAGGACATAGCTGTAGATCCAACCAACACCCGTCGCATCGGGACCAAGGGTCGGTTTGGCTTGAGACGGTAACTTAGGCGCGACTTGACTCAAGTACTCAAGCACACGTGAGCGAGCCCAATACATGTCGGTATCATCGTTAAAGATGATGTAAACGTAGGAGTCACCAAAAAACGAATAGCCGCGAACGGTTTCTGCACCGGGTACGGCAAGCATGGCAGTCGTCAACGGGTAAGTCACCTGATCTTCGACCACTTGAGGCGCTTGCCCTGGATAACTGGTTTTGATGATTACCTGTACGTCAGAGAGGTCAGGTATGGCGTCTACAGGCGTGTTCTTGACGCTGTAAAGACCAGCAAGCGTTAGGAAACACGTCGCGACCAACACTAAGAATCGGTTGTTGATAGACCAACGGATGATGGCACCAATCATGGTTGAACCTCCCCATGCTTGAGCTCTGAAAGAATAAAATCACTGCCTTGTTTTTTTATTAAGAAGCGAGCGCTATCGCCTTCAGAAAAACCGCTTAGATCGATGCTGCCGTCGGTAGAGAAGTTCATCTCACCTTGCTCCCACTGCCAATCAGGAACGGCGCTGTGCTGGATTGTGATCATGCCAAAGTCGGCCATGAGCATTGTTATTTCGCCATCCACCCATACTTCACTTGGCATGGCGTTTTCAGCTTGTTTAATCTCGGTAACGACGTATTGTCCTTGCGGTGTTTTTTCCATCTCGAAGTCAATCTGTTGACCTGATGATAGAGTGGACATGTCCACGGAAGTGTCGATAGTGAAGTCCATGACCATACCTGGCCAACTCCATTCTGGAACGGGCTGATGGTTGATGGTTAGCATAGAGTGTCCCGGCATCACCTTGGTGATCTCCCCGCTCGCCCAAACAGACTCCGCTGGTGGTTCAACTCCATTTATCCTCGATAGGTCAGCACTTTGGCTCGATTCTGAGTCGAGCATAAACTGTGCTGATGTGACAACAACATCGTCAAGACTAAGCCCTTGAATCACTTCAATTCGGTCACTCGCTTCACGACCGACGTCAATGCGCGCAGAGCGGTATTTGCCTTCCCCCTCAGAGAGCACGACACGTGTCATGCCACCTGAACGGATGACCGCTGAACGCGGAATGGTCAATACGGCTTCTTCCGTCTTAGGTTCCAGAGCAATGTTGGCGAACATGTTTGGTTTGAGCTGAAAGTCTGGGTTAGTAAACTTGAGCCTAACTCTCAGTGTTCGAGTTGCAGGGTCTAGGATCGGATAGACATAATCGACAGCGCCGTGCCACTCTTTGCCTGGGATTGCGTCAAGCGTCATTACCGCTTCGCTGCCTGCTTTGATCCATTCAGCTTGTCTTTCAAAGACTTCGGCATCGACCCAAACTTCGTCGATAGGACCAGCACTGATGACTGATTGAGCTGGTGACAGATAGCCACCTTCACGGACGTTAAGCGTTGCGACAACACCATTGCCAAAGGCTTTGACATCAACGGTTTGTGATGCTTTGCCCTGTTTCACTATCTGACGGATTTGCTGTTTGTCGACGCCTAGTGTGATAAGACGCTCCGTTGCTCCCTTGATAAGCGAGTTGCGTTTCGTGCGGTAGGCATTGAGTAGTTCTTCTTGCGCTTTTACCAGTTCAGGAGAGTAGAGTTTGAACAATACGTCACCTTTGCTCACTCGCTCACCTACAGAGTTGATGTAGAGTTTTTCTACCCAGCCAGAGACGCGTACATTGGTTTGCCACAGGCGGCTCTCGTCAAATGCGATGTATCCGACGGTTTCAATACGCGGTGAGAGCTTTTCCTGTTTAACAGACTCCGTTTTGACTCCAAGGTTGTTCTCGACTGATGGATCGATTTTCACTGTACCTGGCTTGTCGTTACCGCCATTTAGGTCATCGGCATAAACGGGAATCAAGTCCATGCCCATGGGTGACTTGCCAGGCTGGTCTCGTTTGTAATTTGGATCCATTGGCGCGACCCAATAGAGTGGCTCGTTGCTGTCTGCAGCAGAACCCGCTGTATCACCATTTCCCATAGAGCTCATTGAATGGCTCGAAAGGTATTGGTTCCCGACATATCCAAGACCTGCACCAACGGCGAGTGCCAACAGAGCGACATTTAGTGTTTTCATTAGTTGTTTCCCTTTGAATTATTGTTGTTTCGTTGTTGGCTTTGAAAGCACAGGCGCTTCGGCGTGGTAATTAAAACCACCAAGAAAATAGGCTAAGTTGCTGTTAACAATGTTGAGGTCAGTCTCAAGACGTAGCGCTTCAATCTCGATAGCAAGCTCATCGCTTGCCGCGGTGATGACATCGCTAAACTGAGCGGTATTGTTTTCATAGCCTCTTTCTACTGCCTGAGTCCGAGCTTTAGCCTGGGGAAGCAAGCTTTGTTGATAACGTTCAAAACGTTCACTAAGGTTTTGTTTATCCATTAAAAGAGCGTTTACTTTGGCATTCATCTGGCTCAGTAGGGCATCTTTACTGGATTTGGAAGCAACAACTTGATACTCCGCCGCAGAATGGTTTTTATCTTGTCGATTACCCGTGAATAAAGGGATGTCCATAGTGACGTAGGCACTTAATAGATCGGGGGCAGGTGCGCCGCGCATATTGGGAGCCTGGCGATGGGCGTACATGGCCTCAACCCCGAATTGCGGCTTGTACGCTTCTTCTGCGATGGATACCTGAGTCTCGCTCGCTGCGATTTGCACATCTGCAATGCGTGCCATGGGGTGCTGATTCAACAGTTGAAAGTAATTTGCTCGCTGCTGATTGCTAAGTTGCTGCTCAAGGCGCTGCCAGTCTGCTGAAACGTCAGCAGTTAAGCTTGGTTGGTTGGCTAACCATTCTGCGCCTAGCCATTCTGAGAGCTGCGATACAATGCGGTTTTGCATCTGGCGGTTCGCATGCAGCTTTTCATCCAGCTTACCGACTTGAAGTTGCGTACGAATCAGATCTTGAGACTCACTGTTGCCAATGGCGTAGTTGGTTTGAATGAATCGCTCCATTTCGACCATCAAGGTTCGATTTTCAAGCAGCACTCGCTCAGATTGTTGTTGGAAGCCTAACTCTAGCCATAATTGAGTGATGCTATTGGCAATGTCTAGCTCGCGTACTTCAACTTGAAAACCAATGCCATCGGCTTGTTGTTGGGCCTTCTTGTTTTGCAGATCGAGCGTTGAGCCGCGCCCAAATTGTTGCATTAGACCCACAGAAATATTGGTCATAGGATCTTCATCAAACCGAAAACTATCGGTAGGTAAACCGCCCACACCGACCTTAATTGTCGGGTCTTTGAGTGTTGAACTGGCGATGCCTGTGTCACGCATCGCCTGAGACTGAGCGTGGTACTGCGTACGATTTGCATCATTAGCAATCGCCATGTTTATTAGGGTTTCAAGCGACAAAGCATCAGAAACGCTCTGTTCACTCGCGTGCTGTTTAGTCCCAGCGCCACTCACAGCATGAGTAGCGGGGACAACAAATAAGATCGCACTTACAGCCAGTGCAACCGAATGGATTGTTGTTTTCACGATCATTTCCAAACTACGAGCCCGAAAAACAGGCACGACAAACATTCCCCAACAAATGCTGGGCGTAATTACGTTGTGAAATGATTAAACCGAGGGTGGGCGCTCGAGATGCTCGATGCGTTGTACTGGATGTTCAAAGGGATCAACAGCACGTTTAGAGAAACGCGAGAGGCTTTCTCCTGGCGTGATGAAAGACCAAGTGAAACCAAGGGTCATTCCGCATAAGGTTGTACAGCAGTTTAATGCGGAGTCTGACTCTGCATCAGAGCATTGCTGTTGATTCGACAAGTCAGTTTGCGCGGATTCTCCGTGGTGCATGTGATGAGCCGATGAGGGCTGGTGAGTCATGCCACAGGGAGACAGAGGGTCTATGTCACCATTGCTCATGCCCATTGCCGGATAGCTTGAAACAAACGTTGCAATAACGAGTGCTGTCAAACTCAGCAATGTGATCCATGTTTTGTTGGCAATGATGGTGCGCATAACAAACCTTTCTAGCAGAATATAGTAACTATAAAGGTTACCCCTAGGGTAAAGTCAAGAAAGCATGTAGGCAAGTGAACGCTATTTCGACAAATGAGAAATTAATCTCTCTCTTCTGAGATCCAAAATTTCATCTATCAGTTTCTCTTTCGCATTAATACCAAAATGCTCGGCATAGTTTTGTACTTTAGATATCTGGTCTTTATCGAGTTGGTAGACATCTCGTTTAAGTCTCTGGCGAGCTTCGCTTTTAATGCAGCCTTGCTGCTGAAGCAGGCGAACAATGGTTGCATCTGTGGGGTGTTTAAGCTGGTTCATTTTGTATTCTTTGAATCAGAACATTAAAAAGGATGTTGTTGTAAGGTTGAGAGGCAAGATAAACAGGAACTGTGACAGCTTTATTGCAACTAGGCGCACTGGTTGGCACTTTTTGAGAGAGGCAATAGTGCCAAAATCGAAGGTTTTGCTTCGATCATCCATCGCCATTCTTGTTCTAAATTTGGAAGGCTTATTTTAAAAAAGAAAATAACAACCTGAATAGTTACAAATCTTGTGTGAAATCAGCCGCAATTAAGTGTCTTTTTAGGCAGATTATCTGATGGCTCCCCCTCTGAGTGTTAACATATTTTTAACTGGCAATTATCTATTGAACATCATATGAGTTGATTGATATCGATGTTCTTAAAAGACAGTACCCTACTAGAAAAGGTAAAAATATGTTTAGGATGAACAAGATAGCGACCTCTTTGGTCTGCATTGTGTTAAGTGGGCAGTTACTCGCTGCAGAACCGTACGATGCAACTCAATCTTATGCAGGTGGGACACAGGTCACAGTGGATGGGGCTATTTATGAAGCGAAATGGTGGGTCGGAGTAGGACAAAGTCCAACCGATACTTACGCTAATGAGTGGGACTCGCCATGGAAACTGGTCAGCGGGACTGCGCCAGACCCAACGCCGGATCCGAATCCAGACCCTACACCGGACCCAACTCCTGATCCTACGCCAGACCCAAGCCCAGATCCTGGACCTTCTGACGGTGTATGTGCCGACTTCAACGTCTATCCAAATTGGACCCAAGGTGACCACGCGAACGCGGGTGACATCATGGTAAATGACAACTCTGCTTATAAAGCTAACTGGTGGACATCGTCTTTGCCGGGTAGTGATGGCAGTTGGACTCTCCATGTTGCCTGTGATGACGCTGGCTCAGGTGGCGGTTCTGGAGCGGCAGTATCCTTGCCAAACCCTCTAGACCCCGTTCGCTTAGAGGTGAGTGGATGGCCAAATCATTTTGTAGTCGCAAGTCCTGCGACATTAGAGGCACCATCACACACAATGGTGACTGGTGTAGATAGTCAGTCATTGGCAGATACGACAGCACTTACCAATGCCTTTGTCACTTTGATTAACGAGGCGAGTTCAGCGGGTTCCACTTCCATCATCATTAGCAGCGATCTTCTCGACGTAGCAAGTGCAGACAAAGGTCAAGCACTTGGTGTCATCGCAGTTAAAGAGGCATTGACCGCAGCGGTAAGTTCGACCTCGAGCCAAATCGATGTCAACGACATCAACTCACTTACTGATGATGCACAGGGTCTGGCTCAGGCTCATAATCTCGTCCTCTCATCGCTAGCCCCGCAAGCAACCTTCGGTTGGACATTAACTATTGGTGACTTTGCTTACAATACTTATTCTGGCAAGCGAGCAGTATGGAACGCCGCTTCTTCTGAATCAGCAGATCTACTTTCAAGTTTTGCCCTTTACCAAGCTGACTCACAGAATAAAGCCGATTTTATTGCCTTTACTAAATCAGCCGCGACACCTGCTCTGAGTGATGAGCAGTGGCACTATGCGCTGGAATACGTTAAACAGGTTTCTGATCATATTAAGACGCCAGCGCTATTGTCTCAGTTGCCAACGGCTCAAGCTGCCACCTATTTTATGGGAGCGACGACAGCGAGCAGTCAACTTCGAAAAGCGGCACACAGCAATGTATTTGCTATCTTGTTTGACTCTGAAACAGTTGAGTTAACCAATAAGATCGAAGCCTACAACACGGCGACCGTGCCTCTTTATTACGTAGGCGAGAGTATCACCAACGGACCGCTTACTCGTATTGCCTCACTGAATAGCGAGCTAACGAGTGCAGAGAATGCAATGAACAACCAAGCGTTCTTGTATGAAGTCTCTCAGGGCAATTGGGCACCTTCAACAGTTTATAAATGGGCGGACTTCCTGGCGGGTCTAAACTCGATGCACAATGTAGGTGTGGCAGGGAACACGTTCTGGTTGATTGATGACACTGCAGACGATGCGACCAATGCCATCTATGCGAAAGTCGCGATTGCGGCATTCTTATCGCAGAGTATGCAAGAGACCATTCGTTACAACGCATGTGATGAAAACAACTGGTCAGAAGTACGATACGGCGCGCCAGTTAACTACCCAATGACGGCAAGTTGTGGACAGCTAGGTCAAAAATACGCGGACTATGGTATGGACCCAGTGACAGGTGTTGATCACCCTTATTCTTGTCCTCGAGATCCTAAGATGGAAGTCAGTGCGCTGACCAATGCGAAATGGTACGGGGCTCCAGCACCTATTTTTGCGGCTCCAGACTCGGTGCTCGCAGAAAAAGGCTTATTGGTGAATGGCAACGTTGGTCGCTGGACTAATGATGGTCACTGTATGGAAGTACCTGCAACAGTTGATGGCTCAAAGCAAGTTTGGGAGCGAGCGGACTGTAAAGTTTACGAAGGTCAAAAGGCAGGTAAGTTCATTTGGGATGGCAGCGATACTACTGGAACGGTTGAAGGCTGTGGTTGGTGGGGACGTGGTGTTATTCAAACCACTGGTCGCCAAAACTTCGGTACGCTCAACCACTTTATGGGGCGCTCTCATGTGGATCCAGAGACCGTCGGTACGACAGTCAATGGTGTTGTCGTGGAAGCGCCGCCGGCAAACCCTCTCTATGCTGACCTTGATTTCTGTTCAAACCCTGGCTTGATCTGTAGTTCAGAGGAGAATCGTGAAATCAAATGGATAGCAGGTCTGTTCTACTGGGTTTCTTCAGTACAAACCTACAATGATGAAGGTGGTCCTTATGCGGCTTGGAACTATCATACTGAGCTGAAGAAATACGTGGATGGCGGACTGCAAGGCACTGAGTTTATTGATGCAGTGTCAGGTATTGTTAACCGCGGTTGCCCAGATAGCACGTGTCCTGTGAGCGGTGAGGTACACGCAGTGAAAGAGCGACAAGATAACTTTAAGCTTGTATTGCAAACGCTGGGGCTAAATCCACAATAACGAATCAGTAGCTATATTCGTAAAGCGAAAAGGCTTCCACACTAGGGTTTGCTAGCGGGAAGCCTTTTTACATGATGTTATTCGTGGTTTAGAACCTAGTTTTATTGCGACTCGCACTATAAACGGGTGAGTAGTAGACATTGCAACAGTATTGGCATTGGTACTTTTTGGTGTACTTATGGGTGAAATACTTCTCTAACAGGGTCTTTTGGGCAGGCAAGTAACCGTTTTTCTTATGGCATATTGGGCACTGCTTCATCGCGTTTGTAGGCATTGGTTTGTCGCTCTCTAGCAAGGCAGTGGAGTACTAAACTCCGCGTCGTTTTCGAGAAGAGCTGCCTTCCTAGAGGTGCAAACTGATTATTTGAGGACTCCGCTAGTGCATGTTATGCACCCGGCTACGCTAATGCACGCTCTAAGAAGACAGGTTTGGTTAACATTATGAAGCGCGCGCACATTCTAATTTATGCGTACCAACTTTACTTAATACCATTTGCCAGACACTTAAATGTCGACATCTAAATGCTCCTGCACAACTGAGTAAATAATATTTCCACATGCGATAGAACATATTACTCTGTTCTAGTGAACCAGAATTATAGGCTTTATCGAAATTTTTATACCAAGCGACAAGCGTTTTATCGTAGTCTTCACCAATATTGTGTAGGTCTTCTAAATTAAACATCGGCTCCATGGCGGAACTAAGCTGACAAAGTGATGGGATTTCGCCATTAGGAAAAATGTATTTATTGATCCAAGGGTCAGTTGTTGTCGTTGTTTCAAATGAACCAATATTGTGTAGTAAGAACAAACCATCTTCTTTCATGAATGTGTTGGCGACCTTAAAAAACTCTCGATAGTTCTTGGCACCGACGTGTTCAATCATTCCAACGGAGACGACACGGTCATAAGTTTCTTTAGGTTGGTATTCGCGATAATCCTGAAGGATGAAATTGACATCCAACCCTTTGCTTTCGGCGATCACTTGACCTGCTTTTGCTTGCTCTTTCGATAGCGTTAGACCATCACAAATAACGCCATATTTCTCAGCCGCATAGTTCATTAAACTACCCCAGCCACAGCCGATATCGAGCACCCTCATACCTGGATCAAGACCGATTTTACGGCAGATCAGATCCAGCTTTTTTTCCTGAGCTTCATCGAGTGTAGATGCGTCTTTCCAATACGCACAAGTATACGTCATGCGCTTGTCTAGCATAGCTTCATAGAGATCATTTCCGATATCGTAATGAAAGCTAATGTCTTTTTTGCTTTGGCAAATACTTTGAGGGTTAAACAACTTCTTCACTTTTGCTTTGCCAATCTTGCTACCCAAAGCAAGCTTCAATCCTGTACTTAACTTGCTCTCAAGGTCATTCGACATTACTCGAGAAATCATCTCCGCAATATCTTGGCATTCCCACCATCCTTCCATGTAGGTTTCACCCAATCCCAGCGACCCATCGCAGATGACTCGGTCAAACATTTTTTCGTCCTTGACCTTAATATCCCACGGACGATCGCCATTTAGACAGATATCCGCAGAGCTTAAGAGTTTTTCAAAAATACGATATTCATTCAGTGCCATTACACTACTCCTCGGTGACTACTGACCGACAATATGCATTCATTGTTATATATTTTTTGTTTGTCGGTTTGAGTAAAAGTTAGCAATTAGAAATAAAGCGCTCACTGATGTGAGAATGAATACGCTAATATGCTAACTTTTATGGCGTGAGTCTAATATTTGTAATGTGGCTATAAAATCAATTTTTGTTTAACTGTTGTTTTACCGAGTTTAACATCAAGTATTGTTTTTAAATTCTAATAAAATCCTTTACTGTCATTATTTTTAAAATTAGTCTTCTTAAACATTCCAATAGATTATATCGAATAGATGAGCTCTTTATTGCCGTTAGAAACGGCTATTTACTTTGTTTCTAACAACATACAGGAGTATTCATTGAAATTGCTGAAGATGTAAAAGCAGAGGAGAGTGAGATGTTCGAACAGTTACAAGACGCATTGGATGAGTTTGAGCAGCAGCGTGAAGTATTAGAATCATTACAGCTCAAACTCTTAGAGCGAAGCTGCGAGCTTGACCATGCCCATACCAAAATTCAATCTTTAGAGCGTAAGCTCGCGAGATCAGAAGTAGATCCAGCAGAAACGGACCACAAGCTGAGTGAACAACTGAAGCAGTTAAAGATAAAAATTTCCAATCTTGAAGAAGAAGTGAAGTCGTTAAAAGGAGGCAGTAACCCTAAGAAGCTTAAAGAGCAGATAGCGCGATTGAAGGAAAAGAATAAGGCATTAACCAAAGGAAACGGGCTGCTTAAGATTCAGAGTCAGGACTATCGCAAGGAAATGAATGGACTGAGAAGAGATCTTAAAAACCAGCTCATCACGCGAACGCAGCTGGCTATGACTCATGCTTACACCGATAGTGGACATGAGCTCTGGATGATTCCAACAAAATTAGGTATTGATAGGGGGAAAGGGGTAGAGCGTATTATTGCCTTGCTGCACTTAGCACCGAACGGAATTGGTTACCTAGTGACAGTAATGAATGGAGAGATCAACTTAGACGAAGAAGTGGCGGGACGCGGCTTGCCAGCAATGCCAAAGCGCATGTATGCACATGCCGAGAAGTGGTTATCGAAAGTGGAGTCTCAACACTACAATGTAACTGAGCAAGACCTGATGACAATTGGAGGTTTCACAGATTTGGATGGAGATCGCTAAGTTGTTCCCATTAAGGGGCATAGAGACGAGAAAAGGCCACGATCGTGGCCTTTTTGTTAGGTTTGTTCGGCAGAACGGTGACTAATCGCTTTTCGAGAACATAGGGGGAACTCTAGCCGAACAAAATTCTTAAAATTAGTGTTTGTGGATCTGCTTCATTGCTGTCGCAACTTTGTCTACTTTGCCCACTCCAACAATAACCTGTACCGTAGTTTCGCCCATTACAACCACACCAGCAGCCCCCAGTTTTTTCAGTTCATCGCTGTTTACTGCTTTGGAATCTTTCAATTGAAGGCGCAGACGAGTGATGCAGTTGTCGATGGAAACAATATTGTCATCGCCACCAAGGAACTTGATGTACTGTGCTGCGAGTTGTTCGTCACTTGATTCATTTTCTTCACCCATAACTTCGCCGCGGCCCAATGTTTTTAGATTGAACTTAGCGATTGCAAAGCGGAAAACAAAGTAATAAACCACTGCAAAAACAGCACCTTGTACTATAAGCATATACCATTGTGTTGCAAGTGGATTACGCGTGCCTAGGACAAAGTCGACGAAGCCAGCAGAGAAGCCAAATCCTGACATCCAACCCATCTGCGCTGCAAACCATAAACTGATACCAGTAAGTACCGCGTGAATCAGGTAAAGAGCAGGTGCAAGGAACATAAACGAGAACTCTAGCGGCTCTGTGATCCCGGTAAAGAACGAGGCAGCGCCTGCTGCAAGCATGACAGAAAAGACTTTAGAGCGGTTGACTTTGTCAGCCGAGTGATAGATTGCAAGTGCGGCAGCAGGCAGACCGAACATCATGATCGGGAAGAAACCTGCCTGATACATACCTGTGACTCCAGGTGTTGCAGTACCATTGGCGATTGACTGAGCGCCACCAAGGAAATTTGGAATATCGTTGATTCCTACAACATCAAACCAAAATACCGGGTACAAAGCGTGGTGCATACCGACAGATAAGAATAGACGGTTAAGGAAGCCAAATAGGCCTGCACCAACCGGTCCCATGCCTTGTAACGTTGTGCCAAGTTTGAGTAAACCAGCAAACACTGGCGGCCAAACTGCCATTAGAACAAACGCGAGTACCATGCCTGCTAGAGAGGTCAGGATAGGAACAAGACGCTTACCCGAAAAGAAAGCCAGGAACTTGGGAAGCTCGACATGTGAGGTACGGTTGTATATCTCTGCTGAGATAATACCAACCACAATGCCTACAAATTGGTTTGCTACTTTATCAAAAGCCATGTTGACATCCTCTACAGGAATGCCTTTAAGCTGTGCAATTACACCTTTACCTAGCAACGTGGTAACGACAAGCCACATGATGAAACCTGATAGCGCTGCAGAGCCGTTTTTGCCTTTGGATAAACCAAACGCTACACCAACCGCAAAGATCACAGCCATGTTGTCGATGATCGCAGCACCTGACTTTATTAAGAACGCAGCAAGAACGCTGTTTGCCCCCCAACCCGTTGGGTCAAGCCAATAACCGATACCCATGAGTATCGCAGCCGCTGGTAGTGTGGCGACTGGAACCATGAGTGATTTACCCACATTTTGTAAATACCCTAGCATTGTATTCATCTCCGATAGATAGCCTTAAATTTCGAACGAATCCTACGCCTTTAAATTTGCGTCGCAAAATAACTATGTTGTGATTGTGGGTTTTGTCACTTTTATAAATAAAAAAGTTAATATGGGGTCGTTAGTTATTGAATTTAAATTATGTATACAATACCATTTATAGTGTTAGATAATGATGTGAATTTAATTTCACCTATTTTTCTTCGATAACCCCCCCCAATCGCTAATCTAGCTAAACATCAGTCAGTAATTATTTATCTTCTCCCTTTCAAAGACTAAATATTACTTATTAACGTTTAGCTTGTCTGAACGAGGGTTGATTTTGTTTTGATATTAATTCATAACACTTAAATTTATAATTATTACTATTAGAGATTAGGTAGAGAAATCGAGTTCGGCGTTTTGAGCGATGCTGTACTCGTTTTTGATGGGGCGAATATAGGTATTACCTCAGTGATTGTTAAGCTAACTCGCGTTATGCCTTTTGCCCCATCCTCCTAAGATTGCCACTATTTTCCTAGCGAAAGCTATCTTCTATAAAGGAAGTCATTATGGGATATAAAAATATTATGGTTGCAGTTGGTTTTGATAACCAAGCACAAGCTTTGCTCCAAAAAGCTGAATCTGTAGCCAGCCATTACCCAGGTGCGACACTAAGTATTATTCATGTCGATATGAATGTGGCTGAGTTCTATCAAGGCGCTGTTGGTCTTGATCTGAAAGCCTATGATAGCACTGACCATCAAGAGTCGGTGCATGAGATGAAGCACCTTATCGAGACTATGAGCATGCCGATCAGTAAGCATTTGCTTTATGCAGGTAGTGTAGAAAATGAAATCGTCGCTGCGATTGAAACCAATGATATTGACTTACTGATTATGGGTCATCATAGAACGAATGCATTTACCCAAATGTTCTCTGAGACAGAGTCACTGGTACGTATGATGCCGTGTGACGTGATGTTGGTTAGGTTAGACAAATAGTCAATTAATCAGAACGCACTGTTAAATATATCAAGACATATAATAGGGCGTATTGTGTTAATATGAATATATTGACTGTCGTGAGACATGCAGGGCAAAATCAGAAATAAAAACTAATTGAATTGGCCGACCCTCAAAGTGTTACTTGTATTTCATTTGTCTCTAAAAAAGACATGGAAGATTAGTCATCCAAGGAGATTTATTTCTACGGATTAAAACGTAGTGTTGAGAATATAGGTTGAGGGCGGCCACTTTTAATTGCCAACCAGTCTTACTCTTGCAAATTAAAGGTTGGTATATGTATAGTTTTTACTAATGGTGCTGAAAACCCAATCATAAAAATATGCGGCAATGGACACCCTGTCGGTTTTGCTGACGTTTCCGACAGGTGCCGCATTCTTCTTATTTATTTTCTTCTTGCTAATTAATTTTCTTCACATAGTTCGTGTAAATCTATACCTTTATTTTTTCTAGGCTAAATCTTATTATTTTATTACCGAGTAAGACATTAAATCTTCGTGTGTGAGTTGGTTTTGTTTGAACTGTACTCGGTAGCAACGGCCAGTGGAGTTTTTGTTTCTTTCTCCATCTGGTCGTTGTTTTATCTAACGTGATATCAACTTAGCGAGTAAGCTATCGAAACTGACTCACTGCTTTGTTGGCTTTAGTGCGAATATCTAGGCTGAGTTTTGAAGCAAGATCCTTCGAGACTCCCATAGATTCAAAATAGCTCGGAGTTAAAAGACTCTGCATGTCGTGATGTGAGACCAAGGCTTGTGTGAGTTTTTCACTGTCACCTTGTTGATTCTGCATGAACCACTCATAAAAGGTGGCTTTGTGGTTGATTTCCATGTCGTATTTGTTGATGAATCTGCGGATCATTTCTAATGCTTCGTCAATGTCGCATGTTTTGATGGAAGAGGTGAGAGACCACTCTATGTCACCATCCTGATGCTCCGTTAACCCCATGAGTGGACTGGAATCGATCGTGTAGTCATAGCTATGCTCTTCAAAGCGTTCACAGTATTTCTGAAACTCAACAAAGTCTGTAGAGAGTTCTGATGCCAAGGTTTCTTTTCCAATATATCTAGCGATATAAATGAGACGATCAAGGTTTATTCCATGAGCAGTTGAGCAGCGACTGTTGTTTGCAAAGTGCATGATGGTTGAAATACCGCTATTAAAAGTCAAACGGTGGGATTCAACAAAAAAGTTAAATCCATACTCGTTGATGATCGTTGTAATTTCAGGGCTTCGATTACATACCTTGCTGTATACTCCCCACTTATAGTGCAGTAATTTGGCTCTTTCTTTAATCTCTTCGAATGTGTTCATAGTGGTTTCTCCAAATAAGAAAAAACCGCCATTAGGCGGCTCAAGGTTTAGAGTTTGATTGCCATCGCTTCGTGCTCAGAAACGCCCATGGCATCGAGTCGGTCTTCTTCTAAAATGTGCTCTGCAGCACGCGCAATTTTCAGTGAACGAATGAGCATGTCACCGCAGTATTTTGGATTACAAAAAATTGCATCATATGAGGTGTGGGGTATATGAAGTGCTGACTCATAGGCGTTCATGTAGTCATTAATCAATCCAAGCAATGTTTCAATGGGCAAGTAAACACTCTCAAGTAAGTCAGAGTGCTCTTGGTTGATAGCGTGCTTCATATCGATGTGGGCAATTCGCCCTTCAGCAAAAGACATCAGGGTTTCTGAGCAAACAGACGCGATATGCTGACAGCGCTGGTCGAGGCGTTCACCTAATTCATGATGTCCCGACTGTCTTGCAAGGAATACAAGTTGCTCGAGATCTTGTGACTCTTTTTTAGGGCTAGTGTCGGTTAATTTGAATAACGAGCTCAGTATGTCTTTGAGAAAAAGATTCTGGGTAGTTGAGAAAAAATTGATACCGCTGTTGGCAAGTAGTTCCGTGGTTGGTTCATCGACGGCAAACACGTCTCTAAAGGTAATCCACATAAAGTTAGCGTGTAGCACTTCGGTTTTTAGTTTTTTATAGATATCCAATGGATGCCTCCAGTGACGGATGATATATAGCTAGATTGTGAAGTTTGAGGGGAGTAAGCCGCCTTGAAAGGCGGCTTGTATGAACGTGACGTCAATGGGTTGTCGTTACTTACTTAACGTGCATATTGGCAACGTACTCGTCTTCAGCCCAGTACATGCGCTCTGCTACCATGGCCCCTGGGTTGAGCTCGACGTCACGCAGTACACGCTCTTTAAAACGCATGTAGCCTCCCTTGTCGATTAGGTGGCCCATGTGGAGGTATTTCGGGACCCCTTTCAGCATCTCTTTTTCGAACTCAAACAGGTTTTCAAGTACTTGATGAAGAACATCTTCAGTTACCCAGTTGAGGAAAACTTTGCCGACACGAGGTGTCTTCTTAGAGGTGCGTCCCCCAAGCTTAACCATATAGAGTTGTTTGGGATCTCGCTGCCAAGCAAGTGTTGGACAGGCAAGTACACACTCGCCGCAACCGATGCATTTACTCTCTTCTTTCACCGCCTTTCCATTCTCAATCGATAAACAATTGACCGCGTGATGAGAGCAAGCGCTGACACAAGCACCGCAGCCAATACAGCGCTCTGGCGTAAAGTTAATTTTGGCGATACCTAGAATGCCGAAGTCTGACATATTCGCTTTAGCGCAATCGTTAGGGCATCCTGCAGTGACGATTTTTAGGTGGTACTTGTTTGGGTAGACATGATGCTCTAGTCGCTGTGCTAACCCTGTTGTATCTGTGTTGGCTTTTTGGCAGATTTGACTGCCCTGACATGCGACGATATTACGTCCACCAATGCTCTGGTAGCCCGCTTCTAGATCCTCAACCTCAACGCCACAAATATCCTGAGTAATGTCTTTGATAAAAGGCTTGAGGGCTTTATTGACCTTGGGAATATCTTGATAGCGAATACCTGGCATTGCGAGTTTTTGACGGGTTGTTAGGTGAATGATGCCGTTCCCGTATTTCTCTGCGATTTCTTGTGCCGTTGAGAGTAAGTAGGCGGGCATAATGCCGCCCGGTATACGAACACTGATCATGCATTCGCCGCGCACTTTCGAAAGACGATAGTCTGCGTCTGCCCGCATTTTGATGATATCTACATCCAAACTCATAGTTTTCTCCTAGTCGACCATTGATTTCGCTTCGTCATATCGAAATACCGGTCCATCAATACACACGTAGTTTTTACCAATGCGACAATGACCACATTTACCCACTGCACAAGCCATCCTGCGTTCATAATCGACCCAGATTTGCTCTTCGCGCAAACCAAGTTCAAGGAAGGCTTGAACGACGAATTTGATCATGATTGGCGGTCCAACTACGATGAGCTGTACGTCTTGCATATCGGTTAGGTCTAGGGAGTCGATATATTTGGTGACAAGACCAGTTTGATAGAAGGGGTTACTTGACTCTTCATCGAGTGTGCAGGTGAGGTTGATCGCTTTGTCCCAATCTTTCATCTCATCTTTATAAAGCACAGCTTGATCATTTTTGTAGCCAACGACGACGTCCATGGCTTTGACAAGTTGACGATTCTCACTGAAATGGTTAATTAACCCCTTAACAGGCGCCACCCCAGTGCCACCGGCAAGTACTATTAAGTGCTTATCGTGGTACTTATCCATAGGGTAGCCGTTACCATGAACGCCTCGCATCCAGACTTCGTCACCTTCCTTTAGTTTGAATAACTCATCGGTGACCTTACCGACTTTACGGATTAACAAATCAATATAACCATCGCCATAGTCGGAAACGGAGATAGGTGCTTCGCCAAACAAAGGTAGGGAGACTTCAACGAATTGACCGAAATGGACATCAAAGTCGCATTCCACACGAAAGTTCCACTCAAGCTCAGTGTGCTTAATGATTTCAAGAATTTCGTACGGGTGGGGGATAAGTCTATTTTCACAGTTACACATTCGCAGCTTCTTCTTTTAGAGTAAGTTCAACTTGGTCAGCCATCTTGTTAATGATGTTGCTGAATGAGATGTAGTGTGGACATCGATCGTCGCATCGACCGCAACCGACGCACATATGGTGTTCACCCTGCCTTGCTTTAAAATCATTGACCTTGTGAAGTGCTCGATAACGAAGTCGTTCACCCGTTTTATCTCGGAAACTGTGGCCGCCAGCCATGTCGGTAAAGTTACCCGTCATGCAGCTTGCGTGTTGGCGTCGACGCTCGCCAACGCGGTATTCTTTGTTGTGTACTACGTCAAACACGCTGTAGCAGCTGCATGTAGGGCAAGATGTAGTGCAGCGACCACATCCAATGCAACGGCTGTCGTACTCATCCCATACTGAGTGATTGGTTAGAATGGTTCTTACTTTTAGTGGGTCACTGCATACTTGATCCGGCGTTCTTACCTTGACGTGATTTTCAGTGACAAATTGAGTCGTGTGTTGAGACTTTGTGCCGATATCAGCAAAGTAGTGCTCAAGTTGCTGATCTTTGATACACAGGTCAGCGCCTTTTTCCGTTAGGCGAACAGAGGCTGAGAAATTGTCGGTGGTGTTGGTTCCCATCGATACACAAAAGCAATTCTCGAAGCTAGACTCACACTCAATAAGCACGAGCTTGAGCTTCTCTCGAAGACGCTTGTAATAGAAGTCTGCGTTGCCTCCATTGTTGAGAAACATGTGGTCTAGGCTTTTGAGCGCATTGATGTCGCAAGCGCGAAGAAACAGAAGGACAGGTCTAGCGTCTATATCGGATTCACGCAGTTCGTTAGCGTTAAACCAGAATAGAGTCTCTGTTATTGGAAATACGACCTCTTTGGGGGAAAAGTGCGACTTCTCTTTCCAAACGATGTCGTCAGCTTTATGTATTTCGTCGTAGATAAGGTTGTCGGTGTGAGCGAAACGTCCGCCCATGCGCTCGTAGACGGGCGCCATGATCCTGTAGGACTCTCGGATAGTTGATATGACTTGCTCAAACTCGTCATGGTTTAGGAATTTAGACATGCTCTGCCTCAGTTTTTTTTATATAGAATCTTTTTAACTCTCCATCGAATACATCTCGTTGTGAGAACCACTCAATGGAATAGGAAAGCTTCACAACGTCGCCAATAACGATAACTGCAGGCATTGGAGGTTTGCAGGTTGCGACGATATCGACTAACTCACCCAACTCACAGGTAATAACGCACTGGTTATGACGGGTCCCATTACTGATGATGGCGACAGGAGTTTGTTGGTCGAGCCCATATCGGATGAGATTGTTGGCAATATTCTCAGCCTTGTGAAGACCCATATAGAAGACGAGGGTGTGGCCGATGCTCGCAAGGCTTTCCCAGTTTATGTGGTCCGAATCATGTTGGTCGCGTCCTGTCACTATCGTCATACCACTTGAGACACCGCGGTGGGTTACTGGGATTCCTGCATAATCACAACAGCCAATCGCCGCCGTGATGCCAGGGACTACTTCATAGGGCACATTAGCGTTAGCCAGTGCAATCGCTTCCTCACCACCACGACCGAAGACAAACGGGTCTCCACCTTTTAATCGACATACCGATTTACCAAGCTTTGCGTGCTTGATAATCTCTTTATTTATCTCTTCTTGGAGGTGGCATTTGGAATCAAATATTTTTCCGACATATATGATTTCCGCATGCCTTGGAATAAATTGCATGACTTCATCAGAGACCAAGTTGTCGTAAATAACCACGTCTGAGCGGGCCAAAATTCGACACGCTTTGACTGTCATCAGTTCTGGATCGCCTAATCCTGCACCTACTAGGTAAACGTGTCCTTTGCGACCATATATAGATTCAATTGTCATGGTTTTACTTTAAATAACCGTAATAAACTTATGGTAATTGATTGATGAGGAATGAAAAATCAACTTACTTTTAACTGCTGTTAGACTTGGCTGAACAAAAAAACGCCTCGATGTAGGCGGTTTTTTATTACATTTTTTTCTTCTTACATTTGACTATTAGGTAAATAACAGCGGCACCGATAATCCATATGATTGCGTCTGTTTGCTCTTTACTAAGTGTCATTACGAAGCCTTTTGACTGTGTGGTAATTGACTTGGAGTGTGTTCACATGAAGGAAACGGAGCTATTTGCTGAGATATATCGAGTCCATTCTCAAAACCATTCATAAAGCGATCATAGAGCTCTATGCTGTTAGGTTGCTGCTCAATATAGATGCCTATAATTCGCCCTATGTCGATGACATCGAGATTGAGCTGCTTTTTTCTATGGTGCAGGTAAGTGCCTGTCAGGTGGTCTAATAGGTCTTTAGTGTTCATAGTACCCCTTAATTAAATCGATGATTTTCTTTTTTGACGCTTTACTACCATCGATAAAGTAGCTGCGGCGTTTGCCTTTCTTTGTTACTTGTACCAAGTGCGTTTGATATCGGTGTTCTGTGCCATCGTGAGTCATGCACTGGGTGTCAAATCGTTTCAGGTTCTCTTTGATGGTTGATTCGTCGTTTATTTCTTTGGTGTCCCGCGTGTTATCGCGAGTCTCTGAGGAGCTTGCTGATAGTAAGTTTTGTTGACACACATTTTCTAAACAGATTTCGCTGATCATAAGCGTCTTCGGAGCCTTAGGTTGAAAGAATGGTAGGCTTCTGTGCATGGATAACTGGAGGACAAGTTCACTCGAGGTGTTATTGCATAATTGCCCTGTATTGAGATTAGACTGCCTAGCTTCAAACTTAATGAGCTCGATTACAGTTGAATAGGAATGGACAATATCTGGCTGTTTGAATGTACAATTGTGGCGGTTGAAATATTGAACGAGGTAGTGCTGGCATGATGCATTGTTCAGTTCGATATTAGAGAGAATTTTATCTAAGGGCCGATACTGAGACTTATAAATTGAGTAGAAACCTAGACACATCATGATGAGTAGCACCGTGGAGAATAATTCAAGATAGATAACCAACTGCGCCACCTCTGAAAAGCTAACAACACTCGAGTAGTGTTAAAGTGTTTTTATGTCTAAGGCTGTTGTATGGTGCCCAATGTCGCTAATGCTATGATGGCGACCAGCAGCAATATCAAGGTGATATTAACCTTTTTTTGATCGGATATACGCCTCCACCAATCCGCACGTCGTTTGCGTAGTCGATAACGGCGGTAGTTCATGAATCCTCCGAGATACCTATCTTTTTAGTCTGCCTCACGCATTTCTTATTTTGCTCACGGCTTTTTTGAAGTGATTCAGCCATTTCTTTATTGACTACACTTGGTTCGGTCTCTTCAAGAATATCTGCAATCATATCTAGAACGACTTGAACTGATATCATAGTGTCTTGTTGCTGATAGGGTTTCATTAAATAATCTTTAATACCTAAGTCAATGTGGTAATTATATCTTAGTTGTACTGAAATTTGGTTTCTAATTGTTTATCGTGCGTAAAACTCAACTTTACATTATTTATCTTGTATTGCCTGCCTAATTGCAGGCGTTTCTGTAATATTAATGAACAACGGAAAGTAGATATTGAATGGTTTGATAAAACAATCCCAAGACAGTTGAATTATTCTCGATAGAAGTAAGTTAAACGACTGTTGCTTGGGATTTAATACTTTGAAGTATTGAGGCTATTGCATTGAGTATACTAATACTTGTCTCAAGCAAGCCTTTTTTTCACCATTGGTCGTGGTAGTCGATACGATTCTTGACTCAACTGAGTATTTTAAATTACCAGAGCTAATCATAGTATTTAGGGTACGGTTAACTGACTTTTGATATTCCCGGTCCAGATAATGTTGAGAGTTCAAGAAAAATGCGATTGCCATTGAGCTCATTCTCTGCGTTCGGTTATTAATAGTTTTTGTCGAAAGAAGTTTCTCTATTTTCTCTTTACGCTTGGTGTTATTCATGTCGATTAAGGCTTCTCAATGTATGTAGTTCAATTTATCTGTTCAACATCTTAAACAGTGCTTCTATGAGGGACTATGATGCTTTTCTTAGAAAGGGTTCGGTTAGTTCAATCCAGTTTCCCATCAGTGCCATCAGTTGGCGCTGATGGTCGACAGGTAAATCGTTTACCAGTGCGTTTACTCTAAGAATCATTGATTCCTGAACATCTCCGTCACTTGCCAGATAGAACAGATCATTTGGAGTAACACGCATAACCTTAGCAAGCCGGTATATCTGGTCTGCCTTCGGTTGGGAAGTCCCTGTCAGCCAACTTTGCACTGTACGTCGGGTCACGCTCATTGCGTCTGCAATCTGTTCACAAGACAGGCGTCTCTGTTGCTTAAGTGTTCTTAGTCTCACATTGAACTGTTCGTATTTCATATTCAGGCTCTAAATCGAAGTTGTTTATCGAGGTGATTTGTCATTGGTAGAGTATCTACAACACTATAAAAAGAACGGCTGAAACCAGCGCGATAAAGCTAGTGAGTAGGATGCTCAGTCGAATAATACTTCTGCGTATTAGGCGTCTCTCGACGTGATGATCCAATTCATCGTGATAATCGAAGCCCAGATCCCGAGCTTGCTTTTCGGTGAGTCGAAGATCGAGTTCATCGCAGTAACGTTCTAGTTCTCTATGCATACAGCCTCCACCAATCAATCTTATGTCATCAATGTTAACGAGTTATTTTGTTCAGATAAATCACCTTTAAGCGAACGCAAGTTCAGATATTCTAAACGATAGGGCGAGCCCAATGAGCCTTGAAAATAGCAAGCAGCTCTTCCCAGTTGTCTTGCTCGCCAATATAGTCAGCGATGATATTGCTTAGGTCTCGGATACTTACTTGCTCCCCGCGTTCTTTACAGCAAAAGAAAAGGGTGTTGATTCGATCTTGAAACTGTTTATCCGTCATATTAACGCTCCATAGTTAACGCTTTGTCGTATCGAAATACAGGACCATATTGGCAGCAGAATGGGCGAGTCACTCGGCAATGTTCACACTGACAGTTACCCGATGACACTCGTCTCTCATAGCAAACCCAGATTTGCTGTTTCGTAAGACCAAGCTCAGTGAAGATTTGACCGACCGAGCGAATCACCACAGGAGAACCAACGATGACGACACGGAGATCCTTCTTTTCCCGAATATCGACGGTATCTAGATATTCGGTTACCAACCCCGACTCAAAAAACTCGTCTTCCGAAGGGATATCTGTGGTCGCGATAAGATTGACGCAATTGTTCCAAGCACGCATTTCGTCTTTGAACAGCGCCTCTTTGTCGTTGTGAAAGCCGAGTATGATGTCCATGTGTTTTAAGAGGTATGGTTCTCGACAATAGTGGCTAATAAGCCCTTTTACCGCGCCAACCCCAGTCCCCTGTGCGATGACAACCAAGTGTTTGTCGTTGAACTTCGATAGCGGGTAACCTGATCCCTTTGGCTTTCGAAGCCAAACCTGATCGCCTATCTTTTTCTCGAATAATGCTTCCATCGTACAGCCATGCTTAGACCCCATAATCTCAAGATAGCCATTGCCGAAATCTGAGATAGCGATTGGCACCTCTCCGTACATAGGTAAGACCAGGTCGATATATTGACCATATTGAATTGCCATGTCAGAACGTACCCGAAAACTCCATTCAAGATCCGTATGTTTGGTCACATCAATAATCTCATAAGGAGTGATTTTTATTGCGGTATTGCAACTACTCATTTTGCCTTTCCAAGTCGCTGTAGTTTTATCATGGTAATTTAAGGTGCGAGGGTAAAAAATTAACTTAAATTAAACTTTGGTTAGTGAGCGTTGAACAGATTATGACTATGTTATTGATTTTATTTAGATGAGAAGAAACTCTCTCGATGAAGAGAAAATACGTGTAAAAACTGAGTTAAAGAAACGAGTAGTATTTTGTTTGGTGTCTACGTTTAGACATTGCTTTTGTTACAAGAATATAGACAAGAAGAGTGCCAAAGATGAAAAAGTTTATTGGTGAACGAATACGAAAATCCAGAAAGGCACGAGGGTTAACCCAGAAGCAAATGGCTGAAAGAATAGGTGTTACCCGAAGGACGTATATTTCCATTGAGCAGGGAGAGTCGGACCCAAGGGCGACGGTTATTGCCCAAATAGCCCATATCACGCACCAGCCTATTGCGTGGTATTTCCCTTAACCCTTTCCGCGAAAGTCTAAATGATCAGCTCGCTATAGCCCGTATTTTCATCATGTTCACGGCGAAACACCTGTCCCCGGTAGTCGTGAACGATTAGCTCTGCTGTCGTATCTATAATACAGCCTTCCAACAAATGACCCCCAAGTACTTCTCCCGAACGATTAGCTACCGAGATATGGACATGTTGATGCGTTGACGTGAGTGTGCCCATGATGGAGACGATTTCGAAAGGCTCTACGATGTTAAGCGTATCCTGCGCACTCGCTAGGCGTATATGAAGCTCAGATAAACAGCCGACACAAGATGCGATTGAGCCAGCTTGAATATTGGTTTGCTTTACTAAGTTAGCAATCGCGAGTTTTAGATCGGTGCCGCGCTCAAGTCTTACTGCTACTGGGACGATTGGCATGTGCTTTCCTCTGTTTTGCAACAGGGGATAGTCTAAGGGTTTTAGGTATGCAGTAACAGTAATGGATTTTTATCTAAAACTACCTTCAGCTATCTTCTTGCCTCTTTGAGACGCTTTCTCAGTGTTTTGCTGACTTTAAAATGGTTTTGTCTTCTTGCAGGGGTCAGGACTTTTTCTCCTGTCTTTGGGTTTCTAGAGAACGTTTGTTCAACCTGTTTAGATGAAAACACCCCAAAACCGCGAAGCTCTATTCGATGGTCAGTGTTTGCGCTCTCATTAAGAGCACTAATGAACTCGTTAACGACGATATCTCCCATTACCTCCGCGTTGATAGTGTCCGCTTTACGTACGACTCCGACGATAAACGCGACATGAGATTTCTGCTTGCTAGTGACAATCCTTTCAAGTTCACCGTCGCTATTATTCGCCTTAGAGCCAAGTCGCACGGTATAAGTATCTTGCATGACTAATGCTTCTCCCGTTTTTGGATTTCGAACCGGGCGCCCCCCTTTCTTGAATCTCGGGACCAGTTTGCCATATCCCTTAAATTGTACGGCTTTCCAGTTACATAAAGAGCGAATAAGGAAATCCATATATTCGTTAAACACGCTGGAGCAGTTTTCATAGGATGCATAAGGCAATGAGCTAATTGCGTTGTAAGAATCATGAATACGATGAATGATCATATTTTTAGTAATGGTTGTCATGTGGTTCTCCTGTCTGCGACGCAATAGCGTCGACATTTGATTCAATCGATTAACGGCTAACAACATGTTACGACTTACGGGGTAAGCGACTAGGAGCGTATTTTCTCATTAGGAGGAGCGACGGCGAGAGTTTTTTCTCTAACTGCTTATTGAGGTCTAGTTTCTCAAGGGCACGTTGAGACGGTTCGGTTTGAATGCCAGGTCACAAAAATTACTCGTATTAGAGTAAAAATTCCAAACCCGGTCTATGGTTACAGATCAGCATTCAAAGATGAGTATAAACATGTACCCTTTTTTTAGACTGGCCAAAACGATTCTTCAATCTAATAAGAAGCCAGCAATCACGTATACACAACAAGACGAAATAGAGTTCCGATGTCATCCATGGGATATAGATATGTTCATGGAGATGAATAATGGTCGCATCCTGACGCTTTATGACCTCGGCCGCACGGCACTATCGGTAAAATGCGGATTGATGAAAACATTGAAGCAGCAGCGCTGGGGCTTAGTTGTGGCGGGGAGTTCGGTACGTTACCGCAAGCGAGTCCGAATGTTCGACAAAATAACGATGAAAACACAGTGCGTCGCGACCGACGATAAATGGTTCTATCTAGAGCAATCTATGTGGGTGAAAGGTGCGCCGTGCTCGTCTGTATTGATTCGAGCGGGCGTGACCTCCAAAGAAGGTATTGTGCCTCCATCAAAAGTGATTGAGGCGGCTGGTGAGGAGGAGATGAGCACGGATATACCTATGTGGGTTCAAGAGTGGATTGATTCTGAGCTACACAGACCTTGGCCGCCAACCTCGCTTGATGTTACCCAGCAAAGCCAGCTTCAAGTAAGTGAACAGTAAGCAATAAGGGCTGAGTCTTCAGCCCTTATACGTTTTGCGGCATTAAGTTGCATCGGGCTGCCGCTCTGGTTGAGCCTGCTCGAAGGCATCCAACTGTTGTAAGTGGCTCACGATTTTCACAATGTGTGGGTACGAAGACATATCTAAGCCAAAGCGCCTAGCGTTATAGACTTGCGGAACTAAACAGACATCTGCCAAGCTCACCTCATCACCTACACAATACCTACCGGACGTCACAGTCAGCTTTTGCTCGAGCGCGTTAAAGCCTTTATTGATCCAGTGTCGCATCCAATCTTGCTTACCGTCATCATCAATTCCGAACGTCTTACTGAGATGCTGAATCACTCGTAGATTGTTGATTGGATGAATGTCGATGGCAATATCTTGTGCCAGTGCAGTCACTTGGTATCGACGTCGTTCATCGCGTGGCACCAGCCTAGGCTCTGGATAGTGGGCATCCAGATAATCTATGATGGTGAGAGATTGGTTGAGCTCAACGTCTCCATCAATCAGTACAGGCACCAGTTCATTTGGGTTCAGTTGATGAAAGGGAGGCAGATGCTGCTCGCCCCCATCTTTAATTAAGTTTACTGGCACTGATTGATAGGCGATGTTTTTAAGGTTAAGCGCAATCCTGACTCGATAAGCAGCAGAGGAGCGCCAGTAATCATAGAGAATCAAATAGCTACCCTCGGTACGATTCCACGGTTTGCTCAATGGCGCCAAATATCGAGTCGCCATTGTCATCGAACATCTCTATCTTGATGGTATCCCCGAAGCGCATAAATGCTGTGGTGGGTTGACCATCGCGAATGGTTTCAATCATCCTGCGTTCTGCAATACACGAATAACCGACGCCACCTTCTTCGATTGAGGTGCCATACTCGGTTCCTTGTTTATTGGAAACGGTGCCCGACCCTACTATTGTGCCGGCCGACAGAGGCCTTGTTTTCGCCGCGTGCGCGACTAATTCTGCAAAGTTAAAGGTCATATCCACCCCTGCGTTAGGGTGACCAAAAGGCTCGCGGTTGTAGTCAGAAACCAATGGCAGATGTACTTTGGACTCATGCCAAGCATTGCCAAGTTCATCCGGTGTGATGGCAACAGGAGAGAATGCTGACGACGGCTTAGATTGGAAGAAGCCAAAGCCTTTGCCCAGCTCTGCTGGAATTAGACCTCGCAAGGAAACGTCGTTAACGAGCATGAGTAAGCGAATGGAATCTTGAACCTCTTCTGCTTTGCTTCCCATGGACACATCGCCAGTTACCACGGCAACTTCACCCTCAAAATCGATTCCCCACTCTTCACTTTCCATGATAATAGGGTCACGTGGTGCCAAAAATGCGTCGGATCCACCTTGATACATGAGCGGGTCAGTCCAGAAGCTCTCAGGCATTTCAGCCCCGCGTGCTTTTCGAACCAGCTCTACATGGTTTACGTACGCGGAGCCATCTGCCCACTGGTAGGCACGGGGCAACGGTGACTCACATTGAGTTTGCTCAAAGGGAAGTGCTTGCAGCAAAATGCCTTGGTTTAGACCGATATAGACTTCCTCCAGAAGGGGCTTCGCTTGTTGCCAATTATCGAGTGCATTTTGCAAAGTCGGGGCAATATCGGGTACCGCAATGCATTGGCTTAAATCACGGCTGACGACCACAAGCTGACCGTCACGTGTGTTGTTTTTGAGTGTGGCTAATTTCATATTATTTCCCTACTTTCCAGCTGTAGACGTACTCGCTGTTCTCAACGTCAGCGGCAGCGGAGGTGTGCTCCAACGCGTTACGGGTATCGATCATCACGGCGACTTCATCTGTGAAGGTCTTCTTCGCTTCAAGCCCAGCTTGGAACGCTTTTGGGTGTGGTCCGTGAGTAAAACCCGCGGGATGAAACGTCATCATGCCTGCTTCGATGTTGTCGCGACTGAAAAAATCGCCTGCGTGGTAAAACAATACCTCGTCGTAATCATCATTGTTGTGATAGAACGGCACCTTAAGTGCACCCGGATCGCTCTCTATCGGCCTTGGTACAAAGGTGCATACTACAAACCCGTTACCCACAAAGGTGGTATGTGCTGAAGGTGGTAGGTGATAGCGGTGAGACATTAACGGTCTGATGTCGCGCCAATTTAACTTGAGCACTGAAAGGTCACCGTGCCAACCTACCGCATCAAGAGGATTGAATGGATAGGTGATGGTATTCATCCTGTTTGCACGCTTGAGGAAAACCTTGGTTTGCTCCTCGCTATATTGCGCTTTGAACTCATCATTGATCGAAGGTGCTTCGAGTACCGCGGGGTCAAAAACCGCGTGTTGACCGACGATGCCTTTTTCTGGCAATGCATAAGCGGCGCCGGTATTTTCTATCATTAAGACAAACATCGGTGCTTTGGGCTCTAGGCGCCAATTTGTCGATCGAGGAATCAAGACATAATCCCCTTCCTCTACCGAGAGGTGCCCATAATCGCAGTAAAGGTCGGCGTTTCCTTGGTGTATGAACAGAAGCTCATCGCCATCACCGTTGCGAACAAGACCTGGCATGTTTTCAGCGACCTTCCAAATGCGAACCTTACATTCGCGATTCTCAAGCACGGTTGGCGCTGTCCACGGTATTTGTTGATGCGCGGATTCAATGTGATTGAGATTAAAGGCACGTGGCTTGAGCTCACCTTCCCATTCAGACCAGCCCGTTGGTGCATGCTGGTGGTGAAAGTGGCTAGCTGGTCCAAAGAAGCCCTCGCGACCAGCTTCACGCTCATAGATCGCCTCTTCAGGGAAATCCGCATGAGCCTGCTTCGAATAAGTCCCCTCGCGATGAGGGAACGTTGGCCATTTACGCATCGTCGGTCACCTCGTTTAATACGCCGCGGCGGATCTGGTCTTCTTCTATCGATTCGAATAGCGCTTTAAAGTTACCTTCCCCAAACCCCTCGTTACCTTTTCGCTGAATGATTTCGAAGAACACCGGACCAATCACGGTTTGAGTAAAGATCTGCAATAAGATGCCATCCTTCATTGGTGCGCCATCGATAAGAATACGCAGATCTTGCAGACGGCTTACATCCTCGCCATGACCTTTGACTCGAGCGTCGACTTTTTCATAGTAGGTATCAGGCGTCGGCATAAAGTCCATGCCGCGATCACGCAGTGTTTGTACAGTCTGATAGATATCATCTGTGGTTAACGCAATGTGCTGAATGCCTTCGCCGTTGTACTCTCGGATGAACTCTTCGATCTGCGACTTGTCGTCTGAAGATTCGTTAATAGGAATGCGGATTTTGCCACAAGGAGCCGTCATTGCGCGGCTAACAAGTCCCGTGAGTTTACCTTCGATGTCGAAGTAGCGAATTTCTCGAAAGTTACCAATGCGTTCGTAGAAGCCCGACCAAACATCCATGTTGCCTTGTTTTACGTTGTGAGTAAGGTGGTCCAATTCATAGAGCCCAACATCTTGCTCAGCTAGGCGTTTTTGTGCATCTGGGTAGAACTTAAAATCCACATCATAGATGCTGCTGCTTCCATAGCGGTCAACAAAGTAAAGCAGGCTCTCACCAATGCCGTAAATCGCAGGAATGCTCAACTCCATAGGACCAATCTCGGTGACATATTGCTCACCACCATTTTCTAACGCATGCGCCATCGCTTTCGCTGCGTCCTCAACTCGAAAAGCCATGCCACAAACCGAAGGACCATGAATACGCGCGAACTCCTCAGCTTGGCTGTGAGGCTGAGCATTAACAATGAAGTTGATATCGCCTTGACGATAGAGCCAGGCTTCTTTTGAACGATGCTTGGCAATTTCGGCAAACCCCAGCGAGTCGAACAGACGTTTCAGATCGTTAATACCGTCATCCGTTGCTGCAGTGTACTCAACGAATTCAAAGCCATCGGTTCCAAGAGGGTTGAAGTTGATAGTCATGGTCATTTCCTTTTGATAATAAGACGGTCTCCTTCGTTGGAAGACCTTGTTGTAGGGGACATGACTTAAATTTGAGCAAAGTTGAGGGAAAAGGGAATAGGGTCAAAGCGTTAGACAAAAATGCAGTCAGAGGGTTGTTTCTGTAACAAATTTGCTACAAAGCAAATGTCACGGCTAATGTTGAGAACATCAGCCAATTAACTTGTTGAAATGAAAAGAAAGCAAAGTGTTGGCGCGTGAAAGAATTGCAGGATGCTGGTGTAAATGAAATGTTAAAGAAGTAAACCTTATTGTACACCCAATTAGCTGTGCACTAGTTTCTCTGAAACGGGGAGCATTAAGAATAAAAAAAAGTGGAGTCGTTTGTCCGACTCCACTTGTTATCACGTTTTTGGTTGCACTTTTACGCCAGTTTTAGCGTCTCACTGCTCAAGCGATTCATGTAGCTGTTTACAGCAAATGCAAGACCTGCAACGGCGATTGCCCATAACCAGATAGGAAGCACGCCTGTCGATATCGCATAACCAATAGCTGTTGCGGTAATCACGCCAATGAAACCAGGGATCAGGAAGCTATGGTTAAGGATATATTTACCAATCTTAGTGGTACCAGAGCGGTCAAAGGTAATGGCAGCAAGGTCCGATGGGTAGAATGGGAAGAAGTAGTAAGCGTAACAAGCAGGGAGAACGCCAATTAAGACTTCTGCTGGGATGCCTAACGCGAATCCAAGAGGTAGCATGATGGTCAGTACCGCCGCTTGGCTTTTAAGGAAGACGGACGACACGTACATAGCGATCGCGAAGGTCCATGGGTGTGACTTTACTACGTCCTCAACCAAACTGATGATGTAAGGCTTGTTGTAAGCGATGATGGTGTCACTCATCCAAGCGATGCCAAAGATGATGATGACCGCGCTCATACCGGCAATGAACACGTTGGTGTTGACGATTTTTTTAGGGTCAACGTTGGTAGTGAGCAAAATAATCGCACCGACCGACAGCATTAAGAATTGTAGGGCGGTAGATGTGCTCACACCGTCTGGTAATAAGCCAAGATCTTTACCAAACATCGCCACACAGATAACGGTCAGAATACCCAGTAAGAAAACAGTAAGACCGCGTTTTGCTGTCTGGTTTTCCTTCATTCCAGCTTCACCAGTACTCGCTTCGCTGGTATCGATAAGCTGCGCTTTAAACTGAGGATCTTTCATACGCTCAAGAAACTCAGGATCATCGTTCAGCTCTTTACCGCGCTTCAAGCTCCAAGTTGCCGCAATTAAGACGCCTGTAAGGGTGGCAGGAATGGTCACCATTAACACTTGGCCCAAGGTGATATCAAGGTTGTTTGTCGCTGCTGTTGCCATGACCACGGCTGCTGCCGCTGCAATAGGGCTTGCAGTGATCCCCATTTGCGAGGCAACCGTTGCAATCGCCATAGGGCGTTCAGGGCGAATACCGCGCTTGATACTTACATCGTAAATAACGGGAAGCAGTGGATATACCGAGTGACCTGTACCGACCATCACAGTCAGTGAATAGGTACAAAGAGGACCAAGGAAAACCACTTTAGATGGGTGCTTACGAAGCAATTTTTCAGCGTATTGAACGAGTAGTTTTAGACCGCCTGTTGCTTCAAGCGTTGCGGAAGCTGCAACAACCGCAAGAATAATGAGCATAACGCCAATAGGTGGCGTCCCGGGAGCAATACCAAAGAAGAAACTAAGAATAGAAACGCCGAGACCGCCCAATAAACCGAAGGCGATACCGCCGTAGCGTATACCTACAAAAATGACTGCCAGAAGCAGCAGCATGTGAACATAAAACATAACAACTCCTTTTAATAGCGACAGAGTTATCATGCGCCCGTATGCAGTATCAAATACTGATCTAGATACGGAAAATCGCCCATATTTAAACGAGTGTGCAAATTTCTACACAAGGTCACATTGTTGCTGGATTGTCATATATGTGATTGAAATGAAATAAAAAAGAGGAGCCATGTAGCTCCGCTTTTCTGTCTACGCGACGTTGCTATCGTCTTTGTCTTCAGCGCCAATAAAGCCGCCGGTCTGGTGTGCCCAAAGTTGGGCATACACCCCACCTAGTTCCACCAGTTCTTTGTGGCTACCTTGCTCGATGACTTCGCCTTTATCAAGTACGATAAGGCGGTCCATCGCAGCGATGGTCGACAGGCGGTGAGCGATAGCGATGACCGTTTTGCCTTCCATGAGCTCGTTAAGACTCTCTTGAATAGCGGCTTCTACCTCGGAGTCGAGCGCTGAGGTGGCTTCATCCAAAATCAGTATCGGCGCATTCTTGAGTAGCACTCGTGAAATCGCTATACGCTGGCGCTGACCTCCGGAAAGCTTGACGCCTCGTTCACCAACCTGAGCGTCATAACCTTCGTTGCCAAACGGGTCGGTAAGCGTTTCGATAAACTCATGCGCGTGCGCTTGTTTGGTTGCCGCAAGCAGCTCTTCTTCGCTCGCATCTGGTTTACCATATAAGATGTTGTCGCGAATAGAGCGGTGCAGCAGTGACGTATCTTGTGTCACCATACCAATCTTGCTTCGCAGCGAGTCTTGAGTCACTTTTGAGATTGACTGCCCATCAATGCGAATATTGCCCCCTTCTACATCGTGGAAACGCAGAAGCAGGTTCACAAGCGTTGACTTACCCGCACCCGAACGCCCAACCAAGCCAACTTTCTCACCCGGCTTGATGTTCAGATTAAGATTACTGATTACCCCTTTGTTTTCACCATAGTGGAAACTCACGTCATCAAAGTCGATACCACCTTGGTCAACAACGATAGGCTTCGCGTCCTTTTCATCTTTAATATCAATGGGCTTCGAGAGCGTTTTCATGCCGTCCACAACCGTACCCATGTTTTCAAACAGGGCACCGACTTCCCACATGATCCACATCGACATACCATTGATACGTAACGCCAAACCAATCGCAATCGCGATCGCACCGACTGAGATAGCGTCATCCATCCAAAGATAGATAGAGATAGAGGTAACCGTAAACAGCAATACATAGTTGGTAAACTCAACAGCGACATCAAAACCTGTCACCAAGCGCATTTGACGATAGACCGTATCCAAGAATCCCTTCATACCTTTCTCGGCATACTCTGTCTCACGATCGGTGTGCGAGAAGAGTTTGACAGTAGAGATATTGGTATAGCTATCGACGATGCGTCCTGTCATGGTTGAGCGGGCATCCGCTTGCTCCGTCGCGACCTTTTTCAGTTTAGGCACAAAGTAGATCTGGATGCCGATGTAGGCACAAAGCCAAACCAGCATCGGCATCATGAGTCGCCAATCCGCTGCAGCCAGCATCACTAAGATCGATGTGAAGTAGACCGACACATAAACAAATACGTCAGCCGTTTTCATCACGGTTTCACGAACGGCGAGTGCGGTTTGCATCACCTTAGTTGCAATTCGTCCTGCGAAGTCATCTTGATAGAAGGAGAGACTTTGCTTAAGCAGGTAACGGTGCGCCTGCCAACGGATCGCCATTGGGTAGTTGCCAAGCAGAGTCTGGTGCACCAACAAGGAGGCGATTAATAGAATGGTAGGCAGTACCACAAGCACACAAAAGCCGACCCAAAACAGGGTGTGTCCGTTTTCAGACAAGAAGGTTTGAGGGTCGCTCGCTGTCAACCAATCGACTATTTGACCCATAAAGCCAAACAGCATCACCTCTGCGATCGCAATGACGGTCGAGAACAGTGACATTAGAATAATGGGCTTTTCAAAGCCCCGAGTGTAGTAACGACAGAAGGCGAGTATGCCCTCTGGCGGCTTCTCAGGATCTTGCTTTGGAAAAGCTTCGGTAAATTTTTCAAAGCGTTTAAACATGATTCACCTAGTAACGTTGTAAAGTACCTCAGTTTTAAAGGGGCACTTTCAAGAAGAGACAAGAAAACCTCCAATCCGCTTTTGAAGTCATGGGATTAGAGTAAATAGTAAGAGCGTTATTGTTTTGATTTTACATAGCGAATGTTCCGTTTCGCAGGTTAGAACACATGAAAGAGATCTGACGAATCAGATGATGACAAGTGTATAGCTTTTAACCATCTCTCTCAATAACTGCCACAGATAAACACTCTATTTTCGTGGTCGCTCGGAATAATAATCCACAATTTGGTGCATATTTTTCATTTATGCCTGACTTTTGTGCAGGAATATTTGCGGTTTTTCTGTCATCTTGCAGTAAACATTCTTGTTTACTCTGTGATTCAATTCAGTATTCAGTAAATTAATATTTAACACGTTATTTACAATTTAAGGATTGTTGAAAACATTTCTAGTTAAGTGGATGTTCTATGAATCACGGAATGACAGCACGCAGCGATCTCAGTTTTGTCGACCAAGACGAAATCAACCAAAGCAAAGTAGTCCGAGTAGGGAAGTCGGTTCAAAACGCCAATTGTGTGGTTATGGTACCGCCGAAAGAGTTTGGTTTTAACGCAGAGACCGCCGCGGACAATGAATTTCAGCATCAAGTTGACCTTGATGCGAGCTCAGTGAAGCAAAAAGCGATGTCTGAGTTCAACGCTATGGTTGAAGGGCTTCGTAAAGAAGGCGTGCAAGTAGTAGAGTTTGACTACCCGTCTGAAGCCAAAGAAACGCCGGATGCTGTGTTTCCGAATAACTGGTTTAGCACGACCCATGATGGTGCATTCTTTACCTTCCCAATGGCCTGTGAGAATCGCCAGCGAGAGGTGAGACCTGATGCACTGATAAGCAGCTTAAACGCTGCGGGTAGGCAGGTGGTTTCGACAGATAATCTGCTTGGGTACATTGACCAAGGCGCGTTTCTCGAAAGCACAGGCGTTATGGTGAAAGACCACATCAACAAAACCATCTATGCGGCGCTATCTCAGCGCTGTGAGCGTGAAGCCCTTGAGGATTACGCTAAACGCATTAGTTACCATCGAGTGGTTTCCTTCCAGACTGCGCTACCATCAGGACAACCGATTTATCACACCAACGTGATGATGGCGATCGGAGAGTACTTTGCGGTGATATGTTCAGAGGTCATCCCTGAATACGAGAGACGTTTTGTGGTTAAGTCACTTGCGAACAGTAAACAGGTTATTGATATAAGCCTGGAACAAGTAAACCAATTCTGTGGCAACATCCTGCAATTGGAGACAGTGAATGGTGATAAGGTGATTGCCATGTCGCAATCAGCCTTTAACGCCTTTACTCCTGCTCAAAAACAGCAGCTCGCCACTCACGGGAAATTACTGCCATTTGACGTATCTACCATAGAAAGTATTGGTGGTGGAAGCGTTCGATGTATGTTGGGTGAAGTCTTCTTGCCGACTCGCTCCCAAGCGTTATAGATGCCCCCTAATCAGCCCATTCTATGGGCTGATTGTTATCCCTTCTCTTCACTATTCTGAACCAGATAATCAAACGAGCGTTCTGACGTTCGTACACAAAACTCCATTACTCTTTTCGCCTAACTTTAATTTGGTCTATCGCTGTAGCTTAGACTTCAAGTACTCGTGTCGTCATAGTGAAACTGTTGTTTTAGCAACTAGAATGAAGGTGAGCAATAGAGTTATACGTCATCTCATTAACTAATAGTTATCTTAATGGTGATTAATTGAGTGCTACAAGTTAACGAAGGAATGGTCGATACTAACTCCATCAAAACGACACATCCTAAGTGAGGCTGAGATGAACTTACCGAAACTCCATCAATCGATTATTTCTGGTGACTACGACACCTTTATTGCGCTGATTGAACAAGGTGCTGACGTGAATCAGTTGGATAGTGAAATGGGTAACTCACCGCTTCACATTGCGTCGCAGCAGTCGTCGGCAAAGTGGGCGTTGGCGTTGATTGATGCCGGTGCGTTTATCAACTTACAAACGCCAAAACATGGTGTGACACCTCTGATGGTGGCGGTTTGGCATCGTAAGCCAGAGGTGGTAACAGCGCTACTTGCTCAGCCTTTAATTAATACTGAAATCATTTCAACGTTCGGGCTAAAAGCCGCCGATTTGACCGAGTTCGGCGCAAGCGAGGAAGACAAGTTTGGCATGCAACAAGCTAACCAACTTAAGCAGATCTTTGTTGACTACAACGCACGTCGTTTACAGCACGAATCTTCACTGAGTGCCTATCAAATTGTGACAGATTCGGCGCTGTCAGATGAGCAAAAAGCGGCAAAGCTAAATGCACTTGAAGACTGGTCGTCGTTAAATACGACGTCTGCGGTTACAGCTTCTGGTAATGACGAACACACTGCGGTAATGATTGCTGCTCGAGATGGTTTGGTGGAATCTTTGAACATTCTAATGGAGCACGGTGGTGATCAGACGATCCCCGATCATTACATGAAGGCAATCCCGCTTCATAAAGCGGCATATAACGGCAGAACCAACGTAATAAAACTGTTAGCACAGTACCCTGGATTCAAAGAAACCTTGAATGCGCAAGGCCCGAATAATGGCTATACGCCGCTGCATGACGCCATCTGGCACGGTCATACAGAGGCTGCAAAAGTACTGATCGAAGCAGGTGCAAATACAGAGTTAGTGAGCTTTGATGGCAAAACACCGCTCGAGCTTGCGAGAGAATACCAATACCAAGATATCGTCGAGTTGTTGGAGAAAAACTAATGAACGTACTTATTGTCTATTGGCATCCGGAACCAAACAGCTTTAACGGTGCTATGTTTCGACGCGCCATTGAGAGCTTTGAGGCCGCAGGGCACGAAGTAAAAACTTCTGATTTGCACGAGATGAATTTTAATCCTGTGTCGGACGACATAATTTCTCCGATGTTAACGACGCTGAGTTCTTCAAACAGCAACTAGAGGAAATGCACGCCAGTGAGACGGAGACTTTCTCCTCAGAAATCGAAGCTGAGATCAAAAAGCTAGAGTGGAGTGACTTAGTGATCTTTCAGTTCCCTCTCTGGTGGTTCGGTATGCCCGCAATGTTAAAAGGATGGGTTGATCGAGTGTTTGCAATGGGTCGCGTTTATGGCGGCGGACGCTTTTATGAAAATGGCGTGTTTAAAGGCAAAAAAGCCACGCTCAGTGTGACCATGGGCGGACCTCAAGACTTGTACGTAAAAGACGGTTGGAATGGCGATCTCGACGCGATTCTGCGACCGATTCACCGAGGCGTGTTTGAGTTTACAGGGTTCTCAGTATTGGAGCCGCAGAAGGTATTTGGTCCTGCTCGAATGTCACAAGAAGAGCGTTCTGATGAGTTGGAGCGTTATGGACAGCGCTTAGCGGCGATTTTTGATGAATCTCCAATTGATGTTGGTCATTACTGATAATGTAGCGTGGCGGTGTTTCTGACATCCGCCGTCGCCGAGCATTGACCAGTGTTTTAAAGGTAAGCAGCACATGAATATAACAGAGCGCACCATATCTATATTGCAATCTTGGGGAGCGAGTCCTCAACAGGTACAAACCGTTGTCGATAGCGGCAACCTAGAGTCACAGTGGGAGCACATTTCGGGAATTGAGGAGTGTCTTCAGATGTTGTATCCGGACTCGTCTCACAAAATTAGTTTTTTGAAGCAGCCATCGAAGAGTGTTTTCTTTGAAGGTAAGAAACCGCTCGATGTCATATGTTCTGGGGATGAGGCTATGCTCTCGGAGGCGCACTATATCATTCGCAGCATGCTCTGTGTTTAACCGGAAACAGGTTTTATTCTCAAATAGATTGGACATTTGCTCAAGTTTTTTTAGACTACCTTATTGAGTTGCTATTCAATAGTGAATGCAATTTTTAACCTCAAAAAAGATAAGGATATCAATTGAGTAGGTTAGTCACGTATCTATTCCTTGTTCTTGGGCTGGTGATCGCGAGTCAACATCCCAGAGAGATGGAAAATATTCTTGGCTTCGATATTTTCCATCAAATTCGAACGATAGGCCGAGATTTGGAGTATGAGTTTAGCCGAATCGCTAGAGCGCTAGACAGATTCCGGTAAATCGAATATTAAAGCTATAGCCGTTTCTGATGAGGAATTCTTCAGCAGTAAGCTACTCTCGTTCTCTATTTTGGCACCATCGCCTGACATTAGAGTTTCCTCCCCTATGATGAGCGAACTCTCAACTTGGTGTATATACAAGTTGCGACCTTGCTCTATCTCGTAACGATACTTAGCTCCAGGTTCCAAAATTAATTGATGTAAAGAAGCATCTTGTTTTATCTGTAAAGTCCCATCTCTGCCATCTGGAGTTGCGACAGTGATGATGCCCGACGAGCGACCGAAGTTCTTCTGTTGATAGCCAGGCTCTTTACCGAACTCATTTGGCTGAATCCAAATCTGCAAAAACCTCAGCTCATCCGTGGCTGAGCCATTGTATTCGCTATGGTAAATTCCTTTTCCCGCTGACATCAGTTGAAACTCGCCAGCAGGTAGACTTTGTACATTACCTTCGCTGTCTTTGTGCTCGATAGTTCCCTCAAGTACATAGCTAATGATCTCCATATCGCGATGCCCATGAGTATCAAAGCCTGCGCCAGCTTGCACAATATCATCATTGATTACACGAAGCGCTGAGAAACCCATATAATCAGCGTCGTAGTAACTCCCAAATGAAAAAGTGTGTTTGCTATCCAGCCAGCCAAAGTTTGCACGGCCTCGGTCTTGCGAGTGTCTGACAGTGATCATAATAAGTCTCCCTTGCTTGTAACTTTGTAGCGTTGGAATTCAGTGTAGACGCGCGGTGATTAACAATGAACGGGAGTAATTCGAATAGGTCGGTCAACAATTTTGAAGATCGACTCTGTGAATCAAGTTATCGAGTAGGACAGTTAGCAATGATCAAACCCCGTCAGATAGGTCAAGCGTACGATACGATCACCTATATGTGGCAAAGCAAAGATTTCAATCAAAATAACGGGATCCAAGCTCATAAACGTGCACTAGGGTTCGCTAAAGAAAACGGCAGAGCGTTGGATATTGGGTGTGGCTGTACCGGAAGATTTATCGATTTACTTCGCCAACAAGGGTTTGAGCCGGAAGGTCTGGATATCTCGACTAAGATGGTTGAGCTTGCTAGGGAGCGACACCCTGATGTGACCTTTCATCATCGAGATATTTGTGAAGGACAACTGCCATCCAAGTATGACTTTATCACGGCATGGGATAGCATTTGGCATATCCCTTTAGAACAACAAGTTCCGGTGCTAACCAAAATCGTGGAAAGCCTAAATGCTGGTGGCGTGTTCATCTTCTCATTTGGCGGCACCATAGAAGCAGGGGAGCATACCGATGATTTTATGGGCCCCGAGGTTTACTACTCTTCTCTGGGGACAAATGGGTTCTTGAAACTGTTTATGGATCTTGGCTGTATCATTCGCCACTTAGAGTTTGATCAGCACCCAGAGCTTCACACCTATCTGATTGTGGAGAAAGGTCTCTGACACTTGAGAGTTTGTCACCACAAAAAAGCGCCCTCAAGGGCGCCTTTGCGGTAATAGCCTACCTTTTATAGCTCTACTAGCTCAGATTGCTCTGTAGAGAGATTCTGTTCTGCGTTTTTAGGTGCTTCACCTAGAATGTCTCGGCTTCCAGACTCACTTTGACTATTGAGTGTTACCGAGGTAATCACCCAGTTATCGCCGCTTTTTTGAAGCGTAAACTCGTAATTACCCGATACCGCCCAAAAGCCGTCATCGCCAAGCCAGTGGCTGGCAGTAATATCTGCTGATGCGCTTGCAGAGCTGCCATTTACATCCACTCTTAGGTTGCTAAGATCATGATAAGTGGCATCAAAGCCAGGCAAGAATGCCGCCCATTGCTTCATTAAATTCGTACGGTCAACGGGCGCTGCTTGGCCTCCAAACAGTGAGGTATAGTCCACGGTCACTTGCGGGGCAAACAGTCGACCTAAGTATTCAAAAGCACCTTGGTCAGCCATTGCTGAGAAGCTTTGAATATTGCTACGAATGATCGCTTCATCCTTAGATAGAGCATGGGTTTGAGCATGCACGTTCATTGAGACTACTCCAATTAACAAGATAAACAGGTTACGAATACGCATTTTCTTAGCTCCCTTTAATTACAGGTTGGCTTTGAAATGTTTGGTCATCGCAGCAACTGCGGCTTGAACGGCTTCTGGTTGGTCGTAGAAATCAAACTGAGAGACATCTTCTAGCCAGACCGCTTCAACGTTTTTGCCAGCATGGTCAAGATATTGATGTGCACCTGCAGGAAGCGCCATCGCTTCAGAGGCAACCATGATGACGGGTTTATCTTGAGTCGCTGCGCTTGCTTGAGCATCGTAGTTCAACCAACCTTCCCAAGAAGCCACGTTATATTGGTTGTCGTATTCTGGAATAAGACCACGGTCGGTTTCTGTGTAGTAAGGTGCTTGATACATCAGGGCGCCTTCGTTCGTTAGGCTTGCAGCTTCAATGTACACTGGGGTCTCACTTTGCTCCGCTTGGTGGGCAGCAGCAAGGAGATTATTGGCACTCTCTTCACCGCCGTAAATGGCAGTTGCCATTGGTTTGTCGTGCAGCCACGGTGCGACTAGTGCGACTGCGGCCACTTTGTCATTACCTGCCGTCGCATCCATCATGTAACCGGAAGACGCGCAGATACCCAGACCCGCCACTCGACTGCCATCGACTTGTTGAAGGTTCGCCACTGCGTCGATGACGGCGCGAATGTCTTCTGTCTTACGGGTCGGGTCTTCTAGGTATTTGACGGTGTCACCCGATTGACCCCATCCACGAAAATCAAACGTTACCGCTGCGTAGCCTTGATCTGCTAGTGCTTGGGCATAAACTGCTGGCATCTGCTCTTTAACGGTTGTCCAGGCTCCTGTCACGACGACAACTGGCGGATTCTCTACACCTTCTGGTAGGTAAAGATTTGCTGCTAATTGACCGACTTTAGTATCGAGTTGAATCGCTTGCATAGTTGTGTCCTCGTATTGTGCTGGATTGCTAGATTGGTCAAGGTCGTTTGCCATCCCTGATATAGAGAATAGACCGATTGTTGAAATGAGCGCTGGCTTAATCATCTTGTATCCCTCTTGCTGACTTTTCGACTTAGCCTCTGTTTGGCTAACTTGGGTATAGATTAGCTCTGGAGTGGGTTTTGAGATTGAACATTCCTGCTTGGCTTTTTGAACTTTATTGCAGTGCCGTTAACGGGCTTTTTGGTCATTGACGATACGGTCAACATTGCGCTAGTTTCAAATAATATGGAGACTAATGGAATGAATGATGAAGTCGCAACTAACCTTTATAGATCATGAAACAGGCGCGCGGTCTGATTGTGGGCAAGTGCTTGATATTGAACTTTCTAATCAAGGTTTGGGTTGGAACGGCGTGGTGATTGAAAAGGGCAGTTCGCCGCATTTCTATCCGCAAAATGTCCATACGCCTTATTTCTATTTTGCGCTGGCTTTAGAGCAGGACCTTACTTGGGAGGTCGAAAAAGAGGAGGGCATTGCATCTCTGAAAACGAGTCCTGGTAACATCTGGATCAACCCTCCCAAAAACCCGTTTACACATAATATTGATGAGCCCTGCTATTTCGTCATCCTTGCTGTGGAAGAGAGCGTCTTTCTTGAGCTTTGTCCGTTAAACTTAGAGGGTGTACCACTTCAGTTTCTCAATAATTACAATGTATTAGATGAGTCCATTAAAGGTGTGATAGAACTGTTCTTGCTAGAGAGTGAGAACAAAGGGCGTAACGGTCCTGTTTACCTCAATAATCTGATATCTCTTTTGGCGACGCACTACATTCAAAACTACTCCAACTATGTTGATATTAAGAACAGTCAACTAGCTGCGTCTAAATTCGATCAAAGGCAAATGGATCGTGTTGATGCGTATATCGCAGAAAATATCGGTAGCAACATCTCGGTGGACGATCTCGCGGATCTTTTGGGCTGCAGTAAGTTTTACTTTCTGCGAGAGTTTAAAAAGCTTGCTGGCGTGACCCCTTATCAATATCTAGTGAGCCAACGGCTTGAGCAAGCCAAGCAGAGGCTCAGTGCTGGCAGCGTAAACATTGCCGTTACGGCGCAAGAGCTTGGCTTCAACGATCAATCTCATTTAACTCGGGCATTTAAAGCGCATTTTGGCGTGACACCGGGACAGTTTGTTAAGCAGCATAGCGTTGAGTGAGCCAAGCTCCTATCTACTCATTTCGCGTGAGCGTCTTTTCAACTAACTCTTTAAAGGCGCGTACCTTAGCTGACATGTGCTTTCGGCTTGGGTAGACCATGTAAGCGCCTAATTGGTGCTTTGGGTAATCTGAAAATAGCTCGGTAAGTTCGCCTGTTTCTAACTCGTTGCCAAGATAAAAACGGGGTAAGCGAGTGATCCCAAGTCCGGCTTTGCACATCTCTAACTCCATTTGAGCGCTATTAACGATAATTCTGCTGTTGATATCGACGACACACTCTTTCCCTTCTAAGTCTTCATACACCCAGCGTTTTGGGTTTTTGGCGTAGCTGTAGCTGATGATATCGTGCTGAGACAGTTCCTGAGGATTTACAGGTGTGCCATGTTTTGCGAGATAGTCAGGAGAAGCGATGGTTAATCCTGTATCTGAAAACAGCTTACGGCTAATCAGTGATGAATCTTCCAGTCGGTCTGAAGCGCGAATGGCGATATCGATTCCCTGTTCTATCACGTCGGCTTTTTTGTCGCTCAAGTCGATATCTAAGGTCACTTTTGGATAAAGCTTGGCGTATTCAGTAAACACCGACTTCATCATGGTTAAACCAACAGCCACAGGGCAGGTGATCTTCAAAAGTCCTGTCGGCTCCATCTGACTGCCAGAGACCAATTCTTCTGCCGCTTTGGCCGCATCTACGACATCACGTGCTCGCTGGTAGAAGCTTTCACCTTCAGGAGTTAACTTAAGAGTGCGAGTGGTGCGCTGCAGCAGTCTCACACCTAAACGCTCTTCGAGCTTGGTGACTTCCTTACTGATATAGGAAGTCGAATGTTGCGTTCGCTCTGCGGCAATGGTGAAACTGCCGCTCTCGACGACCTCGACAAACACAACAAATCCATCCAGTAACTTCCCGTTATACATGCCTACTATTCCTAGTCATTTGGAAATAATGATTTTTCATTCTAGTCATTAATTTCCTAATGGCTAGCAATTAAACTGAATTTAACGATAACAAGGTAAGCAATGGAGTGTAACCATGAAGCAGATCAGCCGAGTGAATCACATTGGAATTCGAGTGAGTGACTTTGAACAGTCGAGAGACTTTTACGCCAAACTCGGGTTTGAGTATATCGCAGGCCCAACAGGCCCTGAGCCTGTTGCGATTGTTGAGCATCCAAGCGGCATTAACATCAATTTTATTCTCAATGCAGCACCTGGTGAAACGCTCAATCGCTTAATGGATGTGCCAGAAAAATATACCGGTTACACCCACGTTGCGATTGAGGTATCGAGTGCAGAGGAAGTGTTAGCGAACCTCGCTGAGTTGAATATTCCGCTTAGTGGTGAACCCATGAACCACCCGACGGGCACTTCGTTTTTTATCCGAGATCCTGACGACAATGTGATTGAGTTTATTGAGTACGTTGGTTTAGGCGCATACAAAAATTAAGGAACATATGATGACTACTACAAAAAACATCTTGGCATTTGGTGCCAGCAATAGCAGCAACTCAATCAACCAAACTCTGGCCGCTTATGCCGCGAGTCTTGTTGATGGTGCAGAAGTGAATCTTATTAATATTAGTGATTTTGGATCAGCGCTTTATAGTGAGGATCGTGAAAAGGCATCAGGTATTCCAGAAGAAGCACAGCGCTTCTATCAGCTCATTGGTGAAGCAGATGCGGTTATAGTGTCCTTCGCTGAGCATAACGGCTCCTATACCGCAGCGTACAAAAACCTGTTTGATTGGACATCGCGTATCAATATGCAGGTATTTCAAAACAAACCAGTTGTGTATTTGGCGACATCACCAGGACCTGGCGGTGCACAGAGTGTTTTAGCTGCCGCGACGGGTTCAGCTCCTTACTTTGCAGCTAACGTAAAAGCATCTGTTTCTATTCCAAGTTTTTACGACAACTTTGATATGCAGTCACAAACTATTACCGACGGTACCCTAGCGGATCAACTGTCGTCCGCAGTTGCTCAGCTTCTTATCGAATAGCTATCGAATGAGTTTAGATGAGTTGCCATGGGATTTGGCGACCCTAACCCTGTAAGAACCAGAGTAAAAGGGATGAAACGATGGATGATAAGATACTAACTGCGCCTGTTCGAACAACACTTGTCACTATGGCAGCACCTGCCGCATTTGGCATGCTAATGACCTTTCTGTTTCAACTTATCGATACCTACTTTGTTGGAAAGCTCGGTACCAAGCCACTTGCTGCAATGAGTTATGCCTATCCTGTCTATTTTTTCCTCGTGGCATTTTTTATGGGTGCCGCCGCCGGAGTTTCATCTTCTGTCGCCAGAGCGCTGGGTGAACAACGATCAGAAAAGGCAAGGCAGTTAACCACCATTTCAGTCCTATCATTTGTGCTGCTGACATTTTGCCTTGCGGGTATTGGCCTAGTTTTTATTGATGAGTTGTTCCTAGCGGTTGGAGCCAATGCAGAGATATTACCTATGGTAAAAATCTATATGATGCCTCTGTTTGTCGGCATGTTTGCTTTGATAGTTGGGCTCATTGGTAATGCAGCGTTGATGGCGAAGGGAGTCATGATTCGCTCAACGGTCGTTATGGCTATCGGCGGTATCGTCAATGTGGTTTTTGACTATCTTTTAATATTTGGTATTGGATTCTTCCCCGAGTTGGGTCTAGCCGGTGCAGCGTATGCAACCGTCCTGTCTTGGTTGGTTATCGCGGTATTGATGATAGGTCTAATCGTTCGTGAATCTTTGTTTTCTTTGGCTTTCTTACGAGACATACGCACAGCTATAAGCGATCTCAAAGGCGTCATGGTCATTGCAGGTCCTGCTATTGCAGCGCAGATACTCACTCCAATTGCTATCGCCGTAATTACACGAAGCGTTGCCCAATACGGTGATGATGCGGTGGCGGCGTTTGGTATTGTGACGAGGGTAGAGTCTTTGATTTTGGTTGGGATCTTATCGCTAAGTGTCGTGATGACACCGTTTGTCGCGCAAAACTATGGGGCGAAAAAATGGCTGCGATTAGATCAAACAGTGGCGAATGCAGGTCGATTGACGGTTTATTGGGGATTATTGGCTTTCGCTGTCGTTGGTTTGTTTTCAGACGAAATCTTAGGGATCTTTACTCAGTCTTCTAACGTTATCAGTCTTGGTGCTCCCTACTTTTGGATTGTGGGTATCAGCTTTCCAAGTTTTGGCTTGTTGTTAATCACAACGTCGTTTTTTAATGGTGTGCAAGCGCCTCGTCTGTCGCTTCAACTGACGGTTGTTAAATCACTTGTATTAACGATTCCCATGGCTCTCTTTGGAGCATGGTGGTCACTTGAATCTATTTGGGTAGCCCTAGCGTTGGCGAACTTACTGGGAAGTATTTACGCATACAAAGTGTTGAATCGCTGGCTGCTTGAAAGTGGTTCTAAGTTGCCGACCACGAAAGTTATGGCTGATTATCGCTCTGATTTCAAGTTCTTGAAATAGATCGCTTAGTCTCAGAGGGTTTTGCTCCGTTTCGGTTTCACACCATCTCCAAAAAGTTACTGTCATCCCCTTGAAAAAGGGGATCTCATTCAGCGCGTCGCGAAGCTGATTTAAGTGACTTAGTCGATTTTTTTCAGTTACCTACACGCGGTAGGAGATCCTCACTTTCGCGAGGATGACGGCTACATGGGGATGTTAGAAATGAACGCAAATAGAAAAGTTTTAATCACTATTGTCCAGCGACCGCAAGTCCCTTAAAAAAGGAAACCGAAGCGGTGTGCTTCGGCTTCTTTGTTCGTTGTGATACGAACTGCAAATTACGTGGTCATACCTCAGCTTTTTGCTAAGAGATTACTTGAGCTATTGTCTGTTTCGCTAAAGCTTCGTCTTCGGCTTCGCTCATACCACTTACGCCGACCGCACCAATGACGTTACCATCAACCTCGACCGGCACTCCGCCACCAAGGCCAGTGAATCTTGTGTCAGTCCAGTAGCCCATATCCTTTCCAGTTTCTTGAGCCCATTTGCCGAGATTGCCACTTGGTTGGCGTTCTCGTGCGGCGGTATAGGCTTTGTTAGGGGCTAATACGCCAGATTGTAAACTGCAATTATCCATTTTAAAGAACGAAATTAGTTCTCCGTGACTGTCGGTCACCGCTGCGGCGAGGTGCAGGTTGTTTTCGTTCGCGTACGCTTGAATAAAGTTCAGTATCTTTTGTGCTTGGTCTAATGTCATGATTTGTCCTTCCTATGGCATTTGCTGGCCGCGAGCAGCGACAAATAGTGAATACCAGTCTTCACGAGTGAGTTCGAAAGACTCAGCCTGAGCACAAGCTCGGATACGGTCAACATTCGTGGTGCCGATCACAGGTGCAATCTTCGCTGGGTGGCGCAATAACCATCCTAAGACGATAGCTTCTGTAGAGACTTGATATTTTGCTGCTAGTTTAGCAACCGTAGCGGCAGTATTTTTTACGGCCTCTGGCTGGTTACTGACATCGCGCCCCGTGAATAAACCTTGGCTTAGGCTGCCCCATGCCTGTAGCTCTGTGTTGTTGCTACGGCAATACTCTATCGTGCCAAGTGTTGAGCTTGCATGTGAGGTGACTCCCTCTTCAAGCCAGTCTAGTTTGGTGAGGCTCATCTCTAACTGATTACAAACGATAGGTGTAGATAGCGCTGATTGAAGCAACGTCATCTGGTGCAAGTTCATGTTGGACACGCCCAACTGACGGATCTTACCCGACTGTTGCAACGTCTCGACCGCTTCTGCCACTTCCTCTGGCACCATCAGTGGGTCTGGACGATGAAGGAGCAGTGTATCAATTTGTTCAATGCCTAAACGCTCAAGAATGCCATCAACCATGTTGAGAATATGCGTTTTAGAAAAATCGTATCGACCTGGCCCGATTTCGTCGGCGAAGCGAATACCGCACTTAGACTGAATGGTGAGTTGGTCGGCTAACTCTGGGCGATCTTTTAGCGCGATGCCAAATACTTTTTCCGCTTTGCCGCGTGTATAGATGTCTGCATGATCGAACACGGTAATTCCAGATTCAATTGCAGTATCAATAACTTGATGGGCTTGTTGAATGTGGTTAGCGGTAATAGGACTATCATCCCATCCACCACCGAGCCCCATGCAACCGTAAATAAGTTGAGAGTGGTTTCCTTTGTTCACATTTTGAGAAGACATCTCGCGACTCCATTTTATTTTGACTGACACTAGAATGCCTGAAGAAATTGGTAAGAAAAATATAGCCAATGAAAATCATTATTTGATATAACAAACAATCAAGTGAGCGAGATCAGAGTTAGGTAAAGTGAATGCAGCATAAGAAAATAGAAAGGCTGATGTTATTTTCGGAAGTAGCGAAACAGCTCAGTTTCACCAAGGCTGCGGACGCGCTAGATATCTCGCGTGGCTATCTCTCGACACAAATCAAACAGCTTGAAAAAGAGCTGGGCTATAGCTTGATGATTCGTTCTACACGAAGCATTCGATTGACGCCTCAAGGGGAGAGAGTGGCGGCAGGGATGGAGTCTATCTCACAGACGCTGGTGGATCTTGAACGTAAAGCCGAATATGAAAATCAGTGCCTCGAGGGGACGATTCGAATTACTGCACCTATGCAGTTTACTCAAGGGGTATTGTTAGATTTATGCCGCCGGTTCAGTCATAAACACCCAGGTATACAGTTTGAGGTTGAATGCAGCTATCGGAGCTTTAATCTGGTTAGAGACAATTTCGATTTCGCTTTTCGAGCAACGCGAAATCCACCTGAAAATATGATTGCTAAAAAGCTCTTTTCTTATAGCCATGCGGTGACTGGTTCTCCTGACTATTTTTCGCAGAAGAGCGTGCCCACGCATCCAAAACAGTTGGTCGAACATGATTGCATGAACAATAGTGATGATGCGACCTGGTCATTTGCCGACGGTGATTACCCAATTCGTGGTTGGCTTAAGAATAACGATAATCTGATCCTAAAAACGCAGGCTCTTGAAGCAAGAGGCATCATCTACACACCGGACTACTTTGTTCGTAAAGAAGTGGACAGTGGTAAATTGGTCAGTGTGTTATCAGATCATATATCAACGTCGAATGACTTTTACTTGCTGTATCCGCCTATCGTTAACTGTTCGCAACGACTTAGCAAGTTTATCGAGTTTATCTTGCAAGAATTCGCTCCTGAATCTGAAGCTTCTTAGCCTTACATTTGCTGACCTCTTAATACAGTAATTCTGCACTAGTTGATTAACATGTAAGCAACTCGCGCGATAGATATAAGGGGACAGGGATGAGATACAGCCTTGGTGTGCTCGCTTTACTGAGTAGTTTGGTTAGTGCAGGGGAGTTTTCTACTGCGGAAGCGCCGACGGCAGGTTGTCCGGGTGATTTTTTTACTAAGAAGGCAAAGATCTTTGATGCCGTGACCATTTGTGCCACCCAACATGTCGCGGATAGCAAATTACAGCATGCTGCTAACGTGACGGCGCAATGGCTTGATAATAATCAAGATGGCGTGGTTGATGAGCCAAGATTGATTGTACCACTGCAGGGCAATCATGCGACTTTGTTGATGAGCAGCGAAGGATTTAGTGATCAGGCGTTTGATAAGCTAGAGCCTTATTTTGATCATATGGTTGGTCAGGACCTAGCCGCTAATGAAACTAACCCACAACGTCAACGAGATGCTTCTCAAGAGGAGATTCATCACCTTATTGTCAATGCTGGATGGCAATCTTATTTACCTGCGGTGTTTAGTGATAGTAAAACGCAACGCAGTGAGATCTATAAACAGTGGCAGTTAGCGGAGCAACAAGGGCTGTATAAATATGACGACCCTACCTGTGATGATGCATGTAAAACCATAGAGTTCTTCTATTTGGGAACGGCCGCGTACTTGGGGTCTAAAGCCGATCTTGAAAACGATGAAATGCGTGTCAAAACGCGCGAAGAGTTACAGCACATGTTGCCGGGACTTGTGAAAATCTTCGAGTCGAAGCGTTATCATTACCCATTGGTGCAGTGGCCGGACGGGAACTATGCTTTTTCGAGCAATATTGCTTACGTGGGAACCCAATTGAAATAGCGAGTGCTTGGTCGTTGATTGAAAGCAGAATGGAAAAAGAGGTGCGCTAAGCACCTCTTTTGGACTTGTATGTTATTGATTAGTTTAGGTAAGCATTGAGCATCCAAAGCAGCTTTTCTTGTTCGCGAATATAGTCGCCCATCAGTGCGGCGGTACCTTCATCACTCGCTTCTGCGGCTTGCTCTAGGATCTCTCGTTGACGATGAATCAACACAGAGAAGCCATTAACCAACCCAGTGACACATTCTTTGCCTCGGAAAGCATTTTGGTGCTCTTCAATTTGGCTTTGTTCAAGGTAACGACTGAACGAATGATCTGGAGTATGACCAATGGTCAGAATACGCTCCGCTAGCTCATCAATTTTGGTCTGGAGGTCGGTGTAGATTTCTTCAAATTTCACATGGAGTTCAAAGAACTGCTCACCCTTAATGTTCCAGTGGTAACCACGAGTGTTCATGTACAACACCTGGTAATTCGCGAGTAATTGGTTTAGCTCAACTGCGATTAACTGAGATGCGTTTTTATCAAGGCCGATTAGGTTAGTGCTTGTCATAATACTGTCCTCTGGGAAGAGTGAAATCTTGTTTTGTTGGGGTCAGTATATGGTGTTTCCAGAGGTCGGGATAATCGATTGTAAGGATAGTATTGATAGTTTTAAACTATTAAAAAGAGACCTGATGAGGTCTCTTTTTAGGGATTAGTGGGAAATAATCACTTCTTCATTAGGCACACGATGACGCTCCCCGTAGATGCCTTCTTCAGTTCGCACGCCGCAACTGATGATCATCGTGATCTCATCATGGTCTGCGATACCAAGTAATGCTTTTGCTCGCTTGGAATCGAATCCTTCCATTGGGCATGTGTCATAGCCTTGTTCTCGCATAGAAAGCATAAAGGTCATAGACGCCAGTGCTGCGCTTTTGTGAAGACACACGCGTACATCTTGCTTGCTGACTTCGCGCACCATAGGTTTGTTGCGCCCTAACCAAAAGCTGTAGAGCTTTCTTACCATGCCTCGAATACCCCACGCATCATTGTTATAGACCATAGGGATCAACTTGTCGTAGTACTTAAATGCACGCTTTGATGTTTCATCTTCGCGGCCAGCAAAGTTTGCTCGAACAATGTCGGCGTTCATAGCGGCGCGCTGTTTCCATTTACCTGGAGTAACGGTCACTACGACCAGCTCATTGGCGGTCTTCGCCGCATTTTGCCCCATACAAATGTCGGCAAGCTTCTGACGTTTATCTTCACTGATGACACGATGAAACGCCCACATCTGCATATTGCTGCTGTTAGGGCTAAGCGTTGCGTGTTCAAGTGCTCGCTGTACGGCATTATGGTCAAACGCCGCTTCAGCATCGTATTTGCGAACTGAGCGGCGAGAGTTAAGGAGTTGTTCAAGTGGAGAGGCGTTATTCATGGTTGTACCTGATGCTTGTAATCGGCACCTTTCTATCAGGTATCTCGCCTCTCTACAAGTAACATGGCGCTCAGTCAGAGAGGAATTACTTCGCAGATGGACAGTTTGCCACGGGTTTTCCTTTCAGCTTAATACTGCGCAGTTTGGCAAACGAAATAGGGGTTTTCTCGATGATGAACATCAAGATGACCGAGCCAACTAGGGTGCCAAAGAAGATGACAAGATCAGCTGAGACTGTTTGTAGCTCGAGTACGGCGACCAAGTTGTTCATATAGATGACGACCAACAGATGCACTACATAGATCGGTAACACCCACTGCCCGAGCTTTAGCCATATTGGCTGATTGCCGAGATTTGGTTTAGCGAGTAAGAAAAAGAACAAACCTGTCGCCCAAATCGCCGTACCCAATAGAAAATCATTCATATTAAATATTTGCCCCTTTCCATGCAGATAATAAGCTTCTGCAAAATGTAGCAACATACCTGCAGCAGCAATTAGAAGGGCGATTGTTGCGGACATGGACCAATTATTACGGCGGGCTTCGAATCCAATGGCGACCATCAAGAAGCTAAAGAAAGGACCATTTCTGGTAAAAATTGGCGTTGCTACCTCAGTTATCACGCCATAGCTTCCTGCGATAAGTCCGTACACATAAATAATGGCGGCAAAAGGAATGATCAGTCTGCGACATTTATTGTCAACAAACCAAGCAATCATCAAGACTGCTATAGCCAAGGATGGAATAAACCACAGGTGAACTAATCCGCCTTCAAACAAGGAGTTTAGAGGTGCTTGCATTAGATATTGCCAGTACCCTTGTCGCTCCGCTAGATAACCTTGTTCTGCGACAACACCCAAGTTAAACGGCAATAGGAGGTGGATGATGCTCCAAACTAACCAAATCACCATCAGCGGTATGCAGTAGTCTCTCGCCGTTTTGTACGGAGCGGCATTCAGCTTTGGATAGATGAGATAACCGGCAATAAGGAAAAACAGCGGCACAGCGAATCGTGCGGCTTGGTTGGTGACAAAGTTTAACCAGGGCTCTTCATCAATGTAGCCGTAGTCCATAAACAACTGACAGTGAATAGAAATAATAGCCACTAAAGCGATCACTCGAGCTAGCTCGAAACTCGCAATTTTTTCTGATTTTTTAATAGCTTGCTGCATATCTTATAAATGGCTCTGCAATGTAATTGGAACCTGACCACATTAGCATTTATGTGTATTACTGATGTGTTCAGCGTCAATAATTTTGCGTGCAACAACAAGAATTTTGCAACAATTTGTGCTGAGTCGTAATTTCCTTGTCGCTTGTTGAGCGTTCACTTTTTCTAAACTGAGCGAAGAAATTATTTGATTTTATAGCGTTAACTTACCGCATAGCATGGGATCCGATTTATGGGAGGCAGCTATGCAACAGTTAGATGAATTTGAAGACTTTAGCTTCGAGCTCGATGAATGCGATATCGAGTATTTGGGGTGGAATGATAAAGAGTGGCTTATAGAGCTTGGCGTATTTTTACTGATTCTGGTGGCGGCTCTATCTATTGCGGTATGGCGCTGGCTGCAAGTATGAGGGTAGGTCGTCCCGCGCTCTAGACGACCTCTTCAGAATGCAAAAGACATTAGGGTAAAGCGACATCATTCGTTGTCGAGTTTACCAATCCACCTGTCTCCATAAGCGCTCGAATAATCCGGAGTGTCGATACACTCGGCGAGGTCATCACATGGCTCTAGCGGTCCAACTATCGTTCGATAGGGCAAAATGCCAGCCCAGACAGGGACATCAAGATCTTCTTTGTCGTCATTGACGCCGTGACGTCCAATTTTCACAGAAGCCTCGGTGAGTTCAATAGCAAGCACGTCTGTGGCCGTGAGTTCTTTTTGATTACTCAGTCTTACTTGCTCGGTTCTGCCCGGAGCAATATGTTCGATAAAGAAGTTTAGTACTCGATCTTTTTCTTGGTTGTCATCAATGGTCTCAAATTGCCCAAACACAACGGCACTTCGATAGTGAGCACTATGGTGAAACGCTGACCTCGCTAACACCCAACCGTCAAATAATGTAAAGGTGAGACACGTTTTCTGACCAGATTTTAGCGCTCGAATGAGACGGCTGTTCTTCGCTCCGTGAACGTAAACTCTGTTATCTACACGCCAAGCCAGCATCGGAATGATGATCGGACTGTTGTCTTGGTTTATGGCTATGTGCGCGATAAGCGACTCATCGATAATATCGTAAAGAGCTTGCTCCTCTAGCACCGCTTTGTGAGCCCCTTTTTTGATTTGTGTTCGTTGTGTTTGTGACAGCATGTACTTTCTCCTCCTTAATCCTTTACAGCCAGATTAAGAATATTTTGGTACTCTGTTTAGGTCCAGAATAAGATAAATGGTGGATCCAGTTTGAGTGCTATTGATTCTAGTGAGTTGACTTTACAGGTATCGTCTTTGACCTCTAGCGGTACAACACTTCAGCAAACCCTTTTTGAGCAAATACGAACGCGTATTTTAAAGGGCTTCTGGGCTTCAGGTGCAAAGCTGCCTTCTACCCGGACGTTGGCTAGTCAGCTTAAGCTCAGTCGCAACACTGTGATTCAAACCTACGAGCAGCTTGTTGCGGAGGGGTATTTAATAGCGAAACCAAACAGCGGTTTCTATGTTGCAGTGTCGCTCCCAGAGCAATACCTGACAACGGAGCAGGTAGTGCCATCCGCAGAATTCGGAGACGACAATACGCCAAACAATGGGTTATTTGCGCCTGGCGTTGCTGAACTTGCCTCATTTCCAATGAGCGCTTGGAATCGGCTGTTACAACGTCATAGCAGTCGTAGTGCGTTACTTGGAAATCAAGACTTACAGGGGCTAGTGACGCTAAGGGAAGCACTCCATCGCTACCTAACAGGAAGTCGAAGTGTTGTCTGCCATCCGAATCAAATCATCGTTACGTCGGGTGCGCAGCAGTCGATTGCGATAGCACTACTAGCAACCCAAAGACTCAAACCTCATCGAGGCTTTCTGGTGGAGTTCCCTGGCTATCGACAGGTCGTTAAGGTGTTGGATACCTTCAACATCGACTATGACTACGTCGATGTTGAGGCAAGCAAAGGGTTGGATATCCAACGTGTGCTTAGCAGTGATTCAACAGGTATTTACTTAACGCCGAGCAATCAATACCCGATAGGATGTTCTATTCAAACGGAGCAACGTTTGCAGCTCATAGAGTGGGCGCAGACCAATCAATCATGGATTATTGAAGATGACTATGACAGTGAGTTTCAGTTTGATAGTCGTCCATTTCGCAGCATGCAGGGCTTAGCCGCGGAGAGCGGCAATGCGGACAAAATGATCTATATAGGCTCGATGAGCAAAGTGATGTTTAATTCGCTGCGCGTTGGCTATATGGTCGTTCCTCCCCACATGGTGCAATTGTGTTTGGAAATAAAAGATGCGCTGTCTGGAGATACGCCAGCTCTCGTTCAAGCGGCTTTAGCGGATTTTATTAGCGAGGGGGCATTGGTAAGGCATATTCGTAAGATGCGCCGATTGTATGAACAGAAGTACCGCCAAGTAAGACAAAGCATTCAAGTGTCTTTTGGCAGCGATTGGCAAGTGGTATCGCAAGGAGCGGGTTTGCATGTAACGGTTGAGTGGCAAAGCGGCGTTGATGAAGTTGAGCTGTCTGAGAAAGCGCAGGATGCTGGAATGGTGGTGAGACCGATGCGCTTTTACGAACCAGTAGAAAAACGGCGAGAGTTTGGGTCAGTAGTCCTCGGGTTTGGTAACGCCCCATTAGAGGCGATACCAGAGAAAATTAAGGCGTTGAGTCAGCTTTACTATTCGCTACTGAATGTCACTACTTAATGAGCTTCAACAGTGATTTAAATTGCTCTCCGCGAGCAACCTTCTGCAATTCGAACAGTGCCATTTCAGTGGAGGTGAGCACAGCACCCTCTTGAGCTAAGCGTTTCAGCGCTAGATCTTTGTTAGCTTGGGTTCGAGAGGAGACCGCATCCGTAACTAGGTGTACTTCATAACCTGCTTGCAATAGATCACAGGCCGTCTGATGAACACAGATGTGCGCTTCTATACCCACGAGTAAAACCTGTTTTCTGTCACTCGCGTTTGTTGTCTCTCGGACATTCGCCTCCCCCCAAGCACTAAACACGTCTTTTGCAATTGGAGTTTGATGGCTAAGCTCTTGACTGATTTCTTCAATCGTTGGTCCGAGTTTATCTGGGATCTGCTCGACCCAGATAATAGGGAGTTCCATGAGACTTGCGGCTTTAGTGAGCGTATTGAGGTTGTTAAACAGTGTCTCTTTGTCGTGCATCAGCTGCGCAAGTTTTCCCTGCACATCTATGATCATTAGTTGCGTGTTGTTCTGCTCTAACATCTAGTTCTCCTGATCTAATATTTGTTCGACAAACCAAGTGCCTGCACTGCCTAATCCGCTGCGCCAAGACAAATCAACGGGCCATACTAAAGAACCATCATAGCGACCGACATTGAGTTTGGTAACTAGACCATGGTCGATAAACGGTTGGGCGAGTTTCGTAGGGTAAGCGACATAGCCGATACCTTGAAGCAACATATCTTGCAGTTGATAGTGATTTTCGTAACGAATTAGTCTGGGGCTGTAGCGGAGCGATTCAATCAGTTCGCTGGTGGCGACCTTACCCTCTAATGACAGGATCTGTGGGTATTGTTCAAGATCTTCGGTGGTGATTTCGCCGCGTAATTTAGAGAGCGGGTGATCTGGAGAAGCCAAAAAGCACCATTCAATAGTGTCAACAGTCTGAACATTGGTACCACGTGCAGGGCTAAGTCCACCTGGCGCAATCATGATATCGGCACCCTCGTCGTCATTGTCGATGGCGAGGGAGTGAGTTTCGGCATCGACCAGCACTAAGTCGACTTCAGGGAACTGACGCGTCAGTTCTGCGAAAACCTCTACAAATCTCGGGTAGAGGGTCATGCTATGAGTCGCAACAGTGATAGTCGGCTCTTCACCCCGCTGTAAAGATTGCACTTTGCGGTCAATTGCTTTGAGTCTTGGTACTATCTCTAATGCTTGGAAGTAGAGTACCTTGCCTTCTGGTGTCAGCGTGGGTGCCTTTCCTGCCACTCGCTCAAACACGCTGATCCCTAAATCGATCTCCATGGCTTGCACTGCTTGATTCACGGCCGAAGGGCTGACGCCCAGTTTGCGAGCTGCCGCAGAGAATGAACCTGTTTCGGCAATCGAAACCAGATATAAAAGACGCTCGGTATTCAGTAACATGCGTTCCACCAACAACAAAGACTAAGTCTACTCTGCAAGAAAGTAGTAAGGACGTAAACCATTAAATATGGTTTATTCAAAGAAAGTTTATTTAAAGATAGCTTATTGAATGATAAGTTGTTTCCTAGTGGCTGTAATCCCACGTCAACGCAGCTATAGTCAGTCTTTACATTGTAAATCAAAAAAGCCCAACGTCTGTTGAGCTCTTGATAGGCGGGTGGATGCTAACCGAGATTAACCGTGTGGTTGTTCTACTCCTTTCGCATAGCTAACAATTTGCTTGTCTGAGTTTGGTTTGTACATGCGAAGGATACCTGTCCAACCTTCTTCTACATCAATATTGTTGATTGCCTGCTCGCCACAGTTAAAGTTCACGGTGTAAGAGCCGTCTTTGTTCGCCTTCAACTCATCTTTACGACTCGATAGAGCGAATTTTTCAGTATGAACATACGCATCTGAACCATAGGTCGTGATGGAGAAGAAACCGTTCTCACCCAGTGGTGGCGCGTCAAAGTTCATAGTCTGGCACTGACCTGAGCGGTCGTCTGCCAAAAGTACTTTGTAGTAAGCGTGTTCGCTAGGCAGTCCGCCGAAGCCCATCGATGTCAGACCCAACGCATGGAACTGCTCCACCTTGCGCGGTACTAAGTGCTGCTCGGGTTTCAGCGTTTTGCCATCAGGGGCACCCATTGCTTTGGTAAAGTCGAGTTGGAGCACGTTCGCTTCCAGCGCTAAGCGAACTTTTTCTCGATCAAACTGATCAAAGCCTTTAGGCGTGTAGCGTTCAGCAGATGATGCCGTACCTTTGATCATATCTTGTTTAAGGTTGCCTTCTTTGATGTCAGCAGGATCATTGGAGGCCACTTGAGTGCGGGCGATAACCCAAACGTGCTGTCCTGAAGAGAGCATATCTGGCGTGATCGTCACCTTGTTTTGCCCTTCTGATGCATAAAGTACGGCGACAGTGCGATGCTGCTCATCAATCACTTGAAGTGCCTGATAGCTGTCTAGGATTGGCAGTTCAAAAGTCACACCACCTTTTGTGTCCCAGATTGACTTTGAATACAGTGTGTCTCGGTTCTGCCTAACGACGGTTTGTGTCTCCATCGTCAACAGTTGTCGATCGTGGGTGAAGTGATTGATGCCAGATTTCTCTTGTTGCTCGAAGAAGTACTTATCTGACTCAGCAGCGATGAAGTTATCTTTGCTGACCTTGGTTGTGCCACCATTTTTAAGCTGCAAAGCGGTTGGTTGTCCCTTCTTCGGTAAGTGATCACCAAGGTCATGTGCCATGGTCGTGGTTGCAAATAGAGAAGCGGTAATCGTTGCCAAAATAGTAAGTTTTTTCATCTTAGATAGCCTTATTTCAAGTTTGAAGTGCTTGCAGTGATTAAGCTCAAGCAGTGTGTCGACTTCATTCCTTGGGTCTGTGGCTATAGTAAGGTGTCGTAATTATATTTTGAAATCATGAATTTCAATTACTGATATGCATAAAGAGAATATCAAAAGACCACCTTGCGGGGGCCTTTTTGTGAGCTTTAATCGGGTTATTTGTCAGCGCTTGGGTGTGCACCAAGTACTACCTCTTTCGCCTCATCATTGTTAAACATGGTGAAGTCATATTGCTCTACTTGCCATGTGTCGTAGCGGTCTAGGTAGATTTCCTTTGCATTTTGGTCTGTGTAGATAGTCCAAAGCGTCGGGAACACATCATCTGCGTACGGGTCCAGTTGGTCGTAGCCTGCGAATACTGATGCTCCGGCAGCTTTCAAGCTGTTTAGCGCTGAGGTGTTGTCAGTGACATTGCGTGCATACATATCTTCAATGACTTCTTTGGCGCGTAGGCGACGGTCGTAGGCACGAATTGTTGAGCCCGACTCCGTTTGCTCTTTATCCAGGTTTATATGGAAGCCAAACTCAGGGTCGTTAGACAGGTATTGCACGCTTGCAGCTTCTGTCACGTCACCGTGGTAAATCTTCACCTCACCTTTTACAAACTCGATGACTGCGCTGTCACCGCTCGCATCGGTAAGGTGGTAGTGTACAGGTGCTGCAATACACTCATTCTCGTGTCCTGGTAGGTCACAGACCTTGTCTTGGATAACGTCGATGTCATCTAGGTTGCTAACGACATCGGCAACAGATGCAAAGTTATCGACAGCGTAGTTTGGGAACTGAGAGGCTGCGACATCAGGCACGCCCGCACGGTCAGGTGCCATTTCAGTGTAATCGTTACCTAGGTATAGGATACGAGCAACCAAGCCATTTTCATTCATCGCTTCAGCAACCAGTTGAGGTGCGAATGACTTAATCTTTAGCGATGCATATTTGCTTTCTGTTTTGATGGATACCGCGGTATCACCATACTGATTAGCGATGCCTTTGCCAGCGCCGACAACGATGGCGTCATCGTGACCGAACCAGTCCATGGTTCTTACTGTTAGGCTTGCCTCTCCGTTGTTATAGATTGCTGATGTACATGCGACAGTATCGGCAACGTAACCGGCAGATAGGGTTGCAACGAGAGCTAGGCTAAGGACTGATTTGTTCATAATGACCTCACTTGGTGGAGTAGTTTGTTTCGTTGAGGTCATAGTAAGAGGAAATGGCGATTAGGTTAAATTAGCACCTTTAAGTATTGCTAATAGGCTTGTGTGAGGAGGAAGAGTAACGGATTTTAGTCTAGAGTTTTAACACCAATCGAAAACAACTGTCATAAACAACAAGGAAGTAGAATGAAGTCGTTACAGCAATGGCTAGGTGCATACGGAGAAAGCCACCAGAACAGCACCAACAGAAAAATACACAAAGTAGCTGTCCCCGGTATCTATTTATCGATCGTGGGACTCATATGGTGCATTCCTCATGTATCTCTTGGTGGCGTCGCCATTAACTGGGTGTGGCTGGTTATGCTCCCTGTGATGTTTTTTTACTTTAGGCTGTCTCGCTCGGTGTTTATTCAAATGTTGCTGTTTACCATAGCTTGTTTAGCCGTGATCACGTTTGCGGATAGGTTTGGTGTATCGATTCTCAATCTGTCGATAGGCTTGTTTGTCGTGCTGTGGATCATGCAATTCGTGGGACACAAAATCGAAGGTAAAAAGCCCTCGTTTTTCGACGATATCCAATTTCTTCTCATTGGCCCTATTTGGGTTTTCAGGCAAAAATAAACCCCTCTATAGAGGGGCTTAAGTGTTTCTATCAGATATCCCAGCTACAAGCGGCGGCTAGAATAAGCTGCCGTTCATTGAAAGGTGGACAAAGATGCTCGCGGCATAACCAATGGCGATCACAGGCATCCACTTTAAGTGGCCAAAGAAGGTGTATTTGCCGTGTGCGGCTCCCATTAACGCAACACCTGCCGCACTACCAACAGAGAGAAGGCTACCACCAACCCCTGCGGTAAGAGTAACCAACAACCAGTTCCCCATCGAGAGCTCAGGGCTCATAGTTAATACTGCAAACATGACCGGGATGTTATCGACGATAGCAGACAGAATACCCACCATCACGTTCGCCCAGATAGGATCCCATTGGGTATACATGATCTCTGAAACGACGCTGAGATAACCGAGCAAGCTTAAACCACCTACACACATGACTACCCCATAGAAGAAGAGTAGTGTGTCCCACTCTGCGTGAGATACACGTCTGAATACGTCAAATGGAACGATAGAACCAAGTGCTTTCAGTGCCGCTTCATCATTGTTGGCAATGGCGATTGCTTTCTTTTTAGCGATAGACGTCGGTAAGGTTTTGCGAAGGAAAAAGCCGAAGAACTGGAGATAAGCTAAGCCCATCATCATTCCCATTACAGGTGGGAAATGAAGCACAGCGTGGAACGCCACGGCGGTTGCGATGGTGAGAATAAACAGCCCAACAATCCTAAAGGCACCGCGTTTTAGTTCAACGTGTGTATGTACAGCGTCAGGTTTTGTCTTGGGCACAAAGAACGACATGATGACAGCAGGAACTAAGTAGTTAACGACTGAAGGCACAAACAGTGGCATAAATTCAGAGAATGCCACATGACCTGCTTGCCAAACCATCAAGGTAGTTATATCACCAAATGGACTAAATGCCCCGCCAGCGTTGGCCGCGACAACAATGTTGATACAGGCAATGTTAACGAACTTAAGGTTGCTACCACCTACCTTCATAACGACGGCACACATTAATAGCGCTGTGGTCAGGTTATCGGCAATGGGAGAGATAAAGAACGAAAGTATCCCGGTTATCCAAAATAGTGAGCGGAAATCAAAGCCTTTACCCACCATCCAAGATTGCAGAGCATCGAAAAGCCTCCGCTCTTCCATAGCTGATATATAGGTCATGGCGACTAATAGGAACAATAAGAGCTCGGCGTACTCAAGCAGGTTATGCTCTAGTGCGGACTTGGCAACCTCTATTTGTCCCATGTCTTTGTAAACAAAACCAATGAGTATCCAGATAAGACCGGCGGCAAGTAGGACAGGTTTTGACTTTCTGAGTTTTAAATACTCCTCCATCATAACGAGAGTGTAGGCGATACCGAAGATCAGTAATGAGGCGTAGCCCACTGTGGATTGGGTAAAGTTAAAAGCATCGTGTGATGCCCCGGAGGAAGCGAAACTAGAGGTGGCGAAAAAAAGGGATAGTAAAAGGGTCGGCCACCGACTTATTTTCTTCATGTTTTGATCCTTCAAAAGCTAAAAAAATCAGGCGCTAACAATTGCGATACGTTATTTTAATGGTATTTCAACATCTTCGTTGTGAGCTGACTCGAATCTGCCACATCGCGTACGGCTATTTTTTGTTAACGGTTCCATCTTTTGACAAGGCTTGATTAGCGCCTAATCTAAATAGAAGGTGTTAAATAAGCTTCAGAAGGAAGTGTCCAGCACCGCATACTATTCACTCTGTTCAAGGAGGATTTATGTGGAAAAAAGCGTCAAGCGCATTTGCGTTGCTAGTCGTTCTGTTTGTGTCGGTAACAGCAAGCGCCCAAGCATCACAGGATGTATTTGTCTGCGATAGCGCAAGCAAATCAAAGCTGCCATTTCCAGTTCTTGAGAGTGAGTGCCCAATTGGCGAAGGTTTGTGGGGGAATACTCAACCCGATGAATCGGACCAATCTTTTTGGATTCAGTGTGGATTCGTGAAGTCAGGTAGTTTGAGGTATGTACCTGCACACTTGGCTAAACAGGTGAGCAAATCTATTTGGTTAAAACCAGAGATGAAAGGCGATCGCTGTCTTATCGGGCCTTACCAGTCATTTGACGTGGCTAAACAAGAGCTTGCGAAACTGCGTTCGACACAAACCTATAAAGACGCTTTTATTCGCTCGACGTCAACTAAGCTGTCCACAAACGAGACGCAGCAAGTCGCTAAAACATCGCCATCATCTGATAACGAAGCCGTGAGCACAGTACTTGCTTCAACGCCCTATATGATTGCGGGTCAGCATAGTCACCAAGCTTGTTTGTGTTATTTTTAGTAAGCGCTAATGCCAAACGGCTTGAGTTTTTTAGGCAAAACACTGTCTAGGTTGTCGATATCTTCTGGGAACACTTCTATGAGGGGCAGGTCATGCTCTTCGTAAAGCGCGCGCGTTGATTCAATGGTTTTTGAGTCAATCGGTCCGTTGTCAGAGCCCCAGTATTGCAGATAAAGTTTGCCTTGAGGAAGATAGAAGTCGCTCACGACATCTTGCTCAATGGGCAGTTGTCTTTGATAAGCGTGAACGACGCCCGCCATATATAGCCAATTATCAATGAGCAATTCGCCTTTTGACTGGACATAGTGACCGTCGAGCGTCCTATGTTTCGCGGCGAATTTCTGTCGAAAACTTGAGAAAGATTTCTCTGTGGAATGCGATTCTGCATCCGCACCTTTAAACTCAAGCACACTCTGTTTGAGTCTATGGTTACGAGCCACAGCAGGATGCCACACCGCAAACTGAGTGTTGCTTTGCTTGTCGCGACGTTGCTGAGCACCGGCTCTCAAGCCCTGCATGGTCACAACCCAGTCGGATTCTTGTCGTTGGATCCAGCCAAGCTCACTGAGAAGCAAGTTGATCTTCTTTGCTGGAAGGTCGAAGCGCTCTCCGAGCTGAGTGGCTGTCAGTAATTTGTCGCTTTTAAGTGATTCATCCAAAACCAATTTGCTAGGCCAAACAATAAAACGACCATACTTTTCACTTTCTCTGTACTCGCCACCAAAGCGTGCACCCAAATCGGTCAACAGCCAACTTGAATCATGCCAAATGATGTACCCAACCTGTTTTAGCTCATTAAAAAGCGCTTTAGGTTCGAGTTGCCTCTGCTTTGCGAGGGCTGAGGTGGAAAGTTTATCGTGCATAGTCGTCTTATTTTTCTCTTTGCTTATCAAGAATGAGTTTACGAACCCACTTCCATCAGATTGAGTAGTTTCCTGGCTGCATCTTTAGGTGACGCTGCATGACTGATAGCAGAAACTATGGCGACACCGTGAACGCCTGTTGACGCTACAGCAGTGAGATTAGCTTCATTAATACCACCGATGGCAACGACTGGCAGCGCTGTTTTCTTAAGAGTGTCAGCCAAACCATCGAGACCCCAATGCGTCTTGGTATTGGTCTTAGTTGGAGTAGCGAAGATGGCACTGAGCCCGATGTAATCGATGGGTAGCGATTTCGCTTCTTCAAGCTGAGCTTCACTCTCGATAGACAAGCCCAAAATACGGTCATCACCGATGAGCTTGCGCGCTAGAGTAGCCGGCATATCCGTTTGACCTAAATGAACGCCTTCGGCTTCAACTGCTAATGCTACATCCACACGATCGTTGATAATGAGAGGAACTCCGGTACCTTCTAACACTTGCTTTACTGCCTTGGCTTTGCTGATGAAGGTGCGAATATCATGGTGTTTTTCTCGAAGCTGAACCATGGTGACGCCTCCCTCAACAGCTTGTTTAACCACTTGAAGGAGTATGTCTATGTCTTGGTTCTCATCCGTTACTAAATAGAGTCGGTAAGGATTTGGTGTCATAATGTCTGTTAGCGCTCGCGAAGGTTAAGGCGTGACTCGATATCTTCAGCGGTAATCTGGTAGAGACTATCAAGAAGGTTCATTTGTAATGAGCCTGGTCCTTGCGACTTCTCAGCAGCGATTTCGCCTGCGATACTAAATACTGCTGCTGCGGCAACACCACTTTTCTCGCCAATTGCGGCAAATGCACCAGTAACGGCAGAGAGCGAACATCCCATGCCTGTTACGTATGGCATCATCTCATGACCGTTGTTTAGGGCGATGGTGCTTTCTTTGGTAACGATGTAGTCGGTTTCTCCAGAGACAACGACGCTACACGCATAACTGTCGACCAAGGCACGAGCTGCACTTAGCGCGGCTTCGCTGGCATCGAGTGCATCAACGCCTTTGTTCTGCGATTTCTCACCTGCCATAGCGATGATTTCGGAAGCGTTACCACGAATAATCAGGCTGTCTGCAAGTTCAGCAAGCTGGCGAGCTGTTGAGGTGCGCAGTTTGGTCGCGCCGCAACCCACAGGGTCTAGAATGACTGGCTTGTTGTTCTCATTGGCTTGCTCTACGGCAAAGAACATTCCAGGACGCCATACGCTGTCTAGCGTACCAATGTTGATCACTAGCGCACCTGCGAACGACATCATCTCAGCCATTTCTTGTTTTGAGTGAGACATGATAGGGGAAGCACCAACGGCTAATAATGCATTGGCTGTGTTGTTCATGACCACGAAGTTAGTGATGTTCACTACCAGCGGTTTCTGTTCGCGGACTTTGTTTAGGGCACTGACGATTTGTTGTTGATTCATTCTATTCTCCAAAGGCTCATTCGAGCTTTTCAGCTTATCTACCCAAGCCACCGCTGAATCCGTCATCTTGAGGTCACTTAGGTATATTCATTGTACTGGGATATAAAAATAGTGCTAGCCAAGGTTAGGCTAGCACTGATCTGTGATGCTTTTATATAAGAGTTTGGTGAGAGGCTAGATCAGCCCATACAGAGAAAGTACCAGAATACCTAGAGTACAAGTTACGGTGGATAGTACAGTGGTCAACGCAATGATATTGGCAGCAAGTATCGAGTTGCCACCCATCGAGCGTGCCATCACATAGCTAGCAGCAGCAACCGGAGAGGCATTCATAAAGAACAGGATCCCTAGCTCGATACCACGAAATCCGGCTAGGAAAGCGGCGAGTGTAATCGCAAGTGGCGCCAGCACGAGCTTATAGCCACTGGCGATCCAAGTAGGCGCTTGCTCTTTTTTCATCGAGCTCAGGTCTAGCGAACCGCCTGTACAAAGGAGCGCGAGTGGCAGCGTCATCGTGGCAAAGTAGTTACCCGCATCCACAACGATAGTGGGAACAGGAATAGAGAGTAGGTACACAACCAAGCCCGCCAATATCGCAATGATTAATGGGTTTTTGGTGAGTGTGGTGAGCATGATCTTCCCTGCTGATGTGCCTGAATCAGCCCCTTTGGGGGTTAAGCAGATAACGGCTTGAACATTATAGATAAAGGTCGTTATTGCGACATACAAAGCGGCCAGGGCAATGCCTCTCTCGCCGTAGGCGTTGGCAACGTAAGCGATACCTATGATGCCAGTGTTGGCTCTAAATGCGCCTTGAATTATCACACCTCGGTCAGCGGATTTCTTGAATAAAGTACCGACAGAGAGGTAACTGAACAAGAAGAATAAGACACTAGCAATGACGCCAAAGGTGAGAAACTGCTTGGCTGAGGAAAAGTCGTGCTCTGAGGTCACGATACTCAGAAACAGCATGGTTGGAAGCGTGACTTTAAAGACGAGCTTAGATGCCACCTCGATAAAATTATCGTTGATAAGTCCAATACGTTTGAAGACGACGCCGAGAATAATCAGCAAGCAAATGGGACCGGTGATTGAAAGTGAAAACAACAACTGTTCTATCAATAGATCCATGATTTACTTCCATATTGTTAGGGGATAGGGGCAGAGTGATTATTTCACACCTTGTCATACAAATAAACGCAGATTGCAAAATAGAACGACCGTGCTAAATTGATGTCATACAGACGAAATCGATGATGGTGATTATGGGTAAAGGTCGGCTAACAAAAGATCATATTTTGATGAAGGCATTTGAAATAGCGAGCAGAGATGGGCTAGAAAGTCTGACCATCGGTGAGCTAGCTAAGCAATGCAACATGTCGAAGAGTGGTCTGTTTGCTCACTTTAACTCCAAAGTCAATCTGCAGGTTGCGGTTGTCGAGCATGCGGATACCACGTTTCAAGCTAGGGTGATCTCGCCAGCTCGTGAACACAATCATGAAATGGCTAAGCATAAACTCAAGCACCTTATCGACAATTGGATGAGCTGGAATCATTCGTTTCAGGGCAGTTGTATGTTCATCGATGCGTGGCGCGATAGCCAGCAAGATGAACTTCAACAAGCACTGAGGAAAGCCATTCACCGTTGGATCCACTATTTGACGATACAAATACAAAAGGGGATCGATAGCGGTGAATTCAGTTCGACACTAGACCCGCAACAAGCCGCGTTTGAGCTCTATGGGCATTACTTAAGTGCGCACGTTTTCTACTCGCTGGTGGGTGAGCAGGAGAGCAGTCAGCGATTTTGGACTAGCGTTGACACTTCCATGCAATCTTGGTCGATATCTCAATAACTCTTTTATATGGAACGGCAGCGTAAAACGCTAACTTAAAAAAGCACGGTCGTTCTAAATGTAAGCTCAACAATACAACTATCCGAGGATGACGAGGATAATAAGGACAGTCAGTCATGAGTGATAAAATCTACTTCAATACATCGAAGAAATTCAGTTTCAAGAAGAAAATGGTGAACCTTACTACTCGAGCTCACCATAAACTTGCGCCAAATCATGCGAAACGCACCGCTAAGAAACTGCTTCTAACCCCAGTTCGTTCAAAGCCGAAGAATGCAGAGCCGAAAGGTTTAATCATCTCGGAAGTGAGTACCTCTGAGGGTGTACTTAAGACTTATCGCGTGGGTACAGGGCCGGTTTGGTTGCTAACACATGGCTGGTCTGGGACAGCGAGCCAGTTCTTTCCGCTTATGGAGCATATCGCCAGCAAAGGTTATACCGCTCTTGCATACGACCACCCGGCTCACGGACAAAGTGAAGGTGCTTACGGACATATTCCAGCCTTCGTTGGCGGCTTGGAAGGATTGCTGGATAGTGAAGAAGAAGTGGCGGGTTTAGTTGGTCACAGTATGGGAACGGCGGCTGCGATTGAATGTAAACATGCCAAGCTTCAAGACAAGCCACTGCTACTTATTGCGCCGGTTCTCGATTACCTCGATAACCTTTTTGGTAGCGTAGCGCGTTCAGGGTACTCGATGCGACTGTTTGAAGCAGTCGTAGATGATATTCAAAACCAGTATCACTATCCAATTACTTCAATTGATCCATACAACAAGTTAGGTCGCCGAACGGCACCAACCATGATCGTACATGACGAAAAAGACCGATTCACAAAATACTCAGTGTCAGAAAAAGCAGCAAAAGAAATGCCTTTAGTTACGCTGATCACGACGCAAGGTCAAGGACACGGTCGAGTCATGCACAGTGATGAAGCGAAAGCGGCGTTTGACACGCTAACGTCATAATCTTCAACGATTTGATCAAGGTTACGTTTATGTATCCATAATGTTGATGTGGTTAACGAATTGATAGATTCGTATTATGTAAATGGTTGGGTATGTGGGATCATATTCTGGTCCCACTTACATCCGTGCTGAGTGTTGGGTTCTTGTCTCAAAACAAATTACTATATCGAGTCAAAACTCACGGTAGTTATCTACTTTCAGTAGGTTATTGATCAATATCTTAGTGATGTTTGTGGTTTCAAGGGCGCTCATCTTGAGCTAGCCCCTCAAGGGAGCATCCGCCCATTGACTAAAGGAAGCCATAATAATGAATAGAAACGATAGTGTCCCCTTACCCTCCAATACCCGAGAATGGTTTTTTAACCGCAACAGCCTAATCATTCTTGCTGATATTGTTCTGTTTTACGTGCTCTACACCACCCTGCCTTTTGAGCCTAATGTTGTGCTTGGCATTAGTATTTTAACGTTTATCGCTGTGCTCTGGCTCACGGAAGCTTTACACGTTACCGTCACGGCGGTTCTGGTGCCCGTCATAGCGGTATTGTTTAATGTTTTTGATACCCAGACTGCATTGAATAACTTTGCCAACTCAATCATTTTTTTATTCCTTGGTGGCTTTGCCCTAGCGGCAGCGATGCACAGGCAAGGGTTAGACAAGGTGGTCGCAGATAAAGTGTTGGTTATGGCAAAAGGTCGTATGAGCGTTGCCGTGTTTATGCTTTTTGGCGTGACTGCATTGCTGTCGATGTGGATCAGCAATACCGCAACCGCAGCTATGATGTTACCCCTTGTACTTGGTGTACTGAGTAAAGTGAATGAAGAAAGTGGTCACAACACTTACGTGTTTGTGTTACTTGGTATTGCTTATAGCGCCAGCATCGGTGGTATTGCGACTATGGTTGGTAGCCCGCCAAACGCGATTGCTGCAGCCGAAATTGGTATGACATTTACGGACTGGATGGCATTTGGCTTGCCTACCGCGTTTATCTTGTTACCGATAGCTTTAGCCGTGCTCTTCTTTGTGCTTAAGCCAAAGCTCGATGGTGAGTTTGAAATCAATCATGAACCAGTGAGTTGGGACAAGGGTAAAGTTGTTACCTTGCTAATTTTTGGCTTAACCGTGTTCTTCTGGATCTTTAGTAAGCCAATCAATGCCATGCTAGGTGGCTATGCTAAGTTCGACACCATTGTCGCACTAGGCGCGATTGTCGCCGTTAACTTTGCCCGCGTGGTTCACTGGAAAGATATCGAGAAAACCGCGGACTGGGGCGTCTTGCTGCTATTCGGTGGTGGTATCTGTCTTAGCAATGTATTGAAAGCGACGGGAACAAGTGTGTTCTTGGCGAATGAGTTGAGCGAGTTAATCTCTCAATTTAGCATGTTGTTCATTATCTTGGTGATTGCCGCTTTCGTCGTGTTCCTAACTGAGTTTGCGAGTAATACCGCGAGTGCCGCCCTGTTAATCCCCGTGTTTGCTAGCGTTGCAGAAGCCTTTGGTATGTCACCTGTGATTCTATCGGTGCTTATCGCCGTTGCGGCGTCATGTGCGTTTATGTTGCCAGTAGCGACACCTCCAAACGCGATCGTGTTTGCTTCGGGTCATATTAAGCAGCAAGAGATGATGCGAATCGGCATCTTACTTAACATTGCTTGTATCGGCGCGTTAACCCTGATTGCTGTGACTTTCTGGGCTTAACGTTCTAAAAATATCGATAAAAAAATTGCCCCCAGTTACTGTGATAGGTAGCTGGGGGCTTTTAATTTGATCGTTCTATAGGAATAAAGGGCGTACTTTTTCTAAGATGATATCCGCACCACAAGGTGAGAGGTGGATGCCATCACTTTGATAAAGTTCGGCATAACCATGACTTGTCGCGTGTTCTTCAAAGGCGATAAAGGCATCGACAACCTCAAGCTTGTATGGGCCATGACCATACATCGCCTTAAGCTTTTCACTATGTTGACGACTTAGCGTCTTCACTGATTGTCTCAGTGTTTCCACCGTTTCTGAACTGTTGCCAAACATAGGTAGTGACCCAATTGGATCGACGGCACTAGTGATGATTAGAATCGGTTTAATACCATGGTGCTGTGCCTGAGCAATCATACTATTTAGATTACTAGCCACGACACTGATGTCTGTCCCCCAGTTCAGGTCATTGAGTCCCCCGAACAGCACGAAAGCATCTGGTTTAGCATCAATTACTTGTAGCTCGAAGCGGCTTAGCATGCCAGTGGTGGTATCTCCAGGTACGCCGCGATTGATAAACTCGATATCCGACAATTCTTTGGCGAGTTTGCACGACCAGTTGTCACCTTGAGGTAGACCCCAGCCAGCCGTCAAACTGTCGCCAAGCAATACAACTTTTTTCATTTTCTAGTCTCTTACAAGATCGAAAAAGCCGCTCATTAGAGCGGCTTACACAATACGCTAGTGTTTAGTTTTTGCTTACGTACTCTTTAAAGCGAGCCTTGGTCTCGGCATCTGCTTTGTTGTACCAGAAGATAAGCATCTCTTCTGCCGTGTTGTCTGATGCAGCGACAGGTGCTTCTGCAGGAAGTGTCGTAGGTTGTGCTGCAGTCGTTGCCACAGCTGCTGGAGCCGCCGCTACGGCAACCGTGCCTGCAGCAGCGATAGCCGCTACGCCGCCTTTGCGGTTATAGTCTTCTGCTTCGCGGTTGTAGTCACGACCGATCTGCATGCCATCTTTGATGAGTTGGTCTTGAACCACAACAATCTCTTTACCGTTTTCATCGGTAAGTGACCATTCTAAGTTGTCGATATTTTTCTCGGCTTGACGAGCATCGCGATAGGTTGGGACATTGAGAGTGAGCTTAGCATCGGTTGCATCAAACTTAGCGATGATAGCTTTACTAGAGATAACTTTGCGCTCGTCACGGTTGATATCGAAGTAAGGCTCATATTTGAATACAATTTGGTTAACGCCATCTGGCAAGGTTGCTGTCTCTGCAGATGAGAAAAAACCTTTAGAGTCAGTCTGTGGATCCGCAGCGTTAACAGAGAGTAGGTCTACGTTTTCTGGAAGTGCAATAGTTACCTCAGCCATTGCAACCGTGCTGCAACCAACAAGTAACGCAGCAGCAATCAGATTCGATGCTTTCATTATTATTTCCCTAGCAGAATATGTTATTCAGATTAGCCTAGCTTGCCTAGGTTACGGTGTGTTTGCAATCACGTATGTTACTTTCCGTTTAATTTTCATCAAAAACTGACACAAAAGCCTGTGAATTGAAGCAGATAGTGATTGCCCTAGTAACGCCATATTAGGTCGACAATTATCGGAACACTATGAATATATGTCATTTTTTGAAGATTGTAGTTGATGCATTCGCGTCTGGTTGCAACTGCGCTCACATTTATTTGCTATTTGGATACTTTGAACCCTTAAACTGACGCTTGTTTGATATTAACTGGCAATTTCTATGCGATTTTCGAATAGGTTGTTTTTGCCATAGAAATTGAATCTAGTAGCATCGCCCTCCGAAGCGAGAATCGCTAGTCAAGCACTGTATAGCCCAACGCAGTATCTAGAGGGGCTTGTTGAATGGAATCGTAGTGCGCATACAACTATTAGTTATTGTACTTAAAGAGATTTCATTTGAAGACGTCAAAAACTCCGCTGTCTATGGTTATGGCTGCGCTATTGTCTGTATCCACGGCTGTTTGTGCAACAGAGCCGGTTGTTTCGGTTGAAGAGCCTTCTGTTAAAGAGCCTTCGGCAGAAAAGCCAAACAATGACCCTCAGATCAAAGCTAAAGACGACATAGCTGCACCCAAAGCCGCAAATAGTGACGTGACGCCTTCAGAAAACGAGCAGGATTCCGAAGCGCTTCCTGACCGTAAATTTGCAGCCTTTCCCGTGCCTATTACCGATGATGCTCTGGGTGTTGGCTTAGGTGTGAACGCCATGTATATCCATGATAGAGAGGAAGGGGCAACGAACCCGTCTACCAGTATGTTTTACGGTCAATATACCGATTCAGATAGTGGAATGGCGATCGTTGGTCACGAACACGTATTTGCTCACGACGCTTGGCGAGCAGGCTTCTACGCGGGACATTTTAGTCTAAACCTCAAATATACAGGTCGCATTGGAGCAAAACTTCCTAAAGCGGCTCAGTATGCGTCATATTCAAACTTCGTTTATGGTGAAGTTCGCAAGCAGATCGTTAATGACCTCTACTTTGGTGTTCAAGGACTTTGGAGTGGTGGTGACGCCAGTCTAAACGAAAAAACGGACCCTGAAATCAAAAAAGCCTTCGAGAATGCCATGAGCGGGAGCAACCACGCGGTAGGTTTCTTGATGACGTATGACTCACGCGACAACATGATGGGTGCCACTCAAGGACTCAATGTCGATTTAAGCACGCTTCATTACTCAAAAGATAAAAAAACCGGTAAGCCTTTCCACCGTTTAGATGCCGAAGTAAGCCAATATTTTCCGATTGGAGATGATGTCTTTGCTTATCGTGTGATTGGTAAAGAGATGATTGGTGATACACCAGAATATGAGTTTGTGACGCCTGACCTACGCGGGGCGGATTGGAACAAGTATCGTGGCAACTCAATGTATCAGGCGGAAGTCGAATACCGTCATAAGTTCTCTACGCTCTGGAGTGGTGTTGCTTTTGCTGGGGCTGCAGTGGTCCAAAATGATGACCGCCAGGTTAATCGCGCTGTTCAAACCGAGGTGATTCCGTCAGCAGGTATTGGTGTTAGGTATTTACTGAATGCCAAAGAACGTTTTACGATTGGTGTAGACGCGGCAGTGTCAAAAATGGGGAATACCAGCTTCTATATTCGATTTGGTGAAGCTTTCTAACTATCGAATGCGAGCAATGGCGAGAAGGGTTAAATTGTCATTGTGAATGAATGAGTTGACGTTATTTGTGGTGCTTATAATTAAGTGCAATTTATGTGCTATTGTTTTACGATAGAACGCAATTAATCAATTAATCAAAGGGTTGAGTATGCTGAATATTGAACAGCTAGTGGCATTCGTCGCTGCAGCAGAGCAAGGTTCATTTTCTGCGGCCGCAAGGCATCTTGGTAAGAGTCAAAGCTCGGTGAGTATCGGAGTGAATAACCTAGAGCTAGACCTAGGTATTACACTTTTTGATAGAAGTACCAAGTACCCTAAACTCACTCCGCAAGGGGAACGAATGTTGTCGCAAGCGAAAGTGTTATTGCGACAAGCTGAACGTATCAGAAACTACTCTAAAGCCAGCGTGGATAGTGTGGAAGACACATTAAAAATCGCGCTTGACCCTTTACTGCCGTTTTCGCTTATTGATTCAGCGATCGAGAAAATGTCTCAGCGTTTTCCTTTTACTCAGGTAGACGTATCTCGTTTGGGTGCTCACCACCTAACCAATGCGCTGATCAAAGATGAAGTTGAGCTTGGGTTTAACCTAGCCGCAGATGCTGTGCCGGATGGCGTCGATTTTATCTCGATAGCGAATATTGAATGGGTATGTATCTGCAGCCCAGACTCTATCTTTGCTGACATGCAGCAGGTGAGCAATGAAACGCTTATTGGTGAACGACAAATTGTCTGCCGGAGCATGATGCAGAATAAAGTGTTAAAAGCACAAGGCGCCTTTTCTCAAGATATTTGGCAGGCCGATGACCAAGAAGATGTGATTAAGTTGGTTGAGCAAGGTATTGGTTGGGCCATCGTGCCACGCGATTACATCGTAGAGAAACAAGCGATGGGTACCCTGATCGACTTCAGACCTGAGTTTCAACGTTATGAGATGATGAACTCTGCAGACGTGCTGTGGAAGTCAAATACCCGCTTGGGCCCTGCGGCCAAATACTTATGCGAGATGCTGGGCGTGTTCTAATAGCCCATTTATTAAAAAGCCCTCGCATGTTCTCATGCGAGGGCTTTTTTATGCAATTTTGCAGCTATAGACTTGGTTGCGTCCTTTTAACTTAGCTTGTTGCAGGCTCTTTACTCCTCGACTAAGTGTCGCGTCTACTGAGCCTCCTAGTTGTGTCAAACCAATAGATACCGTAACCTTTATATAACCTTCGTCGACATCCAAAGGCTGTTTTTCGACAAGTTGCCTAAACCAATCCATTTGTTTCTCAGCATCCTCAATATGGCTAGTGTGAAATAGCACACTAATACAACCATTTTGACCTCTAGCAATGCATGTTGCTTTCGGCTTAGGGAAGCTCCTACGCGCAATATCGGCCACATGCACGACGACACTATCTCCAATGTGTTCGCCATACTTTTCATTAATGCCTTTAAGACCATTGATATCAACCACGGCGTAAAACATGGCATCGTTGCTTTCCGATACGGCGATATGGTTTCGCATACTCCATTCGTTCTCAAGGCCTGTGAGGGCATCGTCCATCGCCACCTTTTTAGTTAACAAGAGATTAGCTAGTGCGACCTCAGAAAAGTCTCTTATCGCTCTGATGAGTCCTTCAAACGCATAGAAAGAACTCTTTAGGTAGATAACACCGATTAGTGCGTCTTGATGATAGAGAGCTAAAGTGTAGTGTCGCCCTGTGATATGAAGCTTCTGTGCGAGGGGGTCATGCTTGTTGTTGTACAGAAAGTTAAGACCTCTTGACCCGAAAACTTTAGGGAGTCTTTCACAATGAAAAATGGATTTTGAGTTACCATGAAAATCTATGGTTTTGAAGTAGTGTGTCTCAGCGTCATATAAGCAGAATTGAACGCCTTTGTGATAGGTGAATCGGTCGAAGATGATCTTCAAGTCATGTTTAAACTGTGCGATGTCTTCTGCACGAGTCAACTCAGATAATGCCTCGTTCAGTTGATAGGTGATGTAGTTTATCGAGAAGACGAGTAACAGCAGCGCAAGGATGACGATAGCGGTCAATGATATCTGGTAGGAGGTAAACAAAATATCTGTCTGACTGGTTCCAGAGACAAACACCCAGCCCATTGGGTTTTGTGCGCTAAAGACGCTCTTCTTTAAGTTTCCATTGTAAAAGTAATCGTATTGCCCTCGCGTTTCTCCCGCCTCAATTTGGTCTTGTAGTCCACCAAAGTAACTAATCGATGCCGTGCCAATGCGAGATGGGTTAGGGTGAAAAACCAGTTGTCCCGTCATCTTATCAATGACAAACACATAACCATTGTCCAAGGTTTTAAGGTTAGCGAGATACTGAGTGGTATGTTGTACGTCGATTTCAAACCAAACTTCAATCGGACTCTGGTTCTGTTCTTGTTTTATCGCAAATACCCAAAATCCATCAGCCTTTTGATAGAGTGTGGAAACGGCGTATCGGTGTGCAAAGCCATCAAAACTGTGCCATTTAATTGAGGCCTGGCTGCTATCAGTGAGCCCATCATCATTAAAGTTAGAATAGTATTGCGTCTTGGTGTTGTATAGTGCGATGCTTTTATACAAGTAGCTGTTGGCTAATATTTGATTGGTCAGAATATCGAAGCTATTTGAATCAATGCTTTCTTGTAGCAAATCAACCTTGGCAAAGGTTGCTTCAATCTGTGACCAAACAAGGGCAGAGGCAACCTTCACATTGTATTGAGACTGGGACTTGGCCAGCGCCTGTGAGCGCTCATAGTGCTGATAAGAGAGGTAAATCAGTAGGGTGATAAGCGCAAAAGTGAGCGGTTTGAAGGTGCGAAGTAACAGCTTAGGCAACGACATAAAATATAAAACTAATTGAGTACTGCGCCGATACTACTATTAATGAGTTATGTATTTCAAAGTATTAATAAGGTTAGCGATAACCTAGATCAATAGAATTAAAAAAGAGCTCACAATGTGAACTCTTTTAGGTTGATTTATCGCCACGCTAGTTACGATGCGTTGGCAGAGTAGTGGAGAATAGCCATCGACATCGGAGCCTGAAGGATTTCCCCCTCAGCATGTCCAACTTCCGCATCAGAGATGTGGGTATCACAGATGGTTTTCCATACTTGTGAGCGATCGTTTGGTAGCGTAAAGCGCGCTGGCGCTTTGGTTTGGTTGATTAAGTAAACCATTTCGTCGCCATCGTCACCGATACCAATATGAAGCGCAACACTGCTCAAGCGATTCCAGTCTTCCATGCTCATCAGTTGGCCATCAACGCGACTCCAGAAAATACGGTTGTCGTTACGTTTCTCGCCGCTGAATGCACGAATAAACGGCACCATATACTCCTGACGAGCAGCCAGCATCTCAGACAGCCACTGCTTGAAGTGCGTTTTCGCCTCTTCTGGCTCCCAGTTCAACCAGCTCAATTCGTTATCCTGACAGTAGGCATTGTTATTGCCTTGCTGGCTATGAGATAGCACATCGGCGGTCAAGATATGAGGAATACCGAATGAAAACAAAAGGGTGGCCATGAAATTGCGTTTTTGCTTTTCACGAGTTGCTAGTACGACTGGATTATCCGTCGGACCTTCAACCCCATAGTTGTGCGAGCGGTTGTCACCGTGCCCGTCACGGTTGTTTTCACCGTTTGCTTCGTTGTGCTTATGCTTGTAAGACACCAAGTCTTGCATGGTGAACCCGTCGTGGTAGGTAATGTAGTTGACGGTCAGTTTATAAGGCCAGTTAGCCGCACTATAAAGATCACGTGAACCCATGATACGAGTCGCGAACTCTTTTAGGTAGCCTTGGTCACCTCGCCAGAAGCTTCGAGTGATGTCGCGCAGCCTATCGTTACACTCATTCCAACCAAATGGAAAGTTTCCGACCTGATAACCATTTGGACCGATATCCCATGGTTCTGCGATTAGTTTGGTCATCTTCAAAACAGGATCTTGTGCCACCGCTCTGAAGAAAGCCGCTTCTCGGTTAAAGTTGTCACCATTTCGACCTAAGGTTGCTGCTAAGTCGAAGCGGAACCCATCAACCTTAAACTCTTGAACCCAATATCTCAGGGTATCCATGACTAAGTTAAGAGCTGGCTGATAGTTCAAATCAACGGTATTTCCGCACCCTGTGTAGTTGGCGAAATACTCACCGTGGCGCAGATAGAATTTGGAGTCGAGAGCTTTAAGGTTAAAGACAGGGCCGTTATCGCCACCTTCTGCTGTATGGTTATAGACTACATCTAAGATGACTTCTATACCGGCTCGGTGAAGCTCTCTAATGGTGGTTTTAAGCTCAGCTACCGCATCTTTGTTCGCATAACGAGGATCAGGAGCCATGAAGACATAAGGGTTGTAGCCCCAATAGTTCACCTTATCCATTTGCAATAGATGAGGCTCATGCATGCAAGCAGCGACAGGCAGCAATTGTAGCGAGTTAATATTTTGCTCTTTGTAGAACTGAAGCATAGGCTTGCTAACCAAACCAAGGTAAGTACCTTGCTGCTCGGTAGGAACGTCAGGGTTGAGCTTAGATACGCCTTTTACATGTGTCTCAAATAACACCATCTCATCACGTGGGATTCGTGGAGAGCGAACACCTTGCCAATCAAATGCATCGTCAACAACAATACAAGCAGGCAGCTCAAAGCTTTTCTCAGAAGTAAAAGGTGGAACGTAATGTAAGGCTTTATCCAGGGCTTTAGCATATGGATCGGCGATGTATTGACGTTCCTCGCAAGTTTCTATGACAAAACCATAACGTTGTCCGGCTTGGATACCGTTAAGGTGAATATGCTTGATTCCAGCATAATCTTCACAAAGTGGGAACAACTGCTGTTTGTTGTTGTCATCATAGAGAGCGAGATAAATAGTTTCGCAATCGGGTGCATGAATAGCAAAGTTACAGCCGTATTCATCTAGTGTGGCACCCAGCGGATAAGGGCTAGATTGATGTTGCGTCATAGAGATTTTTTCTATTTGTTCGTGAATGACATTAATCGTGCTTTCAATAGTTAATAGGTTTGTAAACTTTAGGTCAAGCGAAGATCACAGAATTTTAAATGTAATTTAATTTCACATTTACTACGAAAAAGTTAAAAACAGTGATGTAAAGCATATTGTGCGCGTCAAAACATTACCAATATCCATACTACTCCCCCCTGTATTTGTGATCTGCCCTAAAAAAACACCGTGCGGTTATTTTTCTCCTCCTTTCTCATCCCCCCCCAACTATCGCTAGGGTGGAGGACGCCTCCATCAACCGACTTCGTTAATCTGCAATTGTTCAATCAACTCGGGACCCTAAACCGATATTTCAAGTCTGAGACACTTCGGTACTGCCTTCGAAGCGTTTAAGAAAAAGAAATTGAATATAACAATAAGTTAAACGGAGTTTTCTAAATGAAAAAAGTAAGTGTAATTGCTGCTGCGGTGGTAGGTGTATTGGCGGCTGGTTCTGTATCAGCAGCAGAAGTAGATTATCACGGTTATTTCCGTGCTGGCTTCGGTGCAAACGCTGATGGTGGTTCTCAATACTGTTACGGTAACGGTGGTCCAACTACATTTGGTCACGCAGTAGGTCGTCTAGGTGACGAATGTGATGTTTACGGTGAGCTAGCGCTGAACGTAAACAAAGTATGGGAAGCTCAAGATGGCGGCGCATTCAACCTGCACACTCTTCTAGCTTTTGGTAGCTATGAGAACGGTGGTCTAGATTACCGTGGTAACTCATTCCAAAGCATTGGTACAGATCCAACGGACCCGTGGAACGGTCAACGCGCTTCTTTCCGTGAAGCGTGGGCAGATTACAGCATGGCAAACGGCATGAAGCTATGGGCTGGTAACCGTTACTATGGTCGTAAAGACATCCATATCCTAGACATGTACTACGTGAACAACTCTGGTAACGGTGTTGGTATTGAGAATATTGACCTTGGTTTCGCTAAGTTCCACGCTGCGGCAGTTCAGCACAAATGGAAAGCGCCAGTAATCGATGCAGATGGTACACCATTAGAAGATACTCAAGTTTACTCTACAGCTAACACTTTCGACCTGCGTTTGACTGGTATTGAAACAAACGAAGGCGGTAGCATGGAGTTCATCCTTCTTGGTGCACAACCTTCACACACAGATGCTCAAGAAGCGAACGAGAACAACCCAGACGGCAACTTTGGTGATTACGGCCTAGACAAGTTTGGTGTATCGTTCACAGCAGAGCATACTCAAGGCCACAGCCTTGGTTTCAACAAAGCAGCTATTCAAATCTCTACTGAAGGTTACGCATGGGCTGGTTTCGTAGGCAACCACCTAGGCGATTCTTACAACATGGAAACTGGTCAAGAAGGCCGTAAGTCTTACCGCTTTATTGACTGGGGTGTTGTAGAAGGTGAGAAGTGGAACCTAGGCTACTCATTCGTATACGCTCAGCTAGATAAAGGTACTGATGGCGAAGACGCTAAAGCAATGAGTATCGTTGCACGTCCAGGTTATAAATGGTCTGAGACTATGAGTACTATTCTTGAGGTAGGTTACTTCCAACAAGACTTCGGTTCGGATTGGGGTGCTGAAAAAGAAGACCTAAGCAAGATCACTATCGCTCAACAATGGCAAGCTGGTGACAACTTCTGGGCACGTCCAGCAATCCGTATCTTTGCAAGTAAGTACCAGGGTGACCTAGCAGTTGAGAAAAATGACCTAATGTTTGGTGCTCAAGTTGAAGCATGGTGGTAATCTAACTACCTAATACTTTTACATACCACGTAAAATCGTAGCCAGTGTAAAAGCTGGCTATTTTTTTTCTTATAAGGTGACACTATGAAACGGATGTTAATTTCTTCTCTTGGATTGATGGCGCTATTGGGATGCTCAAGCGCTACAGATGTATCTAACCAAGTGAGCTCTGTCGAATTGGCGACAATTTCTGCTACGAGCTCAGTACAGTGGAATAATGTATCTGTTCCATCAGCCTTTACTTTTGAATTCAATGACCTTTCTCAGCAACTTAATAATGCTGAAATAGATAGCCGTGTCGCTGGATTCTCTTTCAAACCTGAAGCGCAAACGATCAATATCGCTATTACTGCGCCGATGAAAAACAAAAACGTATTTGCACCAAGCTTGGCGCTGTACGATCAAGATTTTAAGTTATTAAAGGTATATAGCTCTTCTGCCTTTAAGTACGACAGAAATGATTTTATTAAAGGGGAAGTCCTGTTTGGCGAAGTGTCGGTAACACTACCGCTTTCAACGACTCGTGTTAATGCCGTTATTTTCACAACTGATGAAGATATTGCAAAGACGACAACAGTGATTCACCCAGCTAAAGCTATGGCAATAGCTAAACGTAATGAACCACCTTTGATAGCAGACCCTGTGGTTAGCCATAGCGATAGTGGTTTTGTTAATGTGAAGCTGTCTGTTCCTAGTAGTTTCTCGTTGTTGCCAAGTTCAAACAAAGCGCCAGCGACGCCAGCAGAAGCTATTGATCCTCAACTGAATGGAACAGTCGCTGCAGCTTCTGCAACCGCTGTTGCAGCATCAACATCAAAGAGTGAAGTTACCGCTCAACCAGAAACCCAGAATTACTACATCAGTTCCATTGAAGCTGCGGTGAAAGCAGACGATATTCCAAAGGCTCTAGCTTTACTAGAAGAGGCGAAAGCACTGAATGTAGAGGGTGCTCAAGATGCATTTGTTAAGGCTATAAATGCCAAATAAGATGTTCACAAGGTGATTTCTATAAGTCTCAGGGATATTGTAAGGTAATTTATCCGTCAATGTTTCTGAGGCTTTGATTTATCTAGTCAAAGCGAACTCTTCTCGATTCACATCCACTTAACCTCAAAAGGTGATGTCGCTCAAATAAGGTTATTTTAAGTTATTTGAATTTCCAAAGAGCAATCGTGTGATGTTAGTCATGTTTTTATGTGCATTTCACAATGTTTCTTTGTCGAACTTCAAATTTAATGCTGAATCTGTAGAAAAAGTTCTATCTCGTCAGAAATGAACCATCTCTTTTTTTAAAAGAATCGCTCTTCAACTTCCCGATGGCTTAATAAGTCTCCCTGTAATAACAAAACTCTCATCATTATTCTCCTCCTCCGATTGTTTTCCTTGCGAATCAAACATTCCACTGCCTTTTCGGATGTCGCTTGAGAAAAATAACAATAATAAACGGAGTTAATAATGAACAAACTATATCTAGTTGCAGCGGCAGTATCGACTGCACTAGTTGCAGCCCCTTCTTTTGCTGTTGATTACTTTGGCTACTTTCGAGCGGGTACTGCGCTTAGCTCGAATGGCACGGGTGATGCGAACTACGAGAAACAAAAAGTAGGTCGTTTAGGTAACGAAAACGACAACTACTCGGAGTTTGGTTTTGGTAAAGACCTGAAAACAGATGACCAAACTTGGCGCGTAGAATCCATGATTGCGTCTGGCAACAGTGGAACCAATGGTTGGCAAGACGGTGACTTTAACGTCGCTCAGTACAACGTTCAAGCGACGGGTATATTTAGCTCTGACAAAGAAGCGACCGTTTGGGCCGGTAAGCGCTACTACCAACGTCGTGATGTCCATATTACGGATTTCTACTTCTTGAACACGTCGGGTACCGGTGGTGGTATCGAGAACATTTCAGTCGGTAACCAAAAGCTGTCTGTGGCGTTGATCGAAGATAGCAGCACTAAGCAAAAGACGCTTGATGGTAAGCAGTGGGTGCAGAATCCTGGTACCAACCCTGGTGACGCTGGTAGCTGGGTAGAGCAAGACAAATACAAAGAAGATGAAGTAAAAGGCTACATTGCTGATGTGCGTCTAGCGAACATCGGCCTGTGGGAAGACGCAACGCTTGAAGTGGCAGGTGCGTACAACTTCTCGACAGGTACTGCTTCTGGCAACAAAGACGTTCAAGCTGATGACGGCGCTTTGGTGACTGCGATCCTACATCAAAACATGAGCAGCGGTTTCAACCAAACGGTAGTTCAGTACGGTAACAGCTCATACGGTGCACAAATGGCGGATCTGGGCAACGGTGGTAACTTCGATCGTCGTGATGATGCGAATAACGACGCTCAAGGTGTTCGTCTGTTGAACTGGGGTGTGATCAGCCTGGGTGATAAGTGGGAAATGGGGCACCAGTTCCTTGCGGCTCGCTCTACCGATGCAGCTATCTCGGCAACCAAACGTGCTAAAACCGATCACGATCTGATCTCTGCGGTTATTCGCCCAATGTACCAGTGGACAGACACCGTCCGCACTGTGTTTGAAGCGGGTTCGTACATTGAGAACTACAGCAACTATGGTAACAAAAAGGGCAGCAAGCTCACTGTGGCTCAAGCGTTTTCTATGGGGGAAGGCTTCTTTGCTCGTCCGGAGATCCGTGTTTACGGCACTTACCTTAACGATCGTTCAGACAGCGCCCAGTTAGCGGATAAATCAAAGAAAAATGAGTTCCTCGTTGGCGTTCAAGTGGAAGCTTGGTTCTAACACTTAACGAGAGCTAAGACGACAGGGCGGAGGATACTTCGCCCTATTAGGAGACAATAATGAAACTATCAATCACCCTCATTAGTAGCTGTTTGCTTTTAGCGGGCTGTCAGAGTGCAGGCGTTGTGGAGCAGACGTCACTACCGACTCAGGCTAAGATAAACAGTGTCTCACAACTGAATGTATTGCCTTTAAAGGCACCAAGTGAGCAGACCTTTTCCATAGCTGAAGACAGTCAACGCTACATCATTGATGGCGTAGAGAGTCCGGTTGTGGTTGCTTCCTTGCCACTATCCTCAGGCGCTTTAGACATTACAGTGACAAGCTTGATAGCTTCGTCAGCCTTTGCGCCTTACATCGCCATTATTCGTAAGGATGGCAGTGTCATTGAGCAATATGAACTAGAAGAGTTCAACTATTTACCCGCTCGCTTCCATCTTGGAAACCGTCTAGAACTCACGTTTACGTTTATGCCGCCAAGTAACAGTTCAGATCTCATGCTCGTGGTTTACACTAAGCCTAAAGCGTTGAAGAAGTCTGTGAGTGTCATCCATCCAGCAAAGCTAGATGCTGAAGCTCGCGGGAACTACTTGCCCGAGGTCAAAGACATCGAAGTACCGTTCGTAGAATCGGGGAAAGTAGTTATCGCAATAGCAAGCGGTGAACAACAGCAATCAAACGTATCGCGAACCCCATCGGTCGCCGTAACAAAAGAGTCGAGCGCTTTCTATCATGATGCGATTACAAAAGCCGTTCTTGATAATGAGTTAAAAAAAGCGGTGAGCTTACTTGAGGAGGCGGAATCGCTCGGTGTGGAAGGGGCAAGAGAAACCTTCAATAACGCGGTGAATTCGACTGCATCGCGTTAATTTAGAAGAATTATTGAGCTAATGTTGTAAAAGCGTGGGTTAGATCGAAAATCGCGCTTAATTGTTCGGACTATCAGCCGTTACTATAGAGAGTAACCGTTACTAAAAAGCCCGTTCATACTATGTCGACATTAGCCATTGCCATCGGCGCCACCAGTTTGTCACTTGTACTGGTGTTCGTCTGGATGTTCTCACTCTCTCTACGCAAAAAGCGTATGGAGGAGGAGCGCGTCGCTAGAGAAGCTGCCTATCGAAGAGCAATGGAAAAAGCTCGCCAGCAGGAAAGGCAAGATCGAATCTTTAAAGCAGAGACCGGTCATGTTCCTACCATCTTATATCTCGCCAAAGAAGCTGAGCGAAATAAACCTAACGAAGCGCTGTATTGGTATCACAAAGGCGCGTTGCTCGACAACATTACCGCTATGTACGGTATTGTTCGATTAAGTGATAAAAAGCGCGAAGATTTAGTATTGCGGGAGCAAGCTAATTACTGGCGCTTGTGCATTGCTGGGGCAGAGGGCGATATCCATGCTAAGTTTGAAGCTGCGAAAGCGCTCATCTATGGCAAGGGTGTTGAGCGAAATATTCCGCAAGGTGTTGCCAAGGTTCAAGAGGTAGCGGAAGAGGGCAACCTCGAAGGGATTTTGTTCATGGGAGATTGGAACATCTCACCAGACAACCCAACGCCGTCACCAAAACAATCGACAGAATGGTTTGAGATCGCTGCTGACAAACAAAGTGAAGAAGGGATGACTAAGCTCGGTCTTAACTACTTAAACGGTGTCGGAGTAGAGCAAGACATTCAACGTGCCTGTTATTGGTTGGAGCGAGCCGCGGAGAAAGGCAATGTTGAGGCCATGTACTTTGCGGGTGAAGCGTGGCGTGAAGTGAAGCCTAATGGCGCGTCTATCGCCTATATTTGGTTGTTCATGTCCGCGTATATGGGGTATGAACCTGCCAAATCGGCTCGCGATACCGTGGGAAGCACATTAGGCGTGGACTCGGTTGTTGGTCTTCAATCACTAGCAAAACCAGTATTAAAGAAGCTCCAATTTGGACCCGTTGTAAAACACTCGCTTATCCGTGCCCTCAACAAGCTCTATAAACGTGAACTGCCTCTGTTTGGTTTAACTGTAGACAAAGCGGAAAGCAAAGAAGAAGTAGAGCAACCAATCCCATCTAATGAAGTGTCAGAGCAGGAGCTGCCACTACCGGATACTGATGACAGCTCCGCTCAGTATTCGTATTCCAGCTACGGAACCAACTACACCGCATAAAGTTTCAAATATGACGTGCTGTTTCATACAGGGCGGCTATTTTATATGTGGAAATCATTTTTGATTGTATATTTCATTAATGTTACTGGAAGATTTCATGTCTGTTCTTTTGGATGGAATTAAACTCAATATTGATGTGAGCCCCATCACTCAATGTACGGGTTTGACATTTCCATGACAAAAACAAAGTTCAAAAAAATATTCTGAGCTCAGTTTTGGTGTAACGCATGAGGATGCTTGGCAGTGGCCTCATCGTTTGCACATTAAATCCGGTGCCAAATTTGGCATTCCTGTTCTATACGGAGCTTTTTATGAAATCTTTTAAAATGACATTGGCGGCTGCTCTTGTTGCTGCAGTAGCACTTCCAGCAAGCGCAAACTACGTTGACGTTCGTGGCGCATACAACACAGAAGCAAAAACTTACGAGAGCCGTGTTCGCGCGGGTATGGGTTTTGCTGAAGATTGGGAAATTCACCTAGAAGGTACTCAAGGTCACGGCGACAAAGCGTTCAGCCAAAACCAGCACACAGTAGCTGCGTTCGAGACTGAGCTTAACTACAACTACGCGATCAACGACAACGTAACGCTAACTCCAGGTTTCGTATACTGGAATGGTACTAACCACTCTGAGTACCGTCCATACCTAAAAGCAACGTACGCGACTGGCAACTTCTATACAGCTGCTCGTTACCGTTACCAAGCTGCAACTAACGCAGCAGACGGTTCTAACGTGAACAACACTAACCAAGTTGACGCTTGGGTTGGTTACAACGTTGCAGACTTCAACCTAGAATATAACCCAGCTTATATCTCGCAAAAAGACGGTGGTAAGATCAACAGCGATCTATCTCGTGCTGACAGCAAGTGGGAACACACGTTCCAAGTGAAATACACTGGCTTTGACACGTGGGCACCTTACCTAGATTACCAAATTCTAGATAAGACTTACGTTAACCAAAACTCTGAAGTTAAAACTGAAAACCGTGTTCGTGTGGGTGTAACGTTCAACTTCTAATCTGCTTAGCGTAGATTTAAGTAAACCAGATCCTAAGAAAATGCCGCTCTCGATGAGCGGCATTTTTTACTTTGGGGAGAACTGAAATGTCTTTAAACAGGAAGAGCCATTGGTTTTAGATTATCGCTTACAAATAACTTGGCTTCCGTCGCTGCTTGCACGTCTTCGACAGTAAACTCTGGCGCAAGCTCTGTCAGCAACATACCTTTCGATGTAATCTCGATAACGCCCATCTCAGTGACAATAAGGTCAACTTGATTAACCGCAGTCAGTGGCAGTGAGCATTGACGTAAAAGTTTAGGTTTGCCTTTCACTGTGTGTTCCATTGCTACAATGACCTTTTTGGCTCCTACCACGAGATCCATCGCGCCGCCCATGCCAGGGACCATTTTCCCCGGGATGATCCAGTTAGCGAGATTGCCTTGTTCATCAACTTGCAGCGCGCCAAGCACGGTTGAGTCTACATGACCGCCACGAATGATGGCAAAAGATGCCGCACTATCGAAATAGCAACTGCCTTCGATTGCGGTAATGGGCTGTGCGCCCGCGTTAACGAGATCGGGATCTGCATTTTCCTCGGTCGCCAAGTTGTCTATGCCGAGTAGGCCGTTCTCTGCCTGCATTAAGATCTCGACCTCTTTGTCCACCTCATTGGCAACAAGTGTAGGAAGGCCAATGCCAAGATTGACGATATCGCCGTCACGCATTTCTTGAGCCACACGCCACGCGATGCGGCGACGGATAGTGTGTTTATCCAATTGAGTCGTCATTACGCATCCTCCGTCAAAATGTAATCCACATATAGGCTAGGTGTGTGTACTGATTCGGGCTCAATATCGCCCAGATTTACAATGGTTTCCGCTTCTACGATAACGGTGTCAGCGGCGGTTGCCATCAAAGGGTTGAAGTTCTGCGTTGTCTTGCGATAAAACACGTTACCACGAGTATCGACGATTGAACCGCGAATTAAGGCAACGTCGGCTTTAAGCGGCGTTTCAAGTAGGTAATCTTTACCATCTACGTTAATGACCTGTTTACCTTCCGCTACTAATGTACCTAAACCTGTTGGCGTTAATACGCCGCCCAGTCCAGCGCCGCCGCTTCGAATACGCTCAGCCAAGGTCCCTTGGGGAACAAGCTCTACATCAAGCGTGCCCTCGTTCATTTGTTTGCCCGTTTCTGGGTTTAAACCAATATGAGACGCATAGATTTTGCTGACGCGTTTTTGTGCAATGAGCTTACTCGTGCCATGGCCAGGTGTCGCGGTATCCGTCGATATAAGAGTAATGTCTTTAATGTCCCACTCATTGATTAAATCAATTAACGACTCTGGAGCACCCGTCGCCATAAATCCACCGATCATGATGGTCATTCCGTCATGGAAAAGAGGACGAAGCTGCTCGGCATTTGCAGATTTTTTCATCGTATTCTCCCTAGTTGCAACGTTTCAAGATGACAGCCGTACCCATACCACCGCCAATACAAAGTGATGCTAAGCCAAGGTCTTGCTGGGTTCGGTGAAGTTGATACACCAAGGTCGTTAGAATGCGGTTGCCTGAGGCGCCAATAGGGTGACCGAGTGCAATTGCCCCTCCTGAGAGGTTACTGCGCTCTAATAGCCACGGTGCATCAATATCATGTTGCTCCGCAAGAGAGTGGACAACGCCAAGCGCCTGGGCGGCAAACGCTTCGTTGAGCTCGAACACATCAATATCATCAATCGACAAATGCGCTTTGTTTAGTGTATTCGCGATGGCGGGTACTGGACCGAGCCCCATTACTTCAGGAGCGAGCGCGCCTTGCCCATATTCAATCACCTCAGCAAGCGGCTTGAGGTTTAACCTCGCTACCGCGCTCTCTGATGCAAGAAGGATGGCTGACGCCCCGTCATTGATGCCGGAGGCATTGCCTGCGGTGACACTGCCTTCTGCATCGAATGCAGGGCGGAGTTTTTGCAATGACTCATAAGTACAATCGGCTTTTGGATATTCATCGTATTTGAATTCAATTTGACGACGTCGACTGACGATGGAAACCGGCGCAATCTCCTCATTGAAATCGCCGTTATTAATAGCGTTCACGGCCTTTTTCTGGCTATTGAGTGCAAACGCGTCCTGCTCTTCACGAGATAGGCTGAACTTCTTCGCGATGTTTTCAGCTGTGATCCCCATGTGGTACTGATGAAATGCATCCGTTAGACCATCTTTAATGATACTGTCTTCAAGGGGAAGGTGACCCATTCGTTGACCACGGCGAATCTGTCCTGAAGTAATGAATGCGGCGTTGGACATGCTCTCCATACCACAGGCGACGACCACCTCAGCATCTCCGGCTCGAATGTGGCTTGCGGCATCCATTACGGTTTTCATGCCGCTGCCGCAGATCATATTGAGCGTATAGGCAGGCACTGAATCGGGTATACCGGCCTTTAATGCTGCTTGTCTTCCTGGTCCCATGCCGGCGCCAGCTGTGAGCACATTACCCGCGATCACTTCATCAACCATATCTGGCGAGATGTCAGCTTGCTCGAGCGCCGCTTTGATAGCATGCGCGCCAAGCTCCGATGCCGATAGGGCGCTCAATGCACCATTAAAACTGCCAATAGGCGTGCGTTTTGCCGCCACGATAAATACACGTTCCATGCCTGTCTCCTAAATTTCCAAGCTTGATACCAGTCTAAATGGTCAATGCGTTGGAGCGTTACAAGCAGGAATTCAAAGCCGCTTTGCAGATTTGCAAAACCCAACTTAGTGACGGATCACGTCTTTTTATTGGGCTAACTCTTATCTTGGAATCATCAATGCTGAATTAAAACTAGTTGGAGATAAGGTATGAAAAATCGAATCGCATGCGCCCCATGCTGCTGGGGGATAGAAGAGTCTCACAGCCCGGAAAACCCAAGCTGGGGCAAGGTGCTCATGGAGGCCAGTGACAGTGGCTATCAAGGCATTGAGCTTGGTCCGACCGAGTACTTTCCCGAAGACGAATCACTACTAAGCAGTGCTTGCCGCACCCGAGGACTCACCATTTGTGCGGGTAAGCTTCAATTGCCATTTAGTGACGTAAATGCCTTAGAACAGATTCTTGAAGAGACAGAGAAAACTTGCGTTCGTCTGAGTAAACTTGGTGCCAAAACGTTGCTGCTAATGGAAGGGAATCATCCAGAGCGTAATACTTCAGTAGGTCAAAGTGCAACGGCGCCTAGGTTGAATAAGGCTCAGAAAGACGCGTTGGTCGATGTGCTAAATAAAGTCATCGCGGTTGCTGATAAGTACAGCTTAAGATGCTTATTGCATCCAGGTGTTGGCGGTTACATCAGCTTTCAAGATGAAATCGATTATGTCCTGTATGCCATCCCTAATAGTAAGCTAGGTTTGTGTATCGATATTGGGCATACCTTCTTAGATGGTATGGATCCCAGCCAAGTGATTAGGCGATATGCAAGTCGCGTAGAACACGTTCACCTTAAGGATGTGTCCGTCGATAAATTGAGGCTGGCGATACGCGACAAAAAACCTTGGGTGGACGCTTATGCAACTGGCTTGGTCACCCCTTTAGGTGAAGGCGACATTAAGCTGAAACACGTGCTTTCGACGTTAAAACAGGTCGATTATCAAGGTTGGCTTGTGGTTGAGCATGAACATGATAAGAGTGAGCTCACTCGCGTCGTAGACGATCTCAAACGCAGTCGACACTACTTAACCGCCGTTGGGGTATAGCGGTGAGCGTGGTCAACGACCCACTTTTCTATGTCATGGCTGTTCCTGCCGTCCTTATCTATGGAATTGGCAAGGGCGGTCTTGGCGGGGCGTTAGGTATTATCGCCGTGCCGCTTATGGCGCTCGCCGTCGCACCCACACAAGCAGCGGCGATATTGCTGCCCATTCTAATCGTGATGGATATCTTTGCGGTTCGTCACCATTATAAAAACGCCGATTACAGAGTGATCAAAAGCATGCTGCCAGGCGCTTTGCTCGGCGTGTTACTAGCGGGGCTGTTTCTGGGAGTGACTTCAGAAGCGGGTCTAAAGCTTACTATTGGTTTGCTGTCACTAGCATTCTGCTTTCAGTACTGGCTGGGTGGCGAGCGTGAGCGATCAAAGCCAAGTACTTTTTCGGCGTGGTTCTGGAGCAGTTTAAGTGGATTTTCGAGTACCGCTATTCATGCTGGTGGAGGACCGGCAAGCATCTACTTGCTGCCGTTGAAGCTTGAGAAGGTCACTTTGATTGCAACCATGGCGGTGTTGTTTGGTCTTATTAATCTAGCAAAAGTGATCCCATATCTAGTACTAGGTGAGTTTGATTCTACCAACCTGTTAACGGCGCTTATTCTTATTCCTTTGGCACCGCTTGGCGTCAAACTCGGGGTAATGCTGCTGCATCGTGTCAGTCAGACGAGGATCTATCAGCTTTGTTATCTGTTCCTATTTTTATCGGGTAGCAAGCTCTGTTTTGATGCGGCTGTTGCTGTCATTTAATTCCCTGCATCTGGGTCATCACTTAACAAGTACGTTTTGAACTTTGTCGCAGTTGGTGAAGCCGACTGCGGCGAGTGATAGTACAGGTTGAGGCTCCACACGCTAGTCTCATAATCAAGCAAAAGTGGCTTTAACTTGCCATTATCAATCGCCTCATTGACCACAAAGTCAGGTAAATAGGCGATACCCATTCCGTTCATCACCCCTTTTAGAAGTAAATCACTGTCGTTGACTTCAATGGTTTTTGGCACCTTTAAAAGAATATTTTCAGACTGACGTCTAAAGATCCAATCGTTGCTGCCTGTTAACGTTGTTGCTACTAAGCACGGATGTTTAAGGAGATCTTGTGGATGCTCAGGTTCATTGTGATCACTCAGGTAGTCGGGGGAGGCCACAACGACGAATGGGCATTGCATTAGCTCTCTTTTCACTAGCAATAAATCTTTTTCTCGATAGCCCTGATAGCTCGCATTGGCGCTGATCATCAGGTCACTGGTACTTGCATGGTCGAGTGCCCAAGGGGTGACATTGATATTAAAAGTGACCTCTGGGTGATCGTTGGCGTAGTGACGCAGTTTATCCATTAGAAAGTGATTGGCATAAACGGGGGTACAGGCGATATCAATATGACCTTTCTCATGGGATTGATAGTCTTCGAGCTTACGCGTAATGCGCTCGGCACTATCGACAAGTGGGGAGAATTCTTCAAACAAGGTTTGCCCAGCGTGTGTTGCCTCTAAAAGGCGATTTGAGCGATAGCAAAGCGCTGTCCCGAAGTGACTTTCTAGCTCTTGCAACCAACGACTGCCCGCGGAGACCGAGATATTGCAGCGCCGCGCAGCCGACGATATTGAACCAGAGCGAATGACGTAGATAAAGAAAGCCATTTTATCGAGCATAAGTTGTCTCCCTGTGTGTCGGTTTTGCGTTTAAACAATACTAAGACTCAAATCGTGAAACCAGAAACGAAAAATGGGAACGGACAGTATCCGTTCCCAAGTGTGCTAACTGACTAATGGTTAAACATGAGCTTGGTCAGTTGAGTGGGTATGCTTTTTACCCAGTTTTTCTGCCATTGCTTCTTCCATTTTCTCAAGGCTGACGCCTTTGGTTTCAGGTACGTAGCGAACGACCACAAACATACAGATGATGGAAAGGACCGCGAATAACCAGAAGGCGAAGGCACCGTTAAAGTTCTCTTGCAGGTAAGCGTTGTCATTTAGCATAGGGAATGATTGCGTGACGATGAAGCCAGTGAACCATTGTGCACCTACCGCAATTGCCATTGCACGTGAGCGGATGCTGTTCGGGAAAATCTCAGAAATCATAGTCCAACACGCACAGCCCCATGACGTTGCGTAAGAGACAACATACAGACATAGAGCGAATAGAGCAGCGTACCCTTCTGTTTGTTGATACAGCACGTAGCCTACGACAAACATACCGAACGCACAGCCAAATGTACCGTATTTCATCAGCGGTAGACGACCCACTTTGTCGATAAGGTACATACCCAAAGCGTTACCTAAGATAAACACGACGCCGACAAATGTAGTTTGGAAAAGCGCATTTTCAGTTGAGCCAGTAATCGGCTTAAGGATCTCTGGCGTGTAGTACATGATGACGTTGATACCAGTTAACTGCTGAGCCGCTGCGATAAACGTACCGATAACCAAAATAGCAAATAGAAGGGGAGAGCGAAGGCTGACTTTGTTTTTGTTAGAGGAGCGGCTGTCCTTTAAAGAGTCTTGAATTTCAGAGATGAGTCGGTCGGCATGTTCAGGGTTCGAGATGCGAGATAGTGTTGCTTTCGCTTCCGTGAGTTTGCCTTTCAATACTAGCCAACGTGGTGACTCTGGAATAATAAATAGCAGCGCAGCGAACAGAGCTGCTGGGATGATCTCTGAACCGAGCATCCATCGCCAGCCCATATCTACCAACCATGCTTCTGACATACCCTTTGCGATGAGGTAGTTAACATAAAACACGCCAGTTTGACCAATTACGGCAGACTGTTGGAACATACTTACTGCTCGCCCACGAAAATCCTTTGGTGCGACTTCTGACATGTACATGGGTGATACCACACAGGCCAAGCCAACAGCGACGCCACCGACAATACGCAACATGACGTAAAAACTGAATGTACTGGCGAGTGCTGAGCCAACCGCGGAGATCATAAATAAGATGGCGGCGATAAAGAGGGTGTTACGTCGTCCGTATTTTAGTGCTGCCCAACCAGCACTCACGGCACCGATAATACTGCCGAGTACCACACTGGATACGGCCCAGCCAGTTTGCGCGGAACTGAGTCCGAAGTGTTCACGGATGGGACCAATCGCACCGGATATTACCGCGGTGTCATAGCCTAAGAGGATTCCACCGAGCGCTGCTATACAACAGATACGAACGATATAGGCAATATTGTGCTTACTAGCTTCTACCTTGGATGTTGCTTCCATTAGATTTTTCCTTATTGAGATTCCCTCAAAACTGTCCCTTTACCATCGAACAAGGTTTAGCTGAGGTGAGCCCAATACTTCGGTTTGTAGGGTACGAGTATTGGCATTCTATAAGTCCAGCAGATGTTATAGTTGTGTGTGTTTGAAAATTATTTTTCATTTTGCTGGTGTTTTAATCATATGGACTCTTTTTGATTTCTACTACCGGTAAACTGTCATTTTGTCCAAAAATGTTACCTCTATCAAACTATGAAAAATCTTTATCAAATCCTACAATTATTATAAGCAATTGATTTTAATACTTAATTTAAAAGTGAGATCTAGATCAAAAACAGTGGAAAGCCACGTGCTATATAGGTTTTTTCCAAATTTATGTTGTTTTGAAAATCTCATTGAGTGAGATGAAAAATATTTTTCATAAATGATTTTTTGGGCTAAATTAGTCCTCAGTGAAACAACAGGAGATGTTCAAAGCTTCCCTACACGATGACTTAGTCAACGAGATAGCTTTGAGTCACTTGGAAAATCTTTAAAACATTGTCGGAGAATAAAAATGAGCAACGTGCAATATGGAATTAGCCCACTGACTTGGACCAACGATGATATGCCAGAGCTTGGTGGCGAGATCCCTTTGGAAACGTGTTTAAGTGAAATGGCTGAAGCTGGATTCACAGGCACAGAGCTAGGCACCAAGTACCCACGTGAGCCTGAAGTACTCGTCCCACTGCTAAAGGAGCACGGTCTGGTACTAGCGTCGGGTTGGTATAGTGGCAACCTAATGACTATGACAGCAGATGAAGAGATTGCAGCGATGCAAGATCACATCAAGCTTTTGAAAGCAGCTGGCTGTAAAGCAATGGTTTATGGTGAAGTGAGCAATACCGTTCACGGCGATATCAACACACCACTTTCTCAACGTGTCATCCTATCAATGGATGAGTGGAAGATGTACTGCGAGAAACTAACAAAAGTAGCGGACTACCTACTGAACGAGCATGACATCAAGCTCTCTTTCCACCATCACGTTGGCACTATTTGTGAAACAGAAGACGACATTAATCTAATGATGGAGTTCACGGGCGACTCTGTGTTCTTAACGCTAGATACAGGCCACATCACGTACGGTGGCGGTAACCCAGTCACCATGATTGAGCGTTGGGGTCACCGTATCGGCCACATGCATTTCAAAGATCTTCGTTTAGACGTAATGAAAGCAGCACGTGAAGCGGATAAATCTTTCCTAAACGCAGTACTAGACGGCGTATTCACAGTACCTGGTACGGGCGACGTGGACTACGACGACGTATTTGCAGCGCTTAAAGCGCGCAACTACCAAGGTTGGTTATTGGTTGAAGCTGAGCAAGATCCTGCAAAGGCACACCCACTAACGTTCGCGAAAACAGCTTACGAGAACATCACAGGCTACGCGGAAAAATACGGCTTGTAATAGAGCTCTGGATAATGGGGAGCCACGCTCCCCATGATAAAAGCTACGGGGTTAGGGATGCAAAACGTAGCTTACTCATGGAATGGACAACGTTGAGACTACCGAGGAAGAGAATGAAAACTGTACGCCTAACTGTCGCAGAAGCGCTTGCACAATACTTAGCTGCTCAAATGATTGAAATTGATGGAAAGAAAGAGCAACTGTTCGGCACCGCTTTTGCCATATTTGGTCACGGTAATGTGACGTGCTTTGGACAGCAATTAAAGAACATCGAAGACAAAATCCCGACTTGGCGTGGTCAAAACGAACAGTCGATGGCGACGGCTGCTATTGCTTATGCAAAAGCAAACCAGCGCCGACGTATTGGTATTGCGACGAGCTCGATTGGCCCTGGCGCAACCAATATGGTGACAGCAGCAGGTATTGCTCACACTAACCGATTGCCTGTTCTGCTGATCGCAGGTGACGCATACGTAAGTCGCCTACCTGATCCTGTATTGCAGCAGCCAGAGAACTTCTATGATCCATCGATCACCTGTAATGACGCATTTAAACCTTTGACGCGTTATTGGGATCGCATTATCTCTCCAACACAGTTGATGCATTCTTTACCGCAAGCGATCGACACCATGCTTGATCCAGAGACATGTGGTCCAGCATTCATTGGTCTTCCTCAAGACATTCAAGGCGTCGCGTACGACTTCCCAGAAGTATTCTTCGAAGAGAAAGTGCACCGCATTCGTCGCCCAGAGCCAGAAATTGCTGATTTGGAAGATGCAAAAGCAGTATTGATGAAAGCAGAAAAGCCGTTGATTGTTTCTGGTGGCGGCGTTCATTACTCGCTCGCAACGGATGAGCTTGCGGCATTCGCGAAACAGCACAATATTCCTGTCGTTGAGACCATCGCGGGTCGAGCAACGATGCTACAAGACAATCCGTTGAACGCAGGGCCTATCGGCGTCACAGGCTCGGATTCTGCAAATTACATGGCAGCACACGCTGATGTCGTGGTTGCTATCGGAACGCGCTTGCAAGACTTCACAACGGGCTCGTGGAGCGTGTTTAAAAACCCAGACATGAAACTGATTACTATCAACGTCGGACGCTTCGATGCAATCAAACATCGCGCATTGCCAGTCAAGTGTGATGCAAAACGCGGTTTGGTTGAGCTATCGAAACTGCTAGGTGATTGGGAAGGTGACAGCGCATGGGCACAAACCGCTAAGACTCAGGCAGATGAGTGGAAGGCAGTAGTTCATCGTCGCACTAACCCTCAAGAGGGCGACTTGCTACCAGGTCTTTCTTCTTACGCAGAGGTGATTGGCAAGCTAAACAAATCTATGCAGCCAGGAGATACGGTGTTAACAGCAGCAGGCGGCTTACCTGCTGAGCTAGCAATGAACTGGCAAAACTACCAAATCGGTAAGTTTGATATCGAGTTCGGTTTCTCGTGCATGGGCTATGAAATTGCCGGTGGCTGGGGTGCAAAAGTGGCTAACCCAGACAACGACGTGGTTGTACTCGTGGGTGACGGCTCGTACCTGATTCAAAACTCAGACATCTACTCATCAGTACTGACGGGCCACAAGATGATTGTCGTGGTGTGTGATAACGGCGGTTTCGCGGTGATCAACAAGCTACAAAACAACACGGGCAACGACTCATTCAACAACCTACTTGAAGATTGCCGCCGTCCAGATGGCGAAGTGGCTCGCGTCGACTTTGCTAAGCACGCCGAAGCACAAGGCGCAATCAGCGAGAAGTTAACGTCTGTTGATGAGTTTGATGCAGCGTTGCAACGCGCGAAAGAAGCGGACCGTACTTACGTCATCGTTGTCGATATTGACCCAGTATCACCAGCCGCGTGGTCGAAGTGTGATTGCTGGTGGGAAGTCGGTCTACCAGAGGTGACTCGTAACGACCACGTGGCAGAGAAGGTTGCCAGCTGGGAAGAAGGTCGCGCCACACAGCGCCGCGGCGTCTAGTTCAGAATCCTATTTAATTTTCTAACACTTAATCTCGGCTCCTAAACACTAGGAGCCACACAAGGAGTCAAGCATGTTTAATGAAGAGCGTCATTTTGAGCAGCCAATTCGTTGGGCAATGGTAGGTGGTGGTCGTGGTAGTCAAATCGGCTACTCTCACCGCAATGCAGCGCAGCGTGATGGCCTGTTTAAGTTGGTAGCTGGTGCGTTTGACCTAGATGCTGAGCGCTGCCGCGATTTCGGTGTCAATCTTGGACTAGACCCAGAGCGCTGTTATTCAAGCTATAAAGAGTTATTCGCGCAAGAAGCACAGCGTGAAGATGGCATTCAAGCGGTATCTATCGCAACGCCAAACTCTACTCACTACGAAATTTGTAAAGCCGCACTAGAAGCCAAGCTTCATGTGGTGTGTGAGAAGCCAATTACCTTTACCACAGAAGAAGCAGAAGAGCTCAAAACCATCGCAGCACAAAACAACTGTGTCATCGGTGTTATGTATGGCTACACCGGCTTCCCAATGGTTCAGCAGGCTCGTGAAATGGTTCAGCGTGGCGACCTTGGTGAAATCCGAGTCATCAACATGCAGTTCGCGCACGGCTTCCACAACGAAGAATATGAAAAGAATGATCCGGGTCTGAAGTGGCGTGTAAGCCCTGAAGTATCGGGTCCAACTTATGTGCTAGGTGACATCGGTACTCACGCGTTTTATCTCAACGAGGTGATGACAGGTCTAGAAGTCGATAGCTTGGCATGTATGCGCCAGAGCTTTATCGAATCTCGTGCGCCACTCGAAGATAACGCGCACGTAATGATCAAGTTCAAAGGTGGCGCAGTGGGTACCTTGTGGGCATCGGCGGTCAACTCAGGCTCTATGCACCAGCAGAAGATCCGCATCGTTGGTTCAAAAGCGTCTATCGAATGGTGGGATGAGTATCCAAACCAACTTCGTTACGAAGTGCAAGGCGAGGCACCTCGTGTGCTAGAGCGCGGTATGGGTTACCTCTACCAAGATGCAGAAGGTGTCGCGTCTAACCGAGTCGGTGGTGGTCACGCTGAGGGCTATTTTGAATCTTGGGCGAACCTGTATCACCGTTTTGCTTTGGCGTTCGATGCTGCTGATAGAGATGATCAAGAGGCGCTAGCGGGTATCTGGTTCCCAGGTATTGATGCAGGTATCGAAGGCGTACGTTTGTGTGAGAAGTGTGTTGAGTCAGCAGACCAAGACGCGGCTTGGGTTAGCTACAAATAATAGGAATGACGATGACAAAAATTGCATTTCAACATGACAGACCGTTGGATGCCATCGTTTTAGGACGCGCGGGTGTGGACTTATACGCCCGCGAATCAAAAACCGATATGGCGGACATTTCGGGCTTCAACAAGTTTGTTGGTGGCTCTGCTGCCAACATTGCGGTCGCAGTGAGCAAGCTGGGTGGCAAAGTAGGTTTTATTGGCTGCGTCGCTGATGATGCGTTTGGCGGCTATGTCAAAGGTTACATGTCAGAGCAAGGAATAAACCTCGATGGCATGATGACGGACGATTCAGGCTCTCGTACTTCTGTCGCGTTTACAGAGATGAAGCCAAGCGACTGCACGGTCCTTATCTATCGCAATAACGCTTCGGATCTGACGATCAAGCCAGAGCAGGTGGATCCTGAGTACATTGCGAGCTCTAAAGTACTGGTGGTTACCGGTACTGCGCTCTCAGAAAGCCCAAGCCGTGAAGCGACGCTTTTGGCGATGCAACACGCTCGTCGTAGCAATACGCTCGTAGTGCTGGATGTCGATTATCGCCCTTACTCATGGCGCACCGATACTGACGCTTCGATTTATTACGGCATTGCATCGAGTCTGTCTGACATCGTGATTGGTAATCGCGAAGAGTTTGACATGATGGAAACCGTGATTGCACCGGGTAATAAAGACGACGACGCCACAGCAGAACGCTTTATGCGTGACAACACGCAGATTGTTGTGATTAAGGCGGGCGAGTTTGGCTCAAAAGTCTACTGCCGTGATGGTTCGAAGTTCCAACAAGGCATCTTCCGTGTGGAAGTGAACAAGCCATTTGGTTCTGGTGACTCGTTTGCAGGTGGCTTGATTTGGACACTAGTGAATGGTGGCACCCTGCAAGAAGGCGTCAGAAACGGCTCTGCAGCAGCGGCGATAAACGTGAGTGGCGATAGCTGCACTGAAGCTATGCCAACCAAAGAGCAGCTTTTCGATTTTATTGAGACAAGAAACCAAGGTGTTTGATGGCATCAGTTTGATGTGGTTTTGAAGACAGCTTTTAGTCTCCCGGGCCGGTATTTCGACTCCAGATACTCGCGAAAATACAACCATCGTGGCCCGGTTTTTTTATCAGTGAATAAGTTTAGGAATAAAAACTGCGCTCATAAAAAGAGCAGTGAGGAGAAAGAACATGGGTAAACACATACCACCCTACGATAATAAAAATGAGCCCATTGTAGGTATTAATGACGCAGTGACACCTCTGTGTTATTTCAACCAAGTTTGTCTGACTCAAGGCGGAACGTTCAGCCACGAAGTTGAAGGCTATGAGTCTGTGATAGTTCTAGCGGGCGGTACTTGTAGCGTGTCGGTGATCAATGGCGATGACACACAAGTATTCGACAACATCGGTAAGCGAGCCTCTGTATGGGACGGTAACCCAGAAGCGGTTTACGTTCCGCTAGGTTATACAGCACAAATAGAATGTGTGAGCGAAAATGCCGACATCATGATCGCTGGCGGTAAGTTTGAAGTTTCTCTAGAACCATTCTGTGTGCGCGAAGAGAACGTCGATATTGTTCAGTACGGTTCTGATGACACCAAAACACACCGTAAGATCAAGCATGTTCTTGGTCAGTCTAACTCGGACAAACGCGGCCGTTTGCTCGTCAGTGAGCTGTTTACCGTTGGCGCGGGTGGCTGGTCAGGTTTTCCACCACACAAGCATGATGAAGACCGAGTGAAAGAAGATGGCAGCCGTGAAACGCTATACGAAGAAGTGTATCAGTTCCGTTTCAACCCAGATTTCGGCTTTGGCGCACAGTTCCTGTATGAGCACGAAGATGACCATGGTCCGGTCTATCACGTAAAAACAGGGTCAGTGATTGCAATCGACAAAGGTTATCACCCAAGTGTGGCAGCGCCTGGCTATGAGATGTATTACTTCACCATCATCGTTGGCAAAACAGACAAGTCTTTGATCCAACATTTTGACCCACACCATGAGTATCAAGTAAATACCATTCCTGGTATCAAAGATATGATTGCGAAATTCAAATAGGAGGCGATGCATGTTAGTTAATCTTAATGATCTATTACCCGATGCAGCGGCCTCTGATTATTCCGTACCATGCTTTAATGTTTTTGGTTACGAAGACGCAAGAGCGGTAGTTGAGGCAGCGGAAGAGGTTGGTAAGGCCGTTATCCTTGCTTGCAACAAAGATGTTGTGGATTTTTATGGCGTTGAGACTGCAGCAGCTATGTTCCTAAACCTTGCTCACAACAGCAGTGTCCCTGTTTGCTTGCACCTGGACCATACTTATGAAGAGGACATTGTTTATCGTGCGCTTAAAGCCGGTTTCAGCTCCGTGATGTTCGATGGCTCCCAGTTAACGCTGGAAGAGAATATCGCTCGTACTAAGAAAGTGGTCGACGTTGCACATGCGTTAGGCGCATCGGTTGAGGGTGAAATTGGTTCGGTACCTTATGAAGAAGGGCGTGACCATATTAAGTCTATTTATACCGAGCCAGAAGATGCTGCGCGTTTTGCTGAGGAAAGCGGGGTTGATTGTGTGGCCATTTCAGTTGGCAATATTCACCGCCTGACGGAGCCAACCTGTACGATTGATTTTGGTCGTTTGGACCGCATCGCGAGCGAAGTTAGCGTGCCCCTTGTTATTCATGGTAGCAGCGGAATTCGTGACGAAGATATGCTCAAACTAAAACAGAGCCGCGTATCTAAGTTCAATATCGGCACCTGTTTGCGTCAAGCATTGGGTCACAATTTACGTGGTTATATGAATGATGAACCGCAAAAATTTGATCGAATCTACTTTATGCAGAAGGCAATGCCCTATGTTAAGCAAGAAGCGATTCGCAACTTTGAGTTATTATCTTAAAATAGAGTCCCCAACCTAACATAGGGAAGGGGACCGGTTGACTATTTATTGCGTTCGAATAGGAGAGCGTTATCACTATGGATGTAGAAGTAAAAGTGCCCGCTGATTTAGACACGCTGCGCGAGCTTATTGTGAAGCGCTACGATAGCTTGAGCAGTAGATTGCAGCAGGTAGCCGACTTTGTCATGGAACAGCCAATGCTGGTCGCCGTAGAAACCATGGCAACCATTGCCCAGCAAGCCAATGTACCGCTGTCGACACTGAGTCGATTCTCTAATGCAATGGGCTTTGATGGCTTTACGTCTATGCAGATACTGTTCAGAGATCAGTATCTGAATCGCCCAAGAGACTACAAAGAACGTGTTCGTAAAGCACGTGAGATGGAGGACGTGCCGCATGATTCTCCGCAGGCTATCTTTCAAGACTTTGGTGACGCCAACATTGATGCGTTAGAGCAGTTACAGGTCATGGTCTCTCCACAGAAGCTAGAGCGCGCTGTGGCGATGCTTGAAGAAGCGGAAACCATCTACATTCAAGGGATGCGCCGAGCGTACCCAGTGGCATTTTATCTCTGGTACGCACTGATGAAATCAGACAACAACGTGGTGCTGTTAGATGACCATGGCGGTATGTTGTCGCCTATGACACGTCGAATGAATGAGAAAGACGTGCTATTTACGGTGACATTCAATCCTTACGCGCAAGAGACTAGTGATCTCATCGACGAAGCGTATCAGAAGAGCGTACCCATTATCGCTATTACCGATAATCAAATGACGCCTCAAGGCAGTAAGATGGAAGTCTGTTTCGAGGTCCAAGAGGGTGAAGTGATGGGATTCCGCTCTTTGAGTAGCTCAATGTATCTTGCCCAAACTCTCGCGGTCAGCTTGATGTGCCGTGAAGTGAAATAATCACCATTAATGACCACCAACCCAATTAAAGAGTAAGCCTTGTAAAGCTGAAGCAGCAAGGCTTGGTCTCTTGCTGCCTAAATTCAAGGAGATTCTCCATGCGTTTTGCTTTACACGGAATGTGCTCACTGCACAGCAATGTCATGTCGGACATTCGTCTCGCTCATGATACTGGCTATCAAGGTCTTGAAATTCATACCGAAAAGTTGTGGCGCTACATCAAAGCTGGCTTATCTGCTGAGCAGTTTAAACAGCGCCTTGACCACTTTAATATTGAACCGACGGCGATTGACATCATTGGTGCTATCGAAGTGACTGACAAAGCCTCGAAAGCGCAGCTATTCAAAGATACTGAGATCCTGTGTCAGTTTGCTCAAAAGATCGGTGCGCCGACGATACAGCTTAATGCCTTTGAAGCCTTAAATGGGTTGACGCTAGATCAGAACATCGAACTCACCGCACAGAACATTCGTTCTATTGCCGATATTGGTAGAGACTACGGTGTTCGCTTTCAGTACGAGGGTGCGGCATGGACACCGATCGCAACGCTAGATGACTACTATCGCTTGTTGGATGCAGTAGGGCGTGACAACTTCGGCTTCGTTCTTGATACCTGGCATTTTTGGGCAAGTCGCGGAGCAAGTCTCGAGAAAATAGCCAGTATCGACCCTGCGCTCATCTATAACGTCCATATCTCTGATGGCGCGCGTCCAGAAGAGGGCGCACCGTGGCCGGACGAGAGAGAGTTACGAGGCCACTTTATTGGACAAGGTGATATTCCGCTTAAAGAATGGGTCGATGCCATTCAATCAACCGGCTATCAAGGATTCTACTCAGGTGAATACCTCAATGACCAAATGTGGGAGCAGGATTATTACGATGTAGCGACCAAAATGCTTAAGGGCATGAAAGCACTGTTTTAACCTTTCATTGATTTGAACAACCGTTTACTCGTGGTGAAGTCCACTTAGCAGAGAAAAATCTCAGCATTAAGTGGACTTTGTTGTGCATGTCACGAAATAAATATTTCATAAGTATAATATTGAATTAAACATTTCATTGAATAACGCTGCCACCAACGGAGAATCCCCTATGTCTCACCTACTGTCGAAGTATTCTCAATCACAATCCGATTCTCGAGTTCAATCGATTACTCCTGAGAGCGCTAACTGGGGATATGTTGGATTCTCTGTCCACGAGATTGCATCTGGTGAATCCTTGGTTCTCGAAAGCTCTGCGACTGAAAAATGCTTAGTTCTGGTGTCGGGTAAGGCGACGGTGACAGTAGGCAATCAGGTCTTTAGTCATATCGGTGAGCGTATGTCACCATTTGAGAAAGACACCGACCAGCAGCGTATCAAGCCGCATTCGGTTTATGTCGCGCCACAGCAGCGCATTCAAGTGGTCGCTGAAACCGATTTAGAACTTGCCGTGTGTGAGGCGCCGAGCAAGGGTAATTTAGAGACCCGTTATATCACGCCGCAAGAGGTTGACGCAGAGCACAGAGGCAAAGGGCACAATCAAAGGTATGTGCACAATATTCTCCCTGATGACAAACCCGCAGACAGCTTGCTGGTGGTCGAGGTCTTTACCGACGAAGGCTGCACCAGTTCTTACCCAAGCCATAAGCATGACCAAGATATTGATGGCAAGGAAACCTATCTAGAAGAGACCTACTACCATCGCTTAAACCCATCTCAGGGCTTTTGTATGCAGCGTGTATACACAGATAATCGCGAGCTCGATGAATGTATGGCGGTTTACGATAAGGATGTGGTTATGGTGCCAAAAGGCTATCACCCAGTCGCCACGATTGCGGGATATGACAGCTACTACTTGAACGTAATGGCAGGCCCCAAACGTAAATGGCAATTTAGTTGGGAACGCGACCACGCATGGATCAATTCTAAGGATTACAAGTAATCGTAATGAGTGTTGTATGGCTACCAACGGAGGCGATGCCGCTCATGAACCATTTATTCTGGTCTGACTCAGTGTCGAGTGAGGCCAATGACAAGCAAAGGAAGGAGTGCAGAATGTATAATATCGCGCTGTTTGGAGCAGGGCGCATTGGGCAAGTTCATGCGGTAAACATTGCCAATCACCCCAAAACTAACCTGTATTCAGTCATCGACCCTTATGATGTGAATGCCAACATGTTGTGTGACCAATATGATGCTAAGCGTCAATCGATTGAAGAAGCGATGGCGGACAGTAATGTGGATGCCGTGTGTATTTGCTCGGCTACTGATACCCATGCTGACTTGATTGAACTTGGTGCGAAAGCGGGAAAAACGATCTTTTGCGAGAAACCGATTGATCTCGATTCAAGCAGGGTGCGCGATTGCTTAGGTGTCGTCGAGCAATATAAGGTTCCTCTGCTTGTCGGTTTTAATCGTCGCTTCGATCCACACTTTGCGAACTTAAAGCAACGCGTAGTTGATGGTGAAGTAGGTGAGCCAGCAACGCTCACCATTACCTCACGCGATCCTGAGCCACCGCCAGCCGAGTACAGCAAGGTGTCTGGCGGTATGTTCCGTGACATGAGCATTCACGATCTTGATATGGCGAGATTCATCTTAGGTGAAGACCCTGTCTCAATCACTGCTCACGGCAGTTGTAAAATTGATCCTGAGATCGGCAAAGCGGGCGACATCGATACTGGTGTGATTGTTCTGAACTTCGCCTCGGGTGCGATTGCGACCATTCTAAATAGTCGCAAGTCTGGATATGGGTATGATCAACGCATTGAACTGCATGGCGAAAAGGGGATGCTACAAGTAGCCAACGTTCGTGAGAACCTAGTGACGAACACTTCTGATAGCGGTGCCCAAGATGCGAAACCACTACACTTCTTCTTAGAGCGATACAAAGAGGCGTATATTGCCGAGTGGCAGCACTTTGTTGACGTTCTCAATGGCGCAGAGCCAAACTGCTCTGGCACCGATGGTGAGTTCGCGTTGCGCCTTGCTGATGCGGCGATAGTGTCTATGAATGAAAAGCGGACCGTGCTGCTTTAGATCTAATCTGAAAAGGCAGCATCCTATTTAGATGAACTGATAAGTTATGGGGTATCTGATTTGATCAGGTACCTCACTTACCAATCAGCGGCGGAGAATAGCGATCCATCGGCCAAGGTTTAGCAAGCTCGTCAGCGAGGCTGCGACATAGGTCAATGCTGCCGCTTTAAGAATTTTTTCTGCATGTTTCAGATCACCATCGTGCAGGTAGTTGCCTTTCTGTAGGATAGGTAAAGCCTTACCATAACTGGCATCGAACTCAACCGGAAGAGTCAACAGGTGCACCAAGGTACTTAATGCCATTGAAACAACACCTATCATAATCGTTATCGCACCTGCTTGCGGCACGCGAGTCAGCATAAGGACAACAGGCGCTGCAATGAGCATCAATCCAGCAATGCGCTCGCCAATTATGGCTGTTTTTACAAGCTTTTGCCGAGCCAGGAACAAGGTCTCTCTACGCGAATCTTGAATGGCATGCCCTACTTCATGGGCGGCGACTGTCACTGCCGTTAGTGAGTGCCCTGAGTAGTTGTTCGGCGTAAGACGGACAGCCTTGGCTGCGGGATCATAGTGATCACCTTGAGTGGTCTCCTCTACGTCAACGTTATCTAAGCCGAAGCTATCCAACAGGTGACGAGCTAGCTCAGCACCGCTTCCCTGCTCGCGGTAGCGGTCAGCCGGTTGACTGTATTTTTCCATCACGTGCTTGACCCATAGGCCAGGACCAAAGACGACTGTCGCAATTAAGAGTAATAGGATTATCCAGAGCATTAATTCAGTTTGTTATCAGCAATTATGTGGCTACTGGTTATTATACGCATAAAATGACCGGCAGATACTCGCTATCACGCCAAGTCAGAGTCTCTCTTGGTTCAATCTTCTTAGCTTACTCTGAGCTTCTCGGCTTATTGTGAGGTGGTGGCATACATGGTCAATACATCGAGTGGAACAATTTCAAGGGAGCTCTCTTCGCAGCTCGCTAGCACGACGAGTGGGGCCACTCCCGCTTGCCAAGCTTCTTTCCAGCGCAGTGCACAAAGACACCAACGATCTCCTGGCTTTAACCCTGGGAAGTCAAACTCTGGCCTAGGAGTAGAAAGATCATTACCACGGGCTTTGGTGAAGACGAGGAAGTCCTCTGTCATGACGGCGCAGATCGTGTGTTGACCCATGTCGCTACCAACTGTGCGACAGTAGCCATCTCTAAAATATCCAGTATTAGGTGTGCAGCCGCAAAGCTCTAACGGCTCGCCAAGTACGTTATTCGCGCTGTTCATTATCACTCCTAGCATGAGGTTCCTCGGATACCAGTGTAGTCGAGAAGTCGGAATTATTGTGAAGTTATGTCCGATGGCCTAGGGTCACTAAACATCTCCATCAGTTAACGTGATGGTATGTGTTTTGTTTTGGGCTTAAAAATCGTCGAAACTGCAAACACGTAAACGAGATTGTCACATTAACCGGAGGAAACTCGAATGTATAAATTTATTGGCGCAGCGCTATTCGCACTATTACTGACAGGCTGTGCAAATATGCCGACGGGCAATAACGTAGCGGTAGCCAAGCTTGAAGATGTCCAATCGGCGCAATGTGAGCAACTTGGTCCAGTGATCATTCGCGTGCACCGTCGAGCTGACCATGAATCCGTGCTGAGAATTATGACAGAGGACAAATATCCCAACGCCAATACCGTCGCAATCACCAGACTAGAGCCGAGTAGCCGTGGAATTGGCGGTAAAAAAGCAATGCGATCTATTAGGGCAGCCGCATTCCAGTGCGAAGCGTAAACCCAGTGCCCAAGGAATTAGGGCTCCTTTTTGGTATTAGGGGGAACAGGTCTGCTTGTTCTACCGAATCCAGCTTTCCTTTGAGCAACTCAACACTTCTACTGAACTCATAAGCTATCTGTGGTTCACTCGCCATCTTCGCTGTGAATTGCCATGGCGACGGCGATACTCTGAACCAAACAAAGCGAGGCGGATTGTGAGCGAAATGCGTCAACCTTTGCTTCCTTGATAACAAAACTGACGTCGCTGAACGCCGCAAGTGGGCTTACCTGGCTGTCAGTGATCACGATCTGCTTGGCACCGGCTTTAGAGGCAATTTCACTCAGCGCTATCGTTTCATTGGCATATGGACTAAAACTGATGGCGACAACAGCATCTTTCGCGCTGATCATACTAAGCTGCTCTTCGTACATCCCACCTAAGCCATCAATCAAAAATGCGCGTTTGTTTAAGTGGCGCAGCGCATAGGTAAAGTAAGAAGCGACACTGAATGAGCGGCGCAAACCAATAAGGTAGATGTTCTCGCAGTTTTGCAGAATATCGATAGCACGATTGAGATCGTCCTCAGAGGTCTGATTCGCTAGAAAATTCATTGCTTGTGAATTGGCGTTGGCAAACTCTTGCAATATCTGTTTAGGGCTTTCAGGAGCTAACGGTTCCGTCTGCAGCTGCTTGTGGATTCTGGCGCGATCAGTGTAGCTTGAGGTTTCTTCCACTATCTTGTTGCGAAATAGCTGTTTCATCTCATTGAAACCACTAAAACCAAAAGCACTGGCAAAACGGATTAAGGTAGAAGGTGGCACTTCCGCTTTTTGAGCAATGACAGCTACCGTTTCCAAGGCAATATCATTTGGGTTATCAAGTACATACTTGGCTACTTGCTGAAGTCGTTTACTCAGCTCGCTATATTGCTCTCGAATTTGCTCTTGAAGTTCACTCAATGTAGTTGCCACAGGCATAGATAGCTCCAAACTCACTTTTGTTTGCATTTCAATAAAATACCTTAATTAGCTGATCATTTGAAATGTTTGTTTCATGGAATATGTATTGTGGGACGGGGAGGGTGTCTTGCTCTCGCTGCCAGTATCGAGCTTCAAGAAAACCGTAGAGCCAAAAGAAAAAAGCGCCTCGGACAAGGCGCGTTGAGCTAAACCGAGAGTGGTGCTTCCAAGGTTAGAGCACCACTTCGTACCCTACTCAAAGTTAGTATCTTGATGTGGGAGTGGTTACTTACTCTTCTTGTGACGTTTCATATCAAACATTACCGCAAAGATGATAACTAAGCCTTTAACCACCTGCTGCCAATACGCTGAGACGTTGAGAAGGTCGAGACCGTTTTGTAGGACACCCATGATCATGGTGCCTATGATGGTGCCTTGGATAGTACCAATACCGCCAGCGTGCGAAACACCACCTACGGTCGCTGCTGCGATAGCATCGAGCTCATACATGATACCGAGACCTGGCTGACCTGAGTTGATTCGAGCTGCCAAGATAAGTGCTGAAATACCTGCGAGAAGACCTGCGTAGGTATAAACCAATATCTTATAGCGCTTTACATTGATACCCGATACATACGCCGCGGTTTCGTTACCGCCAATTGCATACGCATACTTTCCGAAACGGGTATAGTTCAACAGTACGTATGAGACAAAAGCCATAAAGGCAAAGATGATGACGGGGACGGGTATCCCTACGATGCTACCTTGACCAATCCATTGATACGAGTCGATCAGGCTACTCACGGGGCGACCATCTGAATAGAGCAGTGCTGCTCCGCGTGCGACGATCATCATGCCAAGTGTTGCGATAAAAGGAGGGATCCCCGTGTAAGCGATAAGCGCACCATTAATGTAACCACATAATGCACCCACAGCTAAAGCGGCAATGATCGGTACTATGATCGGCAATTCAGGCATGTTTGGGTACATACGCATCGACCAATCAATGGTCTGCGCCATACTTGCTGAAACGACTGCTGCGACCGCAAGCACGGAGCCGGATGACAAGTCGATGCCTCGAGTAATAATGATGATGGTGACACCAAGAGCAAGTAGACCAATACTGGCCATCTGCGTCATGACATTGAGCAAGTTAGCGACCGACAAAAAAACGGGCGAGAGGATAGACATGACGACGCACATGACAACAAACACCACGTAAATCGCATACTTGGATATCATTCTCTTGAAATTGGTTTGGGTTTGACCTTCTGGGGAGGTCGATTTAATCAGTTTCGCAATCATAACTGCATTCCTTGAGTTACTACTCTCTCCTCAAGTCGCTCTGCTGAGGACTCGTGGTGATTGAATTTAGGGGGTGGTTCAATTAATTAATTGAGTGCCATCGACATGATTTTTTGCTGGGTCGCTTCAGGTCCGTCGATAAGACCTTTCAGCTTGCCTTCGTGCATTACCAAAATGCGGTCACTCATTCCCATGACTTCCGGAAGTTCTGAAGAGATCATGACTAAGCTTTTCCCCATACCGGTAAGTAAGCGCATGAGCTTGTAGATTTCGGATTTCGCCCCCACGTCGATGCCTCGTGTTGGCTCATCTAGGAACAGGATATCGGGCTTCGTTAGCATCCATCGAGCGAGCAATACTTTTTGTTGGTTACCGCCGCTGAGGTTATCGATCATTTCGTACATGCCTGGCGTTTTGACTTTCAGCTTCTCACAGTGTGTTTGGCTGTCTTGCTTCATCTTTCTGACATCCAACACATTCACCACTTTGTTTCTGTATGCGTCCAAATGAGCAATCGAAGTATTGGCGAAGATATCGAGCATCAAGTAGAGCCCTGAATGACGTCGATCCTCGGTTAGGAAAGCCATTTTGTGTTGGATGGCATCTTGTGGCGTATTGATTTCCACTACGTCACCATTAATTCTAATAGTTCCAGTATCCTTCTGTCTGACACCAAATAACGTCTCTATCAGCTCTGTTCGTCCCGCTCCCACAAGACCTGCAATACCGAGTATTTCACCTTCATGGAGTGTGAAATTGATGTCGTTGAATGCGCCATCGACGCTGAGATTCTCAACTTCTAACCGTGTTTTACCGGGTTTGGCCGTTGCTGGTGGGAATACATCGCCTAAGTCACGACCTACCATCATCTGCACCAGTTCATCGTTGTTGGTTGCCTTTGCTTCTCGCTCGCCCACAAAACAACCATCACGGAACACGGTGATATCGTCGCAAATTCTAAAAATCTCATCCATTTTGTGGCTGATATAAACAATGGCGCAACCACGAGCTTTAAGCATTTCAATGATGTCAAAGAGATGGTCTACCTCTTTGTCAGTGAGCGCTGAGGTCGGCTCATCCATAATGATGATCTCGGATTGGTAAGAGATAGCTTTGGCGATCTCGACCATTTGCATGGTGGCAACCGTGAGATCACTCATTGGTGTTTTAGGGTCGAGCTGAAGATCTAACTTCGCCAGCAACTCTGCGGTATCACTGTACATTTTGGCGTGGTCTACTAATCGTAAAGGGCCTTTAAGAGGCTCTCGACCTAACCAGATATTTTCCGCGATACTGCGGTGCAAAATTGGCGATAGCTCCTGATGTATCATTGAGATACCAGCTTCAAGTGCTTCCTTTGCACCTTGGAACTCAACATTCTCACCCTTATAGCGAATGGTGCCGCTATCGCGCTGGTAGATACCGAACATCACCTTCATTAGCGTAGATTTTCCGGCACCGTTTTCACCCATCAATGCCATGACTCGACCTTGCTTTAACGTGAGCTGAACGTTATCGAGCGCCTTTACACCTGGGAAGGTTTTGGTAATGCCACGCATTTCTAGTAGGACTTGACTCATACTATTACTACTCCGAAAAATGCTCCGTATTCTTGAGAGGGGGAGAATACGGAGCGAGGGTGGTTAACCTTTCTGCTTCGCTTCAAATGCTTCTAGATTGCTTTGAGTCACGAGCTCGGCAGGGATCCAAGTGACTTGTTCGTGTTGTTTGCCGTTAACAGCGTCAACCGCTGCATCAATAGCGCCTCGAGCTTGACCGGCTCCATCTTGGAATACCGTAGCGCTTAGCGCGCCATCTTTTACCGCGACGAGACCATCAGGGGTGGCATCAACACCCACGACGAGCGTGTCATCCAGTTTGCCAGCAGCGCGAAGCGCTTGAATTGCACCGAGTGCCATGTCGTCGTTATTAGCAACGATGATGTCAAGTTGGTCGCCAGAGTTGAGCCAGTTCTCCATTACAGTCATGCCTTGTGAGCGCTGCCACAGACCTGTTTGCTTTCTTACCACATTGAAATTCGGATTGTTTGCCAAGAAGTCTTCTACGCCTTTGGTGCGCATAACGGCAGCTTCATGAGTCAACATACCCATTAGAATCGCGACATTGCCTCCGTCGACAGAATCCGTGATGTATTGAGCTTGTGTTTCGCCGAATTTCAATTCTTCGGAACCCACGTAGAAAACACTGTCAGGGAGGTAATCAGGTCGGCGGTTTAGATACACAAGCTCGATACCTGCTTTAATGATTCGGTCTGTAAGTGGCTGAGTTGCATCAGTGTTGACAGGAACCAAAATGATGGCGTCCATTTGCTGAACAATGAAATTTTCGACTTGGCCGAGCTGTTTAGCGGCATCCTCTTTGGCATCCACAAAGGTCAGTTCGACCTTGCCATCAAATTGATCCGCGTATTTGTCCATCGCGTCTTTCATGTAGACCATAAAGGTGTCATCGAAGTTTGGTATCGCGACGCCGATGCGTGTCACGTCTTCTTGTTTCGCCTCTTGGCCGCAGGCTGTAAGAACAATCAGTCCCATAACCATTAACGTACCTTTGAGTAGTGCTTTTGCGTTTGACGCGAGTGTTAACAATCTGTCCAGCAACATAGTAATCCCTTGTTTCTCCGTTGGCATAAATGCCTCCTTGGTATCCATCACACCTATCTATCGATAAATATGAACATTTCATTTCGTTATTAGATGAAATTTCTAGAGTGTTTATTCAGTATTTACTCTGACTTTTTATAAAACGGTTTGGATAGTCGGCATTGAAAAATATTTTCTATCCCCCGTTGGTTTTTAACTATATGTTGATGTTTAAATTATCACCACTGTTAATGTGGCATAAATGTTAAAAGTGTTACGCTGATCTCATTGGTTTTCTTGGCTTAGTGCTCGATTTGAGTTTAAGTGGTTGATTTAATGCTAAATACATATTTTTTAACGTGTGTTTAATTAAAGTGTCCACTAGAGCTTTTGTTCGTATTGAGTTTTGAAATGAGATTGTCGATAAATGAAAAAATATTATCAAAATCTTATCGTATTCTGCGTCGGTTGTTCGGTTTGGTCGAAAAAGAAGCGACAGATCACGGTTTTCTAGAATAATTTCACTCTATAATAAAATGAAATAAACGTTTCATTTGGTCTTGGAGGAGATGACATGATGAGGCAGCAGGATAAGATGTTTGACGTGATCTGTATGGGTAGGGTCGCCGTCGATTTTTACGGTCAACAAATAGGCTCCCGTTTAGAAGATATGAGTAGCTTTGCCAAGTACCTTGGAGGGTCATCGGGAAACGTCGCCTATGGTACGGCAAGACAAGGTTTAAAGTCGTCAATGCTCGCTCGAGTTGGTGATGAGCACATGGGGCGCTTTTTACGCGAGGAGCTAAACAGACTCGGCGTTGATACCAGCTATTTAATTACTGATAAAGAGCGGCTGACGGCGTTGGTGATTCTTGGTATCAAAGATGAAGATACCTTTCCGCTGATTTTCTACCGTGACAACTGTGCTGATATGGCGATTACAGCAGATGACGTTGATGAGGAGTATATTGCCTCTTCGCGTTGCCTAGTGATTACTGGAACTCACCTCTCGAACCCGAAAACCCGTGATGCCGTACTGACAGCGCTCGGTTATGCCAGAAAACACGGTGTTAGAACGGCACTTGATATCGACTATCGCCCAGTGCTTTGGGGGCTCACGTCGCTTGGCGATGGTGAAACGCGTTTTATCGAATCTGGAGCCGTCACTGACCAGTTGCAGGAAGTCCTCGGTTTATTTGATCTTATTGTTGGTACGGAGGAAGAGTTCCATATTGCAGGTGGGTCCACAGATACCCTTCAAGCGCTAAATGGCGTTCGAAAAGCGACAGATGCAGTCTTGGTTTGTAAGCGAGGAGCACAAGGCTGTTCAGTGTATGAATCGCAAATCCCAGATCACCTTGACGGCGCCATTAATGCAACGGGGGTTCGAGTGGATGTACTTAATGTGCTTGGTGCGGGCGACGCGTTTATGTCCGGCTTACTAAGAGGTTACCTCAATGATGAAAGCTGGCAGCAAGCGTGTGATTATGCCAACGCCTGCGGCGCTCTGGTCGTTTCTCGACATGGCTGCGCACCCGCAATGCCGAGTAAGGAAGAACTGGATGATTACTTATCTCGTGCAGAATCCGTTGCTAGACCTGATCTTGATACCAAGCTAAACCACCTTCACCGAGTGACAACACGAGATAAGTCATGGGACGATTTGTGCATATTGGCATTTGATCATCGAAGCCAGTTTGAGCAAATGGCTCAAGATGCTGGCGTATCAGTGTCTCGAATTTCACCTCTTAAGCAACTGATTTTAAGTGCATACCAAGAGTCAGTGGACGAACTGGGGCTGCAGGGGCTGGCGGGACTATTATGCGATAGTACTTACGGACAAGCGGCGCTTAATCAAGCAACAGGCAAAGACTGGTGGATCGGTCGTCCTATTGAATTGCCAAGCTCCCGACCTCTGGTGCTCGAACACGGCAATATTGGTTCTCAACTGGTGTCTTGGCCACAAGAGCACATCGTGAAGTGCTTAGTGTTCTATCACCCACATGATGAGCAGGGACTTAGAGTTGAGCAAGAGAAAACTCTCGAAGAAGTGTACCTAGCCTGTTGTCAGTCTGGGCATGAACTGTTGCTCGAGGTCATTCTTCCAAAAGACCTACCCCAAGATGAAACACATTATATTGCGGCCATCGAGCGCTTCTATGAGCTAGGCATTAAACCTGATTGGTGGAAACTGCCTGCATTAACAACCTCATCATGGAGTCAGCTAGAGCGCGTGATCGAGAACCAAGACCCTCACTGTCACGGCGTGGTATTGCTAGGGCTAGATGCCCCTCAAGAGCGGTTAATCGAAGGCTTTGCTACTGCGAGGGCGAGCTCATTAGTCAAAGGATTTGCCGTTGGTAGAACTATCTTTGGAGATGCGTCTCGCGCTTGGCTTGCTGGGACGATCGATGATGAAGCCTTTAAGAATCAAATCAAACTGAAATACCAAACCCTAATTTCTGCTTGGCAGCAAACCGCGTAACTCACAGAGAATTTGGAGCAAATATGGAAACCGTTCAAAACTATATCGCAGGTGAAATCGTTTTAAGTCACAGCGAACGCTTTGCACCTGTCTATAACCCTGCAACAGGGGAGCAAATCAAACAAGTAGTACTCAGTTCGGAGGAAGAGGCCAACGAAGCGATTGAAATCGCCAAGCAAGCATTCAGTTCGTGGTCAAAAACCTCACCACTTAAGCGTGCGCGTGTAATGTTCAAGTTCAAATCATTGCTAGAAGCGAACACGGATAAATTGGCACGATTGATATCTACCGAGCATGGCAAGATATACTCAGATGCGGTCGGTGAGGTAACGCGTGGTTTAGAAGTGGTCGAGTTCGCTTGCGGTATCCCGCATCTACAAAAAGGTGAGCATTCAGCGAATGTAGGGACAGGTGTTGATAGCCACTCTCTCATGCAGCCTGTTGGGGTATGCGTGGGCATTACGCCTTTTAACTTTCCCGCTATGGTTCCGATGTGGATGTTTCCTATTGCCTTAGCAACTGGTAATACATTCATTTTGAAGCCATCAGAGAAAGATCCGTCAACGGCATTGCTGCTCGCTGAACTGCTTAAAGAAGCTGGGCTGCCAGATGGTGTGTTCAACGTCATCAATGGTGATAAAACGGTGGTGGATACGCTCCTGACATCACCTGATGTCGATGCGGTCAGCTTTGTCGGCTCAACGCCAATCGCCGAGTATATCTACACGACAGCCTCAGCGCATGGCAAGCGCTGTCAAGCGCTAGGCGGTGCTAAAAATCATTGCATTCTGATGCCAGACACTGACCTTGATATGGCGGTGAACGCGATAGTAGGCGCAGCGTTCGGGGCAGCAGGCGAGCGATGCATGGCGTTATCGGTTGCCGTCGCTGTCGGTGATGAGATCGCAGACCAATTGATTGAACAGCTCAAAACAAAAGTTGCTGCAATGCGAGTAGGGCCGGGTTTAGTAGACGGGCAAGAAAACGATATGGGTCCCGTAATCTCTGCGGAGCATAGACAAAAGATCTGCGATTACATTTCTACGGGTGAGAGCCAAGGCGCGAAGATCGTTATCGACGGGCGAGACTTTTCGGTGGCCGGCAATGAAACGGGCTTTTTTGTAGGTCCAACACTCATCGATAATGTCACGCCAACGATGACCATTTATCAAGAGGAAATTTTTGGTCCTGTCTTAGCGGTTGTTCGAGTCAGCGATTATGACACCGCGCTTAAGCTTATCAATCAGCACGAGTTTGGCAATGGCACCGCAATCTTTACTCGTGATGGAGAGACTGCTCGGCAGTTCAGTGAAGATGTACAGGCGGGCATGGTGGGGATCAATGTTCCAATTCCAGTTCCTATGGCGTTCCATAGTTTCGGTGGTTGGAAACGCTCTGTGTTTGGTCCTCTCAATGTTCATGGTAATGATGGCGTTCGTTTCTACACCAAAATGAAAACAGTCACGAGTCGCTGGCCAACCAGTGTTCGCCTAGAGCAGCACAGTAGCGCGTTTACGATGCCAACAATGGAGTAATCGTCTATCAGTTTGCATGACATAAGACCGCCAAAGTGCGGTCTTTTCTACTTGCTTACTCTGAGTTGATCTTCAATCAATCCTCGCAGCCAAATGAGCGCTGAGTTGCGGGCCATTTTCGTTGGCCACACCATGTAGGAGTCAAAGGTTTTGGTTTCAAATGGAAAGGGCAACGACTGTAAGTTGAACATCTCTCCGTACTGGAGAAAGAGAGTTTCCGGCACGACGGCAAGTGCTTGAGACTGTGATACAGATGGCAACATACCAAGTAGGGATGAATGTTGGCTGAAGACTTTGCGGGGTGGTAGCACATCACTCACTAACCATTCTACAAATGTTAGATTTTCGCGACGAATATTAAGCAGTACGTGGTTTTCGTCCATGTACCTTTGTTTGGTCATCTTGCCATCTTGTAGTCTGGGATGAGTCGCGCTGGCAATACAGATCAAGCCGTCACTGTGCAGAAGTTTAGACTGAAATACACGACTATCTGATGGAGCAACATCGATCACCAAGTCTACTTTTTCCATGCGCAAGTCTTCGTAGATACGCGCGTCTTTGGGGGGGAGTTCTTTCAGTACAAGCGAGATGTTGGGGTATTTTTCAAACACATGCATACGCTTGTGTAGACGCAGTAAGGCTGCTTCATGACAATAGATAACGAATCGACGTCGACTGGATTCTGGCTCAAAGTTGGCGAGCCCTTCGATGAACCTATCAATCCCGAGAATATGTTCTTGTACGTGCTCATAGAGCTCAACCGCAAAACGGGTTGGCTTGATGCCACGCCCTGTGCGCGTGAAGAGCTCACCGCCCACAGCGTCTTTCAACCTTGCTAACGCATTACTGACCGATGACTGCGTTAAATCGAGCTGTTCTGCAGATTTCGTGACCGACTCTGTCTCGTAAGTGGACACAAAAACTCGCAGCAGGTTAAGATCAAACTTCTTTCCGCTAGCTTTTCCAGTTTTATCCTTGTTATCCATTGTGCATCCTTGCCAAGTGCATGTTTAGGGGGACTAATCCAAGTTCTTCTTAAATCTTAGTGCAGCAACAACAATACCGATGACGGTAAACCCTGCGAGCCAGAGTGTATCTCGCCACATGTCCATTAAATCAGCGCCACGTAAAATAATTCCTCGGATCATGCGCATGAAGTGGGTCGCGGGCAATGCTTCTGCTATCCATTGTGCCGCCATTGGCATGGCTTCATAGGGGAACATAAAGCCAGACAACAGAATGGAAGGAAGTAAAATAAACACTGTCATCTGCATGGCTTGAAGCTGAGTCTGAGCAATGGTCGAGATAACGAGCCCAAGCGTTAAGCTTGCGGCGATAAAGAGTAGACTGCCAAGCAGTATCTGACTAATTTGTCCGTTAATCGGCACGCTGAAAATCAAATAGCCTAGCCCCAAAATAATAAAAATCTGTATTAGACCAATGAAGATATAGGGCACAATCTTACCGATCATTAACTCCATCGAATGAATAGGAGTGGTGATGAGTAGCTCTAAATTGCCACGCTCACGTTCACGCACTATCGCGGCGCTGGTAAATAGAATCATGGTCATGGTTAAGATCACACCAAGCAGACCAGGCACAATATTTACTGCAGAACGTTGGCTTGGGTTATAGAGCAGTGTCGCTTCAAAGGTTTTGGTTTGGTTGGGCTGATAGCCCGCGATGGCAAACTCAGCGATGGGCATGGTTTGAAGTGAGAGCAACGCAGCGCTGACCATAGTATCTGAGCCATCGACAAGCCATTGTCCGAGCGTCTCTTGGTGGGTAATGCGCTGCGTGAGGTTAGTGGGCAATATGAGCGCAGCGCGCACTACTCCTTCTCTGATTGCGGTCTCTGCTTCCTTAACCGTCGGATAATAGGCTTTGACATTGACCACCTGAGTGACTTTCACCGCTTCGACAATCACTCGCCCAGGGGCTGATTCACTCTTATCGACGACAGCAACGGGTATGTTGCGAACGTCAGTATTCATGGCAAAGCCAAATAGAATCAGTTGGATCAGAGGGATCATGATCACCATGCCAAATGTAATGCGGTCTCTCGACAGTTGGCGGATTTCTTTGACCATGATGGCGCTCATGCGCGTTAGACTTTTCATTGGCGACCTTCTCCTGTGACAGAGACAAACACATCTTCTAGACTCGGTCTTGCGGGAGTGAGTTCGGCATCTGCGAGCTCAGGGACAGTTTGAATAAGCCACTTAATCGGATCAGCCACACTCTGATATATCAGTACTCGCAGTCGAATACCTAACTGAGCGGCAGACCTTACTTCTGGGCAAGCAATGAGACGTTCTTTCAGCGCTCTCAAGTTAGGTGCTTTCACCTCAATGATGTTGACCCCCATATTGTCCATCAGCTCTTCAGGCTCGCCATCTGCGCGCATTTCGCCGGATTCCATAATCGCGAGTCGATGGCAGCGCTCCGCCTCATCCATGTAGTGCGTTGTGACAAGTATGGTCGTGCCTTGATCGCTAAGATCGAAAAGCTGCTCCCAAAAATCACGTCGATTCTCTGGATCGACGGCAGAGGTCGGCTCATCAAGAAACAGCAATTCAGGGTGGTGCATGGTCGCCGAAGCAAGAGAGAGCCTCTGTTTCTGTCCACCACTCATACCACCAACGCGCTGTTTTTGAAGATCAGTGAGTCCATAGATGGTCATTTGTTCTGCTATTCGCTGTTTTAGCAGCGCTCTGTCTAAACCGAAGATCTGACCGATAAACTGAAGATTCTCAAGAACCGTTAAGTCATCATACAGAGAGAACTTCTGAGTCATGTAGCCGATCTTGAGCCTAAGGGCTTCTGACTGCTCCGGGATCTGCAGGCCAAGAACATTCACTTCACCTTCAGTAGGACTAAGTAATCCCGTCAACATACGTATGGTCGTCGATTTACCGCACCCATTTGGCCCCAGAAAACCATAGATGCTGCCTTTGGGCACAGACAAGTTGATCCCGTTAATAGCGGTGAAGTCACCGAACTTCTTGACCAGATTGGTTGCGGTTACAGCGATATCAGTCATCTATTTGAGTCCTTGCAGGTCAACTTGAGCAGGGACGCCGGTAGGCAAGTTTTCAGCGCTCTCCGGAAGGTCGACTTCGGCAAGGTACATGAGTCGAGATCGCTCATCTTCTGTTAACGCATAGTAAGGGGTAAATGATGGATCGGCGGCAACCCAGCGCACCGTGCCTGTCAGTACCTCGTCCAGACCATCAACATGAACATCAACTTGCAAGCCGGGTACAAACTTGACTCTCACTGAAGAAGGGACATAAACGCGCGCGTAAGGAACTCTGTCGGCAAGAACGACAGCAACAAACGCGCCTACAGACACTCGCTCACCGAGGTTATAGGGTAGGCTATCTAATATGCCGTCTCGTGTTGCTACTATGGTAAGTTCGTCGAGCTGTTGAGTTTGTAGTGCAACATCCGCTCTCACCGCTGCAAGTGCGGCCTCAGCTTGAGTAATGTCTTCTGGACGGGAACCTGCAGTTAGCTTTGAGAATTCTTCATTGGCTGAGTTAAGCTCGGCTCTTGCGGTATCGCGACTAGCGACGGCTTGGTCTTTTTGAGACTGGCTGGCAAGTTTCTTTCTGACTAGTTCAGAGGCGCGCGAGTAGTTTTTCTGAGCCTCGGTTAATTTGGCTTCTGCCATGTCGACGCGCGCTTTTGCCGCGGCGATGTCCTCAGGTCTTTCACCATTGGTAAGGCGAAGTAAGTAGGCACTGGCTTTAGCTTCTTCAGCAATCGCATGAGCAAGCACGGCTTCTTGGCGCTTGGTGTCTAGGCGCACTAGTACGTCACCGGTTTTGACTCTGGTTCCTTCACGTACGGGGAGTTCGCGAATGATTTCACTTGCCGTTGAGGAGAAAGAAATTCGGTCTCTCTCTAACGTGCCTAACGCCTTACCGTTGTCGTCATTCTGACAGCCAAGTAGTGCTAAGACGAGTGGAAAGATGACGAGCAGCGAACGTTTCATACATAACCCTTCTAACAGATTTCTATTATCAATATTAGAAGGGCAGTGGTGAATTTCTAGCTGAATTTCATCAAGTTATGAAGTCAAGTAGCTTTTGAGCAATTCGATGAGTCGAAAGATTTCTTTCGATTAATTTTAGTGGCATCTTGCCGCTGGAGACGACATCCTTCCATTCATCAAACATATTGTGAAAACCTTTACTTGCCAGCATTGGTGTCCAATCCTTGAGCTGAACCTGCTCTACAAGGTTGTTTTGATAGCATTGACCTGACACAAATGAGTCAAAGCGATAGGCTCTGTCATCGTGGCTACTGCTAATGACTTCATGTGTGATGCCAAATTGACGATTCATCGAGGCTTCAAAGATCACGCCGCCTTGTTGCCACTTCACACCAAGTCGCGCTAGCTTAGCACCATCCATTTGGTGCTGGACATGGATATCATCGAACTCAATGCTCCCGTTTAGATTGATACTGTCCAATGGATGAATAAAGTCGTCGAAAATAAAGGTTTTCGCATCACCTGGAAGTGCATGGCGGTGTTTTTCCCAGCGTAGCGATTGCAGAGTTCCCGTATCCGATAGGGAGTGTTGGTTAATCAAAGGCAGGTGACGACGGTTAAAGCCGATATAAAGCGGTACTTGTTTTTGTTCTGCTAGTTGATACAGGTTTTCACACTCTTCATAGCTATCTGCCAGCGGCTTATCAACGAACGTTGGAACACCATGTTCGAGGAAATATCTGGCAATTTCTGGGTGCACAGAGGTCGCCGCATGAATCATCACCGCATCAGGCTTAAAGTTGAGGGCAGCTTGATACTGAGTGGTTGTGTCTATAACACGATATTTGCTTGCCAGCGCATTAAGAGTCGCTGTATCGCGAGTGCAAAATATGGGATGAACATCTGCTTGAGATGTCGTGAATGGTAGGTATGCTTTTTGGGCTATATCACCCATGCCAATGTGTGCAATTTTCAATATAAGCCTCGGTTTTAACTGTTGTTTCGCAGATTGATGCTGTTTTTTGGCAAGTTAACACAGTGCATCTGTTTATTGCTACGACCCAGCTAGAAGATTTTGTTGCGGATGTTTTTAATCAGTTGTTAAACGTAATACGTTTTTTTCTAAATTGTCTGAAACCACATCACGTCCTGACACACTTTTGCTGTTTCTTACTAGTACCTGTCATAGGGATTTCGTAGATTAAGCTTCGTGGATTAAGTAAAGGAATCAGGGTTAGGGAATACCGTACTATCATGAAAGATCAGTTAACCATCTCAATTTCAACGATTAACGGCTCTTCGCATTGGCAATTGAGTAAATCAATGCGCCGCAGCTTAAAGAGTCTCGCGTGGATTGGTTTGGTGCTAGTGTTAGGCGCTGGTTTGTTGATTCAGCATTTGTATGAGGTAGTGGATTACGCCGAGCTAAAGCAGGCAGAGCTGGCAAGTGAGTCACAAACCCTTGGTGATGAGCTAGCAAACTTGCAAGACCTTAAGCAGAGTCTTCAACAAGATCTGTCTGAGCGGGAAGAGCGCATTACATTAGTCTCTGAGCGTTTAGCGGATCTAGAAAAGGTGTTAGGGGTTTCTGAGCCCACCGATGACATTGACCTCGATTCGCGACTTGATGCAGCTGCAATCCATTCTAACGTGCGTATGACCATGCTCAATCAGATACCGAGCGGTTCACCTGTAGGGAAAGAGCGCATTTCCTCTCAGTTTGGTAAGCGACAACACCCAGTCACTCGAAAATACAAAATGCACCGTGGTTTGGATTTTGCGGTTAATACCGGAACCAAAATCTATGCGCCAGCGGATGGTGTCGTTGAGGTTACCAGACGCAGCAACAAAGGCTCTGGAAACTTCCTTAGATTGCAGCATTCATTTGGCTTCTCTAGCTCCTATTCACACCTAAAAGGTTTTGAAGTTCGTCCAGGGCAATTTGTCCGTAAAGGTGAGCTGATTGCCATCTCGGGCAATAGTGGGTTGTCATCCGGTCCACATCTACATTATGAGGTTCGCTTTGTTGGGCGAGCACTGGATCCCAAACCCTTTGTGGAGTGGGGCGTGAATGATTTCGAAGATATTTTTAAAAAGGAACGAGCAATAAGATGGGAATCTTTAGTAAAAACAGTGGAACAAAGAGTCGCTCAGCAGCTTCAACTCTCATCGCCAAAGGCTGTGTTATTAGCGGAAAACTCAAACTAGAAAACGATATTCAAGTCGATGGTGTAGTTGATGGTCAACTGCATATCGAAGGGGTATTAGTGGTTGCTGAATCTGGTCGCGTAAAAGGAGAGGTGTTTGCCAAGCAGCTTGTGGTCAACGGCATCTTAGAGGGTGACTGTCACGCGGAGCAGATTCAAATCCTTGCGAATGGTCGCGTAAAAGGTAAGGTGTGGAGTAACAACTTGAGCATCGAACCGGGCGGTAAGTTTTTCGGTGAAACCGCAGAGTTACCTGAAAAAGAAGTTGTATCTTTGAAAAGTCAAACCAGCAAAGAGGTGAGTGCGGTTAAAGCTAACACCGCGAAAACCGACTCGAAAGCCCCGGAGGCTAAAGCCGTTAAAACTGCATAATCGAATCCCTGCGCGTTCCAGTTTCTTTCTCTGGGACGCGCTGTTCCCTACTCTTATCAATAAACTCATCAGCACGGTAGGCTATACTTCTGTAAGCCATTACGCACCTAAAAGTGACGCTGTCACATATGTGTAATGCAGACTAGAATGCCGCATTGTGATCAAAGTAACGCGGCTAACTTGATAAATATCAAGCCAGCCCTCGTATAACCACAAAGCACTATTTCAAATGACACTTTTCCCATTACAGTTATGGGAAAGCCTTATGCATAAATGCACGTTATAAGTCACCAATAAGGCGGAGCATATGTCACGAAATAAAACCTCAGAAAGCCGACGCCGATTCCTCCGCGACGCCGCACGCACCGCCGTAGGTGTCGGTGCTGCTGCAACCGTTTTGGGATTGCAGTCTAAACAAGGGCAAGCTAAAACCAGTGGCGGTGTCCCTATTCGCCCACCTGGCGCGCTAGAAGGCAACCAATTTGATCAAGCCTGTCTGCGTTGCGGGCTATGTGTTCAGGCATGTCCCTACGATACGCTAAAGCTGGCAACCTTACTTTCACCAGTAGCATCGGGTACGCCATACTTTACGGCACGCGACATTCCCTGTGAGATGTGTGAAGACATCCCTTGTGTGGTGGCGTGTCCAAGTGGGGCACTCGATCATTCATTGACCAATATTGATGATTCTAGAATGGGACTCGCGGTCTTGATCGACCACGAAGAGTGTCTTAACTGGCAGGGACTTCGCTGTGATGTCTGTTACCGAGTTTGCCCGCTTATCGACAAAGCCATCACGCTAGAGCCAATTCGAAACCAGCGCACCGGATACCACGCTATGTTTATCCCAACGGTGCACTCTGACGCATGTACGGGGTGTGGTAAGTGTGAACAGGCCTGTGTAACTGAAGTGCCGGTGATTAAAGTGGTGCCTATCGAGCTGGCGAAGGGTCATATGGGCGACCACTACCAGCTTGGCTGGGAAGAGAAGGTTGAGCTGCGTGATGGGCAATTCCCTGAAACACCAGATATCGCACCAACCGAGCATATCCGCATCAATGACGGGAGGAAATAATGGCTAAAAATCTCGCAAAAGATGCAGGTAAAGACGCGATTCGAGAATTGGGTTGGTGGCGAGCTCATCGATTTTTGATTCTACGTAGGTTGTGTCAGCTCACCATCGTTGGTCTGTTTATGATGGGACCTACGTGGGGTATTTTACAGGGTAATTTGTCCTCTAGCATGCTGCTAGGTACTGTCCCGCTAAGTGACCCTTTATTGGTCCTGCAAACCTTAGCTACCGGACATTGGCCAGAGGTGAATGCCTTAATTGGTGTCACTATCGTTGTGGTTTTTTATGCCTTGTTAGCTCCTCGCGCGTTTTGCGCTTGGGTTTGCCCATTGAATATCGTAACCGACGCCGCGGCCTGGCTGCGTCGCAAACTTAACCTCAAAACCAGCTTCAAATGGTCGCCGACGATTCGCTATTGGTTGATCCCAGTGATCTTACTCGGCAGTGCTGTCTCAGGATCGCTGCTTTGGGCATGGGTTGATCCTGTCGCGACACTTCATCGTGGTTTGGTTTTTGGTATGGGAGCCGGTTGGATCTTAATTGCTCTGGTATTCTTGCTTGATCTTGTCTTAGTCGAGCACGGTTGGTGCGGGCACCTTTGTCCACTTGGAGCGACCTATGGTGTGATCGGTCGCAAGAGCCTTATTCGCGTGAAAGCGACACAGCGCGAGGCCTGTACCAAGTGTATGGACTGCTATAACATGTGTCCTGAGCCCGATGTATTAAGACAGCCACTCAAGTCTGGTGATCGACGGATTATGAGCCAAGATTGCATCAGCTGTGGTCGATGCATTGATGTGTGTGCGCCTAAGGTATTGGAGTTTAAGGTTAAACCTGACTCTGGTGAGCTCTAGACAAACAAAAACGCCAGTTGTGCTTCAACTGGCGCTGATCCTAGTTCGCTATATCTAGTATGTTGTCCTTGACTCCGTTTGTTCTAAACCAGCCCGCAATACTAAACCGCTCGCGATTGGTAGGCAGTACTTCGTGTGGGAACTGCTCAGAGAAGAACACAAACAAACGGCCAGATTTTGGTTTGATACGTGTGATTTCGCTGTCATCGAGATCGTAAACCACCAGGTCGCCGCCGTCTTCGTCGCTCCACTCATCATTCATGTAAAACACGGTTGTCAGACGTCGGTTCTCATTGCCACGGAAACAGTCGAGATGTTTTTGGTAGAAATCGCCTTTCTCATATTTGGCGAAATGTGCCTCATACTCAAATAGCCCCAAGAAAAAGTTTTGGTTAGCGGTTTGGCGAATGATTTCCATCTTGCTAAGAAATTGCCCCACTGGATCGCCAAGATCGGGTGAAAGCCAACAGATCTTGTCACTGCGAATGGCACTTTCACGCATCACATCATCATTACGACCAATACGCGCTTTGTTCCACTCTTCAGGTAAGCACTCTTTGAGAGCTGAAACTTGCTCGGCAGAGAGGAAGTCATCCCAAACGTAATAGCCATGTTGGGTCAGGTTGTCGATCAGTGTTTGCATGATGCACCATCGTTGTTAGAAACAGGGAGGGCGCTTTATAAAGAAATAGACAGCATGCTTCAATTTAGGTTGTTTATCGTGACGATAACGCTTGATGAAGGGTAAGCGGGGATAAGGGGAAAAGAAGTCGCCCCTTACCGTAGCAAGGGGCACAAGATTACTTGATGTAGTCGATAAGGGCTTGTTCACTTGGTAGCGCGGTCATCGCCCCTTTTTGCGTTGTCGCTAAAGCGCCGCAGCCGTTTGCCCAGCGAACCGCATCAACGATTGTCTCATCATTGATCCAATCTGCTGTTTTAGATAAGCGAGTCAATAGGCCGCCAACAAAAGCATCGCCTGCTCCTGTGGTATCAACCGGCTTGACTGGCGTGCCGGCAATCAGCTGTTGCTCACTGTCTCGAATAACCAATGCGCCTTTTGCGCCTTGAGTAATGAGCACAAGTGTATTGTTGTATTCACCAAGCGCTGCGATACCTGCATCAAGGTTGTCGGTTTCAGTTAGAAACATCAGTTCATCGTCTGAGAACTTAACCACATCGGCCATAGCGATTGCTTGCTGGCACACAGGCTTGATAAGGCTTTGGTCGCCCCACACTTCGTCGCGAAGGTTTGGATCGAAACTGACAAAGCCGCCTGCTTGCTTAATGCGTTTCATCGCTTCTAGTGTGGCACCACGGCTAGGCTCATTAGCAAGCGCAATAGAGCAAACGTGCAACCACTCGCCTGCGTTAAACTCAGGAATATCGCTTACTTGCATAAATTGGTCGGCACTTGGCTTAACCATAAAGGTAAAGCTGCGCTCACCCGATTCATCGAGGTCAACAATAACGGTAGATGTACGCTGTGCGTCATCAAGCAACATAAAGTCCGTGTTGACCTTCTCATTGCTCAGCGTTTGCTTCATAAAGCGACCGAGAGGATCTTGACCTACGCGACCAAAAAAGCCTGTCTCGCCACCTAGACGAGCGATTGCAACAGCAACGTTGGCAGGTGCGCCACCAGGACATTTTAGATACGTGGTATCCGTATCAGGAATCAAATCTACAACGGCGTCGCCCGTTACCCAAACCTTACTCATAACAAATTTCCTGCCTTAATCGATTTGCTGGCAGTTTACTAAATCGATTTAGCAAAGAAAATGTGTTTTAATAGGCAACATAGTGAAAGCAGTAAAAACTGTGATCTAAAACACGATCACGATTAGTGAAGTTGATCCTTGATAGAAGAAATAAGCAGGAAGCAGAAGTAAAGCGCGATGAGTAAAAAGTTAAAACTCGCAGATATAGCGGAGCTAGCCGGGGTTTCTAAATCGACCGTTAGCTTTGTCTTGAATGGACATGCAGAAAAGCACCGTATTAATAAAGAGACGGTAGCCCGCGTGTTACGGGTCGTTGATGAGAATAACTATTCGCCAAGTGTTTATGCACGGGCGCTTAAGTCTAAGAAAACACAGACTTTTGGCTTAGTTATTCCTGATCTTACCAATATGGGCTTCGCTGCTATCGCTAAATCACTAGAGCAGTTATCCCTTGCTTCAGGTTATCAGCTGTTGATCGCTTCGACAGATGACGATCCATCGCAAGAGAAAAAAGCGGTCGCTAATCTTATTGAGCGTCAGGTTGATGGCATGATGGTGGCATCATGTTTAGACAATGATGACTATTATCAAACCCTAAAAAAAGAAACACCAGTTGTGTTTTTTGATCGAGGCTTCGAGTCAGAACGCTTTAGTGTCGTCACTACAAATGCCTATGATTCTACCAAAGAGATAGTGTTCGAATTGACGGGAAATGCACAAGAATGTGCGTTTATTGGAGGGCAACTGTCACTATCTCCGAGTCGAGAGCGCTATCAGGGTTTTGTGGATGCGCTGAAAGAGCGAGAACTGTTATTGCAGCCAGAATTAGTGTTCAACCAGGATTATCAGCCGCAAAGTGGCTATGACATGATGCAACAATGCGTCGAGCAATTAGGTCGCTTACCAGAGGCGCTTTTTACCGGGTCCTACTCTTTGCTCGAGGGTGTACTGCGATACCTTAACGAGCATGATTTGATGGCGGATGCATCACAGCAATCGATGCGCCTTGCTACTTTCGATAATTATTCGATTCTCGATTGTTTGCCGCTAAAAATCGATTCCATAGAACAGGATTGCCAACAGCTCGCCTTGAAGGTATTTGATTGTTTGCAAAAGACCTTGTCTAATAAGGACTATAAAAGTAACACAAGCATCTCTGCTCGCATTCATTACAGGAGACGTTAGCGCCACATGGACTCGAAATCACTACAACCCCTCTATATACAAGTCGCCGATACGCTAAAACAACGCATCGATGATGGGCTGTATCCACAAGGGTCGAAATTGCCCTCTGAGAGTCAGCTAGTAGAGAGCCTAGGGGTCAGTCGAGTTACCGTTCGTAAGGCGTTAGGGCAACTCGCCGATATTGGCTATACGGTATCGGAAAAGGGTAAAGGGACCTATGTCGCAGTCCAGAAATTGAAGCATGATTTCTTAGGTATGGCGGGGTTTGCTCAGGAGTTGCAAGGCGCAGGACTAGAGGCCAGTAACCAAGTTATTCATTTTGAAAAGACGGTCGCTGATGAAGCCCTAGCAGATAAGCTTAAGGTCGCGCTTCATGCAGAGCTATTTCGATGTGGTCGTCTGCGTGTTGTGAACGGTGATGTCGTGTCTTATGAGGATTTCTATATACCGGTGGCGCTACTACCAGACTTAAATGAGCAGGTATTGTCAGGCTCTAAATTTGCTTACTTAAAAGAGCAGGGGATTGAAATGGTGAAAACTCATCAAAAGATCAAACCCTCTTTACCCAGTGAGTCTGTTCAAGATAAGTTATCGGTCGCCGCGCTGGAACCTATCTTGATCAATGAATCGGTTAACTATCGAAATGAGACCGAGCCTTACGAGTATTCAGTGGTCTACTATAAATCTAGCGTTTATGACTTCGAGATCGTCGCTAGGCTTTGATCGACGTTTAAGCTACCGAAAACCACCTTCTATAAGGTGGTTTTTTTATATGCTCACTATCTATTATTGATTGTGATGACAAGCACGTTTCTCACGTTCAATAACATAAAAAGGTTTATCCTGTATTCTTCCTGTATTACATTAATACACGTTGAATACAGGTTACTATTTTGTGCTCTTAGGAGAGAACGAAACAATGGCAAGAAATGCTAAAGTTGTCGCATCGCAAGTCATGGACTTGCTCGGTGGTGAAGGCAACATCGAACAGTTGACGCACTGCGCAACACGTCTTCGCGTCGTCACCAAAGACGACTCAAAAGTTAACGCTGAACAACTCGGTGAGACAGAGGGTGTTCATGGTTACTTCTTTAAAAATGGTCAGCATCAGGTCATTTTAGGTACTGGCTTTGTGGGCAAAGTCTTCGCTGAGCTAACCGGCAACGGTGAAGTAGAAACGAGCGCAGCACCTAAGAAGGAAGAATCTGGTAGCACGTTTCAACGAGTTACTCGAACTTTCTCAGACATCTTCGTTGCGATTATCCCTGCTCTCGTTGCAACGGGATTGCTCATGGGATTGCGCGGACTGATCGTTAGTGGATTCGGTGTTGAATTATCACCTCAGCTAACGACGCTTTCTCAAGTCCTTACCGATACCGCTTTTATCTTTATCCCAGTTTTGGTGACTTGGTCTGCCATGCGAGTGTTCGGTGGTAACCCTGTCCTAGGTATCGTTTTAGGTTTGATGCTGGTGGCACCGCAATTGGCTAACAAGTGGGATGTGGCGTTTGGTAATGCAGAAGCCTTAATGATTCCATTCTTTGGTTTTGAGATTGCGGTTACCGGTCTGCAAAGCTCAATACTGCCTGCAGTATTTATGGGCTGGTTCGCCGCTATGGTCGAAAAAACCTCTCGTAAATACGTGCCGGAGGTACTGGATCTTATCCTTACACCGTTTATCACGCTCCTAGTATCACTGATTGCTGGATTGGTATTTGTCGGTCCATTACTACTCGGTATTGAAAAGTTCATTACTGATATCGTGGTTTACTTCCTGCAAATCCCATACGGCATTGGCGGTCTCATATACGGTGGCGCTATTCAGTTCATGGCTGTGACAGGTATGCACCATACGATTGTTCCAATTACGATTGCGATGGTGACAGAGACTGGCTTTGACTACATCAATCCACTGGGCACAGCAGCAATTGCTGGTCAGTTTGGTGCGGCGATGGCGGTGATGACAATGCAAACCAGCAAGGTGAAAAAGTCGGGTATGTTTGGTGCAGCGCTACCAGCACTATTTGGTATCACTGAGCCTGCGATGTTCGCTGTGACGCTTCCACGAGTTAAGCCGTTCCTTTACGGTTGTGTGGGCGGTGCGATTGGTGGTTGTATCGGTGCTATTGCTGGTATTGGCTCGGCAGGTACTGGTGCCACTATGCTACCAGGCATGTTGCTTTACTTGGGTGGTGGTCTAGGCATGTACGTTGTGGTTATGTTAGTCGCGGCATTGGTAGCCTTTGTAATGACCAAGCTATTCTACAAAGAAGCAAACTAATACATTGATTTTTATCCCCTCATGGATGAGCGAGTCACATGGGGGGATTTTTTATTTTCAGTTTTAAAGAGAGTCGTTATGGATTTTTCGAACCGTCAAAACCGTATGGTTAGGCTAGACGAAGTTTCGGATGAGTACTTACAGCACATTGCTTCACTCACCAAAAATGATCCTTATTATCCAAGCTACCATATCGCACCAAAGCACGGCTTGGTGAATGACCCTAATGGGCTAAGTTTCTTCAATGGTGAACACCACATCTTTTATCAGTGGTTTCCTCTGGGTCCGGTGCACGGCCTAAAACACTGGTATCACGTCTCGACTAAAGACTTTGTCAACTTTAAAGACAGAGGTGTTGCGCTTTATCCTGATCAAGATTACGACCAACACGGCTGCCATACTGGTATCGCAGTGGTGGAAAATGACCAATTGAATCTGTTGTATACCGCGCACTATGTCCCAGAGCCTGACACTGGTCATCCGACTCAGATTTTGGCTGTCATGGATAAAGAGGGGAATGTCGAGAAAAAGGGAATCGTTGTCGATTTCAACCCAGAGCACTACACTCACAACATGCGTGACCCTGTCACCATAAAGCGGGATGATGGCTACTACATGCTAATTGGTGCTGAAAGCCACCAAAATGAAGGTAAGTTAGCTATTTATGGTGGTCAATCGATCGATAGCTATCACTATATGGGAAATGTCGATATTGGTCTTGAGCAGTTTGGCTTTATGTGGGAATGCCCTAATTACTATGAAGAAGACGATAGCGGCGTGTTTATCTTCTCTCCTCAGGGCGTTTCATCCGACAACAAATATGATCTCAAGAACGTCTTTTCCGTGGTCTATATTGTTGGCAAGCCAATTGATACACAAACCCTGAAGTTTGAGAATCAAGGCTATTTTGAGTTAGACAAAGGTTTCGACTTTTACGCGCCTCAGACGTATCTCGATGAGCAGGGTAGGCGAATCCTGATTGGTTGGCTTGGCAATTCGAAAAGCGAGTACCCAACGGATAAAAACTACTGGGCACATATGCTAACCATGCCCAGAGAAGTCGAAATTCGCGGTAACAAACTGATTCAAAAGCCACTTATTGAAATGGAAGCATTGAGATTAAGTGCTCACTCACTTGCTGCTAAGACGGAGTTAGCGAGTCGTGCATTTGAGTTGGACGTCTTGGTTGAAGAGAGTTTCTCCATCGAGTTTGCTAACCAAAGCGGCGAAAAAATGGTGTTCTCTGGTATAGATTGTGAGTGGAAACTCGATAGAACCGAGGTAACCGATGTGCATGCAGAGCAATTCGGAACAGCTCGTTACGCAAAACGCGTCGGTGCACATAACAGAGTGAGAATCTTCGTCGATAACTCAAGCATCGAGATTTTCTGTGATGGTGGTGAAACTGTGTTTACATCGCGACTGTTTGTGGCGGACCTAGATCAGCTCTACTTGTCTGGTGTCACTGGTACTATCCACTATCTCGGTTCGATACAGTATAACTAGCAACATGCTATAACGAATAAAGGTCAGCGGATGCTGACCTTTTTGTCTTCTATAAGCCTTTCAAATAAATGAAGAGCTGGAGAGCGGTGAGTTGTTCAGCGCCTGGGTGGTTATTATCGGAAGCGCTGTTTTGACGAGCTGAGCTCAAGAATCATGTCTAACTCTTCGTCAGTAACGAGAGCTTTAACTTGTTTATCGCTAAATAGGCGGTCGACGAATAGCTTAACATCTCTTAGCTGTTCATCGTCTAGACGGTGGATAGCATCAACAATGTCTTTTTCTAGCGTTTGATTCATACGACTCCCTCCCTCGGTTCCCTACTACATAAATTAGACGATATGCGACTGATAGCAAGTAAAAGTTTATGCACTCTAGTGACTAGTCTTGGTTTGAGGCTCCGAGCTTCGTTTGTTGTCTAGCCTGCACTCTGTATAACAAGCGGCAACGAAAATGCACAGAGCCCTTTAGTGATACGGTCTTGCTTCAAATTTGCAGCAACTCGTTAACATGCGATTAATGAATTTATCAATAGATTAGTGTGAGGAATATCACTATAAGACTGCGGATTGATTGAAAGTTCCCATAAATTGCCTCAATAAATGTTTTTAAAGCTAAATGTATATTTATTTATATATAAGGTATTGATTTAATTGGCTTTATCTATTTTTCTAAAAGCGTGATTTAGGTAGGCATTTTCAGTTTCTTAGGATTGATGGGGTGAATGAATTTCCCCAAAATTGCTCTCGTTCATTCGATAAATGATTTCAAGTTTTTTGTTTGATGTGACGTGTGAATGTGTTGCTAGGTTGTTCCCCAATACATTCACTACAGACAAAGAGCTTTTAAATATAAAAAAAACACTTATTACAATTACAATCCTTGGGGTTAATAATGAAAAACACATTTAAGCTATCGCTAGCTGCAGTATTGGTTTCTACTGCAATGGCTGCAAACGCGGGTATCAGCATCGTTGATAACGAGACAGGTAACTTCTCAATCGGTGGTGACGTTGAATTTGACTTCAACTTCCAAGACCGCGATTCTCAAACAGCAAAAGAGTTTGACCAAACTGGTCGTATTCTTCTTGAGTTTGCAGGCGAGCGCTACACAGACACTGGTCACGTATTCCAAGTAAACGTTCAACCTCTAATGGAAAGCAGCGGCAACGTAGCTCTAGATGACGCTTGGTTCGCATTCGGCGCACAAGATGGTTGGAATCTACGTATGGGTCGCTTCGAAGCGTTCGATATGTTCCCTGTAGGTCAAGATACGTTCCTAGAGTACTCTGGTGACACAGCAAACGACCTAGTTGTTGACGGTTCTGCTTACGTTTACCAAATGAAAGAAGGTCGTGGTCGTGGTTCTAGCGGTCAGCTAATGTACAGCCAAAACTTCAACAATCTTTATGTTGAGTTAGCATCTATGATTGGTGAGCGTGACGTACTGTTCGGTGTAGATGGTAACGGCGACCGTTCTTACCACGGTCAACCAATCATCAGCACTAAAGATGCTGTACTACTTCGCCCAGTAGTAGGTTACCAAGCAGGTAACTTCGGTATTGCAGCTTCTATGGAAGCGAACCTAGTGAAAGATGCGGTAGTTGTTCAAGGTGTGAATGGTGAGGTTGATGTATCTGACCGTACTGGTTACGGTGTGACTGCAAACTACACAACTGCAGACTGGAACCTTATTGCAAACTTCGCATACATGGACGCAGTTGATGAGAACAACATGTCTGTTGGTGTGAACGCACTATACAAAGGCTTCGGTCTTGGTTACATCCACGCAGCGAACGAATACGAGAACAAAGAAGTTTCTACTAGCTACGCAGCAGGTGACGTGAAAGTTGATACTTGGTACGCATCTTACGAGTTTGCTGACGTACTACAAGTAGAAGATTTCTCTATCTACCTAGGTGCTTACTACACAACAGTTGATAACAAGACTGATAGCACTCAGACTGCAGCAGGCAACTTTGCTGAAGATGATGACAAAGGTGTACGTGTACGCTTTAAGTACTTCTTCTAAGCGCTTAGTCGTATAGAACAACACTGCCAAATACTAAAACGGAGCGAGTTCGCTCCGTTTTTTCGTTTTAACTCGATAATTAGAAAGTGAAAGCTAGGTTTGCGGAAGCGCCAAGCTGATTACTTCCCGCATAGTTACCCGCAATATCCAGACTGACGACATCGAATGGGCTGAGGCCAATACCCGCCGTTATAGCACTGTCCGCATTGTCTTGCATGTCGATCTCATATCCAGCGCGCAGTTGTGCCCAGTCCCACGCGTTGCCTTCGATACCAAAGCGTAGGTATTGAGTTTCGTCGTTAAGGTTTGCAAAACGCTCTTGCTTGGTGAGTTCGATATCTACCGCAACCGTTACAAAGTCGCCATTGTATGCTGAACCAATGGTCGCCATAGGGTTTAACTTGTAGCTGTCGATCTTAGTTCCGTCGTGGGTTTTGACGTCAATTTCTTGTTGAATAATGTCTCGTACCGATAAGCCAAGACGCCAGTTTTCATAGTGCCATGCTGCACCGAGATCAAAGTTAAATGCACTTTTTTCAACCATGCTGTCTTCTGCATTGTCGGCATCAAAGTCTTGAACACTAGCGATCAGTGCGTATGTGCGTAGCTTTTGGAACTTAGGCGTAATACCAAATGAGACGTCTTGATCAGCAATCACGAAGTTCTTACCCAGGGCTAGACCAAGTTCGGCGCTCGCGAATGCCTGCATCTGTACTTCAGAGTCCATATAACGGTCTTCAATGGCATCTGGAGTGTCACCTTGGCTTGGCGCGATTAATGGCGCTGCAATGGCTTCTGCGTAGCCACGCGCATACAGGTTGCTCGATACAATGCTAGATGGAATTGCCACTGCAAATCCAACGTTGGCAGTGACCGTAGTCGGTCTGTTGCCCTCAAGCTGATCCAATAGGCGGTTGATCTCAGCGAGCTTAGCGACATCGCCCGTTGGGTTTTTCTCATATTCATCAATTAATGATTGCAGATCGTCCAACGTAGTGATGCTCTCATCCGTATCACGAGCGCTCGCACCAAATGTTGGTAGCAACAAACCAACATCATCGCTGTCTTTGTATGTAGCGGTTAATGCTGGGTTGTATAAGCCTGCGGTTAAGTAGTCAGCTGACGCGACACCGGTGTTACCCATGGCGGCACCACGTGCTTCGACCATATTGTTTGCTGCATTCGATATAATTGGAGTGGTTGCTGCCAAGACGATGGCGGCCACTTTAGTCATTTTATTCATTATTATGTCCTGCGATTCATTCGCATTGAGTACTCATTATCCGATGAGTCTTATGATTACGCGCCTTCATTGCGAAGATCACGCCACTGCATTCACGTGAGTTATTCACGCAAGAGCATATGATAATTGATATTTATATAAAGTAAATGAGCTATCATTTTGTTTTATAGGATAAAAAAAGGCTCACCTCTGTGAGGTGAGCCTTTGAAAGAGAAAAATTCTATTGGTGTTTAGAAGATAAGGTGCGCAACACCCGCAATCACAGGTAGCGTGATCAGTGTACGTAGAATGAAGATAACAAACAGTTCTACGATGTTTACTGGAATACGGCTACCAAGTAGTAGTGCACCGACTTCTGACATATAGATAAGCTGTGTTACCGACATCGCTGCGATGACAAAGCGAGTCATCTCATTGTCGATTGAAGCTGCTAGGATTGATGGGATAAACATATCTGCAAAGCCCACTACCATGGTTTTAGAAGCAGCAACGGCTTCAGGTACACCCAGTAACTCTAGGTAAGGGATAAACGGTGTACCCAGGATTTCAAATACTGACGTGTATTCAGCGATAACGAGAGCGACAGTACCCAAGCCCATAACTACTGGCAGTACGCCGAACACCATATCAACTGCGTTTTTAACGCCTTCGCCAAATACTGACTTAGCAGACGTCACAGTACCAGCACGTTGCAGAGCGAGGTCTAGACCCCAAGAGAACGTTGTATGGCCCTTAGGGGTCACTTCAGCATCTTCTGATGGTTTAGTCCCATCGATGAAGGTGTCTTTCTTGTTACGTAGTGGTGGTAAGCGAGGAATAATGATCGCCGCTACGATACCTGCCAAACAAATCGCACCATAGAAAGGTAGGAACAAGTGTTCGAGCTCAACTTGAGCGATAACCACTAAGCTAAACGTGATAGATACTGCTGAGAATGTAGTACCAATTACTGCCGCCTCACGCATGGTATAGAACTTGTTTTCGTATTGCTTACTGGTTAGCAGAATACCGACACTGCCATCACCTAACCAAGAAGCCATACAGTCAATAGCACCACGACCTGGAAGGTTAAACACTGGGCGCATGATCTTACTTAGCAGAGCACCAAACAGCTCAAGTAGACCAAAGTTCAGTAGTAGCGGTAGTAAAAGGCCTGCGAAGATAAATACAGCGAACAGGGTAGGCAGTAGACCTTCTAAAACAAGACCACCGGTGTTTTCTTCCCAGATAGCCTCAGGACCAACCTGGAAGTAGGTCATCAGCACCGCGATGCCGCCAATTACGCGCACAGCCAGCCACATTGGTGTTGGGTTGAATAGACCGTTCAGAAATTCGTTGTCTGTGATGAAAGCAGGCTTAAAAATGCGAGTTAAAATAGACGCCGCTGCCATGACAGCAATGATTGCCGTGACCAAAGGTACAATGAAATCGCCAACAGCGGCTTGCAAAGCTTTAGCAAGAACTGCGACAGGAATCGTCAAGCCGCCATCGTAGCTGATAGGCGCCATAAACAGGAATAGACCGATTAAAGACGGGATGAAGAACATCCAGAAGTTGCCTTTTTTGCCGCTTTTCGGCATAGATTGAGCACTATTTTGCATTTTTCTCTCGTGTTACAACTAGTTAATAATGGCGACGTCCTGCGCCTATTTATTCACTAAACATCCATATTTGTGCATTGGGCGCAAGATTACTCCTTTTTTTGAATGCTGGCAATACTATTCATCATTAAAGGGTAATTATTCACTATATGGTTCTATCGTAACCAATAATACGCAATAGAATGTATGGTGAGTGTTTGTGTGAACATGGCTACATTATAGTGGGGATTGATGCTTTCAGCAGTTTAGAGAACACGCTAAACTGTAGTGAATGAATAAGTTATTGAGAATAATAATAATGCCTAGGAAGAAGCTCCCCATTCCCCTTATACTTTTGATCCCTCTGTGTTTACTTGCCGTGGTTATTGTCGCAGGTATCTATCGATTTTCTCTGTCTGATGAAGAGATCCTTGCTAAATTTCCCTCTCAGCAAAATGTGCAAGCCGATCCCGTTGTTGAAGCCATCTTGGGTCTAAAGATTCCGAATCCATGGACTATTCAGGTTCCCGAAACGAGCGCTTTTACACTGCTTACCGATATCGATGCTGAAAAACAAGTTGCGGCGGGAAGTTATGATGACGGTATGGAGCGAGGTAATGTTTATCTTCTTTATCGCTATCAACAGTCTATTTATGACGACAAGGCGTTATCTGCGGTCGTTATTCCTTTTGCCGTTAGCAATCAAGGTTCTGGCGTTTTTTATTATCTTGGGCTTTTCAAGTGGGACAGCGCGCGCCAACGCGTAATCTTGTCGGATGCCAAGTTTGCTGGAGACCGAATAGAGATTTCAGCGCTGACAAGAGCCGATGACCGCATGACACTCACGTTTAAGAAGCACGGACAGGCGCAGTCAATGAGTGAAGTTCCCGAAGAAAATGACACGTTAGTTTGCGTAGCCAAAGCGTTTAAATGGGTGGATTGTTAGTCATCTTTTTGCACCGAGCGTGATCTGGGCAATAGCTTTCAGAAATAAATGGTTGCGAAATGCACACTTGAGAATGTGACATTAATTACATAACATGGGTTTTTTGATGTTGTTATTTTTAGACAAATGGAGCTTGCGATGATTAATAAGCGCTTTTTTAAAACAAAAGATGAAGTAGAAGTCACCTTTGAGTTAGATGCGACCAATGTGGAGAGTGCGGTTTTAATGGCTGACTTTTTAGACTGGCAGCCAACCCCAATGAAGAAGGTCGCCAAGACCAAATCATTCAAATACAAAACTCGACTACCAAAAGATGCGGAGTTCCAATTCCGTTATCTAGTGAACGAAAACGAGTGGGTCAACGATGCCCAAGCAGACCAATACGTGCCAAATGGTTTTGGTGCTGATAACTGTATTGTTAAGACTGCACAAGTTTGATTTGACTTAAGTCACTAAGACAAGACTCAACACCACAAGTTAAAAAAAGCCGCTCACTTTTGATAGTGAGCGGCTTTTTTATTCTTCACGATTTGAAGCAAGTCGACGTAGACTCGCTTGTCGGTCGTTATCGAGATTTGCTTGCAACTTCCGGTTGTTCAACCTCAGTCAACATGCCTTTAAGAAGGCTCACACAGCCCATTATCAGAATGATAGTAAACGGCAGCGCGGCAATAATCGTAATGGATTGCAGTGCTTGAATGGAGTCGGTACCACCAATCCATAGCATTACCATTGCAATAACGGCAGAAATTACTGCCCAAACGACTTTCTGTTTGATTGGTAGCTCAAGTTTACCACCTGCAGTCATGCTATCGACAACGATAGAGCCAGAGTCCAGTGTGGTTACAAAGAACACGATGATCAGCGCAACCGCAATCAGCGAAAGAATATTACCGATAGGGTAGGCATCAAGCATGTAGAACAAGCTCAGCGAGACATCCGTGATGCCTTGTTCCATGCCAAGCAAGCCGACTTTGTCGATGATCTGCTGGATAGCGATACCACCGAAGAATGACATCCATGCGGTTGTCACTATGGTTGGAATGACGAGAACACAGACAAGGAACTCACGAATGGTACGACCCTTTGAAATACGTGCTACGAACATGCCGAAGAATGGCGCGTATGCTACCCACCAAGCCCAGTAGAATACCGTCCAGCCATGCAGCCAGGTGGTATCTTCACGACCTGACGTCTGGCTTAGAGGGATGATGTTTTTCACGTAGCCTACAACCGACGTAGTGACGGAGTCGAGCACTGTAGTGAAGTTCAAAATACCCATGAAACCAAGGAAGACAAAGGCAATGATCATGTTCAGGTTACTGAGCACTTTAACGCCGCCGTCCATGCCGCGAACGACAGAAACAATAGCTAAGCCCATGATGGTCAGAATGATAGCAATCTGCAGCAATAAGCTATTTTCTAGACCAAATACGTGGCTGATACCACTTGCCGCTTGCGAGCCACCGAGACCAAGTGATGTCGCAAGACCGAACAAGATAACGAGAACCGCCATTACGTCGATAATGTCACCAATTCTTCCCCAAACTCTGTCACCCAGTAGTGGGTAGAATACAGAGCGCATAGAAAGAGGTAGGCCTTTGTTATAAACAAAGTAAGCCAGCGATAGCGCTGTCATTCCGTAGATAGCCCACGCGTGCAGTCCCCAGTGGAATACTGTGGCACCTAGTGCCGCTTCACGACCTTCTGGTGTAAAAGGTTCTGCATTGAGAGGTGTTCCGAACCAGTTGGTAAAGAACGCAGTAGGCTCTGCGACACCCCAGAAGATCAGACCAATACCCATGCCCGCGGCAAACAGCATTGAGATCCAGGATAAGGTTGAATAATCTGTCGTGGCGTTATCGCCGCCTAAACGAATTTTGCCCAGTGGCGATAGGGCGATAAGTACTGCGAAGATCAGAAGGATGTTCGCGCCCCACATAAAGACGAAATCGAATTTCGATAGCGCAGCGGCTTTTACCGCGTCGATGGCAGCTTTGGCATCTGCTGGGGAAAGTACGAGAAGAGTGACGATAAAGAGGATGGATAAGCCCGCTGAAGCGGTGAAGACTGTGTTGTGGACATCCATGCCCCACTTAGTGATGTTGTCTTGGCCGACTTGATAGTCAGTTGAATCGATACTGTATTTTTGAGATTTAAAACTCATAATTATGAGGTTTACATATTCGTTCACACGAATATAAAGACCAACTCCATGTTTAATGAATTACTGATTAGAATTCGAAAATCCTTTGTTTAAAGTAATTTTAATCAAAGGGTTATGATGAAATTATCCGTTTTACATCTAATCCTGAATCGGCGATTTTAACATAAAAAGGGCCCTTTGTGGTCGAGATGATGGATCGAAGCTGAAACAGAATGCATCCATATGCACTTAGTTCTGCATTATAATATGGCGCTGTTATTGCCGAATTTTCCCACATATATCGTTTTACGAGAATTCAAATACTTAAGGAAAAAGCGCCAATTTAGAACAAGATCTAGGTCGTTTAATTGACGACGAACGTCGCTTTTTTACACTCTCATCACATGTTTTACCTTACTTTTCCCGACATTTGAGTGCATTTGAACTAGGAAACCATTACTCTAATGGCTCTGTTTAGGACATGCATCGGAACCATTGTGCAATCGAATCAACCAGCAGACGGATTAACAACGGCTAAGAATCCGTCTCGAAAACTCAAAAGAAGCATCGCTTTTGGTCTGCCCTTTATGGCAGCCTTTGCCTTTCTTCACAGCTTACCTGACTCAAATATGCAGGGTACCATTGAGCTCAATCTCAATGACTCACCCGTGGTAGCTGTACTCGCTGATGAACCAGCGAAAGCCGAACTCCCTCCTAAGTTTGCTTATCTTGTTAAATCTGGTGATAGCCTAAGCCAGATCTTTGATCAGCTGGGCTTTCCATACAGTGACATGATGTCAGTGATGGAAACCGATTTGAACTTCCTTGTTCTTGATACGCTTAGACCCGGTGATCGTCTGCGCTTTTGGCAAGATGAAGCGACAGGTGCACTAAGCAAACTCGAAGTTAGTCGTAATGTCGCTGAAAAAGCGGTTTATGCGCGTCTAGACGATGGAAGCTATGAGTTCGAAGATATCTCTATCCCGGGTGACTGGGAGAGTGTCGCTATGGTGGGCAGCATCAACGGTAGTTTTTCTGCGTCAGCTAACAAGCTTGGACTGAGCCCGCGCGAAATCGATCAGGTAGTCACACTGCTAAAAGACAAGCTAAGTTTTACCCGCGATCTTCGAGCAGGCGATCGCTTTGAGGTAGTGAAGAACAGCCAATTTGTTGAAGGCACGCCAACGGGTAATTCAGAGATCCAAGCGATCAAGATCTTTAACCGTGGTGCTATGTACTCGGCTTACCTACATTCGAACGGTCAGTACTATGATGCGAAAGGGGACAGCTTGCAGCGCGCCTTTATGCGCTATCCCGTGAAGAACCATCGTATTACTTCGGGCTTTAATCCAAATCGCCGTCACCCAGTGACGGGACGAGTTTCACCGCATAACGGCACAGACTTTGGCGTTCGTACCGGTACTAATGTCTACACCACTGGTGATGGCGTTGTTGCTATGGTCCGTAACCACCCGTACGCGGGTAAGTACATCGTTATCGACCACGGTGGACCCTACAAGACGCGTTATCTTCACCTGAGTAAAATCTTGGTGAAGAAAGGGCAGAAAGTGACTCGTGGGACTCGAATCGGTTTGTCCGGCGCAACGGGTCGCGTGACAGGTCCACACCTTCATTACGAGTTGATTTCTCGTGGAAGACCAGTAAATGCTATGCGAGCTAACATTCCTATGGCAGACTCTGTCCCGAAAAACGAGCTCAAGCAGTTTATTGCGCGTCGTGATGAACTCGATGCCATGCTTGAGAAACAAGAGACCAAATTGGCTAGCCTATAAATGGCCAAATAACCAGGTGTAATGAATGCAACAATTAGAATTTCAGCTGCTGGTCATGCAGCTATGTGAGTTGAAAACACTTCCAGATGCGCTGAACAAGCTGAAAAGCTCTGAAAACCCAGAAATCAAAGAGGCAGCAGAAAGCCTAACAGGTCAATTTGCTTTGGCTACGGTTGACGGTGAAGAGCGTATCTATCACGTGTTTAACGATGTTGATGATAACGGTGAAGAGCAAGAGTACGCTGAACACATCATGAACGAAGGTGATGATGTGATTAAGTTTGTCGCGTGGTTCTTTGACGTTATGTTCGAAATCAAACCGAGCGATACTTACAAAACAGCAGGTAAGACTTACCGTCAGCCTAAACGTTCTTAATCGACATGCGTTAGAGCGTTAAATCTGGTAGTTCGAAAGACAAACGGCGTTCATTTTTGAGCGCCGTTTGTGATTTTATGGTCAGGCTCTAGGCAATTTGGTGTGGATGTGCAATGCTTTTTGTATGCCCCCTTCAACGAGGTTGCCATGGAAAGTAAAGAGACCGCGCAGACCAGTACTTCCCAGTACGTCGTTTCTCAGCGTTTTGGTTTTGGTCCCAGAGTTGGCGATGCCAAACAGGAACCCGCACTCAATGATCAGCTAAAAGCGACCCCCTACATTCACAAAGCCATTACTGAGTTACCGTCAACCACAGAAATGTTGGCGCATCTTGGTGATTTAAACCGCCGCAGAAAAGAAGCGACAACGCCAGAAGAGAAAAAACTTTTCACCAAATCTAGCAATGCTTTCTTCCAAGAAAATTTTCAAACCATTGTACATGCGAGAAATCTGCAAACCTTAACTACACCGCTTGGCTTCCAGGAAAGGTTGATTCAGTTTTGGAGTAACCACTTCGCCATTTCAGCAGACAACAGACGCGTTCGTCCGATAGCTGCCGGCATCGAAAATGAGGTGGTTCGCGAGCTGTGGAGTATCGATTTTCCTTCCATGCTGCTTGCGGTTTGTCAGCATCCAACCATGCTGATGTATCTCGATAATCACCGTTCTATTGGGCCCAACTCAAAAGTGGGTCAAAAGCGCAATAAAGGCCTTAACGAGAACTTGGCGCGGGAGATTCTTGAACTTCACACCTTGGGGGTCGATGGCGGCTACTCACAAAACGATGTGATTGAACTTGCCCAAGGTTTAACTGGCTGGACAGTGAGTTTTAAAACAGATCGACCAGGGTATCAATTTGTTGATGCCATGCATGAGCCAGGCGCTATCAACGTACTGGGTAAGGTCTATGAGGAAGAGGGGGAGGAGCAAGCGATATCTTGCCTTCGTGATCTAGCCAATCATGAAAACACCGCGAAGCATTTATGCAGCAAGTTGGTTCAACACTTCTATGGCTCAGGTCATCCTTCGCTAGTGGATGATCTCACTAAAGTGTGGCTAGAGAATGAAGGGATGCTGATTCCTGTTTACATCACTTTAATTAACTCCACGCTCAAAAATAGCAGTCAACAGCTGAGATTTCGGACGCCTCAAGAGTGGTATTTTGCGGTACTTCGTAGTGCTGACTTTGAGCCCAATGCGCGCCAGATGCAGCAAATGCTACGTCAGCTTGGACAGCCGCCTTTCATGCCGGGATCGCCTGCAGGGTGGTCCGATAAAGACTCTGATTACAACTCCTCATCAGCACTTACTCAGCGTTGGCAAGTTGCGAACCAAATCGCCAAGCTGGTAGTAAGACAGATGGAGCGCAGCAAACAAAATGTCGATGACAAACTGATTCAAATGACCCAGCGTCTTTACGGTAGTGAGGTGGATGAGCACGTTCTTACCGCCATGGATAAAGCGCAGGATCCCACGTCGAAATTGGTGGTGCTGTGGATGAGCCCACAGTTCCAATACAGGTGAGTACTATGGCAACGAGACGCGATTTTATTAAAGGCATCGGGGCAGCATCTTTAGTCACCATGTTGCCCAACTTGTCATTGGCTTCTACCCAGAGTCCGAATGTGCTGGTGTGGATAACACTGCGCGGGGCAATGGATGGATTGAACGTGGTGGTGCCAAGTTTCGATGAGGATTACTACAACCTCAGACCTAGTATCGCAATAAAGAAGGATCAGCTTCAGCCATTAAGTGATGGCTTTGGATTGCATCCAGCGCTCAAGAATGTGTATCAATGGTATCAACAAGAGCAAGCTGGCTTTGTGCACGCTTGTGCAACGGGTTATCGAGAGCGCTCTCACTTTGATGGGCAAAAGGTGCTTGAGAACGGCACCACCGACCCATTTGGTCCAATTGGTTGGATGAACCGATTCTTAGCAACGCAGCACTCACAGCAAGCGATAGCAATAGATTCTGGCATGCCTCTGATAGTTCAAGGAGATGTAAAAGTCAGCAGTTGGTTCCCTCATAAACTCAAAGCAGAGGAGGAACAAAGCCTATTGCTGGCTGAGCTATTCCAAAATGACGAAACCCTATCAGCAAACTTCGAAGAGAGCATGAAGCTTGAATCGATGACCAGCGGAGGCAGTCAGAATAAGCAGTTTAACAATTTGATGCGTCAAGCGGGTAAGTTTATCAGCTCACCACAGGGACCCAATATTGCGGTACTAGAGCTGGGCGGTTGGGACACCCATTCAGGACAAGGAACGACAAATGGTCGCCTTGCTTCTCAGTTGACTAAGTTAGACAAAGGGCTTGATGTACTCAAACAAGCCTTGGGCGACAAATGGCAATCGACTGTGGTTATCGCAGCCAGTGAATTTGGTCGAACTGTAGCAGAAAACGGCACCAAAGGGACTGATCATGGTACAGGCAATGCCATGTTTATTATGGGCGGGGCACTTGAGGGTTCAGATGTCATTACTGACTGGCCTGGACTTGCTGAAAGTGAACGATATGAAGGTCGTGACTTGCAACCGACGACCGATATGCGCTCAGTGCTCAAAACGGTGCTTAGCCAACATATGGGGGCTGATGAACAAACCCTACAGCAAGTGTTCCCTGATGCACCTCAACCAGCGGACTTAGGTAAGTTGCTTGGATAATGCGTTAATCTGAATTGCTGGCTCCTCTGTACCACATAACTTTGCGAGCCCAGTAACACTGCTTGTCGATAAGCGTGTTACTTGGGCAAATTCATGTATAATTCCAAGCAACACTTCCCTAGGAGCGCACGCCTACATGAACAACTAACTCAATTTCGAACGTTTTATACAAGTAACTTTTGAAATCGCAGAGTTAGTGGGCGTTGGCTCGTTCTATATTCCTGTCTACCTATCAGGACATTGCTATTTATCGCGACATTGTCGTATGTGATGCCATGCGTCTCATGCTCTGCCAAGGAGGATGTATGACTACAATTCATGCTATTTCATTATCAAAACAATTTTCTGACGGTCACGATCTGTTTCACGACCTCTCTTTTATCATCCCTGTTGGCGTGAATGCCTTGGTTGGGAAAAATGGCTGCGGCAAAAGCCACTTAGCGTCAATACTTGCGAAACACTCTCAACCCAGCAGTGGAAGCGTTGAGTGGGGGAGTAACACCAAGTCAATTGGTGTTTACCGTCAAGAAGAGTCACAAGATGAACTGGATTACTCTATCGCCGCTTACCTGGGTGTTGAGGACAAGCTTGAAGCTCTCAAGCAGATTTCACGAGGTTCAACCGACAATCAGTGGTTTGATCTTATTGCCGATTCAGATTGGCAGCTTGAGCAAACTTTGACGGAGCTATTCGAGTCACTGCGGTTGCCGACTGACCTAAGTACCAAACTGCTCCATTTAAGTGGAGGACAACGGGCAATCATCAGGCTTTATCGTTTGCTTAACCAAGAGCACGATGGATGGATCCTCGATGAGCCAACCAATCACTTGGATACCGAGCACATAAGTTGGTTAGTGGAAACGCTAAGGCAGCGACAGGTACCTATCCTAGTGATCAGCCATAATATATCCTTCCTCGAGCAAACCGACCGTATTTTCGAGCTTGATAGCTTGGGAATTACCTGTTTCGGTGGCGGTTATCAGGGATATATAACCCAAAAAGAGCAAAAGCTTGCGGCGATCAACAAGATGGCAAAAATGTTAGAGAAAGCCCGCAAAGTCAAAGTAGAGAAAGCGCGCCGTCGAGACCTTACGATGCAAAGGCTAGCGAGTCGGGGCGAGAAGCTGCGGGCGTCTGGTAGCCAGCCGAAGATATTGATGGATGGCAAGAAACAAGGCGCACAACTCGCCAATTCGGCGGTAAAAGCGCAGAACGAGCGACAAATGGCTGACCTCGACCAAAAAATACAGGATGTAAAATCGCAACTTGAGCAACTCAAGCCACAAAAATGGTATACCAGTGAGGTTCAGTCGACAGGGAGAGTTAAGGTCCACTTTGAAGGCTTTTATCATGAGCGAATAGAGTCAGAGCCTATTACTGCTCAGATATTTTCTGGTGAGCATGTTTGGCTCAAAGGCGCTAACGGCTCTGGAAAGTCCACCTTGCTGAGGCTACTTTTGAAAACAGAGCATCACTCAAGCGTCGATGACAATTTGGCTGTTAATGGAGTGTGTTTTTATCTCGACCAGTACTTCTCTTTTTTGGATTCTAATGTCTCCATGTTGGATGCAGTATGCACGCATTGTGCATCCTTAAATATCCCACAGGCACGAACGCTGCTTGCTGGTATAGGTTTTCGGCGTGATTCGGTGCACCAAAAGGTATTGGATCTTAGTGGCGGAGAAAAAATGAAGCTCGCAATGCTCATTGCCTCTCATCAAACCCAAGCCTCAATCTTGTTGTTGGATGAGCCAGATAACCACCTTGATTTGGAAGCTAAGCAGCAACTTGTTAAAGCCATCAATGGCTATACAGGGGCTGTCATAGTTGTCAGTCATGATGTTGGGTTTATTAGGCATTTGACGATTCACAAAACAATAGAGCTAGGTTAGCGAGCGAGCACTATACTCATTTCATCTTGTGACGATCGCGGATAGGAGAAGTGATGAAGTTAATAAGGTTATGGTTTGGACTCGCTATTGTAATCAGCAGTAGCGTATTAGCGTCAACCTCGGCTACTGACGATGGGCTAGTCCGAGTTAAAAGTACTCACGACGTGTCGATGACAGCGGATAAATTGGCAGGTCTGCTGGAAAGCAAAGGCATGACCATTTTTACCCGTGTTAAGCATTCAGATTCGGCGAAAAAAGTGGGAGTAGAGTTAAGACCTACTGAGCTCATCATCTTTGGTAATCCTAAGGTAGGATCGCCATTGATGGCTTGTAGCCAAAGTGTCGCTATCGACCTTCCGCAAAAGGCGCTGATCATGGAAGACGATCGAGGAGAGGTGTGGCTTGTTTATAACAGCCCAAGCTATCTTGCTGCGCGACATCACATAGAAGGGTGTGACAAAGTGCTTAGTAAAGTCGAGGGAGCACTCGCCAATTTTGCCAAAGGTGCAACGCAGTAACGTACCTCTAGAAAATACACACTGAAAGCAACGCTGAAAAGGGAGCACTTTGCGGTGCTCCCTTTCTTTTATTCGCCTGCCACCAAATGCTTCTTGGTACGGATGCTAGCGATAAACATGTAGATAGCAGTTGCCATCATGGTTGCTAGTAAGTATGCCATCAGACCTTGCGTGCCATTCATAAACCAGTCAGCAATCATAGGGCCTGCCACAGAGCCAATACTGTAGCAAAACAGCATCACCTGTGTAGCGGAGACAATGAAGCTCTCGTCCAGTTTATCGCAGCCAAGATTAATGGCGATTGGGTAGAGCGCAAATGTTGCCATGCCTATCAAGAATAGACTGATTGCCAACACACTTAAGTCGTCGCTTAAGATCACCAGTCCCACACCAAAAACACCGAGTAGACAGAAAAGGCCCATCAATGGCGTACGTCCTGCTACTTTAATCAATGCTGGAACGATGGTTTGCACTGCCATACCACCAAGAATAACCAGTGCCATTAGTGCGCTTAGGTTCGTTTGTGACACCTCACGGTGCGTCAGCTCGACTGGCATCAAACCGTAGATTGAGCCCAGCGTTAGACCCGAAACGATGCAGCCAATGATCGCTGCATGGTTAAGCTTTGCAACCTGCTTAAGCGACAAGGTTGCGGAATGCGCACTTTGCGGCTGCTGAGTTGGGACAAACATCAGTACCATAATCGCTGCGCTCAGCATTGAGAGTATCACGACGAACGGTACACTGCCTTCGATACCAATAAAACCAATGCCAAGCTGCCCAAGCGCCGAACCGCCATACAGCGAGCCCATGTAAAGCCCCAGACGTTTTGCGCGGCTCGACTCATCACCGACTAATAGCCAGGACTCGACGATGACAAAGACACCTGCAACCGCAATACCAGCAATAAAGCGAGCAACTAACCATACTCCTGCCACTGGGACTAGAGGTAGAGTGATGATGGTCGCGATAAACAGCGCCAAACAAGCAATAAATGCGACGCGGTGACCGACATGTTTTACCGCAGGTTCAATGATGACCGCACCAACTAGCAGACCCGCATAAAACACACTCGCCAACCAACTTGCGTTGCTCGCGTCTATGCCATACTGATTCAACATCAGAGGGATCAGACTCATGAGATAGCCCGATGCCACGGCATAAAGTGATAGCGCAATAACAGGAACTTTGAAACCAGTTTTTACTGCGAAATCAGTTGTGTTTTCCACTAGCGGAGCCTCCAAATTTAGTCGTGGGAAATCAAGAAAAAGAAAGATTTGATGAAGTTTTCGGCGCGACTATGAGGCTTTAAGAGGGGGGAGTAAAACGAAAAAAAATGATCTTCACGATAAAAGAAATTTATCGATATTCTATGGACGAGCTGCAGAGAGTAAGAGGATTAACTGACTGAAATTGAGCTATATTGTTTCTGTTGATTAAGTTCATCTGACTGTACAACTTTGTTTCTACCTGAGGCTTTCGCTTGGTAGAGCGCTGAGTCCGATTCGAGAATATAATCACGAAGCTCGATTGACTCTGTGGCAGGTTGGAAGCAAGCACCTGCACTGATGGTGACCGATGTATTGTGTTCGGAAAGAGCGAGTCTTTCGGTTTGTTGGCGGACCAGCTCTAATACTTCGATAAACTGTTTTTTAGAGTCGAAAATTCCAATCAGAACGAACTCCTCCCCACCAAAGCGGCCTGCAAAGACAGTGTTAGAGGCATGCATCTTGATGAGATTGGCTACTTTGACAAGAACCTCATCACCAAATAAGTGACCATAGGTGTCATTGAACTGCTTGAAATGGTCAACATCAAATAGAGCAACACCGATGGACTGCTGACGAATAAGTGCCGTGTACTTAAGACCGACAAAGCGCTTTTCGTATTCGCGCCTTCGATAAAGACCAGTTAGATTGTCGAACTTTGCGTGTCGGGTTAGCTGCTTTTCTGCCTGTGTAAGCTTAGCGATAAGTTGGGTGTGCTCGAAGTGTTCATATAGCCTCGAGGTCGCGATGTCTGACTGATGAGTGTTGAAAAACACAAAGTGAAACATGCCAAATATAAAAACCATCCCAATAAGATACCAGCCCTCACTAAACGCATAGACCGTCGGTAAGCTAAACACAGCAATAAAATAGCCGATGTAACTCGTCTTGCTGTAAGAGAGGTAAGAGTACCCATGAAACGCAACAGACGCAGCAACAAGCAGTGACGCTATGGTGACTTGAAAGTTATTTTGAGAGAAAGCAAGCCATATCCCAATACTCCAAACAAAGCCGTTCAATATTGGTGAGGCTGCAAAAATAAGATCAAAACGACGGCTAGTAGCGGTCAGAGAATCAAGCTTTTTAATGGCAGATTGAATAGAGAGATGACGAAGCCAAATGACACAACACATACAAGCATACCAAGCGAAAAGTTCACTGTTTAGGTCTGTAGTTAAGAACAGAAGTACAGCGAAAAGCGCGCCCATGATGGCATGGTTTTTTACCGCATGACGAAACAGTGCCGCAGTTCGAAGATAGCGTTCTTTGTATACACGTAGTTGGATTGAGTCCATGGGCCATTAGCTTCCTGTGCTTCATCACTTTTGATAGCACTGTGCTAATAAAGTTATCACTTATATTGGAACGCGCATATTATATTTGCTGCAAGATGTGAAGGCTTTCGGTATATCATGTGCTTACGCGCACAGTTTTATAGAAAGGTGAGGAAAAATCCTACTTTGGCTAGGTAGTTTGAAGCAAAACCAAAAAATAAAAAAAGCATCGTCTTTTTTGATGTTTCTTCGTCTTATAAAGAGACACTTTTTAATTAGACGAGACACATGTTCAAATTCAAGCCTTCCCAAATCACTATCGATGGTCAATCCACCGTTATACAAGCCGATGAAAAAAATCTAGTGGAGCTGGCAAGCCGAGTGGGCGTTCGTATTCCTGCACCGTGTTTAAAGAACAAGCGCAAGCACGGCTGCTGCAAGGCATGTTTGGTTGAAGTTGATGGAGCTCAGACTTACGCATGCAGCGCTAAGCCGAAACCTAATACTGAGGTCGTTGTTGATAGAGAGGATCTTAAACAGATCCGCAAGGAGTCCATTCGTGATTTTAAACAAAATGTAAAATCGGGAAAGACTCAGGTTTGCCAGTGTTAGCAAAGTTCGCCGCGACTTAGCGGCGAGACTCTCGATCACCAAGCTAGGATAAAAAGAGGGCGTTAAATCTTGAAGAAGTTAGTCGCGAACTTATAATTCTCCCAACGGTGCTTCACATTGGAGTACTCAAAAATCTCACCATCATCAAGGTACACTACCTGTTCTACATTGACCAGTGGCTCTCCTTCAGCGATCCCAAACTGCTCGGCGTAAAAGGCACTCGCTTTAACGACAGAAATTTCCATTGTCGAACTGTGTATTTTTAGACCAAGTTTATCGGTAATAAAGCTGTAGATGGAGTCCTCGGCATGCTCTCTTTTTAAACCTAAGATGATACTGATTGGCATATAGGTTTCTTCCAGTGAGGACGCGATACCGTCAATGATGCGCAGTCTGGTGGTGTTATAGAGCATATCTTCCACATCGCAGTTAAGACGCTTGGCAACATGTTCGTCGGCGGGTACGACCTGAAACTCGAGCACTTTAGTTTCTACGGATTGACCGTTAGCAATAACATTAGCTTTGGTCCCATGCAGATGAGCATAGCCAGCATTACCTAATGGTCTTTTTACAAAAGAGCCAGAGCCACGTTTGCGCACGACCAAGCCTTCCGTTACCAAGATATCCAGTGCTTTTTTGATGGTCAGTTCACTACAACCGAACTCTTCGGCAAACTCGCTGCCGCCAGGGAGCTTTTCAGTGGTGCTGTATTCCCCAGACAGAATGCGCTGCTTGATCGCTTGATAGATATCAGAGTATTTCGCTTTGGTGGTCGCCATGCTTCGGAGTTTGCTCATAAGTAAATGATTTTGGTCATAGTATGACAAAACCGAGATGAGTAAAAACAATAGCGTGCTTTTGTTGATAATTGTTTGCAATTTGTACTGTGATTCGCTGCTTAAGTACAAGCCAAAACAAGGAAGCAGTGTGAAAGAGCTCTTTCTTGCGCTATGACAATAAAATTGCAACTGACTATGAAAACGATATTGATTCCCATTTAACTGTGGGTGATAATGAGCTTGTCTAATATAACCATAAAATATATAAGGAAATCGGAATGAGTCAGTCCTTTGGTCTCGTCAAGCGTTTGGCGTTAACAGCAGTCGCAAGCTTAGCTATGGTCGCTCAAGCAGGCGCTGTGACTATTCAGCACTTTAAAGGAACGAGTGAATTCGACAGCACGCCAAAGCGTGTCGTTGTACTAGGCAATGGTAGCTTAGATGTGCTGGACCGTATTGGCGTGAAACCCGTAGGTGCTCCTCATTCACTTCTCCCAGAGTATTTGGCTGGTTATAAACAAACGACGGGTAATACAGGCTCTGTTGGTGAACCTGACTTCGAAGCCATCTTTACGTTGAAGCCAGATGTCATTATCGCTGAAAACCGCATGCTTCGTGTTTACGATGACCTAAACCAGATCGCACCAACGGTGATGTTCTATGTCGACAACGGTCAATATTGGCAAGATGCACAAAAGAACTGGCGTATGTTAGGCAAGTTGTTCGATAAGCAAGATGAAGTGGAAGCGCTAATCGCTGAAACTCAGCAGCAACTTGACGAGGCTTCATCAAAAGTTGCGAAAGAGAAGTTGAACGCCTTGATGTTGATGAATAACGGTAGCAATGTTGCCATGTTCAATAAGGGCAGCCGTTTTTCTATCGTTTTTGATGACTTTGGTTTTGCTGAATCGAGCAGTCAGAATGTGGCTCCAATCGAAGGCGCTCACGGAAACCTCATTTCATTTGAGTATGTTGCAGATGCTCAGCCGGAAGTCATTTTTATTCTGGATCGCGAACAAGCCATCGGTCGAAGTGTTGGTAAGGCACAAGAGTTGTTCAACAATCCATTAGTTAACTCTACGCCTGCTGCGAAAAACAACAAGGTTGTCTACATCGACCCTAACGCTTGGTATATCTCAGGCGGCGGTGTGACTGCTACGCAAACCATGATCAGCGATATCGATAAAGCACTGAACTAATCAGATAAATTGCCGAAAGTCTCTGCTGGTAATCCGGCGGAGACTTTTCTCGTTTAGGATTCCTATTAAGCCCATCGTTGTAATGACCATTCAAAAATACATTCTGGCAAGTGCGCTGCTCATTGGATTGGCAGTCTGCTCTCTTGTTCTTGGCGCGGCTTCCGTTTCACTCATGGATCTATTTCGTGGTGATGAGCATGCCTATTCCATCTATGTCGTCAGCCGTGTCCCTAGACTGCTTGCCATTATCCTCGCAGGTGCCGGTTTAAGTGTTGCCGGTCTGATTATGCAGCAGATCGTGCAAAACCGATTTGCGTCTCCATCGACCACGGGCACTATCGACTGCGCACTACTAGGCTATGTGGTTGGGCTTATTTTCCTTGGCGGTGCAAGCCAGTGGTTGCATCTAGGAGCCATCTTCTTCTTTGCCGTAGCGGGTACACTGATTTTTGTACGCTTTTTACAAAGACTGCAATTCAAGAACGCCGTGTTAGTACCGCTCATCGGCATTATGTATGGCAACGTAGTTTCCGCGTTGACCACATTTATTGCTTACAAGTATGACTTAGTTCAGACCATGTCCTCGTGGACGGTAGCGAATTTCGCCAGCGTGTTGCAGGGCAATTACGAGATCCTTTATCTCGCGGTTCCCGCTTGTCTTTTGGCGTATTTCTATGCGCGCCAATTCAGTGCTGCAAGTGTAGGAGAGAGCTTCGCAAAGAATATCGGTCTGGATTACCAAAAGATCGTGTTCATTGGCGTTATCTTGGTGGCAGTAAGCTCATCTACTGTGGTGATGATCGTCGGCGTTATCCCATTCCTTGGTCTTATCGTCCCTAATATTGTGTCGCTATTTATGGGCGACAACATGAAGCGGATATTGCCTTGGACAGCCTACTGGGGCGTTATCTTGGTGCTTGCTTGCGACATCTTAGGTCGTCTCATTATTTTCCCTTACGAAATGCCTATCTCGATGATCATCAGTATTTTCGGTGGTGCGGTGTTTATTTATCTGGTGTTAAGGGAGAAGCGCAATGCGTGATTCGTTAAAAGTCTCTTTGCTCGTCGCTGGGTGTGTGGCCATTATTGCATGGTTTATTGGTCAAGGACTGACGGCGGATAATTATCAGTTTTTCCTATCGCGCCGTATTCCCAAAGTGTTGGCGATTGTCCTAGCCGCAGTAGCAATCTCGGCTTCTTCTTTGGTATTTCAAACCATCACTAACAACCGTATTTTGACGCCTTCTATATTGGGCTTTGATAGCTTGTACCTGATGGTGCAAGTTCTCATGGTGGTTATTCTTGGCAGCACCAGTTTTTGGGTCATACACGCAATGAGTAACTTTTTGCTTTCGACTTGTGTGATGATTGGCTTCTCACTGCTGCTGTTTCATTTCTACTTTAAACGCAAAGACAGCAATGTGTTTACTTTGCTGCTGATTGGTATTGTTTGCGGAAGCCTCTTTAGCAGCGTAACAGGGTTCTTGACCATGCTGGTGGATCCGAATGAGTTTGCCAGTATTCAAAACTCCATGTTCGCGAGCTTCAACAATGTGAATGCCAAGCTGGTGTATTGGAGCCTTATCCCGCTATCGCTCTGCTTAGCTATTTTGTTCTATTACGCCCCTAAGCTTGACGTGCTCTGGTTAGGCACGGATAACGCGACCAGTTTGGGTGTGAATACTCAGCAGCTTACCCAACGGGTGATGATTCTGATCACCATTATGATCGCCATCTCGACTGCGTTGGTTGGCCCCGTTTTGTTCTTTGGACTCATTACAGTGAGCTTAACCCGTGAGATGTTTAGTCATTATCAGCATCGATTCCTAATCATAGCGAGCAGTTTATTAGCGGTATTTTTACTGGTAACGGGTCAGTGGTTTGTCGAAAAAGTACTGGCATTTGAAACGACGATCAGCGTCATTATCAATCTCGTTGGTGGGTCCTACTTCCTGTTCTTATTACTAAGAAACAGAATTAATTAAGAGGTATAACAGTGATTAAGTTAACAGGTCTAAGTAAAAAATACGGCAAAACCTTTGTGGTTCAAGATGCCGATGCGCTGTTTCCGAAGGGAGAGGTCACGTCGATCATTGGTCCCAATGGTGCGGGTAAAAGTACGCTGCTGTCGATGGCGAGCCGCTTGACTGAGAGTGACGCTGGTGAAGTTGTTATCGGTGATAAGCTGCTTGCACAGTGGGATACCAAGGAGCTTGCTAAGCATCTGGCTGTCCTTCGCCAATCGAACAACATCAATATGCGATTTACTATTCGCGAGCTGGTCTCTTTTGGTCGTTTCCCTCACTCTGGTGGACGTTTGACGGCGGAAGATAACGAGATCATTGACCAAGCACTCGGTCATTTAGGAATCGAAGAGATTCAACACAAATACCTTGATCAACTGAGTGGTGGTCAGCGACAAATGGCGTTCATTGCGATGGTCGTCGCTCAGGATACCGATTACGTGTTTCTTGATGAGCCATTAAACAATCTCGATATCAAACACTCCGTGGAAATCATGCACACGCTCCGTCGTTTGGCGCATGATTTCAACAAAGCGGTGGTGATTGTGATCCATGACATTAATTTTGCCTCATGCTACTCGGACAACATCGTGGCGATGAAGAAGGGTAAGGTCATTAAATCAGGTAGTGTCGAGGAAGTTGTTCAGCAAGAGACAATGGAAGCTATCTACGAGATCCCATTCGATATTCGCGAAGTGGATGGGCGCCGTGTGTGTCTCTATTTCAATAGCTAACTCCCTTTTTCAGTGTCTTTTGAAGGAGCCAACGTGGCTCCTTTTTTTATCTGGCCTATTAATGTCCTTATTTTGATGTTTTCTGTATTTATGTTGTTAATGGGCGAGTGAGTTCTTACTCCATAATGCGGCCCATGTTAAAGATTAATGAGGACACAATATGAAAACGAAACCGTCTTTATGGCTGATGGTTGTCATGCTGATGTTTCCGCAGATAGTGGAAACCATTTATAGCCCAGCATTGGGTTCAATCGCACAATCATTTGCTGTTAGTTACGCACAAGCCGCACAAACTCTATCGATATACTTTTCGGCTTTCGCAGTTGGCGTTGTCGTTTGGGGAGTATTAGCCGATAAGTGGGGGCGACGCCCGACAATGCTATTGGGTTTGTTTATCTATGGCGGAGCAGCACTTGTTGCTATGAAAGCCGATAACTTCACCACTGTGATGTTAGCCAGGGCTGTCAGTGCATTCGGTATTGCGGTCGGCTCTGTGGTAACTCAAACCATGCTGCGCGATGTTTTTCGTGGCGAAGAGTTAGCCAAAGTATTTAGTCTAATGGGGATGGGTATTTCCATCAGCCCCGTACTTGGAATGTTGTTGGGTGGTCAGCTATCGCAAGCAGGTGGGTATCAGTACGTGTTCCTAGCCTTATTTGTGATGGCTCTGGGGCTCTTCGTTTATAACTTAGTTCAACTGCCAGAAACGCAGCAACAAAAACAGCCGCTACAACTCTGTAGTTTGAGTGGTCGTATGATCAAGGATGTAAAAATTTGGCAATCTGCCGTTTTGGTTGCACTGTATAACGTGGCTCTATTTTCCTACTACCAGCTAGGTGCATTTCGCTTTGCAGAGCTTGGTTTTAACGCTCAGCAGTTTGGCTATAGTGGCATTGTTTTAGGCTTAGGTACGCTTGTAGGAAGCTACGTAAACAAAGCGATGCTATCGAGAAGCTTTTCTCATCGAACGTTATTAGGTGTGGCAGCCCTGCTTCTTGCTGTGGGCTCGATTGCCGTATTTGCCATGCTCGACTCAATCTGGTTTGTTGCGCCTATGATGTTCGTCGTCATGTCATTCGGTATTGCGATTCCAAACGTGCTTAGTGTTGCGTTGACCGATTATAAACAGCAAGCGGGCAGTGCGGGCGCAGTGTTTGGCTTGATGTACTATTTAATGATTGGTGGAGGTTTGGGCTTAGCAGGAATAATACAAGATCTGGGTACTGTCCTGATCGGCTGCAGTGTACTGACGATGATTGTCACCATGAGAGGTAAAAAGCACTAAGTCAAAGGTAAGGCGACTAAAAGCGCTCTGCATGTCGGAGAGCTTTTTTACTTTTAGTCTTCGGTTTGTAAATAGTGGTATTTCGTCCATAACTCGATAATATTATTGATAGAATTAGACTAAAAGGAGCGAGGGAATTCGTGGCTATCATTGATGAAACCACTCGGTTTGATGCTGACAGTATTGAGAATCCGGTTGTGGGTATTGCTGCTACCGTCGGGACTCATGACTCTGGCATGCACCATCATCAAAAGCATCAATTATTATTCGCTGCCTCAGGTTGTATGTCGATATCCCTCGATGGTGCAAAGTGTATATTGCCACCGACACGTGCAGCTTGGATCCCTGCAGGGATTGAGCATTATGCGAAAATGAGCAATGTGGTGGCGTATCGCTCTCTCTACTTTGATTCTGAGCTTTGTGTTGATGTCCCCGATATGGTCACCGTGTTCTCTGTTAACCCTCTACTTAGAGCGCTTATCGAACGCATGGCGTTTTGGGAGTGGGAAAAACCACAAAGCGAGCAAGTGAACATGATGGCGTTGTTCTTTGAAGAACTGAGTGCTGCGCCCAAAGAGAACATGGCACTGCCGCTGCCGAGCGACAGACGGTTGCAGCGATGGCTCGATGGGGTGGTAGGTGAGCATTATCAGCCACAGCCGCTTAACCAAGTTGCCTTTACGGTCGGTGCTAGTGCCAAAACAGTCACGCGCATCTTTACTAAAGAAACGGGAATGCCCTACCAAAGTTGGCGTCAGCAATGGCGATTATTGATGGCGATTCAATATCTTTCAGAAGGGAAGAGTGTCGCCGATACTGCTAGTGAGCTCGACTTCTCGAGTGACAGTGCGTTTGTCTCGTTCTTTCGCCAGCAAACGGGTGAAACACCGGGCAAATACGTGGGAGAAGGACAGTAAAGTTGGAATGCATTGTTGAGATGATAAACTATTGAGATGCACTCATTTGTTCAAAATCAGTATGTCCAATACAGACTCTAAGCCGTTCACCGAGCAGCAACTTCAAAACACGCTAGAAAAAATAGTGTCTCATCCACTGTTCTATTCCTCTCCCAAGCTCGTTGCGTTCTTGCGATATATTGTGGAGAAGGCAGAGGCTGGATTGGGTGACGAGCTGACACAGTATGGTATTGCCACCGAATTGTTTGGAAAGCCCACTAGTTTCGATCAATCTAGTGATCCTATGGTGCGAATGCTTGCAACCAAGTTAAGAAAATCTCTCGCGGTCTTCTTTGAGGATAACCCTAACTGCGAGGTGAAGATAGACCTGCCAAAGCGAAGCTATACGCCAATATTGTCTTTAAATGGCAGCTACTTACCAGAGCCAACACTGCCTGATACTCACTACCCAACCATCGCGGTTTTACCTTTCTCTCTTACAAGCCAAGACGAATTATGCGTGGATCTAACAAACTCACTGCAAGAAGAGTTGAACCACGCTTTGGGTCGCTTTGATCAATTGGCGGTACTCTCTCCGCTTCGGATTCAAGAAGTATCAGAAGGATCAATATCGCTTAGCGAACTGCGTCGTTTGCTCGGGGCTAGGTACGTGATTTCAGGCTCGGTGAGACGAAATAGCATGTCTACTCGCATAACCATTGCGTTGAGTGAGACCGATCAGGGGATCCAAATATGGAGCGAACGTTTTGAGTTGATGGGTGAACTTGGTTCGCTTGGGGAACAAGAGCGCATAGTACAAAAGATGGCAACCAAGATTGGTTCCTCATATGGCGTTATCTCGATGCATGAGTTTCAAGCCATAAAGCACCACGACAAGACGGTGCTGAATGACTATCAAGCCAGGCTTTTTTATCTTGAGTATCTCACGAAAATGAGCCAAGAAAGTTTGCAGGACATGATTGCGCTATATGAAGACTTGACGTCAGAGCGCTATGCCAATGATGCACGAATGTTGGCGACGTTGGCACAGTTATATTGTGACGCTTTGTTGTTTGGCATTATGGACCAACAGCAAGTGATTGAGCGTTGTGAAAAGCTGGTAGCAAAAGCTCTGGATTTCTCCCCACATGATAGTGAAGTGATTTTGGCTCAAGCTTGGTGGGCGCTACTGACGAACAACGAACAAAAAGTAAAGAGTTGCGCAGAGCGTATTATTCAACTTAACCCAAATTCACACTACACCATAGGTGCTGCAGGTTGGCTGGTTTGTCTGTCGGGTAATTTTGACTACGGCATTCGAATTCTGACTGATCTGTTGGGTAAAGATGAGTACTTCCCAAACTGGCTCAAACTAAGCCAAGCGCTGAATGCGATTCGACAGCAGGATATGGATGCGGCTTTGCAAAGCATCGAGTTGTTTTACGTGGAAGGCAATGTACTGCAAACCATTCTATTGGCGTTAATTTATCAAGTGACAGGGCACTACGCGTTTGCTGAGCAGCATTGGAGTGAGGCGAATGGCATGGTATCAGAGCTTCCGAGGATCTCTGAACAATTATTGAAAGTGATGATTCTGGATGAATCACTGTGCGAAACACTTGAGAAAGCACGGCAAGTACTCGTGCGATAGTGACGGGAGCTGTATTAACAACGTATTGAATAGTTTGATTTTCAAGTTCAACGTAAACTGATTAATTTACGTATGTTACTAAAGTAAAGTGTACCCCTTGTTACTGTTGGGCCATGAATTGTTACGTTAGTATTGCCATATCAACCAAGTAGAGAGGCAATATCATGTCTAACGTAAAAAAATGGCCAGCAATCGACCCAGAAAAAGTAGCAAAGTATAAGCACATTTGGGAAAACGTATCTGCAGCAGATAACCTAGATCCAGAAGTCGCAGCTTATCTAGCTCGCGTTAAAGAGCAAGGTGGCGGTAAAGGCATCGAACAGATGAGCTTTATCAACAAAGACTACCTAGGTTTCTACCAAGCGCCATTCTCTCAAGATCTAGATAACACAGATGTTGTTATCTACGGTATGGGTATTGAGAAGTGTTCTCCTACTGGTTCTTCACACAAATTCGCACCACAACGCTTACGCCACCTAAGTAAAATGGGTATGGGTACGGTTGGTGACAACGGTGAGATCCCATTCGAATGGTGTCGTGTTTCAGATTACGGTAACTGGGACAGCCTAGGCCAGTTTGAGCTGAAAGCAGAAGTTGAGCAGCTCACTGAACTTCTTCACCACATGGTTGTTGAAAAAGATTGTACGCCACTTATCTTCGGTGGTGACCACACAATCCCATACCCAACGATGCGTGCACTCGGTGAGAAGTACGGTCCACTTCGCGTTATCCACTTCGATGCGCACTACGACCTATCAACGCGTGCTGACTTTGATTACCCATACACATCAGGTCACTGGCTACCAAAACTGTACTCTGAAGGTCTAGCGGATCCAGAGCGCACAGTTCAGATTGGTATGCGTGGTCGTCAAACGGCGCTGGTGAAAGGTAACCACATCGCATTTGGTACCACTGGCTTCACGACTAACGAAGTTTATGAGCAAGGCGTGGATGCAGTAGCAGACAAGATCATCGAACTTTGTGGCGATGGTGGTCCGGTTTACTTCACGTTTGACCTAGATGCACTTGATACTGCGTTCTGTCGTTCAAACTCGAGCCCAGATCCATTCGGTCTGACTCACCTTCAGGTTTACGACATCATCCGTAAAGTGAAGGCTTCAGGTAAAGTACGTCTTGTGGGTGCTGATATTGCAGAATACACGCCAGACACAGATCCAACAGATAAAGACGGCATCATCGCAGCTGGCTTTGGTTGGGAACTACTTTGTTGGCTAGCAGAAGAGCGTAAGAAAGAAAACGGCGGCGAAAACCGTCACACAGTATGGCACCAAGCATTTGGTTCTGTATCGCTGTAATCTTACTGCACTGATTATAAAAACCATCGCTTTTTGCGGTGGTTTTTTTATGTCTGCTTGATAACAAAAATTGATGCAAACGACAAAAAATCAGATTAGTGATACTTAAACAACTTTGCTTCAATAGCGCCCGAAAGATTGCTGTTAATCTTATTTTCCAATTAAGGGTTTAAAATGTTTGCTATTGATGATGTTGTAGTTGCAACTAAAGGTATCGATCTAGGTAAAATGGTCGTGACTGGTTTGAGCAGTGGCGGCTTCTACGTTCGTGTAGAAGTAGACGGCATGTCTCTAACTTACCCAGCAAAAGACCTACAAAAAGCGTAATCTTTACTGCTTAGTTCTTCTTTTTAAATGGCGACCCAATGGTCGCCATTTTCATTTAATTCTTAATACTATCAGTATACTGCACTCTCTTGGTGCGTTGCCCCTCTTTTAAACCATGCCTGCATCGTAGGTGTGCAATCTTCGAATGTACTACAAGCGCTAATACTATTGAGTCTCAGCACTATTTCACCCTATTCGCGTCGACTGGAATGAATGTTGCAGTTCAATCATAGACATAAAGAGAGCGAGTCTTTAGCCAGGGAGGGGAGAGATGATACTTATCTTACGTGCTACATCGTTGAACAGCGTCAATGTATTGCTGACATTAGCTTTGATTTCATCGGTAGCACTACTTGCTTTTGAAGCCAATCAACTTGGTATGGTGCTGCTATTCCTAACTGCAGCACTATCAACACTTTTACTGTTTTCCTTAAGCCGAGAAGTTCGTGTACTTAATGAGTATATGGTGCAGATGAAGGGTGGCGAAGAGCCGACACTTCCAAGCTCAATAGCGTTACTTTATTCGAGTTTTCATGCCATTGATGACGTCGTTCAAATGATGTCTAGAAAGCTAAGAAAGGCAGAAGCTATGCGCTCAGAGATGGCATTTTGCGCGCAGGAGCTTGCCAGTAATGCCGTGGATGCAGCCAGGGACAGTGACAAGCAAGCGGACTCGACGTTGTCATCAGCGTCGGCAGCCACCGAAATCTCGCAAAGTATTGAGGATGTGTCGAGTCGTATTGAGCAAACACTGAAGGCGATTGAGCAAGGCAATGCTTTGTGCGGACAAGGAAATCAAGCGTTAGTGAGCGTTCAAGCAAGTGTTGAGAAAGTTGAAGAGCAAGTTGGATTTACCGCGAGCAGCATAGTGACGCTAGAGAGCCACTTGTCCACCGTATCTGAAATGTCACAGTTTATCCGTGATATTGCTGAGCAAACTAACCTCCTTGCTCTGAACGCTGCAATAGAAGCGGCGAGAGCAGGCGAACATGGACGCGGATTTAGCGTGGTGGCGGAAGAAGTTAGGCGGTTGGCTAAGCGAAGTCATGAATCTGCGAATGCGATTACCTCTCATGTTGATCAGGTGACCAGTAGCATGAGTGATGTGACCGCAATGGTTGAGAAAGTGAGAGAGGGTAATAGCCGTTGCACCAATCAAGCGCTGGTGGCACAAGAGACGTTAGAGGAGATGAAAGTCTCTATGGCATCGATCACTGACCAGGTCGCAGGCGTATCGGCTGCCTCAGAACAACAAGCGATCGCGATTCAGGAGATCTCCAGCAACATGGAGCAGGTTGCCGTTACCGCAAAGCATAATGCCGAAACGGCAGCGGACAATGCCCAAGTTGCCGAACATCTCGAAAAGCTAACTGCGTAAGGAGTCAATGAATATGGACACGATACTGACAAACCTACCAATTATCGCGGGCGTTTCTATAGTTCTGCTTATTTTAGGGTCGATAGTTTGGAAGCGAGCGAGTACTTACAATAGTATTCAAAATACCAGACAGGGTGGCTTACAGCACCTCACCACGCTTCGACAGTTGCTCGCGACTATTCAGCAACACCGAGGCATTACCAATGGAGTGCTTTGTGGGGACGATAAACTTCAATCCCGTTTGCCATCGCTTCAAAGCGACATCAATCGCCACCTGCAAACGTTAGCCACACTCGATGAGCCGATTCGGGGTACGAGCAGCTGGCGTCATGTCGAAGATAAATGGCCTGCAGTTCAATCTCATTATAGGCAGTGGTCAGCGGAACAAAATCTCGCTACTCACAATCAGTTACTCGCAGCGGTTCTTGAGTCTGTAGAGGAGTGTGCGCAGCATTATCGGTTAGCTGAGTTGCCCCAAAAAGATGGGGAGTCCGTAGCGGCGCTTTGGAAGGACCTACTGAAAGTGGCTGAATGTGTCGGCCAGGCACGTGCGTTGGGGACGGGTGTCGCTGCGAAGTCAAAATGTTCGAGTGTCGAGCGAATTCGTTTGAAGTATCTACACGAGTCCATTCATAACTTTGTGTCTGCGCAAAAACACTCCGACTATCCAACGGTGAAAAAACTTCTTAGCACGATAGAAAACAAGGTGCTCATCGTGATCCCAAGCGTCGCTGCGTTAGAGTATTTTGATGATGCGACGGCGGCGTTGGATGAGGTGTTTAGTGTCTTTGATGAGCGAGTGAGTAAACTAAGTGAACTCCTTTAATTTGGATTGTCCAGCGATTTTGACCTCTGAGGCGTAAAAACCTCAGAGGCAATGAATGTTATCAGAGGTTTATAGTTGTTCCTCTATCGGCAAAATACCGCTAAACCACGCGCCCATTCTGCGCCAGATACTTGCTTCTGGTTCAGATGTCAGTGTTTCTCCGGTGGTATGATCAAACCAAACGAGATCGCCATCTTCCATCTTCATTTCGTAAGCTGTTTTTGGAATTTCATCAATAAGGTTACGATAAACCTTCTGAGCGTATTCTGGTTGTTCAATCACGACTCCCATTTCTGTGTTGAGATGTGCAGAGCGCGGGTCGAGGTTCATAGAACCAACAAAAACTTTTTGCTTATCAATGATCATCGCTTTGGTGTGCAAACTGGATCGGCTACTGCCTGTTAAACTCCAGTTTTTCTTAATCTCTGCATTGGATTTCACCTCCCAAAGCTGTACGCCACCCTCGACTAAATCTTCGCGATATTTTGCGTACCAACCATGTACGGCGAATACATCGTTTGATGCCAGAGAGTTGGTGATGATAATCACTTCGAGCCCTTGCTGTACTGCAGCGACGAGCTCCTTTGTTCCTTGTTCTGTAGGTACAAAATAAGGAGATATAAACACTAACGAGGTTTCAGAATCCTCGAGAACAGAGTTGAGGCTATCAATAAGTGTACTTTGCTTGCTATCGGGTTTGTCGGGAAGATCATAAAGCAGCTCACCGATACCCCAGTAGAGCTTTACCGTTCCATTGATGAGGTCGTTGTACAACGGCAACTTGGCAAAATCGTAAGTGCCTCCAGAAAACTTAGCTTCCAAATCGAGCTCTTGTACCCATTTATCGACATCGGCGTCGGTGTAGTGTTCTTCAATAGGTGTTATCCATTCGATGGGAATGCTGTAGTCACTGTTCCAATAGAGATCGAATTGACGATTAACCTGACGTACTGACTTACCGACCATGAGTAAATCAAGATCGGCAAACTCGACGTTGGATTCGATGGAGTAGTATTCGTTCCCTACGTTACGGCCGCCGATAATGGAGACGATGCCATCTACCGTAAGCGACTTATTGTGCATGCGGTGATTGAGGCGTTCAAAGTCACTCAACATCGAAATGCTACGAGCAGAGCGCAGGTGATGTGGATTAAACATGCGTACTTCGATATTTGGATGACTGCTGAACCTAACCAAATCTTGGTCGTCGTACTTTTGCATATCATCGAGAAGTAAACGTACTCTGACGCCCCGTTCTGCGGCTTCAAATAAACGCCAACCAATGAGGTTCCCCGCTTCATCGTCACGGAAAATATAGTATTGGACATCAATGCTCGACTGAGCGGTTTCGATGATAGCGAGCCTAGCTAGCAGGGCATCGTGCCCTTTGTCTAATGGATAAAACCCGGTTTCTTCGGTAAGAGAATGCGAGGAGACCTCACGTTTGAATAGTTCATCAAGTCGAGTCGGCTCGGCATTGATGATGGTGTAAGAGCTCTCTTTTTCGTATCGGCTCGGATCAATGCTGGACGAGACGCAGCCACTTAACGCGATGATAAGAGATAAAACGAAGAATTTTTTGATAGACAAAATATTGGGCATAGTTAAAGTGCTGGTATTTAATAGAGTTCTAAAAATGCAGCGAGAGTGTAACGACTCAAGCGCTAATTTGCACTGAATCGTTCGCCTTTTTACTGACATATTTCATAGCAAATAAGTATAGCCTAATCGAAAGCGACAAGGTTGCATAACAATTACTTATAACGGATTGAACCAGATTTAGTGAGCTGGATATTAGGAGTATAAATGGCCGGGTTGGGAAGTAATAAATACACGCTCTTTGGTGTGATGGCGATATTAATGTGGAGCTGCGTTATGGCATTGACACGAGATATCGCAGAGCTTTTTGGGCCCATTGGCGGCGCGGCTTTAATGTACACCGTGAGTACACTTGCACTCGCTTTGGTCATGGGCGTTCCGAGGCTGAGTGACTTTAATACACGTTACTTGCTATTTGGTGGTGTTTTGTTTGTCGCCTATGAAATTTTATTGGCACTAGCATTGGGAATGGCGAATGACCGTCAGCAGGCGATGGAAATGGCAGTCATTAATTATTTGTGGCCGGCTCTTACTGTGTTGTTTGCTGTGCTTAGTAGCGGCCGCAAAGTGAATATCCTTGTCTATCCGAGCGTGATACTCGCCTTCATAGGGGTAGTGTGGTGTATCTCGGGTGACTCGACGTTGTCGATTGAAAGTATTAAAAGCAATATTGCAACGAATCCGATTACCTACAGCATGGCGTTTTCTGCAGCCTTTATTTGGGCACTCTACTGCAACATCACCCCGACAATGAGCGGTGGCAAGAATGCGATTGTGGTGTTTTTCGCGATGACAGCCATAACGCTCTGGGTTCATTATGCGTTTAGCAATGAGCGAGAAATGGCATTCAACCTTTCGTCGGTTTCTACCTTAGTGCTTGCGGGAGTTGTGATGGGTGCGGGCTATGCGCTTTGGAATCAGGCGATCATCGGCGGTAACATGGTTTTGATTGCGACTTTCTCATATTTTACACCTGTGTTTTCCACCTTGTTTTCGTCGTTTTATTTATCTGTCGCGTTGACTCAATCTTTTTGGCAGGGCGTTGCGCTGGTGACTTTGGGATCGTTAATGTGCGCATGGGCAACGAGAGAGAAACCTGAGCACGAAGAGGCGTCGGCTCTATAAGCACAGCAATCTTATCTGGTTCTACTGTCGTAAGAGGGATATTACGATAAAAAATAGGATCGAGGTAAATGGAGTGTGTTCAGCAGAGACATAATGGTTGGTTGAGGTATTGTCAGCACCGACTTTTTGTCAAAGCAATTGGGTTGGTCGTTTTAGGTGCTGGAATAAGTCTTTACAGTCATAACGCGTTTGCAGCGCCAAGCGGAAAGCCTTGGCTCGTCAGCTATAACCAAGATGCGGTGACGCTTTATAAGCGCGAACACAAAGATGGCCTAATTGAGATTCGCGTTCATGCGGATATGACAACGACTTTTGCCGCGTTTCTGCGACTCTTTGAGGATACAAAAAACGTTCCTCGGTGGCTTCATAATGTAGAACAAACCAAGGTGCTGGCCCAGCTCTCTGCCAATGAAAATGTGGTCTACACAACCTTCGCCGGCCCTTGGCCTGCCAAAAATCGTGATATGGTCACCTATTCGCGCTATTACCAATCAGGTCGTCGATTTGTGCTAGAGATTAGCGATGCCACTGAGTATTTAGCTCAGCAACCTGATTACATACGAATTACCCAAGTGCGAGCGCGTTGGGAGCTTACTAAGTTATCTGATGGAGACGTCTTTGTGGTGTATACGGCGTTTGCCGATGTGGGCGGGGCTTTGCCAGATTGGCTGGCAAATCAGCTTACAGTAGAAGGCGCCATTGAGACCTTCAGAGGATTGAAGAGAGAGATTGCTGGATACCAACATCTCTCTCATCCGAATGTTAGAGACTAAAGCCTACTAAGCGTCAGTCTCAATCAAGCATTAAGAATTACGTGCGTAGTTGACATCGTCAGCTTGAGACAGAGACTTACACGCATCGATCAACATAAACGCTGGTACTTTAATAAAGTATGCCGAAATCAAAATCATCATCACTGGGTCCGCATAGACACTCAGGTGTGACCATGGTGACTGTTCTAGTCCCCAAGCGGTGATAAAGCCCGCCATTACCGCAAAACTTAATAGTGTATCCATCTGCCACTGTTTCGTCTCAGCTTCGATCAGGTTTGCACACAGTACTTTGTTTTGCTTAGAGATATACCACCAAGCATACGAACAGCCTAATACGTTAAACAATCCAAAAATGGTGGCGACGGTAGTATCCACTGGACGACCACCGGTGAACATCGAGCTTATCGCTGAGTATAGAGACGCCAAGACGATCACTAATATAACGAGACCTTTGATGGCAATAACAACCGACTCTACGGTTTGACGACCATATTTAGCCGCTTGGCTCTTTGGTTTCTTCAATTGGTGTGCTGCCGCCAGCGACAATAAAGTTAACAGCAAGCTTACTAATGAGTAAACACCGTCAAAGGCGATGACGAGCGAGCCCATAAGCACACCCACGACAAGCCCTGCGACAGCAAAGCCAGTTGCGATAATGGCTGAAACTCTCAATACGGAAGACTCGTTGTGTTGCTTTTGCGAAGACATGGGATTTACCTTTTGTTTGAATTGAGTCTATTGTTTCGCCGCAGTGATTAACTTTCAAACTTTAACTGTCGATGGAAGAACTGTGTTGGAGTGAAGGAAGTGCTCTTGTTTAAATATATCAATGAGTTACATGGTTGTTTTTGCTGTCAAGAATCGTGGCACCCACTGATGTGGTTATTTAAAATATGTGATATTGACCATCACGCCGAGTATTTTAAGTGCAGAGTGACTTGGCGATATAACTAGAAAGTGAAGAGGTAATCGCTGATTTGATCAGCAAGCCAAGTCATGGCTGGATGTTCAGACATCCCTGAAGGGGCAATCATACTGAAGTCTTCTTGAGTTAGACCATAGGTATGCTTTATCACTGAAAGTGTTTGCTCGCGCAGAAGCTGACGAATCAGTGGTTCAGGCAATACCCCCCAAGCACCTTCGGAAATAATGGTCTTGAGCATAAATTCAAAACTCGAGAAGCCGATGTATTTCAATGAGAAAGGCAGTAACTCCGGGTTATCACGTAGGTTTAGATAGGCAAGAGATACTTGCATTTCGTCTCGTAATACTTCGTCAGAGACCCGAGGCAAGTTCGATAGTTTGTGGTCGGCGCGACATACCGACATCATTCGAATCTTACCAAGTGGTTGGTAGGTGAGCCTTGGGTCACCTTGCCTTTCAAAATCGACACCAAAGGCAAAGTCGACTTGTTTCTTTTCGACAATATCAGCGAGATCGCCAGAAGAGGCGAGAACAATATTGAGTGAAATAGCAGGGTAACGTTGGTTAAGCTCTATGGTGAGATCCTGCCAAACCTTATCAGGTAGGCTGTCATCGTGAGCAATGCGAAGTTCGGTTGCAAAATCGCCTGACACTTGTGCGCACGTTTGTCGAATTCGTGCCGCAGTGACCAGTAGGTTGTCGCAGTCTTTGAAGATGGCCTTCCCTGTTTCTGACAAAGTGACATTGTTGCCAGTACGAACAAATAGTTCAGTATCGAGATCTTTCTCAAGTGCTTTGATCGCCATGCTGAGCTTAGTACGGTTACAGTTCAGCATTCGCGCTGCTTCAGACACAGAGCCTGAGTTAACAACGGCACAAAAGGCTTCAATTTGGGAAAGATTAATCGACATTGCCACTCAAACACCCGAAAACAAAGGAATAAAAATCATAGCACGAGTCCCAAAGAATACGAAGATAACACTAGGAATTGCTTGGCGTTCTGGTTTAATCTATGCGTAGTCATTAAGGATTAAAATGTAGTGCTTATATTGTGTTCAGCACTTGCAAATGAATGGAGTAAACTATGTCTAACGAGTGGGATGAGTACGCTGCGACATGGGAGAAAGACCAAGCAACGGCTACCTTTGCACAGTCTTGTTTTGAAGAACTCACCGCGCAGACCTCATTAACGCGAAAAACGGTGTTGGACTTTGGCTGTGGTACAGGCCTTTTAAGTCAGTTGATGTCACCTGCAACAAAAGAAATTGTCGCGCTTGACGGCTCTGAGGCCATGATCGAAGAGCTTGATAAAAAGGGACTGGAAAATGTTGAACCAGTCGTCGACTTATTGACTCGCGGCTTGGTCGCTCAGCATCCAGCATTTCGTAATCAGTTTGATTTGGTTGTAGCGTCGTCGGTGTGTGGGTTCCTTGATAACCTTCAAGAGACTGTAAACATTATCTATACCCTTCTTGATGAGTATGGCTTGTTTATTCACTGGGATTGGGCGGTGGATAGCGATGACCTGCGATATGGTTTAACTGAGCAGCGTGCAAAAGAGATTTTACTCAATGCTGGCTTCGAGAAAGTTGAAGTGACCGTACCGTTTGAAATAGACGCTGGCAAAGGACCCAAAAAAGTTCTCATGGGCGTTGGTCGCAAATAGCATAAATCGCAATAGTTTTTATCTGAATCACGAATAGGTGAAGCCTTTGGCTTCACCTTTTTTTTGTTATGCTGCTGGCGTATTAATTTTAAGCAGGTTAACTATGTTTCTGAGAGAAAATTTTCTGAGACCAAAGTTTCTGAGATCAAAACGATTGAGCAGCCAACTTCTCGCTATTTTGTTAGCCACAACGAGCGTGTTGTTTGCCAGTTCCGTGTGTGCAAGTGATGAAAAAAGCAGGGAGCAAGCACAACAACTCATCGAAAAGGCTTCTGAAAAAATCGACATGTTTGATTCGACGGACCATTGGGAGTCTGTGAAAAATCTTACCGGCGTGGCAAAGGCTATTGTGGTGTTCCCGTCGGGTGGTCAGGCGGGCTTTCTCATTGGCGCCCAATGGGGAAGAGGGATATTACTGACACGTGAGGATCATCGTTGGAGCGAGCCTGTGTTTGTTAAGTTCCACAGCGCGATGATCGGACTTTTAGCGGGAGCTCAACATATAAGTGGTGTCGGCGTAGTTCTGTCAGACGATGTACTAGACGATCTCAAAGCGAGTCCAACTAAAGTGGGGGGCACGGCAGACCTCACAGTGGGGAAAGGTGTCAGTGGCAAGGTTATTGGTGGCACTGGGGGCGTCAGCGCTATGATGGTGTCTGAAAATAAAGGGCTGTACTTCGGTGGAAGTATCGATACCTTTACACTATCGCTAGACAACGACCTCAACCAAGCTCTATATGGTGACGATTTTTCAGCAGAGAAGGTGCTTTCAAATTACGATACCCATCAGGGGGAAGCCCAGAACTTGCGTAATAGGCTAGAGGGTGTTGCTTACCGAGCGGTTTACCAATAAATGCCATTCTGCTGAGTAAAATTTGAACTTGTTGTTTTTTAGTGCATTATTGTGTTTAGACCTTAGGTTAAATTACGCTTTGGGACATTGCCAATGAACAAACTGCTCTCTTCATTACTTTTTGCCAGCATCGCTTTGGTCGGGTGTACGACGTCTACCACAACGAACTCACCACTCAACTTTTCCTATGGGGTTGCAAAAACGGGAGATTTTAGTTTTTTACCTCAATCTGGAGTTGTTACCTACTCTTGGCGAAGTGATTCTCCAGTCGCACATGTTTCGAAAGAGTATGATGCGGACTATTACCTCAATGTTATCAAGGCTCAAATTGACCAGGTTTTAGCGTCGAAAGGTTATGTCGCCGTCAGTGATGGTCATGCGGCAACAATGCATCTTGATTTTGGTATAGCGACAGAAAATGCCATGAACGATGAACAGATTTTTGAAAGCACGCAGATTGCAACGGGTATACAGGGCGATAGTCAAAAAGGTGAGAAGGGCAGCATCTATATCGCTGTTTTTGACTCGGTTGGCGCGTTCCCAAGATGGAGAGCGCTTGCTCAAGGGCCAACCGATCAGAGAGTAAAAGATTCAGAAGAGCGAGAAGAGCTCAAAAACCTAATAGGCTCCATGTTAGATGACCTGCCTCCAAGATAAAGAAAACCGAAGCGTCAAGCTTCGGTTTTCGTTATAGGGTAACGTGTTGTGTTACTTCGGCATGATGACAGCATCAATGACGTGAATGACGCCGTTTTTGGCCTTAACGTCTGTCGCAACAACCGTTGCGTTGTCGACCATAACCATACCGTCTTTCTTAGTGATCATGATCTCTTGGCCTTGGACTGTCTTCGCTTTGTCCAGTCCCATCACATCTGCAGCCATCACCTTACCCGGTACCACATGGTAGGTTAGGATAGCAACCAGCTTGTCTTTGTTCTCTGGTTGTAACAGAGATTCGACAGTACCTTCAGGTAGCTTGGCGAACGCTTCGTCAGTCGGAGCGAACACCGTGAACGGGCCTTCCCCTTTCAATGTATCAACCAACCCCGCAGCCTGAACTGCAGCGACAAGTGTCGTGAACGAGCCATTTTCCGCCGCAACATCAACGATGTCCTTTTTCATTCCGTGGTGGTCTGCGAAAGCCGAGATTGAAAGAAGAAGTGCTGCCATTGCTGCAAACGAACGTGTTAATAGTGTTTTCATATCTGCGATCCTTTTTTTATTCCTATTCGCAGTCGTCTGTTACGCGGCGAATAACTCATCGATCACCAAGATCAGCCAACAAAATGTATTCAGTTCAAAACAGATTGCTTAGCAGGTTTGTTTTCGGGCAGCTAAACTACTCACATTAAATAACGCAAAGTGACTGAACATGTTGGATTATTTTGTTGAAAAAAGAATTGATATCGCGACTCAAGCAGAGAGCGCAATAAACTTTTTGGCGGATTATCGGAACTGGCCTCAGTGGTCTCCGTGGTTGATCATGGAGCCTGAATGCAAGCTTGATTATCGGGGTGAGCAAGGCAATATCGGCGATGGGTATCAATGGGACGGTGACCTTGTTGGCGCTGGAGAAATGACTTTGATGACGCGCAGTGCCACGCAGCTCGACATGCATTTAAGCTTTCAAAGGCCGTTTAAATCTGAGGCTAAGGTGAGCCTTCAAGCGGTACAAATGGGCAATAATACCGAAGTACGTTGGAGCATGAAGAGCAAGGTGCCATGGTACCTGTTTTTTCTCAAAGGCTTGTTTCAAACCATGATAGGGATGGATTATGAGCGCGGGTTAAAGATGCTCAAGTCTGCGTTGGAAACAGGCGAAGTTCACTCACGTCTCAAACTCATTGGGGAACGAACTCAAGACGAGATCCATTATGTGGGGGTACGCGGTAGTGGCACGATTGCTGAACTGGGACCGCAAATGCAAGCGCACTTTTCTGAACTTAACCAGCTCATAGAAACGAAAGGGGTAGAGATAGCCGGGCCACCCTTTGCGTTATATCACTCGATGAAAATGAAGCAGCAGTTCTTTGAGTTTACGACCTGCTTCCCTGTGCGACAAAAGGTCGAGGTAGCGAAGCCATTTGAAACGGGTACGCTGGCTAGCTGTGAGACCTATGTTGTTGAACACACAGGCGAATACCCTTTCATGGGCAATGCTTGGTCGATGGCAATGAATGCATCACGCCACCACAAGGTCAAAGTCAAGCGTCGTCCTTTGGGAATCGAAAGGTACCTCAATGACCCACGTGAGAATGAAGCGAAAGACTTGGTCACTGAGGTGGTGTTGTTTAAGAAGTAAGCTTTGGCTAGAAAACCAGACCAGGCAGTAGTACAGGTTTAGATGGCCATCGGTAATCGTTCAAAGGCTTGACCATCGCCGATACGGGTGTTGGTTGAGCTAGCGGATCCTCTTGCAGGATATTCAAATTGGTAACTCGAATATACCCGCTAGACCCATAGACTTCATCTCGACCAAACAGAACTGAGAAATGCATTCCTTGCTGCTCCATCCATTGGTGAACCTCAGTGAGCATCGTCTTGACCAAGCCCTTTTTGCGATAGTCTGGGTGAACACATACTTCAGCTACGCCGCCAATAGGATAGGAGCGACCTCTAATTTCAACGGTTTTCTCGTGTACCGCAACATGAGCGACAACATGGTGTTTGTTGTCGCTCGTGACGTACCAGCGGTGTTGCGGCATCTCATTGTAAAAACGCTGAGTTTTGAACCTTGCGTCGCTTGGCTTGGTAAAACAGGAGCTGAGTAGGGCGATCAGTGCTTGATTAAGCTGCTCATCCACTGAGCTATCTTCAATATATTGAACTTTCATAATGCTACTGGTTATCCACACATCGCTCGGTTACGATGCTATGCGTACCTTTGTCTGATCCTTTGGCTATGGTGAGTTGGCTCACGATGCTGTAGCAAGTTGTGCTACCTTTTTGCTCCGCAGACTGGATTTTTACGGTACCTGAATTACCACTGGTGGTATTTTTCCAGGGAACAGATTTTCCAGACTTCGGACTTCTCATTAATTTCTCAACCGCGTCTTTATGTAGCGATTTATCTTTGTCTGAGTAACTCTCATCATTCACTCCAAAGGTTTGAGAGGTGAGCGAATCAACAAGTTGGAATGGTGAACTGAGGATGCCGCCAATGACCCCTGTGACCGCGCCCTTACTGGCTTCACGACCGGCTTGCTCGGCCTGTTGGACCAAGTCTTCAGCCTGACTAATTATCTCGGGCATCGCTTTACGCACCGCTTCACTTTCAGCCAAAATGGCAGGGATCTGTTTTGATGTCGCGGCTATTTGCTTGTTGGTCTGCTCAATTGTCTGATTGGTTTCATCTATTTGTTTGAGAATGCTTGGTAAGGAGCGGTGCCAGTTTTGTGTCTCTTCAAGAATAGGGGGAATGGCGTTTCTCACATTCTTAACTTCGGCAATGATAGTGGGTATTTGCTTATTGATGTCGTCAACTCTCGCCAACACTTCAGGTATCGCTTTTTGATACTCAGCACTTTGTTCAAGAATACTTGGAATAATCGCTTGTATCTTTTGAACTTCTTCTATGACAGGAGTGATGCGTTGTGCGGTCTGATCTATCTGCGTCAACAAGCTGGGCAGCTCAGTTCGAACTTGTTTTGCCTCCATGGTGAAACTGTAAATCGACCATGCTAATGCCATGATGGCGAAGGCGAAAAGTACTCTGGTTCCTGCTAGTATTTTTTCCATTTCACAACTCACTGTAGTGTCGGTAATCCAAAAGAGTGCTTGAGCACGCTAAAACGACCTTAGTTTTTTCTAACATAACCAAACTAAACAAGAGAGTAAACGGTGCGCTCCTCGGGTAACGAGCTAAGTTGGCAGGAATTGCGAGATTGTACAAAAAGACAGCGGTTGAGCGTAATTCCTTAGTAAGTCACTAAAATGTAAAGCCAATTCAGCTAAACTGAAACTAAGAAGGGAAAAAGTAGGAGCTGGTAATGGCGATTCAAAGATTAGAAGCCAATAAGCTATACCACGCCGCAGAACTAAAAAAGCTGCCTTGTAAATCGACCAAAGAGCTAGACCCAATTGATGAGATCGTCGGACAAGAACGAGCTCAGAAAGCCGTCGAGTTTGCTATGTCCATCAAGGAAAAGGGTTATAACATCTACGCAATTGGTCAAAACGGTCTCGGTAAACGGACCATGATCTTGCGTTATCTCAGCCGTCATCCACACGATAGTGAAGCACTTTTCGACTGGTGTTACGTGGCTAATTTTGCAGATACACGAACACCGCAAGTGCTTAAACTTCCGTGTGGAATGGGCGAGAAGCTGAAAAAGGATGTTGAAAAACTTATCTCAAAACTCGTTAAAGCCATACCTATGGCGTTTGATAATGAACTCTATTTTGGTCGTGCTGATAAGCTTAAAAACGATCTGGCACGCAAGCAGCAAGTTGAGCTTCAAAAACTCAGCGAAGAAGCCAAAGAAAAAGGCATTAGCCTCACTATTACCTCTCAAGGTGATTATCAGTTTGTTGCGTTAAATGGCGAAGATCTCCACACAGATGAAACCTTTGCAGAGCTGTCTGAAGAAGAACAAGAACGTTTCGGCCTTACTATCGATGAGCTAGAAGTCAGCCTGCGCGGTATGGCTCGCGAGCTGACAGATTGGGAGGAAACCTTTACAGATAACATTCAGAAGCTTAACGAGGAAGTGACGTTAGGCGTCATTAGCCATCTGATCAAGAAACTTAAAAAAGAGTACAACGGCTACACTGAAATCAAGAAATATCTGAGCGCACTGCAAAAAGACATCTGTGAAAATGTCGATATCTTCCTTGAAGAAGGTAATGAGCAGGGTGAGATTGCTACGGCATCGTTGGATAAAAAATTTCCAAGACGCTACAAAGTAAACTTGATTGTGAAGCAGTCGTGTTCTGATTTCCCGATCATCGTTGAAGAGAACCCCAATTATCATTCGCTGTTTGGTTCTATCGAAACAGCGACTTACAAGGGAACGGTATTTACCGATTTCTCATTGATCCGTGCAGGCAGTTTGCACCGTGCTAACGGTGGTGTTCTGTTAATGGATGCGATAAAAGTTCTAGAGCAGCCTTATGTGTGGGACGGACTTAAGCGTGCGCTTCGTGCTCGTCAGTTGAGCTTCACTTCACTTGAGAAGGAACTGACGCTGTCAGGTACTGTGTCACTTGACCCACAACCGATTCCTTTGGATGTGAAGATCATTCTCTTTGGTGACTATAGAACCTATCAATTACTGCAACATTATGACCCGGAGTTTGGCGAGTTATTTAAAGTCACCGCAGATTTTGAAGATGAGATGCCTCGTACAGCAGAATCTGAACTCCATTATGCTCGGTTCATTTCTAGTATTGTTCATGACAACAATATGCTGCATTGCGACCGAAAAGCGATCGCCAGGATAATCGAACATAGCTCGCGATTATCGGGTGATCAGAGTAAGCTTTCTCTACATTCTGCTCACATCGCTAACCTGTTACGTGAGTCCAACTATGTCGCTCGTAATGCGAAATCGAACTTGATTCGTTTGGGGCATGTCGATCAGGCGTTGGAATACCAACAGATGCGTGTTAATCGCCTTCAAGACAGCGTGATGGAAGGGTTCGTTAATGGTACAACGCTTATTCGTACCGAAGGCTCTGCGATTGGACAAGTGAACGCATTGTCTGTGCTGACGACAAGCGATCATATGTTTGGTGCCCCTAACCGCATTACCGCGACGACGTCTTATGGTGATGGTGAGGTCATCGATATCGAGCGTAGTGTTGACCTTGGTGGCAGCATTCACTCCAAGGGTGTGATGATCTTAAGTGCATACCTCTCTTCAGTATTCGGTAAAACAGCAAAAGTGCCTCTGACGACTACCATTACCTTTGAGCAGTCTTACGGTGGGGTTGATGGTGATAGCGCTAGTATGGCTGAGTTCTGTGCTGTTGTGTCGGCATTTTCGGGTCAGCCAAATCGACAAGATATCGCGATAACTGGCTCAATGAACCAGTTTGGCGAGTCACAACCGATTGGCGGTGTGAACGAAAAAATTGAAGGCTTCTTTGATGTTTGCGCCATCAAGGGACGCAATTCAGAGCAGGGGGTAATTATTCCTCGTTCCAATGCTCATAACTTAATGTTGCGCGCTGATATCGTGAAAGCGGTCGAGAAAGGTGACTTCCATATCTGGGCGATAGACCATGTTACCGAGGCAATTGAGTTGTTTACGGGTAAAGAAGCAGGTACAGCGACGCTGGAGGGCAGTTATCCAATTGATACCATTTTTGGTATTGCGCAAGCTAGGTTGAATGCATTGCGTAAGTAGTGATATTTGACTCACCGACTGTGACACTAAAAAAGCCAAGCGATCGCTTGGCTTTCTTTATGCGCGCAGTTTTAGTTTGGTGCCGTCAAACTTAAGGTGTGAGAGCAACTCTTTTGCGTTGTCTTCTCCTGCTTCATCGAACTTGATACCGTAAGCAGTGTAATGGCTGGACTTTTGTTGGTTGCAAATCAAACCAGATAGCGGAGGAAAATAACGCCCTTTCTGAGCACCCGCAGCCACCATCAAAGAGACTTCTTGTCCTACAACCAAACTCTTACCAAGTGCAGGGAGGATAAAGCGACAGCCGCTCTTTGACATGTCTCTCAACTCACATCGCGTCTGACGTTCGCCAGATTTTAGCACGGCATCGAGGTTTACCTCATATCTTGGCTCTTTTCTGAGGTTGGTGACCTGCATCGATTGGGGGATCGAAAGGACCAAAATCGGCAGAGGCTCTTCAACAATGTTTAGTAGCTGCGCGCGATATTGAACCACGCCGCCTTCCCCTCGTTGTGAAATCGCTCTTACGATCAGCCAAAAGCCCTCTTGGAAGAAATACTTAAGGTCGCTTTCATCGATCTTGGGAATTTCTAATAGAATTCGATGATCAGAGTGCGCGCCGATAAACTTGGTAGCACAGCGAAATGACGTCCCGACGGGCGTGTTCACTGTGAGCGTAACATCACCGCCATGCTCAATCATCGCAAGGGCATCGGTGCTGTTTAGTGTTTGGGTCGTCCGTTGTGGTGGATTAGATTTTTGTTGATTTTGTTGCGTCACTGCTTGATGGTTCCTGACGTTTTCTGTCCTACACTCAAGGCCTTAAGCCGAACATTTTATATGAAATTCCTTGAGTCACACTTATTATATTTTTGAACGGTGTTCACAAAATTCTAGGGTTTCGATAGTCAAAGTGCAATCAAAAACAGGGTATCAAGAGTCAAAATATTGACTTAGATGTCAATATTGAGTGCAACCGCACAACTTCCGTTTTTCTCTTTGAGCTCAATTTATCTCAGCTGCCGAGCATTGTTTTTCTCCATAAATATCTGTTTTACCGCTCATTGTCATTTCTTTGTGTATTTTAATTATTCATCATTGTTGATTATATTTGAGCTTGGTTATATTATAGCCAGAATCAAAGGTGAGGTTTAATATGAATGAAAGTGTCAAAAATGAGTTAGGTAGATTGTTGGTGAATCAAGAAGCGTTGTTGGAGGTGCTTTCTAAGAGCCACTCTTCGCTCACTGACTACCCAGAGCTTCAAGACTATTTGGCGCGTAAGAACCCTAATGTTACTAAGTACAATCGAGCGTTGCGCGAAGGACAGTTCACCAGACAAGAGTTTCTTGATGAGATAGGAGAGCGCCTAAACTGGCTAGCTTATGAACTCCAGCCACAGATCGACATGGACTTTTTGGTTGAAAGAGTCGCAACGCTTGTTGGCCATGATATTGAGAAAATCAAATCGCTAACCATCGAAGAAATAGGTGCAGATCTGCTCTCGAAACTGATCAACTTGTATGGCACCGCTATTTATTCTACTCAACAAACGAAGCCTAGTTACCCTTTCTTGGCAACCAAAGGGCAGGTGGATCATGAGTTCTGGAAGCAATCTCATATAGCTTATGACGCGTGGGTAGAGGGTTACCAAAGTCACTATAAGTTGACTAACTACTGCCAAGACAAGTTAGACTGCAAAGCCCCCCAAAGTTCGGTGCGCTTTTTCCGTCAGTTTGGTGACCCAAGAGATATTCCTGAATGGCGTGAGTATGCGGGGTATAGCTTGAACAGTGTGGTTGACTAAACTAAAAAAGACAGTGGCTTTCGAATAAGGCCACTGTCTTTTGCTAATCTAAGTTCAAAGTATCAGCCTTTAAACTCGAACGTAGGCTTTTAGAGTGGCAATTTCTTTACCCTCGCTCTCACCAAACGGCGTAATCGTATACTCACCAACATTTGCCGGTACGACAAATGTTTCCGCGTAGTGAACCACATAAGGTTCAAAAGCGCCTGTCGGACTTTCAACAATAGCTTCACGTCCTTCGATAAGGTTGAGTACGTTGACATGTCCCTCAGTGTTGTGTGTGACCGACTTTGTGAACCAGTGGCGACGGGTTTCAATAAACTCTCTCTCATGAAGCCCAGTGCTTTCTTCACGCCAGCCATCGCCTTCACCGATTGGTTTCACAGCATTGATAAGGTTTTCCTTTACCCAATCAGTATCACGTTCCCATTGAATCACTTGCTCACCATGTGCTAAGTGTACTGGGCGAGGCTGTCCATCTAAGCCTACACGATCCCAATCCCAGAGTTTGAAGGTAAAGATGTAAGGCGTCGCGCTCACTTCTAATACCATGGCGTTACTGCCTGAGCAGTGAATAGTACCTGCTGGGATCAAGAAATGGTCGTGCTTTTTAGCAGGGAATTTGTTGATGAATTGTTTATCGTCAAATGACTTTTCGCCACGTTGAGCCGCTGCCAAATCATCAAGCATCGCTTTTTTATCTACACCGTTTTTTACGCCTAGGTAAACACTGGCATCATCACCCGCATCGAGCATGTAGTAACTCTCATCCTGCGTGTAATGCATACCAAATTCATTCTGGATGTATTCAGTGAGAGGGTGGACTTGAAGACTGAGGTGTTGGCCTTCCATCGTATCTAGGAAGTCAAAACGGATTGGGAATTCGGCCCCAAAGCGCGCGTGAACTTGTTCGCCAAGCAGACTTTTCGGTTGAAGTAGGACGAGATCTTGAGAAGGAATTTCAACCACAACATCATCAACTTTTAAGCGCAGGCTGTTTTCTTCTGGCACACAGTCGAAACACCATGCGTAGTTCTCTTTGCTTGGGTCTAGATCGCACACCTCCTTCATCCACTGGCCGCCCCAAACGCCTGGGTCAAAAAACGGCACTAGGCGGAATGGCTGCTCGGTCGCTTGCTTAAGAGCCGCTCGGAAGGCATCACCAGAAATCAGTTTTGCCGTGGATTGATCATTGGTATCCAGAACGAAATCGACACTCTTCAGCAGGGGCGTTTTGTGTTTGTCGAATACTCGCCATTCAATGAAGAAAGCGCGCTTGTATCGACGAAGAATATCTTCATCGGCGTTTTCTACTCCCCAGTTACCTAAACCGCTGTGGCGGTAACGCTGTTGGATCTCCCAGCGAGCCATATCTGCGTATACCGATGTGGTGCCTTTGTGTACCAGTGACGCACCGCTACCGAAGACCACAACAGGTTGATTAGATTGCTCTACCGTTGCACGCAGCTCTGCAAGTTTGTCCTTGTCGAAAAACTCTTCGAGTTTATGAGGTGCAATGAAGCCAAAAACGCGATCGTCGGTGACGTGACGCTCAATCATGTCGAATACGACGTCTTCTGGGTACTTGGCCGTTTCAGCGTTGACGAGCAGGGCATTTGGAAACTGCTGCTTGAGCTCTGATTCCAGTTCCGCGATGTTGACACCAGGATAGCAGTCGATGGTCAGAACCGATTTTTGTTTGTTGTCGAACTTGGTGCTGATGGCATCCCAGATTGCCCCCCAGCCTTGCCAAGCATGTCCATTAAAGCCATTGACGTTGATGTGAGGGAACTTGTCATAATTAGGTTTTGTTTGTAGGTATTTCATATTTTGTTCACTGAGATTGGTTTGTTATGGGCTTAAATTAACGACCTCAAAATAAATCTACTAATTGGTTTATCCGTTTTACCTCACAGGTTTTTAGTTTTATGTACCAAACCTAATTATTATCTGGTTTGTTTACCTGATTTGTGGGTTTATCGTTAAACCTAAATTGGGTGTAATTTATATCATCTTCAATATTTTCTTTTCCTCTCCGCAAGACTCTCTAATAGTCAGTTTTGGTGACAAAATGATCTGTTTGGGTGGTTCGTCACTGCCTTCTATTCGGTGAAGTAATGTTTTAGCGGCGACATGACCCAGCTCTTGGGCGCACGCTGATACTGTAGTCAGTGGGGGGATGGTCTCTGCTGATTCAGGTAAGTCATCAAAGCCGACGATGGCGATATCAGTCCCGACCTTCAACCCTTTGTCTTGGCAAGCTCGTATCGCGCCGTAGGCCATGGTGTCGGTGTAACACACTAACGCGCTCAACTGAGGGTGTTCACGGAGAAGTTCCATAGTAAGAGAGTAGCCTTCTCGCCTTGAATTTTTATAGCCCTTGGCAATGTAGTCGTAGTTGGGTTGCACTCCTCGCTCCATTAGCTTACCGATGTAGCCTCCGACGCGATGAGACGCTGTTTTTGATGTGGCCAGATTGCCGACAAAGCCAATCTTGGTATGGCCAAGGTCGAGCAGGTACTCAGTGGCAATCTGTGCGGCTTTAAAGTTGTCGATGCCCACAAAGTCATAGTCATCAAGGTCTGGTGAGCGCACAGCGAACACCACGGGAATGTTTCTGCGCCTCAGTGCGTGAAGGTAGTCAGTATCTAACCCCTTTGCCGGACAGATAATGAGACCCGCTGTATTTTGGCTCATTAATGATTCAATGAACCTTTGCTGTTTGTCGGCGTTCGCTTCGCAGTTGGCAAGAAACAGCAGGTAGCCACTCTCATCAAACTTATGACTGATCCCCGCGGTCAATTGGTTGTATATGGGGTTGGTGATGTCATGCAAGATCAACCCCACAGAATTGCTTTTTTTACTGCTTAAGTTGGCGGCAGATTGATTGTAGACATACCCGACCTCTTCTATAGCTGCAAAGATGCGCTCTCTCGTTTGTTCAGATATGCGTCCCTTTCCCCTTAACGTGAGGGAGACAGTCGTTGCACTTACACCGCAGCGATTAGCAACGTCATGAATAGTTGGTTTAGCCATGATTTATCCTCGGTTTATCGGTAAATCATTAAAACGGCTAATTCTCCTTAATTCTAGTGAGGAGTATCACAGAAATCGTTGGTTTGACGCCGTGTTGATAAATTTTGAGTGGTTTAACGGATAAACCTATTACTAAAAAATTTATCTCTTGGGGTAATTTAAAAAGCGTCAAACGACAGCACGAAAAACAGAATTCTGTACCTACATACAAATAAACAAAATAACGATTAACGTGGTAAGCAAATGAAAATTAGCAACCTTGACTCCATACAAAAGTTCGCGAAGGCCATGCTCTTCGCCGTAACCTTTGTATTGCCGTTCGCTGCCATCATGATTTCACTCGGGTCGATTATGATGAGCCCGGTGTTACTTGGTGGTATCCCTTTTGTTGGTGATGGTTTTGCCTTCTTTGGTAAATACCTCAATGTTGGCGGCTGGGTGATTTTGTCCAACCTTCCAATATTCTTTGCTCTGTGTGTTGCCTCTTCCCTGACAGGTAACAAGCAAGCGGGGCCCGTGATTATCGCCGGTTTGTTCTTCTTGATGCTGCATAAGCTCTGTGGAGAATTGAGCGTTTGGTATTTCGGCACCTTTAAAGGCATCGATACCATCAACAACGCGATGGATCTCGTCAGCGTGACTGCCAACCCAGACTATGCGGATATCTTCCAAGTGGTGCTTGGCATGCCGACCTTCCGTGTTGGTATCGTGGGCGCAATTGTCGTCGGTATCCTCTCTGCTCAAATTTGGGAGAAATACAAAACCTTCGATAAACTGCCGATGGCACTCGACTTCTTTAACGGTCAACGCTTCTGCGTCATCGTGACCTTCTTCTATGCCTTCGCGTTTGCCCTAGTTCTACTCGTGGTATGGCCGCTTGTTGGTGTGGGTCTCGACAACTTCAGTGTCTGGGCGGCGAACAATGGTGATTATGTCGCACCATTCTTCAAAACACTGCTTGAGGTAATTCTTCGTCCAATTGGTATGCACCATGTGACCAACTCAGTGTGGGAATACACGCCAGTGGGTGGCGAGTTCTACTCAGAGCTCAAAGACATGTCGGTAATCGGTCTGCACCAAATGTGTCCGGCTCGTATGGATGAAATCATTCAGTACGTGAACATTGGTGACATGGCAAACGCGAACGCACTAATGGAACAGCCTCAAATGTGTAAGGTTATGTTCGCCGCTGACTTCCACGGTATCTTCACGCTACCGGGTGCCGCTCTAGGTATGTACCTAGCGATTCCAAAAGAGCGTCGCACAGCAAAAGTTAAGTCAATCTACCTAAGTACGACTCTGGCGGTAGTGTTTACAGGCTTTTCTGAGCCACTTGAGTTCATGTTCGTGTTCGCATCACCAATTCTATACGGTGTGAACGTTGTTTATCAGTCAATCATTGCCATGATTCCTGACCTGTATTCAGACATCTTTAACGACCCATCGATCATGACTTGGTACCTACGCGGAATTCCAAACGTGATTACCACGGGTGTGCTATCGGTCGGTTACATCATGGGGCGCTGGTGGGAGATGATAGTGTGGCTTGTAACAGGTATCGCTTGGTTCGGCATCTACGCAGGTACATTCAACTACATCATCCGCAAGAAGGACATCATCATCCTAGGCCGCGAGAAAGAAGGTGCAGAGGAAGATGAAAGTGAATCCTTCATTGGCAAAATGGCAGGTCAAAGCAACACCCGTGTAGAAGGCATCATTGCAGCCTTGGGCGGAGCTGAGAACATCGCGACAGTCGATAACTGTATGACTCGTCTACGTCTTTCGGTTCACAACAAAGAGCTGGTCGATATGTCGAAGAAAACATGGCAAAAACTGGGTGCACTGGATGTGGTCGATGCAGGTGGCAACAACATTCAAGCCATCTACGGAGCCTCGGTGAGTAACGTCAAGATTCAACTAGAAGACTATCTAGAGGAGCTAACAAGGCAGTCAAATCAAGCCAATCCGTTAGCTATCTAAATCAAATAAACAATAACTTTTTAATTTCAGACCCTACTCGCCAGCGAGGTAGGTAGGGTCTCTGTATTTTCGAGTGAGGAAATGATGTCAGAGAAAAAAATCGCAAACGTTGTAATGCAAACACACTGGGACAACGAATGGTACTTCACAGACCGTGAAGCTCAGGTTCAATTAACTTATAACGTACGTGAAATTCTATCCATGCTAGAGCGTGGAGAAATGAAATACTTCTTGTTTGATGGCCAAACTGCGGCTATCCAAGACTACCTAGATGTTTGCCCTGAGGATCGCTCTCGCATCGTCAAACTTGTTGAAGAAGGCAAGCTGTTCATTGGTCCTTGGCACACGCAAGCTGAAACCTTCGCAGTGTCTGGTGAAGCGATGATCAATAACCTTATCTATGGTATTGAGTATGCGGATCAACTTGGCGGCTCGTCTTACGTCTCTTACCTTCCAGATAGTTTTGGTCACCCGACAGATTTCCCTAAAATCTTCAACGGCTTGAACATCGAAAATCTGTCTATCCGCCGTGGTATGGGTGACAAGCACAACGTACCAACCGAGTTTTGGTGGGAAAGTAACGATGGCTCAAAGATCATGACTAACGTGCTGATCGATGGTTACCACTGGGCAGTTGAACCTTACTTCGAAGGTGATCTGCTAACGCGAAATATTCGCCCTGAGTGTACAACGAATGACATGACCTCACTGGAGTTGGCAGCGCATAAAGCACCAACCAACAACTTCCTATTGCCTCTAGGTGAAGACCAAACACCAGCATTCGCCAACTTCTACGAGTTGCTTGATAAGTACAACAAAGAATCAGACTTGTATGAGTTTGTAGAAACCACTTACCAAGAGTTCTTCGCTAAGGTTCGTGAAGAGGCGGGTGATAAGCTGCCAACCTATAAAGGTGAGTTACTGTGCCCTCAGTATTCTCGTATTCACAAGTCAATTAACTCAGTACGTTACGATGTAAAACAGCTTCACGACAAGGTTGAACGCCTGATGACGTACACTGTTCAACCATTGATGGCAATGGCTGACAAGGTGGGGCTTCCTTATGAGCGTGGCCTGCTTAAAGAGATTTGGAACTTACTCTCACGTGCTCAAACCCACAGTGTATGTACCAACACGGATGAGACCAATGAGCGCATCTATGTTCGCCTAAAAGAGGCCTATGATCTCGCGCTAACGGCGCAAGCCTTTATTGCCCGTAAGCTGGCGGTATCGTCTAAGTATGGCGATAACAGCACACCAATGGTTGTGGCAAATACGCTTCCTAAAAAGCGCGTGTTTACCGACCGCTTTAAGATCTACACCAAGAATGAGCACTTTGCGCTGATTAATGATGGTCAAGAGATCCCATACACTATCATTGGCAAAACTCGCCCTTACGGTGGTGTCATCCGCGGTGATGAGAGCCTGCACGATGAAGAGAAGTACTATTTCATCACTGAAGTAGAAATGACTCTAGAAATGAATGGCTTCTCTTACAAAACTATCGAAGTCGATGACTCTAAAGCGGGTTCGGATGTCACTCTTGCTGTCAACGAAGCGGGCAATGAAATCAGCAATGACGACTACCGAATTGAATTGAACGGTGGTGAAGTTGAGATCACCAATCTGAAAACGGGTGTCACTTACACTGATGCACTTCGATTCAGCAATGATTCAGATGCGGGTGATAACTACGACCATAGCCCAATGGACAATGACTGGACGCTAGATTTAGACCTGAATAACTCGTTAGTAACGCTTGAGAAAACACCAACGACTCAAACCATGACAATGAAAGGTAAATGGCTGGTGCCTGCGAACATGGAAGAGCGCGCGGCTCGAGTTGTGAGCAGTGAGCTGGCGTACCAAGTTTCTCTCTCGCTATCCAACACATCAGAAGTGATTGGCGTTCATGTTGAGGTCGATAATAAAGCGCTGAACCATCGTTTGCGCATGGTCGTGGACTCTCAAGTTGCAAGTGAGTTTTCATACGCAGGTACTCAGTTCTCAGAGATTGCTCGTGAAGTGAATCCACCTGAGCTAAAAACGTGGAGAGAAGATGGTTGGTTGGAAGAGCCTACGACCACTGAGCCTCTACTTAACACAGTAGCACTGAAAAATGATGATAAGTTTACGGCAATCTTTGCTCACGGTTGTAAAGAGTATCAAATCGTTGGCAAGGACTTCGACAAGATTGCAGTGACGCTATTCCGTGCCTGTGGCCACTTTGGTCTACCTGATCTTTCGCGTCGTCCGGGTCGCGCTTCTGGTACGCCGAACAAGATCACGCCAACGCCTGACAGCCAACTGCAGAAAGTGATGACGTTTGATCTTGGGATTGTTACCGGTGATCACTACCAATCAAACCAAGTGCGTCAGCAGTACGTCGAGTTTGCAACAGAGACCGTGTTCTATCATGAGCAAAACCTATGTCGTGCGGGTGAGTACAACATCAGTTTCTTTGCGACGAACCCATTGCGTGACCAAGTACCAGCAAACTTTAGCTTGTTTGAACTAGAAAGCACAGATGCCGTGTTCTCAACACTCACCAAAGCTAAAGACAATAATGGCTACATTCTTCGCACCTACAACTGTGAAGAAACTGCGATTGAAGCTGGTACTCTGAAGTCTGCTTATGGCTATCAGGCTCAAGAAGTTACTAACTTGCTAGAGCAAAGTCAGGGCGATGTGACTCCAGAGCTTCGTCAAGGCGAGCTTCGTAGCGTACGTATTGCTTAACCCTCCGCTGAACTGTGGCCAACCTCGGTTGGCCACATTCTAAGAAGTCTATATGTTAATTGATGATCCTATTTTTTATATGGTCGCTATTCCGGCCATTTTGGTTTACGGGATAGGTAAGGGAGGTTTAGGTGGAGCGGTCGGTGACGTAGTGGTTCCACTTATGGCGCTCGCTATTTCACCTAAACTTGCGGCGTCGATTCTCATGCCGATCCTGATTGTTATGGATATAGCTGCTCTTAAGCATCACAGACGGAATGTTGATTGGTCGCAGATTAAGGTTATGTTGCCTGGTGGCCTTATTGGTGTCGCTTTAGCGGCTCTGTTCTTAAAACAGCTACCCGAATATGGATTGCAAATACTCATTGGCGCAATCTCTGTTGGCTTTGTGTTCCTATATGTTTTCAAGCGCAGCGCAACAGAGAAAAAAGTGGGTCGATTTGGTGCCTCTGTTTGGTGTGGCTTGGGTGGTTTTACGAGCACGGCGATACATGCGGGCGGTGGTCCAGTCAGTATTTACTTGCTCCCACAAAAGCTCAGCAAACTGAAGTTGATTGGCACCATTGTCTGGTTTTTCGCAATCATTAATTTTGCAAAACTGGGCGTGTATACCTGGCTTGGCGGTCTCAGCATTGACAACTTAGTGACGGCTGCAGTACTCGCACCTTTAGCGCCCATTGGCGTAAAACTTGGCGTTATTCTGCTTCACAAAGTGAGCCAAGAACTGATTTATAAGCTTTGTTACCTATTCTTGTTCATTTCAGGTAGTAAGCTCCTATTTGATGGACTTTCACACATGTAGTCCGCTCTTGCCACTCTATGCACACCCCCAGAGATTTGCTTACAGAGTGGCCCTTTTTCGAATAAAAGACATGATATGACTTTGAAAACAGACATTAAGCTAATCGCATGTGACCTTGACGGGACACTGCTTTCAAAAGAAAAACGTATTCCAGAGTTCACAAGTTCCATTCTTAGACAGGCACAAGAGTTAGGCTTTGAGGTTGCTTTTGCAACTGGTCGCCATTTCTTAGACGCGCGTGCCATTGCTACTGCGGCTAATCTTTCACCCCACTTTGTCACCATCAACGGTGCGCAGGTGCACCTTTCTGACAATACGTGTCTGGAAGCTGTAACTTTGGAACCTTCTCTCGTCGCTCAAATTATCGCTATGGTAGCCGAAGATGAAGATATCAATACCAACCTCTATGGTGAGAATTTGTGGTATGTGGGGCAGGAAACGCAATGGCTTAGGGATAACGCCCCGCGTATTCACCTTGATTATCAACTGATTGACCTAGCGAGTCCTCCTCTTCAAGGCATCCACAAGATCTACTTTACTTCTTCGAGCAGTGACAAACAGGTGCTTCCCAAACTTGAGATGGAAATGAAACAAGCGTTAGGTGAAAAATTATCGATATGCTTTTCTTCCCCTTTCTGCCTCGAAATTATGTCCAATGGCGTACACAAGAAAGCCGGTTTGCAGACGTTAGCGCAAAGACTGGATATCTCTTGCGACCAAATACTGGCTTTTGGAGATGGCATGAATGATGTTGAGATGCTTGCTGGTGTGGGGCACGGGCTTTTAATGGGGGATGCGGCGCAACGAGTGGTGTCTGCACTATCACAGGTAGAACAAATTGGTACAAGCGAGGAGCAGGCTGTTGCACACTTTATTAAGGAGCACTTGCTATGAATGAGACCGAGTGTGTAGCAAGCTCGGTGTCCCCTGTGTCCAGCTTACCTCTCGACGATTGGCGGTTCGGTCGTTGCCAAATTAACTATCGCGACAGTGTTGAAGTATTAGAGATTGAGCACCCGCAGGCCCGATGTGAGATAGCGTTAATGGGTGCACAGCTGTTGTCTTATCAACCGAGCGGGCGCGCTGACTACTTCTGGTTGAGTGAACAAGCGAAATTCGATGGGGTAACAGCTATCCGAGGGGGTGTACCCATTTGCTGGCCTTGGTTTGGCAAAGCAAATAAAGCGGGTTCACAGGCACCCAGTCATGGATTTGCCAGACTCATGAAATGGGATGTGGCCAGGTTGATCAGTGATGAGAACAGTGCGGTTATCGAGCTGACATTAGATGACTCCAGTGCGACGTGGGAATGGTTTCCATACCGGTTTCAGTTGCAGCTTAAAGTTACTATCGGCGCATCGCTTAAAATGGAACTTGTCATCCATAACCGAGATGCTCATGCATTTGAATTTACTGGCGCACTTCATAGCTACTTTAGGGTTTCAGATATTGCAGATAGCAGGGTTAAGGGTCTTAGCAACCAGTGCTTGAATAGTGTCAGTGAGGGCGTACCTATCACGGTAGACCGCCCATTTCGCGTAGAGAAGGCACTCGATCATGTGTTTGAGAATCCGAAGCAGTTTTCACTTGAATGTGAAGACGGATTAACGATCCACTCTCACAATGCAGACAGCATAGTGGTGTGGAATCCTTGGTTTGAGGGAGCGCAGAGTATGTGCGACATGGGTGATAGCGAGTTCCGAACTATGATTTGTTTGGAGCCAGCTATTTTCAAGAACGCAATAACGCTCGCACCAAACCAAAGTTTTGTGCTTGATATGACGGTTAGTCACTCTAGTGGTGAAACTCACATTTAATCACAGGCCTAACCCCTAAACGTCGCCCTCCATTCTGAGGGTGACGTATTAAAACTCTTCTTGAAATGCTTCCTAAAGACGCTCTCAGAGCCAAAGCCCGCGAGTTCGGCCGTTGTGGCTATTGTGTAATCGGTGGATTCCAAGAGTTGCTGGCTTAGCGCTAATCGCCGATTTAAAAGCCACTCACCAAACGTGCAGCCATAGGCAGCTTTAAACTGTCTGGTAAAGGTTCGGCGACTCATGGCGCAACGAGTAGCAATGGTATCCAAATCGTAATCGGCAGCAAGGTTTTGCTCGATGGCCGTAATCACGTGACCAAAGCTCGTGGACCTTTCCGGTTGCTTGGCGATTGGGTTGGGAATGTACTGCTGCTGGCCTCCACTTCGAAATGGCGCTGTGACCATCATACGCGCTATCTGTGAGGCGACCTCACTACCGCATAGGGAACGCACGATATGTAGACAGCAGTCGAGAGAGGCTGCCGTGCCTGCCGAGGTTATGATCTGGTGCTCGTCAATAAAGAGTGGATCGCAATCAACGATGACATTGGGAAATTCGGCCTGAAAGGCGTCTTGGAAACCCCAGTGCGTGGTCGCCCGTTTGCCATCTAGCAGCCCTGCTTTTGCTAATGCGTAAGCGCCAAGGCATAGCCCAACGATTGTTGCGCCTTTTTGGTGAGCTGCTCGGAGTTTACCTAGCAATAGCTCACTTGGTTCTGGTAGCGAATTTGGCCAACTCGGAACGATGACGATATCGGCAGCGTCAACAGCCTCAAGGCCATGGGTTACAGAGGCTTGGAAGCCGGTACTGAGCGATACCGCATTCGCATTTTCGCTACAGATGGTCAGATGAAAAGCGGGCGTTTGATCGACAAACACGTCCTGAAAAACCAAACATGGCACTGACAGGTGAAAGGCACTGATGTTATCGAGAGCGATGAGCGCGATTTGATACTGTTTCATGGAATGGCCCAATATGAGCGATTAATGTCTCTTGGGACAGTATTGCACACCTCGGCGAACTTGCATAATGGTCACCACGACGAAACGGGAGGTAACCATGAAAATCCATCACTTGAGAAGCGCAACGTTTATTATTGAATCTGGCGAACACTTTATTTTGATTGACCCAATGTTGGGTGAAAAAGGGTCCATGCCTCCGTTTTCTGTATTCAGATTTAAGGCTGAGAAAAACCCCACAGTTGACCTTCCTTTGAATGCTGAAGGGGTTCTTAGCAAAGTCAACCAAGCCTTGGTCACACATAGCCAGACGTTTGGCTTCAAGCCGCTCCAGCACGGTGACCACCTAGATCCTGCGGGAGAGAAATTTTTGGTTGAGCAAGGTATCCCTGTGACTACACTCGCTAAGGATAAATCCTATCTTGAAAAGTATGGTATGACGGTTGCCAATGGTCTGGAAGCGTGGACACCGACGCCATACCTTGGCGGCGAAATTACCGCTGTACCTGCTCAGCACGGCCACGGTTGGATTCACAAGGTGATGGCAAATGGCAGTGGCTTCTTTTTACAGTTGCCTAATGAGCCAAGTATCTACATCAGTGGTGATACGGTATTAACGGACGATGTGAAACGCGCACTGACTGAACTTAAGCCAGACATTACCGTGGTTGCTGCAGGACAAGCACAAATGGATGTGGGTCAACCTTTATTGATGCCAACTGATGAAGTGATGGAATTTATCCAGCTATCACCGGGTAAGGTTATTGCCAACCACATGGAGGCACTCAACCACTGTCCGGTTGATAGAGAAACTCTGGCTAACTCAATACAGCAGCTTGGTCTTGAACAAAAAGTGTTGATCCCAGCCGATGGTGAAACCCTAGAGTTTTAAGTACATGATATGGAGGTAAAGGTATTCACCTTTACCTCTGATGTGGCTTAATCGTTGTCAAAAGTGTCGAAACGCTCATAGAGCACGCCCGCCACTCCGCCTAGCTGACTAAGACGCTGTGCGGGGTCACCGTAGACTATCTCTAACTCTGCGCCTTGTGTGATAGCTTCAATGATTAAAGGGTTGCACTTTTCTGTATCAAAAGGGTAGGGAAGGACCACTTTTTTCACTCTTCCATCGAGCAATGCGCCAAAGGTGCTATCTAGACCAAAGACACTGACATTACTGCCAAGCATAGAAAGCTCGTTCAATATTGTCATATCTTTGAGTCTCTGTTGATTAGCCGCAATCTGCTGCACAGATTGGCATAAATCTTCATCATCGATATCAAATGCCAACGGCTCTAATGTCACTAAATGCCCGGCAATAGCGTTATGGAGAGAGTATTTTACCCCCTGTGCGATTCGAATATTGCCCCCAAAGATCATCTGTCGATAATCAGGGACCGAAAAAAAGTGTTCGTTGATATCAACAGCCGCTGATTCTCCCTCGAAGGCTTCGCTAATCGCGTCATTGTCAGTCGTTACTGGTACGGGTTCACTGTTTATTTCACTCTCGATGATGGTCGAGTTTTCGGTGGAGGAATGATTAATGACGATAATTCGGTGGCCCATCTCAGAGAATAAAATAACGCAGTATTTGTTATAGCCTTCGGTATAACTCAGGAGCTTTCCAAGTTGGGGTATTCCGATGTCAACTTCGGTTTCAACCAAAGATGGCAAAGGTACAACTAAATCTTTGACACCACAGCTAAATATAGCAATGGAAGGTGTACTCGGATGGTCATCCTCAACCAAGCTCAAAACATGCGCCTCAACTTCCGTCCAGCTCTTCATATTCTCCGGCAGTGCCGCAATATCGCTGCAGGAAAGGTCGAACAAAGCGTTGTTGAGTTCTTGAGACCAACGAGGCAGCTGCTTGCTATTTTGTGGGTCGCGCTGATCGATGCCGATAAAGGCCGAAACGACCTCGCGTCCAGCTTTCACGCTACCGGCAAAGTGGTCATGAACGCTTTCGAGGGTATGTTTGGTTGATAGCTTCATTTTCAAAGATCTTAGTGTTAGATGAGTACGACGCAGAGCGTCAGATACACCGCAATAAATATGGCAACGAACACCATGGCATCAGATTTCATTAGAACGCATTCCAGTATCTACAGTTGACGGATATACGAAGGCAATGCACCGCCTTGCTTGGTCAAGACTAACTGCCAAACATTTAATGTTCTGGCTCTGAAAGCACCAGCGCTTGCCAGCAAGTAATAACGCCACATGCGGTAAAAGCGGTCGCCATACTTTGATTCAAGTAAGAACCAGTGCTCATTAAAGTTGTGATACCAAGCGGTAAGTGTTTTGTCGTAACAAGGGCCGAAGTTATGTAAATCTTCAACGTTAAATAGCGCCTCGATGGCCGTGCTAAGTTGCGATAGAGATGGAATAACACCATTTGGAAAGATATAGCGATCAAACCAAGGGTCGGCTTTGGTCTTGGAAGTTATTCCGCCAATGGTATGCAGTAGGAACACGCCATCATTTCTCAAAAAACGATGAATGTTGCCAAAATACTCGGCGTAGTTCATTGGGCCGACGTGCTCGATCATACCGACAGAAACAACCGCATCATAAGGCTTTGTTGGTTGAAACTCTCGGTAGTCGAGGAGGATAAAGTTCACTGGCAGATCTTGCTTGTCTGCTATCTTCTGACCAAGTTTAGCTTGTTCAACGGAGAGAGTAAGGCCATCACACTCAACGCCGTATTTCTCGGCAGCGTAATGCATCAAGCTTCCCCAACCACAGCCAATATCAAGGATGCGCATTCCTGGTTTGAGGTTTAGCTTACGGCAGATGAGATCAAGTTTATCTTCTTGTGCTTGCTCAAGGCAGTCGGTATAGCGCCAGTAGCCACAAGTATAAGTCAGGCGCTTATCCAGCATTGATGTGTAGAGATCATTACCGATATCATAGTGATGACGGACACTGTCTTTGGACTGAGTAATGTTTTGTGGGTTAAACAGATTCATGAACTTCTGCTTGCCAACAGCAGCCCCGAGTCGAACTGCCATCATTGCATCGAACTTGTCTGCGATATTGGCCCTTAACAGTCGATTGATGAGTTCAGCGAGGTCATCGCAATCCCAAAGTCCATCCATGTAGGCTTCGCCAAAGCCTAACGAACCGTCAAGCAGGATTCGCTCAAAGGTTTCAGTGCTATTAATTTGAATATCCCAGGGATTTGAACCGTTGATCTCGATACCAGAGCCGTATAAGAGATCGTTGAAGAGATTTGCCTGCTCCATTCTGTACCTTTGCTTACTCAGACATGATAGGTTTGTTTGAGTCGATACTAGAGAAATCTTATAGAGAGAGAAGGAAATTGAGATATTCAAGTTTGAATATCAAAGCGGGTCTGACAATGCCGAGCTATTTGGAGAGTACGTGTTGAAGCTTTTAGAAAATCAATGGAATGAGCTATTGGATGGACGCCTATTGTGGCTACCCAACTATTTTACATCAGAGCAAGCCAACGCTTACCATCATCAGCTTTTAGAACAATTGGCGTGGCGGCAAGACAGCATTGTGATGTTTGGAAAAAAGGTTGCGATACCGCGTCTGCAGGCTTGGTACGGTGATGCAAGTTATACCTATTCGAACCTAAAACTGGAGCCTTTACCTTGGAATCCGTTACTCAACAGTTTGAAAGCCCATTGTGAGAAGGTTGCAGACAGTCAGTTCAATTCCGTGCTCGCGAATTTGTATCGTGATGGACAAGACTCCAATGGTTGGCATAGTGATGATGAGAAAGAACTTGGCATTAATCCAGTCATTGCCTCGATGAGCTTTGGGGCCGAGCGGCGGTTTTTACTCAGACACAAAATGACCGGTGAGAAAGTGGAGTTTAATCTCACATCTGGCTCTCTACTGATCATGGCTGGAGAAACTCAACATCATTGGCAACATACCATTCCCAAAACTAAGCGATTTGTCGAACCTAGAATTAACTTAACTTTTCGAAAAGTTCTGGTTCCCTAAAACAACAAAAGCTCCCGACAGGGAGCTTTTGACCAGCTAAATCAGAGTTTGATTATGCTTTTGCAGATGCTGCTTTTTTTGTGTTCTTAGCGTAGCTAGGCGTTCTTGCTACAGCACGCTTAGATGCTGGCTTCTTCGCTGCTGGCTTTTTCTTCTTTTGCTGAAGACGCTCAGGAAGAATCTGAGTTGCGAATACATCTTCTACAGTCTCAGCGCGCTTGATTAGCTCAGCTTCACCGTCTTTAACTAGTACAGTTGCAGGACGTGGTAGAGAGTTGAACTGGCTTGCTTGAGACTCTGCGTAGTGACCCACATCCATGATAGCTAGGATATCGTTAGGTACTAGCTCAGGCATGCGTGCACCGCTTTCCCAGATTGATGGGATACAGATTGGGCCTGCGATCTCTGTTGTCTTCTGCTGAAGAGGTTGTGTCATCTTAGTTGCTGGTAGAACTGGGTTCTTAGACTCTTGAGACTCAACCAGTACGGCTAGGTATGTTGACGCGTCAACCATTGTGTAACTATAGTCCATCTCTTGGTCTTCTTTCACTACGTACACAGAAGTCAGTAGCGTACCGATGTTACCTGCGATGTAACGACCCGGCTCTAGCCATAGTTGAGGGATCTCGAAGCCTTCTTTGTTGAACTCTTCAAGCATGCCGGCACAAACCACTTTTGCGTAGTCTTCAATCGTGTTCGGGTTCATTAGGTTTTCAACACTACGACCTTCTGGCTCACGCTCACGTGGCCAACCGCCGCCAAGGTCGATTTGGAATGGCTGAACGCCACACTCACGAGAGATTTCAATCACGTTGCGAGCGTATTCACGGTAAAGCGCATCCCAACCAGCTGGATCTTTAGAGAAACGGCCTAGGTGAGTGTGGAAACCGTAGAATTCGAATACGTTGATTTCTTTTACGCGGTTGATGATTTTCTTCGCTTCTTCTTTTAGAAGACCGAATTTGATCCACTTCATCGCGCCCTTGAAGTCAGGGAATGGGTATGCGTCTGGTGTAAAGTTATCAAAGAACTCTTCTGGGATAACTTTTAGACGTACTGCGATGCGTACTTTCTCTTTTGGCTTTACTTCGCGAGCGATGCGCTCAACGATTTCGATCTCTTCGTATGAGTCTAGGTGGATTGCGTAGCCGTACTCAATCGCTTTGCGGATAGCTAGCTCAGGCTTAACTGTACCGTTAAGTGCGATCGTTTTTGGATCTGCGCCGCCGATGTGAGTCGCTTCAACTTCACCTGGACCGAAACAGTCACCACCCACGCCTTCTTCGTTACAAATAGCACGAACAGCAAAGTTAGTGTTTGATTTGATAGCGAACATAACGTTCACAGGTTTTGGCCAGTTTGAACCAAATGCTGCTTTAACGCGGCGTAGGTTGCCACGCAGTGTGTCTTCGCTAAGAACGAATAGCGGGCTTCCGTATTGCTCAACTAGGTCAGAAGCTTTGCAGCCGCCGATATAAAGGTCGTCGCCTTTTGTGGTTAGTTCGTCAGTTGGCGTTAGGATGTTTTGTAGACGCTCAGCGTAGTTTTGGTTTGCTTTGTGCTCAGCAAGAAGTTGCTTTTGCTCTTCTAGTACAGAACTTAGTTGCTTTACTGAGTCTTCTAAACGCGCTTGATATTTCATATTCGTTCCTCAGGAAATCGTTGAAAAGGTATGAACTGATTTGTTGCTAAGCAGTGTAATTGGTGGTTGAAAAAACAACACGTCACCCAGAGTCAAAAAAACTTACACCTAATAAATATGGCTGGAATCCAGTTGATAGGTCTGATGAATATGTTGTTAACATTCATTCGTTGCCATAGGTATGTTACTTCGGCGTAACTGGTATACCAAAGTATCAATTAAATCAAATGGTGGGGCGGAGTTACGTTCGATTTCGTTGCTATTTGAGAGGGTTGTTGTTTTTTTGTTAAGAAAAATCTGGTTTCGCCAAAGCGTCAAGTAACACTCCCTTATTAAGATCACATTTTTTGGCGTTTTTGGTCAATAAAGTTGACTCTCAGTGACGTTACAAGTTGATGCTTAGTGATTAATTTGTAATCACTAACTCGAGGCAAGGCTAATAGCGCCCGTTCTGTTATTAGCCAAATGTGAGGCCGAAGAGAGAGTAAACACAACAATAGATCAGTACCAACACAGTCATTTCAATCTTCATGAGGTAATTACTATGTCTTTTGATATCTATAAAGCTAAAGGTGTATTCGCGACAGTGGACGCTGCGATTGAGGCTACTCATAAAGCTCAAGTTGAGTTCTACGCTAACTCTACCAAAGAAGGCCGCGAAGCTATCCTTACTGCCATTCGAGAGGCAGTGCTTGCACGTGCAGAAGACTTTGCAAAGATGGTTCGTGAAGAGACGAAATTAGGCCGTGTTGAAGAAAAGATCGCTAAGCACCAGTTAGCAGCGCTAAAAACCCCAGGTACCGAAGTGCTAGAGACTAAAGTATGGTCGGGTGACCACGGTATTTCTCTCGAAGAGCGGGCTCCATACGGTGTTATCGGTGCGGTAACGCCAGTAACTAACCCAACCGAAACCATTGTAAACAACGCTATTTCTATGTTGGCTTCAGGTAATGCGGTGACCTTTAACGTGCACCCGTCGTCTAAAGTAGTGTCTGCGGTCATGGTTGACATGCTCAACAAAGCTATCGTTGAAGCGGGTGGTCCAGAAAACCTCATCACTATGGTTAAAGAGCCAACTCTTGAGACACTAAGTGAAATCGCTAAATCTCCATTGGTGAACATGCTTGTGGGTACGGGTGGTCCAGGTTTGGTAAAAGCTATTCTGCAATCAGGTAAGAAAGGCGTTGGAGCAGGCGCAGGTAATCCACCTGTTATTGTTGACGCAACTGCAAACCTCGATCTTGCTGCGGCAGGCGTTTATGGTGGCGCATCTTTCGATAACAACCTTCTGTGTATCGGTGAAAAAGAAGTGTTTGTTGAAGATTCTGTAGCGGATGAATTCCTAACAAAACTTGAAAGTGCGGGCGCATACGTACTGACTGCGGAAGAAGCTGAAAAACTCACTGCTGAAATTCTCACGATGGATGACATTGACGGCGCGAAGCCGTGCACTGCACAAGAGATTGCTCGCGTATGGCACCCAGTGAAAGAGCACGTAGGTCAAGACGCAAGTGACATTCTAAAGTCTATCGGCGTTGAATCGGAATCTCGCCTTGCAGTTATGGTGGTGGATAATGACCATCCGCTGGTACACGTAGAGCAGATGATGCCTGTTCTTCCGGTTGTTCGCTGTGCAAATATTGATGAAGCGATTGAGCGCGCAGTGGCCGCTGAGCGTGGTAATAAGCACTCTGCATGTATCTACTCTGGCAACATTGAGAATGTGACTAAGTTTGGTCGAGCTATCAATACCACTATCTTTGCTCACAATGGCCCAACTTTGTCTGGAGTAGGCTACAACGCAGAAGGTACCTCAACGTTCACCATCGCAGGTCCAACGGGTGAAGGTATTACTAACGCGTACTCATTCACTCGCGCACGCCGCTTTGCGATAGCTCAAGGTGGTTTGCGTATCGTCTAATGAGTCGCGACGATAGATTTAAAGGAAGGCTGAAGCGTATGCTTCGGCTTTTTTTCTCTATACAAACTGTGCTCCCTATTAAGTTTCCTTTCATCTCTTATTGAGCCTTTCTTTATATATGATTAACTGACCTTCATTGAAAACCAACCTCAGAGTCATTCAATGAAAACCGTTCTAATGACAGGTCTAACCGGCACACTCGGCCCTAAAGTCGCTGCACAATTTACGCTCCGTGGGTGGGGAGTTCTAGAGTGGAACCACCACATCGTATCTCCACAGGATGAGCAGCAAAGCACACAGTTTTGGCACAAACACTCGATCGATGCTGTCTGTCATATGGCCATGGGAGACGAAAACTGGGCTGCTTGGCTCGCCATGCGTTGTAAAGAGCAGGGGATCCCTTTTCTTTTTGTGAGCACTGCTATGGTGTTTGATTCTGAGATTGATGGACCTTACGGTATCTTTCAAGAACGCAATGCGAGAGAGGCGTACGGGCAGTACAAAATCCAGTGCGAAGATGCGATTTGGAATGTCAATCCAGATGCGATGATCGCTAGGATCGGATGGCAGATCCACGACGAAACCACTGGTAACAACATGTTGGCGCATTTAGAGCAGCAACATCTAGAGCAAGGGGTTATCAACGCCAGCGAGGCTTGGTTTCCGGCCACATCACATATGGATGATACGGCCATTGCGTTTTTGCAGCTGATTGAAAGAAATGAACCTGGCCTGTACCACCTAGACAGTAACGCGACCGAGCGATGGAGTTTTTATCAACTGGTTTGTGCTCTGAGTGAGCATTACGACAAAGGTTGGCACGTTGTCTCCAATACTGATTATGAACACGATCAGCGTTTGGTGGACGAACGTATTGCGCTCCCTGCGCTTAGTTATCGATTTGGTTAGGTAAGCTCGAGTTCAACGCCAACTTTTTGAAATGGAGAGAGCGTTGCATCACCAGATGATCTCTACGCCTAGCTTAGTCTGCTATGGCAGGATTGCATTGATGAACGTGATTAAACATCCAACTACGTGTTCTAAGTGCATGTTATAAGTCCATGTCAAACAAAGATTTAATTCATAATTCAGCTCAATATGTTATGAGTTACCGTTACTTCATTGCTTAGTAAAAGTAACACGCCTTACCCCGCACGGCCGCCTGATTATCTGCCATGATGCTGCTAACTTACTGATCTTTCGTGCTGCTTCTTTCCTCCGATTTTTTCGCCCCAAACAGTCAAGTAACATACTTGTCAGAAATAGGTATCTTGGTCAATTAAACTGACGCTGAGTGACATAGTTTCGATGAATGCTTGGGGTAAATTGTCACCATCTTGAGGCTAGCGATAAAGCTCAGCCAACAAGCTCAAAAGAGCAGATAGAAGGCAAAACCCAGCTCTTATAGCACCAAATCTCACGAGGTAATCATTATGTCTTTTGATATCAACAACGCTAAAGGTGTATTCGCGACAGTGGACGCTGCGATTGAAGCAACTCACAAAGCTCAAATCGAGTACTACGTTAACTGTACTAAAGAAGGTCGCGAAGCCATCATCACTGCAATTCGCGGTGCAGTATTAGCGCGTGCAGAAGACTTCGCAAAAATGGTTCGTGAAGAGACCAAACTGGGTCGTGTAGAAGATAAGGTTGCTAAGCATCAGCTAACCGCTGCTAAGACGCCTGGTACTGAAATCTTAGATACTCAGGTTTGGTCTGGCGACAACGGTATCTCTCTAGGTGAGCGTGCACCTTATGGTGTTATTGGCGCAGTAACGCCAGTGACCAACCCAACAGAAACGATCGTTAACAATGCTATCTCTATGTTAGCAGGTGGCAACGCAGTAACGTTCAACGTTCACCCTTCATCAAAAGTTGTGTCTGCGATGATGATCGACCTTCTGAACGAAACTATCGTTGCTGCAGGTGGCCCTGAAAACCTAGTCACTATGGTGAAAGAGCCAACACTAGAAACCCTAAACGAGATTGCGAGCTCTCCACTAATCAACATGCTGGTAGGCACTGGCGGTCCTGGTCTGGTAAAAGCGATTCTTCAGTCTGGTAAGAAAGGTGTGGGCGCTGGCGCTGGTAACCCACCGGTTATTGTTGACGCATCAGCAAACCTAGACCTTGCAGCTGCTGGCGTATACGGCGGTGCTTCTTTCGATAACAACCTACTGTGTATCGGTGAAAAAGAAGTCTTCGTTGAAGAGTCTGTAGCGGATGCATTCTTAGACAAACTAGAAGAAGTTGGTGCGTACGTGATGTCGGCAAAAGAAGCAGAGAAGCTGACTGACAAGATCCTAACTCTTGATGAATTTGAAGGTGCGAAACCATGTACTGCACACGAAATTGCGCGTGTATGGCACCCAGTGAAGCAATATGTTGGTCAGGACGCAGGTGAAATCCTGAAGTCGATCGGCGTTAAGTCTGACACTCGTCTGGCAGTTATGTTGGTTGAGAACGATCACCCACTCGTACACGTAGAGCAAATGATGCCTGTGCTACCAGTGGTTATCTGCAAAGACATCGATGAAGCGATAGAACGTGCGGTAGCAGCTGAGCGTGGCAATAAGCACTCTGCATGCATCTATTCAGGTAACATCGAGAACGTCACTAAGTTTGGTGGTCGCATTAACACGACTATCTTTGCTCACAATGGTCCAACACTTTCTGGTGTAGGTTACAACGCAGAAGGTACGTCAACGTTCACAATCGCTGGCCCAACGGGTGAAGGCATCACCAATGCACTATCGTTCACACGAGCACGTCGATTTGCCATCGCTCAAGGCGGTCTGCGCATCGTTTAATTGATAACGAAATCAAAATATCTCATCGACTCTTCCCAAGCGATGATATACCTAGCCGAGCGAAAGCTCGGCTTTTTTTATTCCAGTTTTGCTCGCATTAATCAATATGCAATTTGATTGGTATTTGGAGCTGAGGCACACTGACTTTTACTGCACTGTACCGTTCTTTAAGAGGTGTCATGAAAGCCATATTTATCCTATTTATTATAGCCTTATTGTCTAACTCTCCAGCTCTCTCAGCGACTTTGAAACTACCAGAATGCTTACTTGAACAATCTCTAGAAACAGAAGTCCACTTTTATATAAGTGAAGATGTCTTGAACGAATACTCTCCCGAATTTGTGAAAGCGAAGATCGACAGTTGGATCGCATATGCTAATACCACCTTGAAGAATTCGTGTATTCCTACAAGAAGAAGCGCTACTCATATTGAGTATGTATCTGAATTAGATAGCTCGTGGTTTCAGGATGTCGATGTCGCAGAGCGGTTGCTAAAAAATGAGCTTGGGCGCCAAGTTCCTGAAACAAATGCCAACGGACACCCTATCTTTAACGCAATCGTGTTTTCTAACTGGTTGAACAGTTACAAGTCTCAGTACTGTGGCTACGCGTCAAGCTCGACATTCTTTTTCACCATAGCTCTAAATTGTCCAGATTCTGTCCTCGAGCATGAGATAGGGCATTTAAGCGGAGCATCTCACGATATAAAGACCTTGAAAGAGGGTGTGGAAGCGTTTGATCTTGAGGAGTATTGGATGAGTAGCTACCCTCCGGGTAAACCCTATTCTTTAGGCTATGTATGCGCTGGTCGCGGCACGATAATGTCTTATGAAGATGACCGAATGCCTGTCTATTCAAACCCAAACATATATTGGGATAGCAAAATATGTGGAGACGCAGTTACAGCTGATAACAGTCGTGTACTAACTGAGTTCGCCAAGCAATACTTGGTGAGGTAGTCTGGAGCTACGTACTCTGTACCGCCTTTATCAAAAATATGATTGTAGCGAGACGGCAGGTAATGTTTGGACTATGAAGCCACTTTTTGAACAAGTCAAACTGCCTGTCCACTAATTTATCAATAACAAATGTGACCGAGTTAAAGTATCAGAAACACAAAAAGTGTCGGCAGTCTCATTTATCAAATTAAAGATTTATTTGTATTATAAGATTATGTAAGGTTTTGTGTAACGGCCCACATTTGAAGGTTAAGTACCTAAAAATAGCTGTTTGCGAACTCATTTTCGCTTACATACGCTGTCTTTGTACGACAATAATGGATTTGATATGAAACAAACGATTCTAAAGAGCCTGGTTGCTTCTTCTGTATTACTAGCGGTTGGTTGCGCGAGCACAAGCACACCAACTTCTGATTTCCCGAACAACAAAGAAACTGGCGAGCCACTTTTGACGCCGGTTGCGATCACGGCAAGCAGTCACGATGGTAATGGACCTGATCGTCTATTTGACCAAGACCTTACTACGCGCTGGTCTTCTGCTGGTGACGGTGAGTGGGCGATGTTGGACTACGGTTCAGTGCAAGAGTTTGACGCTGTTCAAGCCGCGTTCAGTAAAGGTAATGAGCGTCAGTCTAAGTTTGATATCCAAGTCAGTGTCGATGGCGAAAACTGGACAACAGTGCTAGAAAACCAGATGAGCTCAGGTCAAGCAATTGGTCTAGAGCGCTTCCAGTTTGAGCCTGCTGTTAAAGCACGCTACGTACGATACGTTGGCCATGGTAACACTAAGAACGGCTGGAACAGTGTCACTGAGCTTGCTGCAGTAAACTGCGGCATCAATGCTTGTCCAGCGAGCCACATCATTACCCCAGCAGTGGTTGCAGCAGAAGCAACAATGATTGCTGAGATGAAAGCGGCTGAAAAGGCACGCAAAGAAGCACGCAAAGATCTACGTAAAGGTAACTTTGGTGCGCCAGCAGTATACCCATGTGAAACAACAGTAAAATGTGACACTCGCAGCGCGCTGCCTGTACCAACTAACCTACCTGAGAAGCCGCTTGCGGGCAACGCACCAAGCGAAAACTTTGATTTGACACACTGGTACCTATCTCAACCATTCGACCATGACAAAAATGGCAAGCCGGATGACGTTTCTGAGTGGAACCTTGCGAACGGTTACCAACATCCAGAAATCTTCTACACAGCAGATGACGGCGGTCTAGTATTCAAGTCTTATGTGAAAGGTGTACGTACATCGAAGAATACTAAGTACGCGCGTACTGAGCTTCGTGAAATGATGCGCCGTGGTGACCAGTCGATTAGCACGAAAGGTGTTAACAAGAACAACTGGGTATTCTCAAGTGCTCCTCAAGCGGATCTAGAAGCGGCTGGTGGTATTGACGGTGTGATGGAAGCGACGTTGAAAATCGACCATGCAACCACAACAGGTAACGCGAACGAAGTTGGTCGCTTTATCATTGGTCAGATTCACGACCAAAACGACGAGCCAATTCGTTTGTACTACCGTAAACTGCCAAATCAAGCAACGGGCGCAGTATACTTTGCACACGAAAGCCAAGATGCAACAAAAGAAGACTTCTACCCTCTAGTGGGCGATATGACTGCTGAAGTCGGTGAAGACGGCATCGCACTTGGTGAAGTATTTAGCTACCGCATTGAAGTTAAAGGTAACACTATGACGGTTACACTAATGCGTGAAGGCAAAGACGACGTGGTACAAGTTGTTGACATGAGCGACAGTGGTTATGACGTTGGTGGCAAGTACATGTACTTCAAAGCTGGTGTATACAACCAAAACATCAGTGGTGATCTAGACGATTACTCTCAAGCGACGTTCTACCAGCTTGACGTGTCTCACGATCAATACCAAAAATAATACCTTAATCTAAAAATATAACCTCCGGCTTATTGAGCCGGAGGTTTTTTTGTTTCCAAGCGATGTAGATAGATTCAGATCTTAATCGCCTAATGATGTGGAAGCCCTGCGACGATCAGTTGCTCCGTGCAACTCGCCATCTTTCACTTCAATCGCATTCAGACCGCTGACTACCGGGATGACGTGCACCTTATAGCCCATCTCAGCGAAGCTTGGCACCATTGATTCTGCAAAGGTGCGCTTCTCTACGAGCAGCCCCGTTGGGTTGTACGGCTTAGTTCGGTCGATCTTAGTACCATATTGAATATTCGGAAGATCAATCGCATCCTGTGCTGATAGGTTCCAATCGACCACGCCCACGATGGTTTTCAGTACGTACCCTGGGATCTGTGAACTACCAGGGCTACCGACAACTAAACGAAGCTTGCCGTCTTCATCGAACATCATCAAAGGAGTGATTGCTGAACGGGGGCGTTTACCTGCCTCAATAGCGTTCTGGACAGGCTTACCTTTGAGTGTTGGTATCGATGAGAAGTTGGCCATTTGCGCGTTGAGCAAGACGCCGTCGACCATGACGCCAGAGCCCATGCCTGTGCCAACAGTACTTGTCATCGCGATCGCGTTGCCCTCACTATCTACAATGGAGATATGGCCGGTATCTTGACTCTCAAAGCCTTCGTGTTGAGCCGGTGTTTTGATTTCAGGCAGACCTGGTTTGATGGATTTACTGTCTCCAGCACCTTGCTCTGGGATCATATCAAAACGGTCATCGAGGTAATCTTCGTCGAGCAGGGCCTCTACTGGCGTTTCAACATAACTCGGGTCACCTGCGTAAGCGATGCGATCGGCTTTGGCTAGACGCATGGCCTCCACCATTAAGCGCCACGGCTCTGCCGTCGTTTTTGGCATCGAGGCGATATCGTACTTCTCAAGCATATCGAGTGACTGAGAAACCAGAACGCCGCCAGACGCTGGATAACCAAACGAAACGATTTCGTTACCGCGATAGTCGGACTTAACGATGTCACGAGTTTTTACCCGATAGTTTGCAAAATCTTCAACCGAAAGCTCAGGCTGCTCTTTGTCCAATTGTGCATTCACGGTGTCGACAATCCGTTTAGCCAGCGGACCTTGATACATGTAGTTCGCACCTTGCTCTGCGATGGCTTTTAGTGTGGTTGCCATTTTCGGGTTGGTCATCAGAGTACCAGTAGGGCGAATATCATCACCGTTCCAATAGAGTGATTTGATTTCAGGATCATGAACCAATCTTGATTGTTCACGGACAACGATATCGTAGGTGTAGCTATTCATTGAATAGCCATGCTCAGCGTAGTTGATGGCAGGCTGAACCAATTGTTTCCACGCCAAGTTACCGTGTTTTTGATGAGTGTGGTAAAGAAGCTTCAATGTTCCGGGAATAGCAACTGAGCGTGGTCCTAGAATGTCATTTCGGCTTATCGCTTTGCCGTTGTCATCCAGAAACATATCTGGCGTTGCACTAGACGGAGCTTCATCGCGCCCGTCATAGGCCGTAAACGAGTTAGCTTTGTTGTCGTAATAGAGGGCAAAGGTGCCACCTCCGATGCCTGTCATGTCAGGTTCAACCACCGACATCACCATTTGCATCGCCACCATGGCATCCACCGCATTGCCACCTTGTTTCAAGATTGAATACCCTGTGCTGGTCACATAAGGGTTGGTGGCACTGACCATAAACGACTTTCCAGTGTCGTTTGGTTGTGTTGGAAAAGGATCAGGCTGTGCTGCCAATGACGTGGAGACCAGCGTCAGAAGCAACGCGATACGTGATGACATAGGGGACCTCTAAACGATTTGTCATAAGTACTGATAGATTAGGTGCTATCAGTAACATATCCAGTTGGCGGCAGTTTAACCGTTAGGTCATAGCTTTGTTATCAATAGGTCAGAGGGTGATAAAAAGAATGGAGGTTATATCCAAGGGTTATAAATAGGTGTCGTAGAAAAAGTAGCAAGTGATCGCAATCGAGCTAAAGGTAACGAAACGTCTGACCACAATCTGGGGTAGTTGTCGTGAAAGCCTTGCAGCCACGTAACCGCCAGTAAGAGTCCCAAGCATAACGGCGATGCCTGAATACCAGTCGATGAGTCCATTGAAAACAAATAGGACAATAGCAATGGCAGACGCGCAGGTAGAAATAAGGAGTTTGAGTCCGTTCATTAAATTAATGTCTTTGTAGCCAGCAACCGCAAGGTAACTCAAACCGATGACGCCTAACCCGGCATTAAAAAAGCCGCCGAAAACGCCTACACAGAATAGGAATACGCCCAAACCAAAGGCGACAAGCCCACCTAAATGACGATTGCTACTGGCTTTCTGCAATCGCTTATTGATGCTATCACCAAAGATAAACAGCAAAGTTGCAAACAGCAGTAACCATGGAATCGCGGAAACAAACTGTTGCTCAGACACCAAAATCAATAGGTAACTACCGCTGATGCCCCCGGCAATACTAAGAAGGACAATTTTTAGCAGGTTACTGCGATCTTTAAGTACTTCCAGCCTAAACGCGTAGGTGCCACTCAGATAACCAGCACAAGCCGCAAAGGTATTGGTGGCATTGGCGACAATCGGGGGGATTCCGACGAAAAGCAGTGCAGGGAAGGTGATGAAGCTCCCTCCTCCTGCGACAGAGTTAAGTACACCACCAAACACGCCAGCCAGGAAGAGCAAAATTATCTGAGAGAGGTCAAGTAACATAGAGGTTATATGATGGTGAAAAGTCGTTAACAATCAACATATCCTAAACCGTACCGAGTCTCAAAAGGTTCAATCGGTTACGTGATCTATAGACAGAGATCTCGGCTCGCAAGTCACCAAAAGACGTGCGCGGCGAATCACGTGAGACGAGGTCATATTCCTTTGGATTGGACTTGCTCTTCAAGGGCTTTCTTGGGATCATGCACACAATTGTGAGAACAAACTAGGATTGCATTTCATGTCGAAACTAAGCCTTCAAGAGCAGATGCTAAAAGCAGGTCTGGTCAACGAGAAAAAACTGAAGAAAGCCAAGAAAGGCTCAAAGAAGTCACGTGTTCAAGCACGCGAAGCTAAAGCGGCTGTTGAAGAGAACAAAGCAGCGCAAAAAGAGCGTGACCAAGAGCTCAACAAGCTGCGTGATGAAGCTAAGCTAAGTAAAGAAATTAAAGCGCAGGTGAAGCAACTTATCACACTAAATACGATAGCGCTTGGTGATGGTGACATTAAATACAACTTCACCGACGGCACGCTAGTGAAATCCCTCTATGTCACACAAGAGATCCGCGATCAACTCAGCAAAGGCAACCTGTCTATTGCTCGCCTTGAAGAGAGCTATGCAGTGATTCCGACGGTTGTGGCGAAAAAGATTGCAGAGCGTGATCAAGAAACTGTCATTGAAAATGATGTTAAAGAAGAAGTGGTCGAAGAAGATGACCCATATGCACAATACGTCGTGCCTGATGATCTGATGTGGTAATCTAGGATACTTTAGAAAAGCCCAATATATTCAGTATACTGGGCTTTTTTTATCAGTGACTGTGCTATTTCTTCTTACCATGTCCTTTACCAGGATTGTTTTTTCCGTGTGCACTACGGTTATCCTTGTCCTTATGATGCTTACCATCGCATTCTTCCGACTCGATTCGAACTCGGTCTGACTCATAACTTACACAGTCTTCGCTGAGCTCAAGATTATCAGTCTTGATAGAAATACTGGCATAGCTTGCTGATACTGGTAGCAATAGAGCAGCGACAATAAGAAGTAGGTTACGCATGGTTGTAGTGCCTCATAGGTGTTGGGATGAGGCATAGTTTAGAGAAATGGTAAAAGAGGATTTGTCATTTTACGCCACGACAAATCGTAGCTATAAAAAAGCGAGGTATCAGTACCTCGCTTTATGCCGCTGGCTAGTCTTGGCTTTCTTTACTCGCCCAAACGTAAAGAAGTTCAAGAGCAATAGTCGCGCCTGCCAATGCAGTCAACTCGCTTTGGTCATAGGGAGGCGATACCTCAACCACATCCATACCCACAACGTTGATACCAGCCAGACCGCGAATGATCTTCAGTACTTTGTCTGAGTTCAAACCACCACATACTGGTGTGCCAGTACCTGGTGCAAACGCTGGATCGAGACAGTCGATATCGAAAGTGATGTAAACTGGCTTATCACCAATAATATTGCGGATCTGCGCAACAATTTCTTCTGCACTCTGATCGTTGGCTTGCATGGCGTTAATCACATTAAAACCGTGGTCATCGTAATCATATTCAGTACGAATACCGATTTGCACGGAGTGTTTCGCTGAGATTAAGCCCTCTTTTGGCGCATGGTAGAACATGGTGCCATGGTCATAGTTGCTGCCGTTCGCATACGTGTCAGTGTGAGCATCAAAATGAATCAATGCCATTTCCCCATGATGCTTAGCATAAGCACGCAGGATTGGCAGGGTGATAAAGTGATCACCGCCCAACGCCAGCATGGTTTTACCGCTCTTTAAGATCTCACTGGTTGCCGCTTCTAAACGGTAGGTGAAATCTTCTGCATCACCGGTATCGAATACCAAATCACCTGAATCGATGACTTTGGTTTTATCAAATACGTTGAAGTCCCATGGGAACTTTTTGCTTTCCCAAGCTAGGTTAACCGAAGCGCGACGAATGGCATCTGGACCCATTCGAGCGCCAGGGCGACCAGAGGTCGCCATGTCTAGAGGTACACCAAAAACCACCACGTCTGCGTCGGCAGAAACTGGGTTTTTCACGTAAGGTCGACGCAAGAATGTCATTGCGTTCGAGTACAGTGAATAATCGGTTTTGGTAAACAAATCATTCATTTAAAAATCCTCTAAATAGGTGTAACCAGTAAGGCCGCACTCTAGTTCTTCTAAAATTAGCGCTTGTTCGTCAGCGTCGATGTGACGCTCTACAAGCTCTTTGTAGTTTTGTTTGATGGCTTCTACGTCAATATGAACATAGCGCATCATGTCTTCGACGGTATCGCCTAGATCGATTGCCGTAAATTCAAACTCGCCTTCATCGGTAACGTTTACAACCGCGCTGTGGGTGTCACCAAACAAGTTGTGCATATCGCCAAGAATTTCTTGATACGCACCGACAAGGAAGAAGCCCATCAGATACGGTTCATCTTTGTTCCATGCTGGTACTGGCAAGGTAGATTCAATACCTTGACCATCAACGTATTGCTTAACGGTACCATCCGAGTCGCACGTGATATCCAGCATGATAGCGCGCGTTTGTTCTTCACTGCCAAGACCCGATAGCGGTAAAACAGGGAATACTTGTTCAATACCCCAAGCATCTGGCATCGACTGGAATAGTGAGAAGTTCACAAAGAACTTGTCCGCTAATCGTTCGTTAAGTTCATCAAGAATCGGCCTGTGGAAGCGATTCTTGTTGTCCATTTGACGATGCAATTCACCGTAAATACTCAGGCTGAGCTGTTCTACCCAAGCGCGCTGATGCAAATCAACCACACCAGATGCAAACAAGGTGTGTACTTCTGCTAGGTCGCTTTGTGTATCGTTGTAAATCTCGATAACAGCGCGGGCGTCAGTGCCACCTTTCAGGCTCTGCCAGTTCTGCCACATATTTTGAAGCAGAGGATGAGCCTCTTCTGCTGGCGCATCAACAGACTGAACATTATAGCTTTCTGTACCAATCACATTAGTGATCAATACCGCGTGGTGCGCAGTGAGAGAGCGACCAGACTCAGAAATAATAACCGGCGCGGTTTCTTCATACAGCGCACATACGTCGCCAACTGTACTCACGATGTTTCGAGCGTACTCAGCAAGTCCATAGTTCATGGAACTGCTCGACTGACTGCGTGTACCGTCATAATCGACCGCTAGACCACCGCCTACATCGAAGTAAGAGATAGGCACAGACATCTTGCGAAGTTCGCAGTAGAAGCGAGCCGCCTCGTTAACCCCGTTTCGTACATCGCGAATGTTCGCCATCTGCGATCCCAAATGGAAGTGAACAAGCTGTAGCATGTCCAACTGGTCTTGCGCTTTTAGACGCTCGACAACTTGCAGTACTTGTGAGGCAGACAAACCGAACTTAGATTTGTCACCACCACTTGATTGCCATTTACCCGCCCCTTGAGAGGCTAGGCGAATACGCAGACCCACACGAGGTTTGACGTTAAGTGCTGCCGCCTCTTTGAGCACGATATCTAACTCAGACAGCTTTTCTAGAACGATAAAGACCTTGTGGCCAAGCTTTTCACCAATGAGAGCTAAGCGAACATACTCGCGGTCTTTGTAACCGTTGCAAACAATCACAGAGCTAGCACGCTGTGCCATTGCCAGAACTGCCATCAGTTCTGGCTTACTGCCTGCTTCTAGACCGAGCTGTTTGGTTTCAGCTTCCGCTTGGCTTTCGAGAATTTGTTCTACAACGTCTTTTTGCTGGTTTACTTTGATCGGGTAAACAAGCAGGTACTCGTTTTGATATCCGTAGTCTTGGATGGCTTGGTTAAATGCATCACAGATACCGTGCACGCGCTGGTGGATAATTTGCGGAAAACGCACCAGTGCAGGCAATGTAAGTCCCTTCTCTTCAAGTGCCTTCGCAATCTTGTTGAGAGGTACCTGGTGTTGACCATTTTTATGAGGGGAAACAATGACGTCGCCATCGTCATTGATTCCGAAGAAGTTTTGGCTCCAGTATTGGACGTTGTAATCCGCACGAACGCGGTCTAGCTTTGAAGTCGTTGTCACAGCGTGTCTCACTTATTGTGTGTTCAGGCTGTCGCTCATCTTTATGTTATTCGAATTGCTGCTCGATTTGATGATTGAGAAGAAGCATTTACCTGAAAAATCAAACCCCGTGATGATCTTCCATGATGCTCACGAAACGCGTCTTAAGTACTCAAATGTTGTGGAGCGTGTACTTAAGATTCGTGCGCATTAACGGATAAATCACCCCCTATGTCTAACAAAAATAATTAATCCTTTCGATTGCGATTGGTTGTAAGCAAGCTTTTTGAGCTTTCTGTCGTAGGTACTACCGCTTATACCGAGTCATCGAGCGGTTTGGCTCACATCGCCTTTGATTTTATTAAAGGTGTCGATCAGCATTTGTTCCAATTTGGAACGGAAATTTTTGCTGTCATCATAGCGGTTGGTTTAAAAAATGATTCTGCTTGGTATTTACAAGGTAAATATCAGCTATATCTTTGGCTCAGTTTTTTAAACATCAGTAATCCGGCACCATGGTGATACTTCAGGTGAACACCTCTAAGCGCAAACTCCAAGTTGTTACTTACCCATACAGAGAATTTATTGCATGCGAAACGTTAGTTTTCCATGGAAGCTTTCACGCAACGGACTGATCACTGTTTTTTCTTTGGCTCTTCCACTTTCAGTTGCCGCTGAGGAGCAATCACTCGCTGATATTATTGATTTCAACGTCCAAGCCACTCAGTACCAAGATGAAACCATCGGGGTATTTGGTGTCGATATTGCGGCCACTGACAGTCTTACAGTGAGTGCAGAGGTGGATACCGATCGCTATTTGCAGTTTGGGCTTAGCTACGATTGGTTGATAGAGCGAAACTACTTCAGTGTGTACGGGCAGTACGGTTTTGATGAGTCGATTGATATTTATGATATTGGCTTTATGTACGGGTATTCGGTGTCGCCGAGCCTGTTTGTCTACTGGGATACTTACTACCAGTGGCGTGACACGACCAAAGCCTATGAACTGCCAGACCCAATCGATTATGCTAATCACAGACAAGAGTGGAAAAACACGGTAGGCGTTAGCTATAGCATTCACCCAATGGTTGATCTTGGCGCAAATTACAATGTCGATGTTCTCACTTCACAACATGGCTTTGAAAATGGTACCAGAAATAGTTTTGATCTATCCGCAACACTGAACACGCCCTACGTCCAACCCTACGTGAAATATACCAAGGGTCAGTACCGAGTTCGTCCAGGGAGGCCAATTGAAGATAGCAGCAATGTCGAGTTTGGCTTCTATCTCGACTTCTAACTTAAGTTATGGGGAAAAGGAAGCAGGTTTGGGAATGGAAATGCGATAGATACAAAAAAGGCTTCGAGTAATCGAAGCCTTTTGAATTTGCTAGCTAACGTTATTACTGAGGGATAACATTTACAGCTTGAGGACCTTTTTGGCCTTGCTCAACACCAAAAGAAACCGCTTGGCCTTCTTTTAGAGTTTTGAAACCTTCGCCAGAGATAGCGCGGAAGTGAACGAATACGTCTGGACCGTTCTCTTGTGCGATGAAGCCGTAGCCTTTCTCTTCGTTAAACCATTTTACAGTGCCAGTATTTGTGTTAGACATGTTATGTCCCTTACTTTTAAGATTAAAATTTTTGCCTTGCGGCGATCTCGCTTTGTGGTTCTGTTTATTTAATCAAGCTGTAAATGGGAAAAACGAATGACAAATACCCGCTAGGGAAACATCTGACAATACTTCTCGTACTCTTTTTACTCTTACTTTAAATAACTCTCTGAACACCAGAGCATCCGCAGTGTACCACACCTATGGACGGTTTAAATGAATTTCTTGTTAAATCATGAAAAAAGAGCAAGCGATTTCGTCGCTTGCTCTTGAATTTGAGTGAGATATTCGCTTAAGGCACTACTAGCGTTTGAACGTAACCGCTTCTTCTGCACCTAAGTTAATAGATGTCTCGGCCGGTTTTGTGCGAGCGATCACATTACCTTTACGGATAGAGTAACCCACTGGGACTTGGCGACGTACCGCGTCAAAGCCGTTTTCAGCAGGCAGCAGTAGTAAGCTACCTGGCCTACCTACCTCTAAACCATAAGTTTCTTGAATGTTTAGTGCGCGCGCTGAATTGTGGCTGATCATATCCAACGATTGGTTGATTTGATCGTAACCCATTACTTGGCAAACGTGCAGCCCCATATGCAGAACTTGTAGCATGTTGGCGGTACCTAACGGGTACCAAGGATCAAATACGTCATCGTGACCAAAGCAAACGTTGATGTTAGCTGCGAGCATTTCTTTCACGCGAGTCACGCCACGACGTTTTGGATAGTCATCGAAGCGGCCTTGCAAGTGGATGTTGACAAGCGGGTTAGCAACGAAGCTAATGCCAGACATTTTTAGTAGCCTGAATAGACGTGATGCGTAAGCACCGTTATATGAGCCCATTGCGGTCGTGTGACTTGCCGTAACGCGGTGTCCCATTTCAAATTTGTGCGCCAGTGCTGCGAGCGTTTCAACAAAACGAGATTGCTCGTCATCGATTTCGTCACAGTGAACGTCGATCAAACAGTCGTATTTTTGTGCTAGTTCGAACACATAATGCAGCGACTCTACACCGTATTCGCGTGTGAACTCAAAGTGTGGGATAGCACCAATAACGTCAGCACCGAGCTGTACGGCTTGTTCTAATAGCTCTTTACCATTTGGATAGGAAAGGATGCCTTCTTGCGGGAACGCCACAATCTGAATATCCACCCATTGTTTCATCTCTTCACGAACTTCCACCATCGCTTTTAGCGCTGTCAAGGTTGGATCAGAGACATCAACGTGGGTGCGCACGTGTTGGATGCCGTTCGCTATTTGCCATTTGAGCGTTTGTTTCGCACGGCGCTTAACATCGTCGATTGAGAGCATCGCTTTACGCTCAGCCCAACGCTCAATGCCTTCAAATAGAGTGCCGGAGATGTTCCAACTTGGCTCACCAGCAGTTTGAGTGGTATCTAAGTGAATGTGAGGCTCGCAAAATGGCGCAGTCGCCATTTGACCAGTAGCATCAATCACATCGTCAGCGCTGAACGATGACGTTCCCGCTGGCTCGATCGCCTTGAATACACCTTCTTCAATAAGGAGGTCAAACTGACCCGTTCGACCGTTTATGGTTGCATTCTGAATAAGCAAAGATGACATGGCATCAAGTTCCTAATAATTACGCGTCAGCGTTTTCTAGCTGAGCTGTTTTAGCGTTAAGAAGACGGTTAAGTACAAGATAGCTCAGAGCGCCACCAAGTACTGCATTTACAGGGACAACGCCTGGTAGGAAGTTACCTGCTGCTACACCAATAGCAACAGCAATGATACCTGCCCAGTTTACCGTTTGGAATTTTGCCGCATCAAAATTTGCGTAGCGTTTACGGTTGATAAGGAAGTCGGCAATGATTACGCCGCCGATTGGTGGGATAGCAAGTGATAGGAAAGTTAGCCAGCCAACAAAGTTGTTGTAAAGCCAAAGAGCACACAAGGTACCGACCACACCGTTAGCCATAGATAGATACTTGCTTGGTAGCCCCGTCACGTTAGAGAAACCAAGACCCGAAGCGTAAAGGGCGTTGTCGTTAGTCGTCCAGATGTTTAGACCCAGAACGATAATTGCAGGAAGTAGTAGACCCTGAGCAATCATCACCTCGGAAATGTCTGACTGACCTGTTACCGATGCACCCGCAGCGCCAAAGATAAACATCAAGGAGTTACCAATAAAGAACGCAACCATAGTAATGAACACCGCGCCCATTGGCTTTTTGCCAAATCGAACGAAGTCGGCAGTCAGTGTACCTGCGCTGACAAATGAACCTACCACCATCGCAAGTGCTACTGAGAAGTCGAGAGGCTCTGCGGGTTGAATCTTTTGAAGCTCCGCAACGCCGCCAGCACTATCGACAGCGGTGAGTACTGAGTAACCACCCAGAATGGCAATAGCAGGAACAGCGATAGCTGAAAGAACCATCAGCGCTGAAATACCGAAATAAACCGTTGCAGTCATCAATAGACCGCTTACTAAGATAAGGATGTTGGTATCAATGCCTGTCGCTTTTTGAACTGGGATGGCAAACATAGCCACACCTACACCAAACCAACCTACTTGCGTACCGCCTAGCAATACAGAAGGGAGCCAAGAGCCTTTAGAACCAAAAGAGAATCGAGCAAGAAGGTGAGTAGAGAGACCAGTAGAAGCGCCAATGTAACCGAGGAAGGAAGTGTAGATACCGAGGATGAGGTTACCAATGAGAACAGCGAGGAAGAAATCATTAAATGAGAGACCAGTACCAAGGGAACCACCAGTCCACATACTTGCGGAGAAGAAAGTCAAACCAAGCATCACCATGGTTAATGAAGCGACTCCCTTTCTCGCCGATTTTGGAACCGGCCCTAAACTGTAGTTGTTATCCGCAGACATCTGATACCTCACCATTCATTAAATCTATTTGTCGTACGTTTACTCGTATTTCAGGCAAACGGCGCGTATTATGGTGATGTAAATCACAGTGTCAAGCCGTCAATTTGGCAAAAAAACACGCTTTTTTAGTTCGTATTGTTATTTAGTCCTATTAATCATATGGTTAATAGCGGGTCATTAATCTGGAAAAAGCATAATTAATTTCTATCTGACCATGGCAACCGTTTGCTATAGAGGGCTAAGTGAGCTTTTTAATTACTTTAGCTAAAAAATAGTTTCATAGCCTTAAAATTGAAAGTTTACTTGTTCCTTTATGAAGCTGTTGGCTCTAGCGAGAAGAGGATCATGCGCCAAGAGTCGGAGTAGGCTCGCATCAAGTAAGTAATTAAGTATATAATGCGCCCGCTTTCATCTGAGGTAAGACAATGATTTCAAAAAACCAACTAAAACTGCTAAGAGCCCTTGGGCAAAAGAAACAGCGCAAAGCGCACGGCCTATTTTTGGTTGAGGGCGAGAAAAACGTTCTTGAGCTTGTCGACACTTCCTTGGTTGTAAAGCAGGTCTTTGCTACCGATGTTTTTCTGCAAAAACACGCCAGCGAGCTTAGTCAATATGATTGCATCGAAGCGTCTTTAGAAGAGCTGACTAAAGCGAGCTCTCTAGTCAGTAACAACGCAGCCGTGGCGATGGTAGAGATCCCTAACGTTCAAGCGCCGTCCGCAGAAGGTATGATGATCGCGCTTGATGGTGTTTCTGATCCGGGTAACTTGGGGACGATAATTCGTATTGCCGACTGGTATGGCATCAAACACATCGTAGCTAGCAGTGATTGCGCGGATCCGTATAACCCTAAGACCATTCGAGCGACCATGGGCAGCTTTGGTCGCGTTCAAGTGACTTTGTTGGATCTTCCTCGTTATCTTAACGAGGCGAGTATTCCGGTGTACGGTGCGTTTCTTGAAGGTGAAAGTGTTCACTCAACTGATTTTTCGGAACAAGGTATATTGCTGATGGGTAGTGAGTCACATGGTGTTCGCCCAGAAGCGGAGCAATATGTCACTGACAAGATCACTATTCCGTCGTTCGGTGGTGCTGAGTCGCTTAATGTAGCGATGGCGACGGGGATTATTATGGATAACTATCGACGTCAGCACAGTTAAAGACTGGCGTGCGCTTTACTTAAGACCCCTGCCTGCGCAGGGGTGACGATAGTATTTTGAATTATGGGGCTTTGCTATCGGATTACTTCTCAAGCATCCCAAGCTTGTTTGGTACGCCATTCCACTTTTCAGCGTCTTCCATTGCTGGTTTTACTTCGGTTTGTACTGGCCATAGTTCAGATAACTCTGCGTTGAGTTCGATGTAAACCACTTGGTCCTCTGGCAGTTCATCTTCTTGGAAGATGGCTTGCGCATCACACTCAGGAACACAAAGTCCACAGTCGATACATTCAATTGGGTTAATCACCATAAAGTTTGGGCCTTCGTGGAAGGCGTCAGCAGGGCATACCGCTACACAGTCGGTATATTTACATTGAATACAGTTATCGGTAACGACAAATGCCATGGTGGTTAACTCTTATTAGCCTAATTTGTGGAGGGGCGATAATACTGATCCCGACGCAAAATTCAACATCTTGCGATGACTCGGGCAGTCTCTCACCTGCAAAATTCAATTAAGTATGACAGACAATTCAAGTTAACGTAAAATGCGCGCCATTGTGAGCGAGTAAGCCCAGTCTTTACGAGCTAAGACACCAACGACGCGAGACCATTCCATGATACGTTTAACCGAAATCAAACTGCCTCTTGATCACGAAGAAGGTGAAATTTCCCAAGCTATTTTGAAAAAGCTTGGCATCTCTGAAGACCAATTGATCTCTTTCAACATGTTTAAGCGCGGTTACGATGCCCGTAAAAAGACACGCATCTTGCTTATCTACACGTTAGACGTGGTTGTAGAGAACGAAGCAGAATTGCTCGAGAAGTTTACTGACGACCCACATGTAAAAGTGACGCCAGATATGGAGTACAAGTTTGTGGCAAAAGCGCCAGCTAACCAAACTGAGCGCCCAGTGGTTATCGGCTTTGGTCCTTGTGGTTTGTTCGCAGGTTTGGTTCTTGCGCAGATGGGCTTTAAGCCAATTATTGTGGAACGTGGTAAAGAAGTTCGCGAACGTACCAAAGATACCTTTGGTTTCTGGCGCAAGCGCACGCTAAACCCTGAATCTAACGTTCAATTTGGTGAAGGTGGTGCAGGTACATTTTCTGATGGCAAGCTGTATAGCCAAGTCAAAGATCCTAAGCACTACGGCCGCAAGGTAATTGAAGAGTTTGTTGCTGCTGGGGCTCCAGAGGAGATTATGTACGTGTCTAAGCCTCACATTGGTACCTTCAAGCTGGTTACCATGATTGAGAAGATGCGTGCCAAAATCCTAGAGCTTGGTGGTGAAATCCGCTTTAGCACTCGCGTTGACGATGTTCATATGGATAACGACCAAATTACAGGTCTAACGTTGTCTAACGGCGAAGAAATCAAAACGCGCTATGTCGTTCTTGCGGTTGGTCACAGTGCTCGCGATACCTTTGAGATGCTCCATGAGCGCGGTGTTTACATGGAAGCAAAACCTTTCTCGGTAGGTTTCCGTGTTGAGCACAAGCAATCTGTTATCGATGAAGCGCGCTTTGGTCCCAATGCCGGTAATCCAATTTTAGGTGCTGCGGATTACAAACTGGTTCACCATTGTAAGAACGGTCGCACGGTTTACAGCTTCTGTATGTGCCCAGGTGGTACTGTCGTTGCGGCTACCTCTGAGGAAGGCCGAGTTGTAACCAACGGCATGAGTCAATATTCGCGTGCCGAGCGTAACGCGAACAGCGCCATCGTTGTTGGTATCTCTCCAGAGCACGACTACCCAGGCGACCCACTTGCAGGCATCCGTTTCCAGCGTGAGCTAGAGAGTAATGCTTATGTACTGGGCGGCGAGAACTATGACGCGCCAGCTCAAAAAATTGGTGATTTCCTAAAAGGTAACGATCCAAGTGCACTGGGTGATGTTGAGCCGTCATTCACACCGGGCATCAAGCTGACCGATCTTTCTAAGGCACTACCTGATTTTGCTATTGAAGCGATCCGTGAGGCAATTCCTGCTTTTGATAAGAAGATCAAAGGCTTTGCGGGTGCAGACGGCCTATTGACGGGCGTAGAGACACGTACATCTTCTCCAGTTTGTATTAAACGTGGTAAAGACTACCAGAGTGTGAACCTGAAAGGCTTCTACCCTGCGGGTGAAGGTGCGGGTTATGCGGGCGGTATTTTGTCAGCGGGTATTGATGGTATCAAAGTTGCTGAGGCGCTTGCGCTTGCAATGGTTGAAGACTTGGCTGAGGCCTAATCTCGCTAATACTTAATCGCGTAAATAACGAAAAAGCCCACTTAGGTGTGCTTTTTCGTAACTGGTAGTTAGAACACGTAAGTTAGCGTCGCCATCGGTCCATAGAATTTAAATTTCGCATCCAAGTCTGCAAAATCACGACCGTAATCCACATTAATTTCGTAGTAGCTGTACGTTGCTGCTAGACCAAAGTCGTCGGTAAACTTGTATTCGACTCCTGCCCCTAGATCGAGCAGTAAACCAGAGATGTTTTCGATACTTAGTGCAAAAACCTGCGCGTGGCCAAGTAGATGCCAGTTATCGTTAATGCGATAGTCGGTAATAAGGCCAATGTTGGGAAGTGGGGCTGTTAAATCAGTGAACTCTTCATCTTTCACCGGAATTAACTCTGTTTGGTCATCCATACGAATGCCTATCTCACCACCAAAGCCGACCTTAAAGTTCATCACGTGCAAGCCTATCGAAGCTTTCCAATCCCAATCTTCACCATCATAGAACTTATAATTGTAGCCGAAGCGCAAGATATCGATATTGAGTGTAGAATCGATGCGTGCACCCGCCTGGACCTCCTTGTTGCCGTCTCCTGGCAACTCAAATGGTTTTGTTACCGCTTGATTGCTCGCTTTACGGTGAAGGCTGCGCCAATCTAAAAAAATGCCGTGACGTTCATTGAAATCGTAGCCGACCAGTAAATATGGCAGTGTCGAACGTTCCTTTAGGCTCAGATCTGATTCAAAATCTAAGTCAAACTCATTACCGGTATTAGGGTTCGTCACGCCAATAGAAGTGTCGGCCTGAGAAAAAAATGCACCGCCAGCGATGTGAAACTCACCGGAAACCGCAGGAAATGTAGTGGCTCCTAACAGCGAGCCCGTAATGACAAGATGACGAAGATCCATTTCTATCACCAAACAAATTTTATTGAGTAGAGTTAGAAATATATCAGAAGGTTATGGTTATGTTTAGTACGTTATTGACGGGTAATGATTTTGTAGTGTGATTTGGAGCAAAAAAGGAGCAGGCATAGGGGAGTTGCCTGCTCTTGGGGTTTGAACGTTAGTTCAGCTTATTCCATGCTGATGTCCAATGACTGCCTGTACCTGGTTCAAATTGAGTCGCGGTTGGTGACCATTGCACACAGTATCCAGAGTAAGGGAAAGGTTTACATTGATAGATGTGTCCATCTGTCGCTAGTACCTTAGTGCCTTCTGTGTATTGAGATAGACCATCCGGGAACACGAAGTCGTAGTCTCCAGGTACAGATGCGTCAACCAACATAAAGTCTTGAGTTGTTTGATCAACTAGGTTGCCATTCTCATCGCGAACTCGAGTAACGAGCATATGGTGTCCTGGCTCCGACTTAGACAAAACTAAATCAACATTCTGACTGTCACCATCCTCAAGGTTTAGCTCACTGTTTGCCAGTGACTCTTGTGCGTGATTATAGACGTTCAAAGTGACCGCTACTTTCCCTGTTGCCGCGACGTTAAGCGCTAGCGTGACAGGTGTATCGCCAATCGTGTATTCAGTATCAAGACCAGTAACTTCTGCACCTGCACTTGGTGGAGGTGTCACGATGTCGTAGCCAATTTCAACACGCTCTAGTGAACTATTCTCTACCACATAGACAGTGTTGCTGCCGTAGACTGGAGCGATGTTACCGTTGTTGTCTGGCTGACCCGCCTTGATGTTGTTATGTTCACTATTAATCTGTGTGGCCAGTGCATGAGACCACTGGTTGGCTTGACCTTGTTGTTCCGATTCAATGGTAACGCTGGTCGAAAGACTTGGTAGCTCTCCGTTGGCGTCAAACACTCGGGTATAGACTGAATCACCTGGTTTGAGGTCCATCGTTGGGTTAATCGTACCTGCTTGTGTCCAACCTGGAATGCCAGGATTGTCGCCACTAAACTGCACGTCAATCACGTTATAGAAAGCGGCAGCGGTATCACCTACGTCCCAAACCGCCAAGATCACTTGGTAACCATCGCGGGCTGGTACGTTACACTGGTGCGTTGTCAGTTTTGGTGGTTTTTGCATGTTACCATCGACAACACAGAATGGATTCAGGTCAAATGAATCACGAGTAAGTGCCTGATTCGGGTTCCAGTTTGGTTTCGTGATGTAGTACTTCCAATCTCGGGTTACGTGGTTTGCAGTAAACGTCCATTCAAAATTTTGCATACCAGACTGAATTGGACGCTTGACCCAACGATCCGCTGTTTGCTCGTTGAGTGGTGAGAACTGTGACAAACCTGCGCTGGCAATTTGACCGTCTGGTGGACCAGCCTCTGGAAAGCCTTCAGGACCTTCAACGCTTTGTGGTTCCCATTGAACAGAGCCACAGTTTACGTTCTGCTCTCCGGTGTCTGCCGGATACTTACACAACGTTGCACGAGCTTCGGCGACGCCGTTTTCAACCGCTGAAACATAGCCGTGACTGTGAACAAGTGGGCTGGCGACTAACCCAATAGCTGCCATTGAAATCAAGACTTTAGTGTGTCTCATACCAATACCTTCTCTTAATCAGTTTCTTCAGCACAGAGTGTGCAATTAACAGTTTTTTTCTTCTTGTCACTTTTTTCTTACAAGTGCTGCGAGTAATTTAGAGTGGAAAAATAAGTCTGGCGAATGGATTAAATCAGATATGGAATGGAACTCTATAAAATAGATTTTCTAGCATTTTAGTGACAAAAAATAGAGGATTATTCTGTCAATTTATACTAAAGCTATTGTTAATGTTGATATTATCATTGAGTGAGAAAGTTTAGATAGAGCTTTGATGCTATAGGCAGTGCTGCTTAAGTGACATTTGGTTCTCAAAAGGAAAAAAGTAGAATAGCAAAGGGGTCAGCTAATCGCTGACCCCTTTATCGATAGGATAGATTTTTGGGCGTTATAAGCTTGGAAGAATGTGCTCTGGCATTAACCCATTGTGAAGCGCGAGTTTTATAATGTCGTTTGCCTTGGCAATATCCGGAGCAAAATACCGATCTTTATCGTAGAAGGGGACTGATTCTCGCAAGATCTGCTTACCTAGCTCGATTCTCGGTGAGGACTTTAGAGGGGCACGGAAGTCTAAACCTTGAGCCGCGGCGAGATATTCGACCGCCAAGATCCCTCTAGTGTTTTCCGACATGTCTTTAAGCCTTCTTGCCGCAAAAGTTGCCATGGACACATGGTCTTCTTGGTTTGCTGACGTTGGCAAGCTATCTACTGACGCTGGGTGGGCGAGAGTCTTATTTTCACTGGCTAAGGCTGCTGAGGTAACTTGAGCAATCATGAAGCCAGAGTTTACACCGCCATTATCCACCAAAAACGGTGGCAGCTTGCTGAGCGCACTGTCGATCAGAAGTGCCATTCGCCTTTCCGACAAGCTACCAATCTCGGCAATCGCTAGTGCTAGACCATCTGCTGCCATTGCCACTGGCTCAGCATGGAAGTTCCCTCCAGAGATAATATCCCCGTCATCAGCAAACACGAGCGGGTTGTCTGACACTGAGTTCGCTTCGACTTGCAGTGATTCTGCGGCATTACGTATCTGCTGTAAGCATGCTCCCATCACTTGCGGCTGACAACGCAATGAGTAGGGGTCTTGTACCTTTTCACAGCCTTGGTGCGAGTCGCCGATTTCACTGCTGTTCTCAAGTAGGTGGCGATAAGCCTGCGCTGCATCCATCTGTGAGCGATGACCGCGAACACGATGAATACGAGGATCGAAAGGACGTCGGCTGCCAAGCGCTGCTTCTACCGACATAGCGCCGCAAAGCGTGGCAGAAGCAAACAGATCTTCGGCCAAGAACAGACCTTCCAGTGCAAACGCCGTCGACGCCTGTGTCCCGTTAAGAAGTGCTAGTCCTTCTTTTGGCGCTAGGGTAATAGGTTCCAAACCTGCGATCTGCAGGGCTTCTAATCCCCTGATGCTCTTACCGTTATGACGAGCTTCTCCCTCACCGAGTAAGATGGTGCTCATATGAGCCAATGGAGCAAGGTCGCCAGAGGCGCCAACGGAGCCTTTTTGTGGCACGCAAGGGTAGACCTGAGAGTTGACTAGTTCAATTAAGGCATTGATGACTTTAAGACGGATACCTGAAAAGCCACGAGCCAAGCTGTTGATTTTTAAAACCATCATCAATCTGACAGTCTCATCACTCATCAGCTCACCAATACCAGCAGCATGAGAGAGAACGATACTTTTTTGTAGGATCTCAAGATCGTTTGGCTCGATGCGGGTGTTAGCGAGTAAGCCAAACCCGGTGTTGATGCCATATACAGTGCGATCTTCGGCGATAACCTGCTCGACGATTCGGGTGCTGGCTTCAATATCTTCGACTGCCGCAGGGTCGAGAGATAAGCTGACTGGAGAGCGGCTCAATTGGCGAAGCTGAGCAAGGGTTAACTGACCGGGTTTTAGAACTAACTTCAACATGATGGACTCCTTACCCATGGCTCTTGTCGTGTGTATCTAGCGCTTGTGTATCCAACATAGGAAGGTCAAGTCCTTGCTCTTTCGCGCATTCTTTGGCGATATCGTAGCCAGCGTCCGCATGGCGCATGACGCCTGTTGCTGGGTCATTGTGCAGTACTCGTGCGATGCGGCGTGCAGCGTCGTCACTGCCATCACAGCAAATCACCATACCACTGTGCTGAGAGAAGCCCATGCCAACACCACCGCCGTGATGCAGAGACACCCATGTCGCCCCTCCAGAGGTATTGAGCAGAGCATTCAGCAGTGGCCAATCAGAAACAGCATCTGAGCCATCCATCATGCCTTCCGTCTCACGGTTTGGGCTAGCAACCGAACCTGAATCTAGATGGTCACGACCGATCACAATTGGTGCTTTAAGTTCACCACTTTTCACCATCTCATTGAAGGCTTGGCCAAGGCGTTCGCGGTCTTTAAGGCCGACCCAGCAAATGCGCGCTGGTAAGCCTTGGAACTGAATACGTTCGCGTGCCATGTCCAGCCAATTGTGTAGGTGTGGGTTATCTGGAATGAGCTCTTTTACTTTTTGATCGGTTTTGTAGATATCTTCTGGATCGCCTGATAGAGCCGCCCAACGGAACGGTCCTACGCCCTCGCAGAACAAATCTCGAATGTAAGCAGGCACGAAACCAGGGAAATCGAAGGCATTTTGTACGCCTTCTTCAAGCGCCATTTGACGAATGTTGTTGCCATAATCGGTGGCCACCGCACCTCTTTCTTGCATATCTAATATGGCTTGAACTTGCAAGGCCATCGCGGCTTTTGCCGCTTTTACAACGCCTTCAGGATCACTCTCACGCTGCTGTTTGGCAAATTCCATGCTCCAGCCTTGCGGCAGATAGCCATTGAGAGGGTCGTGAGCTGAAGTTTGATCGGTTACCACGTCTGGCGTAATGTTTCTCTCGACCAGTTCGGCATAGACATCTGCTGCATTTCCGAGCAGACCGACTGAAATTGGCTTGTCACTGTTTTTGATGATTGAGAGAGCTTCGTCGAGTGAATGCGCTTTAGTATCGACATAGCGAGTATTTAGGCGATAGTCGATTCGTGATTCGTCACACTCAACAGCGATCATTGAGAAGCCTGCCATAGTGGCTGCGAGAGGCTGAGCACCGCCCATACCACCTAAGCCACCGGTTAGAATCCATTTGTTGGCTGCGTCACCATTGAAGTGTTTTTTAGCGATAGCAACGAAGGTCTCGTAAGTGCCTTGAACGATGCCTTGTGAACCGATGTAGATCCATGATCCTGCGGTCATTTGACCGTACATCATGAGCCCTTGTTTATCGAGCTCATTGAAGTGTTCCCAGTTTGCCCAATGAGGAACAAGGTTAGAGTTAGCAATCAACACTCGAGGTGCGTCTTTATGTGTAGGGAATACGCCAACAGGTTTGCCTGACTGAACTAAGAGTGTTTGGTCGTCCTCAAGACGCTTAAGTACCTCTACAATCTTGTCGTAGCACTCCCAGTCGCGCGCTGCTCGCCCGATGCCGCCATAGACAACAAGCGATTGAGGGTGTTCAGCTACCTCATCATCCAAATTGTTCATTAGCATGCGAAGGGGAGCTTCAGTTAGCCACGATTTCGCATTGAGCTCAGTGCCGCGAGGGGCTTTGATTGAGCGAGACGTATCCAGGCGTGAATGGTGTTTATCAGTCATTTTCATTTCCTTTTGAACTCTGCCTTACTTGACGCTTTTATTGTGGTAGCGGCTTTGTTGTGAACGTGGGCAGAGAGTGTTTACGTTATTGGTTAGCGATTACTGCTGTTGTGTGTGCATACTTGTTTGAATAGTTTGGTTAGACATCGCTACCATTATTTGCCAGCACACTCTTGCTGCGAGCTTGGCCGTTTGGTTATCAATGTCGTAATTCGGGTTATATTCAGCGATGTCAGCAAGCATGAGCTTATTGCTCGAAAGAACGGTGTTGAGCAGCGGGATAAACTGCTCGAGCGTCATTCCAAATGCGGCGGGTGCACTGACTCCAGGTGCTAGGCTGGCATTAAAGACATCAAGATCAATCGTTAGATAAACGATATCGACATTGGCGATAAAGCGTTGCAATTTGGCGATATTGTCGTGCAGTGGTGTATCAAAGAGCTCGGTGTCTCTGATGTAGTGAACTCGCAAGTCATCGGCTTTGTCGAACAGGGCTCTTGTATTGCCCGTTTCACTCACTCCTAAGCAGAGATAGTGAAACGGGTGCCCCTTGGCTTGGCAATAGTCGGCGATTTGAGAGAAGGGCGTACCGGAACTTGGCTTAAGTTCGATGTCTTTTAACGCCCCATCTTTTGATTGGTATTCTCTGAGGTCAAAATGGGCGTCGAAATTGATAATGCCAATACTCGGTTTTTCATCTGATTCGCTGTTCGCCCCCGATAAATAGTCGGACAGTCCTTTAAAAGAAGACCATGCAATCTCATGACCACCGCCCAATATAACAATAGGGCCATTGTAAAGGTGTTGAGTGATTTTTTCTGAAGCTGCTGCTTGATGCTGTTCCAACTTGCTATCAGGGCAGCTTACATTGCCTATATCGACAATCGCTTTGTCTTGATGCCATGCCAAATTTGCCAAGGCAGCACGAATAACATCTGGACCTTGCTGAGCACCAACTCGTCCTTTGTTGCGTTTTACTCCCTCATCAGTACAAAAGCCCATTAATTGTAGGCGTTGTCTTTGAGCGTCTTGAGTGGTTTGGATCTTATGATGAACTCGATAGCGCTTATCGCCGTCCTCGAGATCGTCGCGACCAGTCCAGACAAATGGGGTGTGGTGTTTAGAGGACATCTTCAACACTCCCTGCAATGATTCGTTTGCTAAGTCCGCTCATGCCAAACTGATAGCTAAGCTCACTCGGATGGTCGATGTTCCATACTGCCAAATCAGCGCGATAGCCTAGCTTGATTTGCCCAATATGCTGGTCTTGCCCGATGGCTTTTGCGGCGTGGCACGTGACTCCACGAAGGCTCTCTTCTGGTGTTAACCGGAACAGAGTACAAGCCATATTCATCATCAATTGAAGGTTGGCAAAAGGGGAAGTACCCGGATTCAAATCGCTGCCAATTGCCATTGGAACGCTTTGGGTTCTTAGGCTTTGTATTGGTGGTTGCTGGGTTTCTCGCAAGAAGTAAAACGCTCCCGGCAACAAAGTTGCGACGGTCCCATTGCTTGCCAGTGCTCTAACGCCAACATCGTCTAGATATTCAATATGATCGACGGATAGCGCTTTGAACTCAGCGGCTAGGGCGCTTCCACCGAGGTTACTCAGTTGCTCGGTGTGCCCTTTAATGGCGAGCCCGTGCTCCTTGGCTGCTAGGAAAACTCGCTTGGTTTGCTCGAGCGTAAAGCCAACCGATTCACAAAAAACATCAACAGCGTCAGCAAGTTGGTGTTTTGCCACGTGGGGAATAATAGTGCCAGTGACATAGTCGATGTAGTCATCAGCACGACCATGAAACTCGGGCGGCACGGTGTGTGCGGCGAGTAGGGTGGTGGTGATATTAATTCTGCGATGGTTTTCAAGCGCTTTGGCGGCTAGCAACATCTTCACTTCATCGTCGAGCGTCAGACCATAACCAGATTTAACTTCGATTGTGGTACACCCACTGCGGATTAGGCTATCGAGTCTTGGTAATGCGAGCTCAACAAGCTCCTCGATAGACGCTTCGCGGGTGGCTTGAACAGTACTGTTTATACCACCACCGCTTTTGGCAATTGCTTCATATGACATGCCGTTCAAGCGGTTCTCAAACTCCTGCGCTCGGCTACCAGCAAAGATCAAGTGGGTGTGAGGGTCAATCAGTCCTGGGGTGATGATTTTGTCTTTGCAATCGAATACGGGAACATCATCAGTGATGTCCCTGTGTAAGGCGTCAAGCTCGTTTTCGTTTTGGAGGATCGCGTTAATGTATCCGCCACGGATAACCAGCGTGCACGGTTTTGATGGGAGGTAACCATCAGTACCCGGCTCCATTGTAACAATGCGCGCGTTGGTAAGGATCAGATTCATAGTGTGCGTTGAGTAGTTATTGTATATACAAATTAATAGATGAATATATACAATTGATCAAGTGAGGTTGAACGAAATGTGATCAAGTTTGAAATTAATTGGGATGGGGAAGACGCATGGATCATCGCTAACGCTTTGTTTAAAAAGGCTAGCGAAGTGATTCTAATGATAGAGGTTGTTGGTGATTTTAGAGTTCGACTTTAGAGCTTAGCTGGTAGCGGCTGCCTGGATGATAAAGCAGTGCTGAACTAATCAATTTATCTTCACTCCAAGTGCGTCGATGAAGAAGCAAGCATGGCTCAGAGGGATTCATTTCCAGCAGTGAGCTCAGTTGATCGCTACAGGTGATCGCCTCAACTGTATGCTCGACTGCCGTCATAGGGCAGTTAGCAGTAAGATACTCATTTGGTGTCGTTTTTGTGAAGTCTTGCTGATGATAATGTGGCGCGTATTTAGCGTTCACCCAGCGGCACTCAAGCTGTATGGGTAGCTCGTTTTCTTTGTGAAGGATTTCGCTGTAATACACTGAGCTCCCCAACATTACGCCAAGTTTGGTGGCGATGTGCTGATCTGCTTGTGTTGCCTCGTGACGGAGTACTTCACTGGAGTATAGTTTGCCACGTGATGCGACTTCGTTCGCGATATTTCTTGTATCAAGTAGCGGTGATTGAGCCTTCTCAACTGGCCGTGTCACAAAGGTGCCAAGACGTGGACGCCTTTCAAGTTTGCCTTCACCCACCAAGTCTCGAATCGCTTTGTTAACCGTCATACGGCTGACATCGAACTGCTCAGTGAGCTCCATTTCTGTCGAAATACGCTCTCCAATTCCCCAATGGCCTTGGTCGATCTTGTCTTCAATATACTGTTTTATCTGGATATAGAGTGGTTCTGCAGGCATCAATCGCTCAAGCTTTACAATTTGAATATACAAATGGTTATGGAAATTGTTGGAAAATGCAAGGTGTTCGATCGATTGATTTGCAATTGACGCCTTAAATCCCCGTCAGATGGATGGCTTCAGGTTAGGGTAAGCAAAAGCAGATCTTTACCTCAAGTTTGAACTTTTTTCTTCTAAATCATAAGTCTGTCACTTATCTTCCGTTAAAATAAACGGTTCAGGTTAAGTGGTGGTATTCAGGGAAAAGAAATGAAAGCGGTCGTCGTCGGAGAAACAAAGTTTTATCCATCCAAGATTCTATGTGTGGGGCGTAACTACGTCGAACACATCCATGAACTGGGTAATGAAGTGCCGGAAAACATGGTGGTCTTCAATAAGCCTAACTCAAGCATAGCGACCGAGTTGCACTCTTTTCTCGATGAACCTCTCCACTACGAGGCGGAAATCTGCTTTATTATCAAAGATAAGCAGTTGCATGCCGTCGGTTTTGGTTTAGATCTTACTAAGCGTGCTCTGCAATCTAAGCTCAAAGGCAAAGGACTGCCATGGGAGCGTGCGAAAGCGTTCGACCACTCTGCCAAGTTCAGTCGATTTATCCCTCTTGAAGGCTTAGATGTGAGTAAATTAGAGGTGGAGCTTTTTATCAACAGTATGCGTATGCAGCTCGGCGGCACGCCTCAAATGCTTTACAAGCCACAAGTCATCTTGCAAGAGCTTAACTCCTACACGAGTCTAGAGGACGGGGACGTGGTTATGACGGGTACACCACAGGGTGTGGGAGAGATTGTTGCGGGTGACCGATTCCTTGGCCGCATTAAGCATGACGGTAAGGCGATTATTGAGGTTGAATGGGTCGCGGTTTAATTAACGATTTAGACAACGCCAGAAATAAAAACACCCCGCGAATTGCGGGGTGTTTGTGTGTGAATGCGATTACAGCTCGATAGTCACTGTTTCGCCGTCTACAGTCAGAAGAAGCGTGTTGCCTTCAACTTTATGAGACACTTCAACTTGCTCGCCGTTGTTCTTGTTTGGAACCAATAGCGTTAGAACGTTGTGCTGCTTAGCTGCAGAGAATTCCACTTCAACGTGACGGTGGATTTCTAGGTCTTGGTACTCGTATGGGTCTACGTCACCAAAGCCTTCAACATTTTTCACAGATGTGATGTTGTCAGCGCTGTCGTTGATGAAGCTCACGTCTAGGTGTGCATTCTCACCACGGATAGCGAATGACTTATCAGCTGTCTCTGTGTTGAACGTTGTGTGCATTAGCCAAGTCAGGTCTTTTTCTTCAGCGAAGCTCGCTTTGTCTTGCATTACGAACACTTTGCCTTTTACAAACCAGATCTTACGCTTGTAAGACTCAATGTCTGGCGTGAAGAACTTGTATGAGGCTGTTGCATCACCTTCAACGAACTTAACATCAGAATCTGTATCGTAATCAGTGATTTGACCACCTGCTTCGATACAGAAGCGATCTTGGTGACCTTCGAAGTTCGTGTTCTTGTTCTCACCGTACTGACCTTTACCATTAAATAGTGGAAGGTTCTTAGAGAACGTGTGACGACGCCACTTAGTGTGCATGTCTACGCCGAAGCCACCGTAGTAACCAGTGATAGATGCCAAAGTTTCACCAAATGCATGCAGTGTGAATGCGTTTTGGTCACCGTGCGAGTGGCTGATTGAGCCAAACGGGCTGCACTTGAACACCATGTGGATGTGCTCATCGCGCTCAGTCATACGGTTGTGGAACGCAGCCCAACCTGTAATTGGGAACACTTTTAGAAGTGGATCGTTAGACGGAGCTTGCTCTTCTGGTGCATCCCATAGGATGTTGAAGCGAAGATCGTCGTAGCCGAAGTCCCACCAACCGAAGTTGTAGAATTTAGTGTGTGCTTCAGTATCACGACCTTTAAGTTGGTTGTAGTACCAAACGTACTCTGGCTTCTGGTTTACACCTGCGTAATGCTTGATGTTGTATGCCAGTTTAAGACCCGGGAAGTCACCGATAGATGACTGGTCACAGAAACTTGCGCGCTTCGAGTGAACAGGCATGCAGTATAGCGGGAAGTCACCTGTGTTCTCGTAGAACGTTTTGTTGAACATATTCACGCCAGTGTACGCTTTCAATAGGTCGAAAGCTTCACCTAGGAATGCGGTTTGCGTGTTCCAGTAGTCAGGACCTTCAGCCCAACCGCCGTCTTCGCCGCCCCATGGTGGGTAGTGAACTGCGTAGTATTCTAGAGCGTAAGCGATGTATTCGCCTGCTTTAGGGTGGTCGTGATAAAGCGCAATACACGTCGGAATGATAGCAGACGAGATTGAACGAACACCGTGGCTGTTAAGTGGGTTAGCCAATAGGTCGACCGTCACTTTTAGGTGATGCATGATTTCGTCTAGGCGAGTCACTAGTGCTTCACGTACGATTTCGCGCTCTTCTTCTGTGAAGTGAGCGTGTAGCCAGTCATAGCCCCAAGCCATTGCTGCGATAACGCGGAACGCCGCTTCATCGTTGTAGCCGCGAGATGTTACGCCGTCTGGATCGTAAGTCGCGAGTTGAAGTGTCCACGCTTTTGCTTTTGCGATTAGCGCTTCGTCCTCTTTCACGATACCTGCGATAGACAAGTTACGAGTTGCGTTAAGTGCCATTTGGCAATCAACGTACATTTGACGCCAGTAAGGACGCCATAGAGAGGCTTTACCTACTGTTTCTTCTGGGTATGGCTGTGGCTCTGCGTATGGTGCAGTGTCTAGGAACTTCTTCGTTGAGTTATTGAAGAAGTCGTCGAACATGCAGTAAGACTCATCTTCTTTAACCTTAGCTTTGAATTCAGCCAATTCTTCAGATTGGATAAGTAGGCGAGGACGAGCCTCAGAAAGGTTGTCTAGGAAAGAAAGGTCAAAGTCTCTCTTTTGAACTTCGATAGGAAGTAGGTCAACCAAGTTACCAGCTGAAGTATCGTTCTCCAGCTTCATCTTCTTGATTGCGTCGAATGATTTCTCGTTACTCATACGAACTCTCTTGTAGATACAAATGTGTCGAAAAGGAATTGCAGATAATATGACATATTGTCATACAATAATAAAATACTTCTACGCATTCTCTTACGTTTTTGTGAAGTGTAACCAATGACGAAATTTGGTCGCGTTATCGACTTGTAACAAGAAACCTAACTTAGCATTTTGTCAAAATCTTTAGAGTGTTCGATAAGCCGTTATCACAAAAAGTCTCCGATTATTTTTATCCTTGCAGATCTGGAAATCTCTAACTAGCCTTTAGTTAACAAAAATATAACAATTTGTTTCTGGTTGTATTTTATTGATACCGGACTCAATAAGTAAGTGGTTAAGTTTTCGTCTTGACCGTTTACTTGTGCAGTTTGGCATTACTTTTTGAGACCCAGTGAAGGGTCGAAAAAACCTAGTTGGTCTTCGTATACCGTCGTCGAATCACAGCTTGTTGGGTTTTGATTACGGACTTGTCCCATCCTAGATTGTTTGATCACTCTCTGGACGTGCTTGGTACAAGTCATAGGGGAACCACGTCAAAAACGGCGTGGCTAGGCAAAGGAGAAATCTTTTGAAGAGATTGCTGACCATTCACGTTGGGATTGGTTTGGCGACTGCGCTTGTCAGCCAACCTCTCCTCGCCGAGTCGAGTAACTACAACTTAACTCGGGGTGTTACTGATATCAGTAACCAAGTCTATGACCTGCATATGCTCATCTTTTACATTTGCTGTGCAATAGCCTTTGTGGTGTTTGGGGTGATGTTTTACTCCATTTTCAAACACAGAAAGTCCAAAGGTGCTGTGCCTGCGAATTTCCACGAGAGTACTAAAGTCGAAGTTGTTTGGACCGTGATACCCATCATCATCTTGGTATTGATGGCGATTCCTGCGACCAAAACCTTAGTGGCGATGGAAGATACCTCTCAATCAGATATCACGATCAAAATTACCGGTTCGCAGTGGAAGTGGCATTACGCATACTTTGGCGAAGACGTTGAATTTTTCTCGTTGATGTCGACCTCGCAAAAACAGATCGATGGGATAGAAGAGAAGGGGGCGCACTATCTGCTTGAAGTGGATAACCCGCTGGTTGTGCCCATCGATAAAAAGATCCGTTTCTTAATGACGTCCGATGACGTTATCCACTCATGGTGGGTGCCTGACTTTGCGGTCAAGAAGGACACCATCCCAGGCTTTATTAATGAAGCTTGGACCAAAATCGATGAGCCAGGTGTGTATCGAGGTCAATGTGCCGAGCTTTGCGGTAAAGCGCACGGCTTTATGCCCATTGTTGTTCAAGCCATGACACAAGCGGATTACGACGTATGGTTGGCTGGCAAACGAGAAGAAATGGCGCTAGCCAAAGCCGAAGCGGCCAAAGCGTTGGATGCGACGCTGTCTATTGAAGAGCTTTTGACCACAGGCGAAAGCATTTATGCAAGTCGCTGCTCTGTTTGTCACCAAGCGAACGGACAAGGTCTTCCCGGTGCGTTCCCTGCTATTGCAGGGGCCGAAGTGGCGACGACGGGTCCTATTGATACACACATCAGCAAGATTGTCGATGGTGTGTCGGGTACAGCGATGCAGTCGTTCGCCAATCAGCTAACCGATAAAGAGATCGCAGCTGTTATTACCTATCAGCGTAACGCTTGGGGTAATAACACCGGAGATGTAATTCAAGCCTCAGACATCAATGCGTACAAAACTCAGGAAGCGGAGCCTAGCTCCAAGGAGTTATGATGAAAACGGATCCAATGGAAAAAGTGAAAGCATCCGCGGTGACTGATGCTGACATGAGCCGCGCAAACAGCACGGCAGTCTTAGAAGACGATCATCATGATCACGCGCCTTCAGGTTGGCAGCGCTGGGTATACTCCACCAGTCACAAGGATATAGGAACCCTCTACCTCTGGTTCAGCTTTATTATGTTCTTGACCGGCGGAGCCATGGCGATGGTCATTCGCGCCGAATTGTTCCAGCCTGGTTTGCAGCTTGTAGAGCCGAACTTCTTTAATCAGATGACGACGGTACATGGTCTCATCATGGTATTTGGAGCGGTGATGCCTGCGTTTACCGGCTTAGCCAACTGGATGGTACCGCTAATGATTGGTGCGCCGGATATGGCGCTGCCGCGCATGAACAACCTAAGTTTCTGGATCTTGCCTTTTGCGTTTCTCATTCTGATTGCTTCACTGTTTATGCCTGGCGGTGGTCCGAACTTTGGATGGACCTTCTATGCACCGCTTTCAACTACCTACGCACCAGATAGCACGGCGCTGTTTGTATTCTCGGTTCATATCATGGGTATCAGTTCGATCATGGGGGCGATTAATGTGATCGTGACCATTTTCAACATGCGAGCACCAGGCATGACATTGATGAAAATGCCTCTGTTTGTGTGGACGTGGTTAATTACGGCATTCCTACTGATTGCGGTAATGCCGGTACTTGCTGGGGCTGTGACCATGGTGCTGACCGACAAGTACTTTGGTACCAGCTTCTTCGACGCCGCTGGTGGTGGTGACCCAGTCATGTTCCAGCATATCTTCTGGTTCTTCGGACACCCTGAGGTGTACATCATGATTTTGCCATCCTTTGGCATCATCTCTGCGATTGTACCGGCATTTAGTGGCAAGAAGTTGTTCGGCTATCACTCAATGGTGTACGCGACATGCAGTATCGCCTTGCTCTCTTTCTTGGTTTGGGCACACCATATGTTCACGACTGGAATGCCGGTGTTTGCTGAGCTCTTCTTCATGTATTGCACCATGCTCATAGCCGTACCAACGGGCGTGAAGGTGTTTAACTGGGTGGCAACCATGTGGCGCGGGGCATTAACGTTTGAAACGCCGATGCTGTTTGCCATCGCCTTTATTGTACTGTTCACCATAGGTGGATTCTCGGGTTTGATGTTGGCGATAGTGCCAGCTGACTTCCAGTACCATGATACTTACTTTGTTGTCGCGCACTTCCATTATGTGTTGGTATCTGGTGCCGTATTCTCCATCATGGCTGCTGCCTACTATTGGCTGCCTAAGTGGACGGGGAACATGTATGACCACAAACTCAGTTTGTGGCATTTCTGGTGCTCAGTTATCTCGGTGAATGTGCTGTTCTTCCCTATGCACTTCTTAGGCTTGGCTGGCATGCCTCGTCGAATTCCAGACTACGCGATTCAGTTTGCAGATGTTAACCAGATCGTCTCTATTGGCGGGTTTGCGTTTGGTTTGTCGCAGCTTATCTTTCTTTGGTTGGTTATCAAGTGCATCAAAGGTGGTCAGAAGGCTGAAGCGAAACCTTGGGAACGTGCAGAAGGCTTAGAGTGGACAGTACCGAGCCCTGCACCTCATCATACCTTCACCACACCACCAAAGATTGATTAATAAGGTGGATTGCGATGGATAGCGAAACTAAAAAATCAAACAGAAAACTGGTGGGCTGGCTGGGTGTTGCCGTAGTTGCGATGTTTGGCTTTGGTTTCGCTTTGGTGCCTCTTTACGACATTATGTGTGAGGCGCTTGGTATTAACGGCAAAACCAATACCGAATCTGCTGTTCAGCCTGTAGGCATGCGAGCCGACATCTCACGCACTATTCGTGTTGAGTTTATGGCGCATGTTAATCCTGATATGCCTTGGGCGTTTAAACCAGAGAAACTCTCTTTGGACGTACACCCCGGTGAAGTCATTCAAACAGCCTATCTGGCTAAGAACCAATCTAATCAATCATTAATAGGGCAGGCGGTGCCATCTGTATCACCGGGTACCGGCGCGACATATTTCAATAAAATAGAGTGCTTTTGCTTTAACCATCAGCCGTTAGAGGGCAAAGGCGAAGCCGAAATGCCACTCATCTTTTATATCGAGCCAGACATTCCAGAGTCAATTCATACTCTGACCCTCTCTTACACCCTTTATAACATTACGAGCAGTGCAGCGACCCAAGGTGCCACTCTCGATATTTCTCGTGCACAGGTCGACAGCGGTAACGACGCACTGAATCTATCAACATCGGAGATAAGCTATGAGTAAGACTCAAACTTATTATGTTCCGGCGCAGAGCAGTTGGCCCATTGTTGGAGCCGTAGCGCTGTTTTTTGTTGCAGTTGGGGCGGGACTAACCGTTCAACATCTTGATACCGGCGGTGCAGGCAGCGTCATTGGGGGTATCGTATTAGCGCTTGGCGTGGCGGTACTTATCTACATGTTTTCTGGGTGGATGAGTAATGTTATCTCTGAATCCATGTCTGGGCTTTATTCTGCTCAGCTGTCGCGCTCATTTAAGCAAGGCATGAGCTGGTTTATCTTCTCTGAAGTGATGTTTTTTGGTGCGTTCTTTGGTGCTCTGTTCTACGCAAGAATGATATCAGTCCCTTGGTTAGGCGGCGCAGACAATAATGCCATGACTCATGAGGTGTTGTGGCCGGCATTTGAGGCGATTTGGCCGCTCACTACAACTCCAGGCGGCACCACCACAGAAGCGATGCCATGGACGGGGTTACCACTACAGAACACCGTCATCCTGCTGCTATCGTCGATTACCCTGCATATGGCGCACGTCAGCCTTGAGAAAAACAAGCGTACCGCGCTCATTGTATGGCTAGAGATCACCATCGTCTTGGCTGCGTTTTTCTTATATTACCAAGCTGTCGAATACGCTCATGCTTATCAGGATATGGGATTAACCCTCCAATCGGGTATCTACGGCAATACCTTCTTCATGCTCACTGGCTTCCATGGTCTTCATGTATTTATCGGGACAGTGTTCTTAATCGTCCTTCTATTCCGAATAGCGAAAGACCACTTCACCCCTAAAGACCACTTTGGGTTCCAAGCGGGCAGTTGGTATTGGCACTTTGTCGATGTGGTGTGGTTGTGTCTATTTGTTTTTGTGTACGTCTTATAGATATGGGAGCCTTGCGAATGGTATTTCGCAGGGCTGAGACTTTAGTTAGTTAAAGATTTTAGCTAGTAAGGACGGGGGTTAGGCGTTAACAAACCACTTTGAAGCGCGATGATGAGAAGAATAATGACAATCGCGGAGAACAGAACACGACGGCCCAAATAATAACTCATGGGTTTATCCGAATCAGGGTCGTCGCGCACCATTCGAATTAGGGCAAGCGCTAAGTTAAAGATGATGAAGAGTAACAGTAGTACTAAAGCAATCTTAAATAACAGTGTGGGCGACATTGGTACTCCTCGCGTTATCTGGTTCAAAACCGTGAAGTTTTGGATTGGTTTAGCTTTAACTTTGGTTGTGTTTTCAGCATTGGTCAAATTAGGAATGTGGCAACATCAACGCGGTGATGAAAAAGTGGCGTTGGAAGAAACGTTAGCGCAGCGTGCTTTGTTACCTGCCGAAGAGATTACTTCACTCTCTCTACCTCTTGCGAAGCAGAGTGAGCATAACTATCTGAAATGGATAGGTTTGCCAGTAAGTGCTTACTTGGTGCCTAGTCCTTATCTATATTATCTCGACAATCAAACTCTAGATGGCGTAGTGGGCTATCTCGTTTATCAATTGATGATTGCTCCGTCACAACAAAATCAACGGTTTTTGGTAGAGCTGGGCTTCATTGCTGGTGGATTAGACAGACGTTACTTACCAGCGGTGGCACCAATATCACAGCCAGTCGATGTTCAAGGGCGACTCTATAAGAAGATGGATAGCCCGCTTGGCAGTGAGTTGCACAGTGAGCGGTTTGCTGACGAACACTATTCGTTATATCGGATTCAAAACCTTAATTTGGTATTGCTGGGTGAAGCGTTGCGTGGCGAGCAGGGGTTGAGAGGTGCTGATGTAGAAGCAATCGGAGGAGAGTTATCAGCTTGGGTTATCCAACCAACTGACAATTTGACCGATTACCCGCACCCTTGGAAGCCAATCTCTATGAACTCGGCAAAGCATTATGGCTATTCGTTTCAATGGTTCACGATGGCTGCAGTATTTGCGCTAGTTGTTATGGTCGCTTTTGTTAAATGGCGCAGCACTTCAGGTCGTGTAAAAAATGGAAATAGAGGGTGAAGTATGAGTAGTAACCTAGGTATGGAGACCAGCAAGCCCGTCGTTGACCCCAAAACAGTGCGACGTGGCCGCTTAACCTTGATAGCTCTGGTGGTGTTTTTTGCATTACCTTTCATTATTGCCAAAGCCATTTTGAGCAACAACTGGTATGAGTCGGGCGTGACCAATCACGGTCAGCTCATTGAGCCTCGAATGACGTTTGAAACCCTTGGCCTTGATAATCCACTGCAGAGCCAAAGTTGGCAGCTAGGTTTTATGCTACCGGCCGCGTGTGATGAAGCTTGTATGAACCGACTTTACATCATGGGGCAGACCTACCTCGCTTTAGGCAAGTATAAAGAGCGCGTGACACCCGTTGTATATGTTCTCCCTGGACAAGCACTGCCAGAACTTCCAGAGACACTCACTGTGGTAACTGTTAACGATGCGTTTAAGGGCGCGGTGCCATCGCAGGGCTATCTTATTGCAGACACGTTGGGTCAGTTGGTGATGTTTTTCCCTCCCGCTACCAAAGAAGAGCAGGTATCGCACAGTAAAGGACTACTCTCCGACCTAAGAAAGCTGTTGAAGCTTTCAAGAGTTGGGTGATCAGTAAACAGAGCAGAATCGGTAGGCAGAGCAAGGAGTCGCTATGGGATTGATGAACTTAGTTAAAGCAGCACTCGTTTTGACCGTTGTGGTCATTGCCATGGGAGCGTACACACGTTTGGCAGATGCTGGGCTTGGTTGCCCTGATTGGCCAGGGTGCTACGGCAAGCTGACTGTACCGAGCTCCAAAGTGGATGTAGAAGTTGCCAATACTTTGTATCCAGAGCGTGCGGTAGAACCTTATAAAGCTTGGCTTGAAATGATTCATCGCTATCTTGCAGGTGGCCTAGGGTTGATGGTGTTTGCTATTACGGGCATCGCTTTAACTAAGCGTCGTGACAAGTTAGGAACGCTGCTACCCGTCGCGCTCTCTCTGGTGATTATCTTTCAAGCAGCGCTCGGTATGTGGACAGTGACTCTTAAACTGATGCCAATTGTTGTTATGGGACACCTCATTGGCGGCTTTACCATGTTTTCGCTCCTGTTTTTCACTTATCTGAAGCTAAGACCTAAATTGGAAATAAGACGACAGAATACACCAGAAGAGAGTTTGGAGAACACGAGTAAGTCGTTTGAGCCTAAGGTAGTTGATAGACCAATCTCACCAACCGCTCTAAATATCGTTAGCTCTCGTTTGAAGGCATTTGCACTCTTGGCATTGGTTGTCACGGTTGGTCAAATCATTCTAGGCGGTTGGACGTCTTCTAATTATGCTGCTGTTGTCTGTACTGCGCTGCCTATTTGTGAAGGTAACTGGACACAGTATCTGGACTTCAAAACCGCGTTTACACCCGTTCACTTTGGCTTTGATAACTACGAATTCGGGGTATTGGAATATCCTGCAAGAATGACGATTCACGTAACTCATCGCATTGGTGCCATCGTTGTGGCGTTGATTGTCGGCATGCTGGCATTTAGGCTACTTCGTTACCCCTACCAAGCGATTCGCAAGTTGGGCATGGTTGTCGCGGTCATTCTTGGTATTCAATTAGCGCTTGGTATCAGTAATGTGGTGTTCCACTTACCACTTCCGGTCGCTGTGCTGCATAACCTAGGTGCAGCGCTATTGCTGCTCAGTCTTATTCATACTAATTATGCACTGCGCAGTGCGCGTTATATTCGAGCTGAAAAACCTAATCTAACCATTGTCGAAGCGACGACATCGATAAAAACGCTTAAGGCATCTGGAGACAAGGAGAGTTCTCTATGAGTAAAACCAATATCTTGGCATCGACGGCTAATACCACTGTTGTTAAGTCCTCCGTAAACTGGCGCGTTTATCTTACCTTGACCAAGCCAAAAGTAGTTGCGCTGATGATATTAACAGCACTGGTTGGGATGTGTCTGGCGGTACCGGGAGCTCTGCCCGTTCAAGCCAGTGTACTTGGACTATCTGGTATTGCATTGATGGCGGGTTCGGCTGCTGCATTCAATCACCTTATTGACAGACGCATTGACGCCATAATGGCTCGAACGCATAAACGACCGCTGCCTTCTGGCGATCTCAGCGCCGGGAAAGTCTTTGCTTTTGCGACGTCTATCGGTGTGCTTGGGTTTGTGGTGTTAGCGCTAGGGGTAAATTGGCTGACAGCTTGGCTCACATTCGCGAGCTTGCTGGGTTATGCCGTTGTATACACGCTTTATTTAAAGCGCGCGACGCCACAGAACATTGTGATCGCTGGCATAGCAGGGGCAATGCCACCGCTCTTAGGTTGGACCGCAGTCACGGGTGAGCTGCATGCGAATGCGTGGCTATTGGTGATGATCATCTTCATTTGGACCCCGCCACACTTTTGGGCACTGGCCATCCACCGTAAAGATGACTACGCCAAAGCGGATATTCCAATGCTGCCAGTCACACACGGTGTTGAATACACCAAAACCTCAATCTTGCTTTATACCATATTGTTGGCACTTGTGTGCTTGATGCCGGCACTTGTTGGCATGACTGGGCTTGTCTATCTGGCGGGATCTACCTTCTTAAGCGCTGGCTTTATTTATTACGCTTGGAAGTTAAAAGTGGCTGCGACAGAGAAAACGGCAATGGAGACGTTTAAGTTCTCTATCATTCATTTGATGGTGCTGTTTGTTCTCTTGCTTGTTGATCACTACGTGGCGATCTAGTTATGTAAAGAGCAGTTCCAACGTATTGTTTTACCTTATCTTTGCTGAGTCTCAAACCTTCTAAAAAGCAAAGATAGGGTAAGGCACAATAGGAAGTAACACGCGCCAACGATAAGCCAGATTTCAAAAATAAGTCCTGAAGAGTTGGCCATTTCAGTACCGACAAACGTCACTTCTTGAATCGATATCAGCGAAACGATAGAGGTATCTTTTACTAAAGAAATAGCTTGTCCCGCGAGCGCCGGTGCCACGGCTGTTAGGACCTGTGGAGCGACGACATCTTTATACTGGTACCAAGTCGATAACCCTAATGATTTTCCTGCCTCCCATTGCCCCTTAGGAATGGCGGATAGCCCCGCTCTTACAATTTCTGCAACGTAAGCAGATGAAAGCAGACCGATACAGATAACGCCAGAAAGAAGGTTTTCCCACAATGAGCTTGGTCCAAACAGAAAGGCTTGCCACGCAGAAATCTCACCCGTATACCCTCTCAAGATATCACTCAGTCCTAGTAATGGAATTAACTGATTCGAGATAAAGAAATAGAAAATGAAGATAAATACCAGTGGCGGGATATTTCTGACCAATTGAATAAATATATTGGCAGGTACACTGAAAACAGAGATAGCTGAGTGTTTTGCTAAACCCAACGCGGTCCCGAGAGTCACCGCGAGCACCATTCCCCATGCGCTTAGGCGTATCGTGGCGATGATGCCCTGAACAAAATAAGGTAACCCGCCATTGGCGGTGGGAGTGAACACCAACTCAAATGCTTGGCTCCAGCGCCAATGGTAGTTAATACCGATCGATGAACGGTAGGCTAGCCATACAGCAACGCATATTAAAGCGATGATCAGGACGCCGTCGAGAAGTGTGGGTCTCCAACGTTTGCTGATCTGTTTTGGCGAAGGCACTGCGTTATTGTTCATCTTCATTGAGTTGGTGTTGCTCATAAGTTCTATTGTCCGCCAGCGATCTGGTCTTGCCAATCTAGGGTTGAGAACCAGTATTCATAGCGCTCTTTTAACCAACCATCTTCGGTACGTGCTTGGATCCACTTATCAAAGAAAGCTTTCTTATCTTCTTCACCAAGTCTTACTGCGAAGGCTTCGTTACCTTTAGATAGACGGTCGCTGAATGGAATAAACAGCGCATCTGAGTGTTTAATCGCTTCATGCTCAGGCTTCGGGCTTGATGCAATAACCGCGTGCGCGTTGCCGTTTAATACCTCTTGGAAGGCTTGAGCGTCATCATCAAACTGAAGTACTTTCGCTTTAGGGAATGTTTCGCGTGCTACCTGAACCGTAAAGGCACCTCGGCGAGCAGCAATCTTCACACGGCGAGAGTCGAAGTCTTCAATCTTTGAAAAGTCGCCGGCGAGGGTTTTGCTCGCTGCAACCTGCACACCTGAGTGAGAGTATGGTTCGGTAAACAGCACACTTTTAGAGCGCTCTGGAGTGATTGATAGTCCACCAATGATGACATCGAATTTCTGTGATAACAGAGCAGGGATGATACCGTCCCACGCGGTTGGGACGAACTCTATTTTCCAGCCAGAATCCTCAGCTAGACGCTTAGCAACATCGATCTCGAAGCCTACAAGCTCACCTTGCTTGTCTCGCATAGCCCAAGGTACGAACGTGGACATGCCGACTCTTAGTGTGCCTCGTTCGTTAATCTTATCTAGGTTTGGTGTGTCACTAGCGGTGACACCGAATGATACTGCGAGGCCAATCGCAGCAGTTGTGGCGGCCTTGACTAAGTGCTTGAGTTTCCCTTTCATAGTTAGACTCCTTGGTGATAGATACAGTTACGTTAAATAACAGCGGTTTAGAATGCGTTGGTCGATTAGTGTTAGGCTCGTTTCTCCTGACTTAGGCGATACTCAAGCCACGCGGAGAAACCAGAAAGTGTCAAAGTTAGTATCAGATAAATAGCCGCGACCGTGAACCAAATTTCAAATGGCATTGCAGTCTCGGCGACGATGTTTCGTCCCTCTGTTGTGAGGTCGAATATGGCCATCACGCTCACGATGGACGAGTTTTTGATGAGTGACACCACTTCGTTGGTCAAAGGTGGCAAGGTTCGACGAACCACTTGCGGAAGAATGACATCAAAATAAGTATAGAAACGGGATAAACCTATTGAGCGACAAGCCTCAAACTGACCTTTAGGAACGCTATTTAAACCCGCTCTGAGTATTTCTGCGGTATAAGCTCCCTGAAATAGCGCGAGAGCGAACACCGCCGTTGAGTATCGGTCGAGCCCAATGATGGGACCGAATACAAAATACAACAGGTAGATTTGCACTAGCAGTGGAGTATTTCTTATTCCCTCGACATACGCGTGCGCAATCCCACGACCAACGACAGAGTTAGACGTTTTGAGAAGCGCGGTGATAAGCCCAAACAGTAGAGTAAAGACCAGGGCCAAGGCACTGATCTTTATCGTAACTAACAAACCTTCGAGAAGCTCCGCTGGCCACCATTCACCATCTTCAAAAAAGGCGATGTAATCGGGCACACGCTCCCATTGCCAACGATATCCCATTGCCTGGGCTCCGCTGTCCAATAGCCACGCTAGCGCTAACGCCACCAGTGCGATTTGCAGTAATGCCGATAATGCTGGCTTGAGTATTCTAAATAGCATCAGTGATTAAGGATCTTTTCCAAAAAGGCTTTAGTGCGAGGGTGCTGCGGTGCGTCGAAAATCTGACTAGGGGGGGCGGATTCCAATATCTGTCCCTCATCCATAAATACCACACTATCAGCAACGCGCTTTGCAAAGCCCATTTCATGGGTCACACACAGCATGGTCATTCCTTCTTCTGCGAGTTCAACCATAACGTTAAGAACCTCGCTGATCATCTCAGGATCCAGCGCCGATGTCGGTTCATCAAACAGTAAGATATCCGGTTTCATGCAAAGTGAACGTGCAATGGCAACGCGCTGCTGTTGGCCACCAGAGAGTTGAGAAGGGTACTTATTAGCTTGCTCAGCAATTTTCACTCGTTCTAGCATTTCCATTGCACGTGACTCTGCGTCTTGTTTGGAGAGCTTGAGAGTGCGGATTGGAGAGAGTGTGAGGTTTTCGAGCACCGTGAGGTGCGGAAATAAGTTGAAGTGTTGAAACACCATACCCACTTGACCAGGCTTGATCTGCTTGGAACCAACTCCGTGCCCCAACACTTGAATATTACCGGAGTTATAGGCTTCCAACCCGTTGATACAACGAATGAGTGTCGATTTTCCAGAACCCGAAGGACCACAAATGACGACGATTTCGCCCTGCTTTACTTCAAGCTCGATAGAATTTAAGGCTTGGAAGTCTCCAAACCACTTATTGACGTTGCTAAACTGTACTGCGTTCACATGGAACCCATTGTTTTTGTTATATACGTCTACATTAGCAATTACGCATGGCTATAACAAGCAAAGTGAATGAGGAAAGTGGATACTATCGGGGTTGAAATGGGCTAGAGATAAAAGCCAGAAGCAACAGGTTGCTTCTGGCTAAAATGCGTTAAATATCAATACGGTTAGGTACACCATCAAGAAATGCTTGAAAGCTGGACTCTCGGACTTTTCCGAGCACAAACTTTAGCTCTTCAATAAGGTTATCTTTCGCCCAATCAACGCGGATGTCGATAGGTGCTTTGTCAGTATATTCCACTCGCAAAGAGGCTGACACTGTGCCTCGTTTATCGCCCCCGGCATTTAATGCGGCTTCAAGTGCGGTAATCAGAGACTCTGGCAGAAAGGCTTCATAGTCAGGTTTGTATATGGGGCGCTCTCCTTTGGAAAGCACAGCAGTCCCATTATTTGTAGTACTGGCTAAAAAAGCGCTGGCGAACTCGGTCATTACCTCAGCATTTTCCAGCATATTGCCTGCGACAGCGACGGAGTCAAACGCCATGCTCCCAATATAGGGGATGTTATCGCCACCGTTTAGCGCTGCTGATTGTCCTTGGCTGTCAATTATTAGACATTGACGCTTGTCATGATCACTATCTAAGGCAATGAGCTTATCAACGATTTGCACCGCGTTCTGCCCATCCATTAACTGTTGTTGGACAAAGTCTGCATACCAAGGGTTGGTAAAGAGCCCTTGTGTTGCGCATCCACCAAGCGACCGCCAAGAGTGGTTCACATAGCCACCAACCGCAGGGCCTCCCGTTGCAGTAATAGAAGCCGAGGTACCTGTTGATGGATTAAAGTGTAAAAGGGATATAGTCATAATTTAGAAATAGGGGGACTAGCCCCCAATATTGATATTAATAGCCAATCACTTGACCGATGAACAAGGCGACCCAACTAAGGGCGTACACCATCAACATAAATGGCAGGATGGCTTTGAGCCATTGCTCATACGAGACGCGGCCAAGCGCAAGCATCGCAAGCGTGCCACCTGATGTTGGAACGATAAGATTGGTCAAACCATCACCTACCTGGAAAGCCGTGATCATCAATTGGCGGCTCATACCTACAAGGTCTGCGACTGGTATTAAAATTGGCATTGTCACCATCGCTTGCCCTGAACCAGAAGGAACGAAAAGGTTGATGACACCTTGTACTACGCTCGCAACGATGGCTGAGATAGCGATTGGCATGTCTTGGATGAGAGAGCTAAGCGCATTAACGATGGTATCGATGATCTGCGCTTGATCTAGGATAACTTGAATCGAAGCTGCGACACCAATAACCAGCGCTCCAGCGGTCACACCAGACGCACCGATCATCATCTCTTTAACGATTTCGTTAGCATTCATCTTGTTAATAACGCCAATGATGATTGCCATCAGTAAGAACAAACCGGCAATCTCGTTGATGTACCAACCATTGGCAAAAACGCCATAAAGCATCACGCCAAGACCCGCGACAAAAGCTATCAGGGTAAGCTTGTTTTCGCGATTCATGGTGTACTCGCTGAGATCTTTCTGAAGACCTGTGTTCCCGTCTTGTTCGACAAAGTCCATCTTTGTGACTTTTTTACAGATGAAGAGTGAGAGCAGTGCCAAAGAAGCGAGAACCAAAGCGGTGCGCAAACCTGCGCCAGAGAAAGTAGGTAGCTCCGCAATACCCTGAGCCACACCGACGGTGTATGGGTTAATTGGTGATAATGCGAAACCAATACCTATGCCACCGACGGCCATCACAGTACCAACGAGGCTTGAGTAACCCACTGCGGCGGAGATAAGCACTGCAACAGGAACAAGGGCGATATTGTTTTCAAATCCAACAGCGACGCCAAAGAATCCATAGATGAAAGTGCCAACCGTGATGATTAGATTGCGGTTTTGTACGCCAACACGATTAACAGCTACACCGATTGCATTCTCTAGAGCACCAGAACGCTGAAGAATGTGAAACAAACCACCTGCGATGAAAACGATAAATAGGTAAGGGGCGGCGCTTATCAATCCCTTAGGAATCGCAACGAAAATGTCGAAAACATGCACTGATGGGGCGTCGGCTAGCAAGGTAAACGACTCAGGGATTACGGTAGTTCGCCCGTCGACAACCGCTCTTTCAAACGCACCAGATGGCACGACAAAAGTCAGTAAATAGGTTGCGACTAAGATACCGAAGATCAGTACCATGGGATCTGGCATCGACTTATACCAGGGACGCTTTGATGTTGTGTTTATCTGATTGGTCATTTCCATGTCCAATATTCTCCATTATTTGATTCTAGGAATATTCTTAGTGTTTTTATATTGCTAGGCAGAATTCTTTTAGTACTTTAATCGACGCTTCCAGATCCTCCGGCAGAATGGCTTCATCTGGATGGTGACTAATACCATTGGTACATCGCATGAACAGCATGGCGATATCGGTCAGCGAACTGACAGCCAGTCCGTCATGACCTGCACCGCTAAACAGAGTCTTACTTTCAATGCCACAAGCTTCTATTGCAGTTACGAGTTTGGAAGATAACGCTTTCGAACATTGAACGGCTTGCTGCTCGTAGGTTTGGCTATGGTCGTAACTCAGGTTCAGTGCTGTTAGCGCTTGTTCGACGCCTTTTAGGAATGTTTCTCTTGCTTGAACACGTTTAGCGTCAATTGGTGAGCGAAGTTCTACTGTGATATCGGTGCGCTGAGGGATCACGTTGACGCCGTTAGGGAAGTTTTCGATCTTGCCGATGACACCGACAAGGTCCTCATCGCTTTTACATAACCGATCAAACAGAGTAATCACATGAGAGGCGCCTACCAATGCGTCTTGACGATTGTTCATCGGTACCGTCCCTGCGTGACCGGCCTTTCCATGTATCGTGATGGTATGGCGCTCGATCCCGGTAATGGCTGACACAACCCCTACTGGCAACTTAGCAGACTCAAGCTGAGGACCTTGCTCAATATGCAGCTCCACAAACCCAAGAACGTCATCCGCTAGGTAAGCGTCTCGTTCAATGAGCTCTGGCTGGCAACCAAAATCGACCAAAGCGTCATGCAGCGATAGCTGCTGAGCATCTTTAGCATCAAGCATCGCCGGATCGAAGATACCTGAGATAGCTTTCGAGCCAAGCAGAGTTGATTGAAAGCGCGTTCCTTCTTCATCGCTAAACGCGATGACATCAATATGGTAAGGAAAAGTAATGTTGTTCTGGTTGAAGTAGTGAATCAGCGCGAGCGGTGCAACAACGCCAAGAATACCGTCGTATTTGCCACCGTTAGGAACGGTGTCTTGATGTGAACCGAAGATAAGTGTTTTAGCATTTGGTTGGTTACTGGCGTAACGGCCAATCAGGTTAGCAGCATTGTCCATTGATACAGACATTCCAGACTCAAGCATATATTCGCGAAGTAGCTCTAGAGCGTCACGATGCTCTTTTGTCGCGCAAAGGCGTGTTACTCCCTCCGTATCGGGATGAGTAGTTTCTGAACATTGAGCGAGTTGTTCTAGCCATTCCCAAGCAAGTGTTGAAGTCGAGGTTAATGTCATAATTTTTTCCGTTTTATGATGCTGCGTTTGCTTATTTATCATGATAAATTGGCAAAATACACCATTTATCATGATAAATGCAAATGATGCTGATGGTTTTGTGAGCAAAATGAAAGCTGTTCGTGAAGAGCTATGTACGTAACTACTTCACCCTAAAGAGATCTTCAGTTACGGTAGTAGATGAAACAACGTGTAAACAGAGGTGGCGCGTGGCCGTTAAAAAACGACGTACAGAGAATGTTGCGTCTTCAATAAAGAAGTGGATTGTGGAGCAGAAGCTTCAGCCGGGTGATCGTTTACCTAATGAAGCAGAAGTTATGGAAATGTTTGATGCATCAAAAAGCACGGTGCGTGAAGCAATGCGACTGTTGGACGCTCAAGGGTTACTTCAGACAAAAACGGGTCCCAAAGGAGGCGTCTTTGTTTCTGAAGTTTCAGAATCCAAAGCACATATGTTACTCAGTAATTATCTGTTTTTTAGAGAATCTTCGATTGATGACCTATATCAGATTCGATTGGCACTTGAACCGCAACTAGCAGCCTCCTTAGCTGGGAAATTGTCAGTAACGCAATTGAAACAACTGAAAAACCAGACTAACAAGTACGCTGAGCCACCAAAAGATATCTTTGAAGAGAGGGAACACCACCTAGCTTCGATTGAGTTTCACCGAATTTTGGCTGATTATTCGTCGAATGAATTGCTCAAGCTCGTGGTTCGTTTTACTGCTCAGATGTTGTCGGATATGACCATATATCGAAAGCTTTATGAACCAGAAAACTACGATCTGTGGAAGACGGGTTTAGACAGCCAAGTTGCATTGATAGACGCTTTGCGAGTGGGTGACTCGGAAATGGCATACAGAGTCATGCAAAAACATATGAAGACAGCACTTAAGTTAATGAAAGTACAGGAAGTTGAAATGGAGAACCGCTTCCTGGATGAATAAGAGTCATCATGACTCGATAGTGGTTAAATGAATGGTTTTATTTGTGAGTCTAAATGACTCATTTGGTTGTTAATTTATTGTTTAAACTCATTTAAATCAGATAGATAAAAATTGGCATGCGAAATGCTATAAGGGCTTCAGGAAATAATCAGCTTTGGCTAAGTACCAAAGCACGACTTAAAATACTGGAGTCCTTATTATGTTCTGTATTCAATGCGAGCAAACTATTCAAACCCCTGTCTCTAAGGGGTGTTCATACACACAAGGTATGTGTGGCAAAACGTCAGAAGTCTCCGACCTACAAGACGTATTAGTGTATACCCTGCAGGGTGTTTCATTCTGGGCTGACCAAGGTCGTAAATTTGGTATTGTTGACCAAGAAATTGACCAGTGGGCGCCGAGAGCCTTCTTCTCTACACTAACTAATGTTAACTTCGACCCAGAGCGTATCATCGAGCTCTCTAATCTAGCGGCGCAATATAAAGCTCGCCTTCAGCAGCAAGTACAAGCGGCATCTCTGGTTAAAGGTATTGCCATCGATGAGCTATCTCCTGCGGCGAAATTTGAGCTACCAACAACAAAAGAAGCACTACTAGAGTTTGCCCCTACCGCAGCAGTCAACCGTGGTCATGACAGCCTACACGAGGATGTGATTGGTCTGCGTTTACTTTGCCTCTATGGTCTAAAAGGCGCAGCAGCATACCTTGAGCACGCGCGCGTGTTGTCTCAGACCGACGAAGCTGTGTATGGTGAGTATCATCAAATCATGGCTTGGCTAGGCACTGACCCCGTTGACCTTGAGCCACTGCTTAATACCTCGATGCAGATTGGTTTAATGAACTACAAAATCATGGAGATGCTCGATAAAGGTGAAACTGACACCTTTGGTCATCCTGAGCCAACGCAAGTGAATGTAAAGACTGTTAAAGGCAAGTGTATCCTTGTGTCTGGTCATGACCTGCATGATTTAGAGAAGATCCTTCAGCAAACCGAAGGCTTGGGCATTAATGTCTACACCAACGGTGAGATGCTGCCTGCTCACGCTTACCCTGAGCTTAAAAAATACCCACACCTTGTTGGTAACTATGGTAGTGCTTGGCAAAACCAGCAGAAGGAGTTCGCGAACTTCCCTGGTGCGATTGTGATGACCTCCAACTGCCTGCTCAACCCGAACGTCGGTCAATACGCCGACCGCTTGTTTACGCGCAGTATCGTAGGTTGGCCGGGTGTTGCTCACATTGAAGGTGATGATTTCAAACAAGTGATCGACTGTGCGTTGGCTCAAGATGGCTTCCAGCATGACGAAATCGAACACATGATCACGGTTGGTTTTGGTCGTAATGCGTTGATGCAAGCAGCTCCAGCAGTAGTAGAGCAAGTGAAAGCGGGTGCGATTAAGCACTTCTTCCTAGTCGGCGGTTGTGATGGCGACAAATCTGAGCGCAGCTATTACACAGACTTTACTGCTCAGGCGCCAGAAGACAGCGTTATTTTGACTTTGGCTTGTGGTAAGTTCCGCTTTAATAAAAATCAGTTTGGCGACATTAACGGCATCCCGCGTCTGTTGGATGTTGGTCAATGTAATGATGCTTATTCAGCAATCCAACTCGCACTTGCTCTCGCAAACGAGTTCGATTGTGATATCAACGAACTGCCTCTAACACTGGTGCTTTCTTGGTTCGAGCAAAAGGCGATCGTGATTCTACTGACCTTGTTAGCACTGGGTGTGAAAGGTATTTATACCGGTCCAACAGCGCCTGCATTCCTAACCGATAACCTAATGGGCATTCTGCAAGATAAGTTCGACATGCGCGGTATTACAACCGTGGAAGAGGACTTAAAAACGATTCTGGCAGCGTAAACGTAGGTGACGGAAATGACGCCTTTAGGCGTCATTTCTTTATTAGGAGAAGCAAAATGGCATGGTCTGATTCAGAGACAATTCAACTAACCTGCACCAAGAAATGGTTTGAGACGCCAGATTCGGTGTCATTCGAGCTATCGAGTGACTCTGAGCAAGGTTCGTTCGACTTCAAGGCAGGACAGTTTTCTTCACTTGGTTTTGATATCGATGGAAACAAGACGTTTCGCGCCTATTCGATCAGCTCAGTACCAGGTGAACAACGTCTTAAGTTTACTGTTAAGCGTGTCCCTAACGGTTTGGTCTCTAACCATATTGTTGACAGTCTAGCGGTGGGAAACAAGGTAGATGCGCAAGCACCGGTTGGGCAGTTTAATAATGTCGATTGTGTTCCGAAACAGAAAGTGCTGATGCTGAGTGCTGGCTGTGGTGTGACACCTATTATGTCGATGGTTGACCAGTGGCTGGTGCAAGATGCAAATATTGATATTGAGTTCTTTCACCTCGCCAAGAGTAAGCAAGACGCTATCTATTTTGACAGGCTTGTGGAGCTAAACCGCTCGGTGGATCATTTTAATCTCAACATGCTGCTTGAAGACAATGCTGGGACGACCTTTCCACAAGGCATGATAAGCCTCGAGTGGATTAATAAGTTGGTGGCGGATTTTCGAGATCGCACCGTCTATTTGTGTGGCCCTACAGGCTTCATGGAAGCGGTCAAGTCAGCACTCGAAGAAGCACAATTTGATATGTCGCAGTTCCATCAAGAAAGCTTTACTCCTACCCAGGTGAATACTGATGTGGGAGAAAGCGTGGTAAAAGTTGCAGTGCCAGATTTCGGTATGGAACTGGAAGCGGATGAAGGTAGCTTGCTGATCGATGCGCTCGAGAAAGGTGGAGTGCCTGTCATCGCGGCGTGCCGAAGTGGCATCTGTGGTTCGTGCAAGTGCAAAGTGAAGGTTGGTCAGGTTGAGTCTACAAGCTTTGAAACCTTATCAGATGAAGATAGAGCGAATGGCTATGTGTTGGCATGTTCGAGTACTATCAAGTCCGATGTAGAGGTAAGCCTTAACTAGTACCTGGCTAAGATTGACTAAAGGCGCGAGTTAAGCGCCTTTTTTGTCCCTGCGTTTAAACGAGAAGCATTGGGTTATCGGAAGTTAAACAACTCTGAGTGGAACATTGAAGTGTCAAGTTTTAGTGTTTTGAGCTGTGTTAGCAGGGCATCTTTAAACCCCACAGGACCACAAAACCAGATGCTGCGCTCCGCCAAATCAGGGTGTTTTTGGTGTATCTGCTCGATAGACAAAAACGGTTTAAGTCGATTGTCGATGACATGAAACTCGACGTTTGCTTTGGCAGCCGCGATCTCCATCTCCTCAATCAAGGCTTTTGAGGGCGCTTGGGTACAATAGTAGAACACGACGTTGCCATTAGACTTCGATGTCGCGAGCTCCTCCAGACGCGCTTTAAACGCCGCGCAGCCTATGCCTCCTGCAATCCAAATCTGTTTTCTGTTGTCGTTGAAATCAAATCGGCCATAAGGTCCTTCCACTTCGACTTGTTGACCTACGGACACTTGGTTCTGAATGTCGGAGGTAAAGTCTCCTAATGCTTTGACCAAAAAGCCCACTTGCTGATTTCCCTTATCGAACGACGCGATGGTAAAAGGGTGAGGCTCTTCATCACCAAGTTTTATAAACGCAAATTGACCGGATTGATGCCCTTTCCAAGATGGAAGTTGTGCCACCACCTCAGTCGTCGAGTTCTCTTCGTTGAAGTGGACGTCGACAATCGAGCCTACGTGCTTGCGGCTGTTTCCAATCTTTCCTAATAAGCTCCACAACGCGGCGATAACGCCCGTTAAAACGATAACAACAGTAATTGGTGTGATCGCATTATCCCAATACGCGTGTTTCAACAATACAAGTGAGTGGTAGCCAATGACGACGAACGCAATGGCCATCAACTTGTGCGTCCATTTAAACACCTTGTATTTTACTGGAGTAAACAGCGCTAATAACGTAAGAGCAATAAACAGATACAGCATCCATTCTCCCATGGCTTCAGCGCTGCCGCGAAGTGGTTGAATCACAGCATAAAGTGAGTCTGGGTCGATCGAGGCCGGTGAACCGCGTTGCGGACGCTCCATATAGCCAGCGCTAACGAGCTGTTTCGGCACAATAGCTAAAAGCCAGTGCACTGCGCCTATGATGACGCCATATATCGCTGTCCACTTGTGTAGACGATATGATTTATCTAACCCTCGAGTAAGATTTTCAAGGACGGGAAGTCGCAGTGCCAGCAACATGGTAAGGGTCAGAAGCAATACTGAAACGATTCCAGTGAGTTGTAGTAATGCGCTTCGCCACGGCATAAAGCTCTCATTGTCTAGCAATGAGGGCTCGGCTTGAAACCAGATAAAGGTGACCACAAACACGAGGGCGAGCACCATAGAATAGAGTTTTTTCATAATAACGCTCCTGTTGAGCTTTAACTCTACTCCATGCTATGTAAGGCAACGTCATGCTAGGTAAATCAATGTAAATGCTTGAGCTAGGTTGGCTTTAGCGAGGTTTAATCACTATTCATCTCATCTCTAGGTTAGGATTAAACAATATCAGCTAAAGTGCATATTAAAATGAAAAAACTGCTGTCTATTCAAAGCCTAATAATTATGTTCTGTTTGTCATTAACTCTGATTCCGGTGTTCTACAAAGTTGATAAACCAGGTATGAGGTTGCCAAAGTGTTCGATGGGAGAGCTTGTCGAAACGCCGATTTTTTTCTTTGTGTCGAAAACCGTGATTGAGAACTATGGTCTAGATGAGGTCACGAGTGAGATTGAGCGCTCAGTAAGAAAAAGTAACGTCATCATGAAAAACTCTTGCATACCGATGAAGCGAAGCGTAGCTGAGGTTTCAGTGGTGGATTTTAGTGGTAGAGCTCTGTTTGATATCGACAAGATTAGGGAAGATTTGGCTGAGCTGATTGGAGAAGAAAAACATCGATACATTGAATCTTCCCCGAATCATTTTTATGGCGTCATCCTAGCGGACGACGATGGTTATTTTGAGGAATACACCATTGGCACGACCAACCCTGATGTAAATAGCCAGTTCTTTTTGTTGTCTGAACACGCTGACGAGTACACGCTAGAGCATGAATTAGGGCATTTATCTTGGGCTTGGCACGATGACCGTTCTTGGTTCAAGGTCCTAGATGAAACTTTAGAAAAGCATACCTCAGACATGAATAAAGACAGGTTGAAGCCCTATGCGCGAGGGTATCAGTGTGGCGGTGCGGGCACCATAATGAGTTATGAGTCCGAGCTGCTCTCAATTTACTCCAGCCCTGAGATTACCAACAATGGCAGAGCTTGTGGTGACCCTTTACATGCAGATAATGCCCGCCAACTTAGAGAGTTTGCAGAAGCGCTGCGAGTTAAACTTCAAGCTATTCAGGTATCAACGGAAAGCTCATCCTAGTCAGTACAACAAGCGTTATGACGATGCAATAGAGGGCAATCAAAGACAGTGCTGCGTTTGTAGGGTGAAGTTTGACGTACCAAAGCCTGATGTAAAACAGAGCGACCGAAGCGCCCAGTAAAAAGACGAGCTCAACAAGATTGCCCAAGCTTTGTGCGCCAATTCCTGACGTCGCAAGCAGTGACCATGTAGCGAATACACTAAGCGGTAGAAATGCGTCCCCGAAGCTCAACTGACCTCTCTGGTAGGCGCGAACCCCGCCAGGAAAAGCGATTAAGTAATATAGACTTAGAAAGAAAGTGAAGAAAACGACCAACGCGACTCCCCCAAAAAGTGGACTCGTCAATTATTGCACGGGCGTGCAGTTATATCCGTGGAAAACTGTCGTAGGTTTGTATGGAATTTGAACTGTGGGGTTGGGAAATGTACAGAAGAAGTGATGAATGCCTATAAACGGCACTCATCACTCTATTTTGTCTACGCGATTACACGAGTGGAGCAAGTGCTTCCAGTGCTGACGCGCGATTCTCTGCTGCTGGCTCATCACCCATGTTGAGTGCTTCAGCGTATACGAACTCAACATCAGTCATGCCAAGGAAGCCAAGAATCGTTGCAAGGTAATCATGCATACTGTCGCGAGGCGTGTCTTTGTGAATGCCGCCACGAGTGGTGACTACAACAACCTTTTTGTCTTTGATCAGACCAACCGGACCTGTCTCTGTGTACTTAAATGTCACGCCAGCACGAGCAATGAGATCGAAATAGTTTTTTAGCTGCGTAGGGATCATAAAGTTGTACATCGGTGCTGCGATGACCACTTTTTCAGCGTTCTGAAGCTCTGTGATTAGCTCGTCAGACAGTTTAACAATTGCTTTAAGCTCATCGCTTAGGTCGTCGCCAGTGCTTCGCAATGCGGTTGCTACTGCCATATCCAAAACAGGAACAGGCTCTGCTGCGAGATCGCGAATAGTAACGTTGGATTTACCTTCAATCGCTTGCTCAATAATCTGGTTAGATTGTGAGTAGTCGCCAAGAATGCTCGATTTCAAAACAAGTGTATTAGACATGGGGTTATCCTCTTTAATGAAAGCATTGCTCGCTTTCCTATCAATGTGCCCAGTTTAGATGTGAGATAGAGAACTGATAAGCCGCTTTGTTTGAGTATCTAGTTCGAAAAAATCGAACAAGAAAATAACCACATAAAAAGTGGCATTATTAATGCAGCAACTTACAAAGAATCTTTGAACTTACCATATCTATCAGGAGTATCTTATGGCGAAATGGTTTCCAATTCTTACGGTGATGTCTTTGTTGGTAGCGCTAATTGTTGGTGTTGCAGTGTATTTTACTGGCATGCAAGTGATTGTAAATACAGCACTTGAATGGAAGAATAGCTGGTTTGTTATTGCTGTTCAGTCGGCATGGTTCTTCTCTTGTCTCTTTGCTGCTATCTATGGTTTAGAGCTTCTTTTTGCTAAGGCGAAGTTGCACTTTACTAGTGCTGCATGACCCAGTATTGAGCATGAGTTTAGAGGGATTACTTACTCATTGGATCGGGAGCCATTACGCTCCCTTCTCATCGTTCGACTGAGATAGTCGCATTTTGATGTAATCAAGAAACAGCTTGGTCCGAGTGTGTTCGTAATCTAGTTTTGGATAGTAGGCATAGACAGTCGAGTCCATTGCTTGAATTTCGGGTAAAACGCGTATCAATGCCCCGGACTTTACGTCTTCTTTGATCATTACATCGTTACTGATCAACACACCCATACCATTTTTAGCTGCATAGAAAAGGGCTTCTGGGTTAGTCGTCGCGAAGTTTCCTGAGAGCATGATTCGTTGGTTTTTTGATATCTTGTATTCGCGTTGTGGGCGTTCTCCCCAAATAAGAATGTTGTGCTGTTTAAGCTCTTCAACGGTTTTTGGTGCGCCAAACTCTTCTATGTAAGAGGGGGCGGCGTAAAAGCCAATTCTTTGCTCAAAAAGTGCCGTTTGCCTCATGCTCAATGAGTTGAGCGTCTCCAACTCACGACTTATAAATACGTCGAGATTACTGGTTGGCAGTTCACCAGGCGCGGTGGTTGTCAACTGGATTCGTATGTCCGGGTATTGAGCGAGAAAGTCGTTCAGGTACTGAACTAAGAACTTAGAGCCGACCGCTATGGTTGCGCCAATTTTAAGTAGACCTGCTGGTGTTTCGTTGACCGAGCGAGTTTCGTCAATAATTGACTGAAAGCGATCCAAAGAGTCTTTAGCGCGCTGATAAAATAGGGCGCCCGCTTCGGTTTGCGTTACGGATCTGGTGGTTCGTTTGAGAAGCTGGACGCCGATGCGGTCTTCAATCCAATGTATGCGTTTGCTGATTGCTGAGCTGGTGGTATTGAGTCGGCGAGCCGCACCATTGAAACTGCCTTCTTCTACGACACGAATGTAGGTGTTGATACACGATATCCAATCCATGAAGACCTCTTATTGTTTCCTGATAGGACGTATTCTGTTTCCCTTATAGTGTATTATCAATGATTCATACGCAATATAGAATGAGTGTATGAGTAAAAAACACAATAAATCCTTCAACAAAACCCCTATGTTGCTCGCAATGATGATCATTGCAACGGGCCAAGTCGGCGTGAGTATTTACTTGCCTTCGCTGCCTCTTATTAGTGAGTCCTTATCCATCGGCCATGCTGATGTGCAGATGCTCGTGACACTATTTTTAGTTGGTTTTGGCTTATCACAACTCTTTTATGGCCCGCTCTCTGACGCGATCGGCCGACGCCCTGTTTTCATCTTAGGACAAGGTGTTTATCTGCTCGGGACTGTCCTGTGTATTGCACTTAACGAACATTTTACCGCACTGGAGATCGGACGCTTATTGCAAGGCTTGGGAGCGGGTAGCGCATCAGTACTGGGACGAAGTGTGCTCAGAGACAGCTATGATGGCAAGCAACTTACTAAGGCACTTTCTTACATCTCAGTCACTGCTTCAGTCATGCCAATTATCGCGCCTGTTTTCGGTGGATGGATTGCGTTTCACCTTAGTTGGGAGGCGGTGTTTGTTTTTGTATTGATTTATCTTGTCGCTATTTTTGTTTTAGGTTGGTTTATTTTACCTGAGACTCTGCCTTATCAGCCGAGACCGTTTCAACCGAGTCTAGTTATGAGCAATTACGCCAAGTTAATGGTCAACCCTCAAGTCATAGGCAGCGCGAGTTATAACTGGATAAGTTACCTTGGGGCAGTAGTGACGTTAAGCCTGTTTCCATTCCTTATGCAGCATGAGTTGGGGCTGACGGCTGCGGAATATGGCTCTGTCATGATCATACCTTCGGCAGGGTTGATGATGGGTAGTGTGTCGCTCAATATCCTCAATCGGTTCTTCTCGACCAGTTGGATCTTGTTTCTTGCAATCATCATTATGAGCTTATCTGGTCTTTGGCTGATGATGACCGAGATGACCGTCTTTAACCTATTGTTCGCATTTACTTGGCTCACGGTGGCTCAAGGACTTTCATTCCCTATTTCTATATCGCTGCTGCTTGGGCCACATAAAGAGCAAGCCGGTGCCGTTTCTGCTTTATCGGGCTCAATACAAATGGTCATTGCAGGTGTTTTTGGCGGATATTTGGTTGAACAGTGGGTAACCACTCAAGATTCACTAGGGCGTTTTTATTTGATGTCCGCTTTAATCATGGTCGTCGTATTGCTGATGAGCCAAATACGACGTTTTGGTCAAGGCGTTAGTCCTGCTAGTGATGTTGAGACGCCTTCACGCGTTAGAGAGTAAGCGGTCCTAAGTTATTCATTTGATTGACAACCCAGTGTGTTCTCTTGTTCACATAATCAGACATGGGAGTAGGCTGCATTCTGTATGGATTCGGTAACACGACGGCAAGTTGAGCCGCTTGAATGGCGGTCAGTTCTTTTGATTGAATTCCGAAGAACTGCTGGCTCGCGGCTTCGACGCCATAAATGCCCGGTCCAAACTCGATGACGTTGAGGTAAACTTCCATGATTCTCTCTTTGCCCCAGATCAGCTCAAGCAGCATCGCGATATACAGCTCGTAAGCTTTACGCACATAGGTTTGACTCGGAAACAAAAACACATTTTTTGCTGTCTGTTGGGTGATGGTGCTTGCGCCTCGTGCTGGTCCCGATGAGCCACTTTGTGCGATAACACTAAACAGGGCTTGAAAATCAACACCTGAATGAGATGGAAATTTTTGATCCTCAGAAGCGACCACAGCTTTGGGCATGTTTGGACTGATATTAGAGATCGATACCCATTGATGATAAGTCTGCTCGGGGTACCCGTTTGGGGGAGATAGGGTGCGCGCTATTTTCCACCCCCAAATGGGTGGATTAACAAACTTAAAAAACAGCACTAAGAGCAATGGAACGCCGAGTACGATACAAACCAAGTTGAGCAATAGCTTCTTTAGCATAGTTTTCATTGCCTTACAGGAGTAATGTGCGACTCTTTAGTTTAGGTTGAAACGCAGGCTGAGGCAAAAATACCGAGCTTGATTGTTGAACTATTAAAATCCTTCATCGTCTAACGTTGTGCATATCCAATAAGTTAGTATCTTAACTAACGTTGCCTATCAAAAACAAGGAAAGCACATGTTCGTCAAAGCCTCACCTTTACTGCTTGCAGTATGTATTGCCGTTACTCCTAGCGTATTTGCTGAGGAGGCTCAACAAGATGTTAATAAAGCACAAAACACTACGTCTTCAGAATCTAGCAGTAAGTATGAAGCCACTCTCAATAAGTTTAAGCAAGCAGAAGCCACGCAGCCGTTTTTTGAAAATGCGTATGGTTATGCTGTGTTTCCAACTGTCGGTAAAGGCGGGTTTGGTATCGGTGGATCTTATGGCGAAGGTCAGGTTTATCGTCAAGGTACACACGTTGGCGATTCGACATTAGCGCAGCTTAGTATCGGTTTGCAGTTGGGCGCTCAGGCCTATAGCGAAATCATCTTCTTCGAGAGTAAAGCGGATTACTACGCCTTTACCAGCGGTAGCTTTGAATTTGGTGCGCAAGCATCAGCGGTGGCTCTGACACTTGGAGCGAGCGCACAAGCAGGCTCAACAGGAGCGGGAGCACAAGCGGGTGATAAGCAGAGTAAAGCAACTTACATCAATGGTATGGCTGTGTTTACTATGACTAAAGGTGGCCTGATGTACGAAGCATCGATCGGTGGTCAGGGATTCTCATTTGCCCCGAATAACAACTACGACGCGGAATAGTTGAATAGAAATGAATGACGCCTCTAAAAGAGGCGTCATGACTAGTTCGCGGTGAGACTTTCTGCGCCTCGCAACATAGCTTCGATCAACTCACCGGCATTAAACTTCACCAGCGCTTCGTGAGCCCCCACCTGATGGGCTCTTTCGGTACACATTTCACTTGAAAGTGAGGTGTGCAAAATACGATAAGCGTGACCAAGTGCTGGGTCATTTTGTACTTCAAAGGCGAGTTCATAGCCATCCAGCCCCGGCATCTCAATATCACTCACGAGAATATCTATCGCGTCATTTCGCGAGGCTTTTGCACGCATAAATTCAAGTGCACTGTTGCCATCTTTGCAGAGATCGAATGGAATGCTGATTTGGTTTAGCGCATCACCCAGCTGTTTTCTTGCGATGGATGAGTCGTCGACAAGCAGAATATTAAGCGCCTTTATTCTCTCGCGCTGCACGTCGGTAAGCATCGGGATCTTGGTATCGGCATATTGCGGATAGATCTTAGAAAGCAGAAGCTCCACATCAAGAAGCTGAACAATCTGATCATTAAAGCGAGTCACACCCGTGACAAACACATTTTTACCACTACTCTCCGGTGCAGGTTCAATGGATTTCCAATCACACTCGATGATTTTATCGATATCTCGAACCATAAATGCTACCACCGTGCGAAGGCAGTCGGTCACGACCAGATAGGTACTGTTGTACTCTTCAGGGGCGATAGGTCGGAACCCGATAGCAGCAGCCATATCGATGACGGGTACAGTAAGCCCACGAATGCTGACCGTCCCCACAACATGCTGATGCGAATATGGGATTTGCGTAGTCGGCATAAAAGGCACAATTTCACGCACCTTTAGCGTACCAATGGCAAAACGCTGCTTTTGCATGTTAAGGGTAAACAACAACATGCCCTGAGATTGATTAGCCTTACTGATGCTTGCTTTCATTTGAACTCTTACTCTAATCACCAATAGGTTGATTTTATAAACTTTATCGCTAAAAGTTAATGCGGCAGATCGTTAGAAAAGTTTAACTGCGTGAAAAGTAAACGTGATTTACATCTCAGTTTAGATTACACTCTGCGCCACTTATCATCCCATACTCGCGATAACACAGAGGCATACCATGGCAAGAACTGCGGCAGCACTTCACATTTTGGTAAAACACAAAGAACAAGCTGAAGATATCATTAAACAGCTTAAGAAAGGCGCTAAGTTTCAAACGCTTGCAAAAAAATATTCTACGTGTCCATCTGGCAAGAAAGGGGGTGACCTGGGTGAGTTCCGCAAGGGTCAAATGGTGCCACAGTTTGATAAGGTGTGCTTTTCGGGTGAAACGCTTGTTCCTCACTTGGTAAAGACTAAATTTGGCTGGCACGTAGTGAAGGTACTGTACCGAACTTAGTACTTATTGTTCCATACTAGAATACCAAAGAGCCCGCGTTATATACGCGGGCTCTTTTCGTGAGGGTTACTTAATCTGCTTGCCACTTACCCAAACCGCTGAAATAGCAGGCTCGGTTGTGTGAACAATGATCTTCTCCAGGGCATCTTGTGCTGAATCCAAGTCATCATAGATACGCACTTGGCTTCCGGCAGTGTTCGAGTCGATCACCAAAGCGTCAAAGTAGTAACCTGGCTTAAAAATACCGACAGGAAGATCCAGGGTTAATCCTCCACCGTGAGTCGCCAACCAAAATGCTTCGACAAATGAAACTCGGCTATGTGCTTCTCCTCGCTGATCCATAATGTGAGTGTTCGTACCTGCCTCTCTCACTCTAGAGTGACTGACGGCATCGAGCGCTGCGTGGAAAATGGATGGAAGTGGTCCGCCCGAGAGATCCGAGCCGAGTCCCACATGCAAACCTTGGTCTAACGCTTCTCTCAATGGAAAAGCGGCATCAGCAAAATACATGTTAGAAAGTGGGCAGTGGGCAATGCCTGCTCCTACTTCTTTGATCGTATTTTTATCGCTCTGGGTCAGAAAAATAGAGTGCGCCAGTACGGTTTTCCGAGTCAGGAGACCTGTTTCCTCGTAAAGCTCGACATCCGTTTTCTGAAAAGCTTGCTGAGTAAAATCACGAGCCCAATCGCTTTCAGATGCGTGAGTTTGAACATGGCATTGGTACTTTTGAACCAACTTACCTAAGCCTTCCAGTAGTTGCTTTGTAGAAGTAGGTACAAAACGAGGCGTCACTACTGGGTGGATCAAATTCTGTTGATTGTCGATTTCTCTGATGTTTTGAATGAAGGTTTCAGCGGCAGAAATAGCAACTTCAGTCGAGGACTCTACATAGTACTCCGGGCACATGGACTTTTCATCCATAGAGATCTTGCCAACCAGAGCACGCTGACCTTTATCTTTACACACTTGAGCAAGATACTCGGACGGCGCACTATCGATGGTAGCAAAGTACATCGCTGTGGTGGTGCCATGAGCGATAAGCGTATCGACAAGTTCTGGATAAATTCTGGCCGTAAAGTCTGGATCTTTATAACGGTTTTCTAGCGGGAACGTGTATTGGTTTAGCCAATCATTAAGCGGAAGATCCAATCCTTTTCCTGCTTGAGGCCACTGTGGGGCGTGCGTATGCAGGTCAACGAGACCTGGTAGCAAATACTGATTCTTAGCTAACCGCGTTAAGCTATTGCTTTGCTCATGGTTTGCGATCACTTCATCGTACTTATGATCGCTCTTTGAAAGCACTTGGGTGATGGTACCGGTAGCATCGATTTCAATACAGGCTTGCTCTATGTATTCAAAGCTACCTCGTTGTGGAGCATGGTAAAGGTTGGCGACGATGGCTCGGTTTGACATATCCTGATTCCTAAAAAAGCCCAGGCAAGTGCTGGGCTAATTGTTGACTACAGTGTTAGCGCAGTCTTAAGTGCGACATTGATCATCTCGTGCAGCTCTGTGCGACGTTCGTCTGCGGTAAGGTGTTCGCCTTTAGTGATGTGATCGGTCACCGTACACATCGCAATGGCTTTGCAGCCATTTTCAGCGGCACATGAGTAAAGCGCGTTGACTTCCATCTCTACACCCAGCACACCGTATTTCGCCATGAGCTCGTACATGTCGAAGTCTGGGCGATAGAAGAGATCTGATGAGAATACCTGACCAACACGATAGCTCATGTCAGTTTCGCTCAGCACAGACACACAATTTTGCAGCATATTGAAGTCAGCCAACGCCGCGTAATCGTGATCACGGAAACGAATACGGTTGATTTTGGAGTCGGTAGATGCGCCCATTGCGACGATAACGTCTTTCAGTTTTACGTCATCGTGAATCGCACCACAGCTACCGATACGAATGAAGTTCTTAACTCCGAACTCTGTCATTAGCTCATGAAAGTAAATCGTTGCTGAAGGACCGCCCATACCGTGCGCCATCACCGAGATCTCTTTACCTTGGTAGGTTCCAGTGTAGCCGTATACATTACGAACATCGGTAACGAGTCTTGGGTTTTCAAGATAAGTCTCAGCGATAAGTTTTGCGCGAAGTGGGTCACCCGGCATTAGAATCGTTTCTGCAAAGTCGCCTTTGTTCGCATTAATATGTGTAGTTGGCATTGTATAGTTCCTTAAGACAGAGTGATAAGCAGACCAGCGATAGTACCGGACATTAGATTTGCCAGAATGGCGCCAAATAGTACGCGCGGACCGATTTCAACAAGAAGTGGACGACGCTCTGGGTTCATAGCACCGATACCACCGATAACCATGGCTAGTGAGCCGATGTTAGCAAAGCCGCACAAGCTAAACGCGATGATTGCTTGCGTCTTAGCCGTTAGTGTTTCACTGACTTCAACGAAGCTCATGTACGCGACAAACTCATTCACAGCAATCTTTTTGCCGATCAGCGCGCCAGCGGTCACAGCCTCGTTCCATGGAACACCCATAAGGAAAGTGAGAGGTGACAAGATGTAGCCGATAATGAGCTCTAGGCTTGCGTTTTCGAAACCTGCCATGCCACCAACGCCTGAAATGATGCCGTTTAAAAGCGCTACGAGGGCAACAAATGAAATCACCAATGCGGTTACTGTAGCCGCTTGATGCATACCGACCAAAGAGCCTTCCGTGATGGCATCTAAAAGCGACTTTGGTGCTTCTTTATCATCGACTTTAATCGATTTGTCCGTGATCACTTCATCTGTCTGCGGGCATAGAAGTTTCGCAAATAGTAACCCCGCAGGTGCCGTCATGAAGCATGCAGTGATGATGTACTTTGGATCGACACCAAGGCTGATGTAACCGATCATGGTGCCGCCAGCGACGCTTGCTAAGCCACCGGTCATAACGGCAAAAAGCTCAGAGCGAGTCATGTTCTTCACTAAAGGTCGAATCATTGACGGCGCTTCGATTGGGCCAACAAAGATGTTCGCTGTCGCGCTTAGCGATTCTGCTTTCGATGTGCCAAGCAATTTAGTCAATGCACCACCAATCACATTGATTAGGGTTTGCATGATGTTTAGGTAGTACAGTGCAGAAATTAGCGCGGAGATAAAGATGATTACGCAAAGTACATTGATAACAAAAATAAAGCCCATGCCAAACTTGCCTAGGTCGCCAAAGGCAAACGCGAGACCCTCGTTAGCGTAAGAAATAACGTGGTTAACGCCGTTAGACATGCCCTGAAGGATTTGTTCACCCAAAGGAACAAACATAACAAAAGCACCGAAACCAATTTGCGCGGTTAAGGCGAGTAAGACAGTACGTTTGTTGATGGCTTGGCGGTTCTCAGAAAATAGGAAGCCAACAGATAGCAGTGCGATGATACCGACAATGCTCATAAGTAAAGACATGATACAGCTCTTTTGTGGTGTACCTAGCTATGTCCGTAATAGCAGTGATGTCCGTATGAAATAGGTAGTAAAAATCTAAGTGAGCGCACTTAAGGCACGTTGTTTGTGCAGGTGCGTGTTTATACTCACTGAACAGACTTATAGATATAAGAGCAGATAGGGTCTAAGGTCATCTTATAGAAGAGCAATATTGGTGCTCTGTAGAAACGCTTCACCGTATTTGAAGCTTATACAAAATGCCTGACAGTAAGTCCCAACTTTTGGGAGCAGCGGATTCTATATAAAGCAATTTGTGATTGCAACCGTTTGCGTCAGGGTATTTTCTCTAGCTGATAAAATAATGCGCAGAACTCTAGCATTATTGGGTTGTAGACTTTATGATGCGCGACCACGAACGATCATAAGAAGGTTAACGCCATGAGCATGAAACAAGAACTTCAAAAACTAAATAACCGCCTCGACAAGTGTAAGCACAAGTTGGACGGCGCGAAATCTCGTGGCGACAATGAGTTGATCTCACGCTTTACGGATGAGATTGATAAAATCACCAAAAAGATCGCTCAAATGAAACACAAGCAGAGCTATGACATGAACAAAGAGCGCAAAAGCTTGCTCGACATGCCATTCTCTCGTGAAATTACCAAAGCCGAACAGGCTGATATGGGCAAACTGAAGAAGTCAGTAAAAGGCTTAGTTGTGGTTCACCCAATGACTAAAATTGGCAAAGAGCTGAAGCTGAAGGTAATGACTGGCTACGCTCCTAAGCCATTCTAATCATTATTTCTTTTTCAAAGGCGCACTAGTTAGCTAGTGCGCCTTTTTTGTACCTGACAGACGTGGTTTTTCGATACAGTTACGTTGATACGTGCTGTGACACGGCTCACGGCTTAGGAAGCTAGAGATTTAACGATTTCGTAACGGGTGTGACAAAATGTTTCTTGTGTAGGTCGAAATGTATTTATATTTCATAGTGTTATGAAGATAACTTTAGAGATACTCTAAAATATCATCTTAAATTTTTATCTACGCCTACTTTCTAATACAAGAGAAAGCGGTCGGGGGATGAGCCCTACGTTTCCCCAGTCACTATAATTTGTCTTTATTGACGTAATTCCAAATAACAAAGGCGATTCAAATGTCTAACACTACCACTAGTCAGAGTAACGTGATTCTTCATGCGTTCGATTGGCCATATGCATTGGTAACTGAGCGAGCTCAGGAAATCAAAGCTTGTGGGTACAAGACAGTGCTGGTTTCACCGCCAATGAAGTCATATCGAAGTGAGAAAGAGGTCCTCTGGTGGCAGCTTTACCAGCCGCAAGACTATCGAGTTATTGATAATAAGCTAGGTAACACCGAAGACTTCAAAGCCATGATGGATGCCCTCAATGAACTCGGCTTATGGGTTTATATTGATGTGGTCTTTAATCATATGGCGAATGAATCGAGTCAAAGACTCGACCTTCAATATCCTAGCTCTCAAGATATGGCGAATTACCAAGACCATTCGACTTACTTTGAGCAGCAGAAGCTGTTTGGCGATCTCAGCAAGCCACTTTTCACGGAAGAAGATTTTGTTGAAGCGTTTGGTATTGAAAATTGGAAAGATCGCTGGGAAGTTCAAAATGGTCGTCTTACTGGTGGTCCAGAGGATCCAGGTCTACCAACACTCAGAACAAGCGATCACGTGATTGCGCAGCAGCAAGCTTACTTGCTAGCTATGAAAGACCTTGGCGTACGTGGCTATCGTATCGATGCCGCCAAGCATTTGACGCTAGAGCACATCAAAAAGGTGTTCACCAAAGATATTACTGAGGGTATGCACGTATTCGGTGAGATCATTACCGACGGCGGCGCGACGGAAGAAGAGTACGAGTTATTCCTTCAGCCGTATCTAGAGGAAACTCGCCTTGCTGCTTACGACTTCCCGTTGTTTAAGACCATTTTTGACGCCTTTTCATCGAAAGAAGGCAGTCTCACTTCCTTGATTGACCCATACTGTTTTGGTCAGGCGTTAACGCATGAACGTTCTATCACGTTTGTAACTACCCATGATATTCCAAACAATGATGTGTTTAGCAACATGGTTATGGAAGAGTCGGATGAATGGCTGGCATATGTTTATATTTTGACTCGCGGGGAAGGGGTTCCGCTGATTTACAGTGACCTCGATCCGAGTGGGATCAAAAATGCGAAAGGTTTACCAAGATGGGTCGATAGCTGGAAAGATCCTAAACTGGCGAAGCTTATTCATTTTTACAATACAGTACACGAATCAAGTGCTGAGGTGATTGAAGCAAACGAAGATCTTCTCGCTTTCCGTCGCGGCGATAAAGGTGTCGTCGTCATCAATAAATCTTCGCGCAGCAAAGTGATCGCACTGAATGAATCTAAGACACTGACGTCCATTTTCTCTGGCACAGTCGTTGAGGTTGGTGGTGCATTGCACATCGAGCCAATGAGTGCTGAAGTGCTAACTATCACTTGAGAAGAGAAAAGGGAATGATTGAGGAAGCCCCTGCTGGATAGTAGGGGCTTTTTTGATTTCGGGTTAAGCTAGAGCAACGAGTTTGGTTACCAGTTTTTCGATACCACTTGCCGCGTCTGAAATGCTATTAGCGAGCATATATGCAGGCGTCGACAATACGTTGTTTTCTTCATCGAACACAATATCGTCGACCGGACAATCAACATGTTGGCCACCAAGGCCATTAAAGCCAGCTGCGGTGCCATCGTCATTGCCTATCGTACCTTTTACTGACTCTGGATAGACCATTGGAATGATGACAGGCGCAATACAGAGGTAACCCGCGGGTTTTTTGGCATCTTTGAATGCACGACATGCAGCGGCAACGTCAGCATTGATTGAGCACTCTGCACCGTTGATAGCAAAGTCTGTTAGGTTTTTAGCAGCGCCAAAGCCACCCGGTACAAGCAGAGCATCAAAGTCATCGACATTAAGCTTTGCAACATCTTCGATATTGCCTCTTGCTATTCGAGCTGCTTCAACAAGGACATTTCGTGACTCTTCCGTTGCTTCCCCCGTTAGGTGATTCACCACGTGGAGCTGCTCAACATTTGGCGCGAAGCAGTGCCAAGTCGAGCCTGCTTTTTCCACAGCGTGAAGCGCAAGTACGGACTCATGGATTTCCGCACCATCAAATACGCCAGATCCGCTGAGAATTACCGCTATCTTTTTCATAAACCAATGCCCTCTGATGATTGTTATTCAACAATAATAGTTTATCTAACAGAAGGTTGGAGTTACTCGTTTCTTTTCTGTGCTCTATCAAGCAAAAGTATATCAACCAGCATTCTTCTATCGAGTGGAGGCGTGTTGCAAAGAACCCTCATCAACGGTTTTGGTTGCTGCCATCGTAGAGTCCAGTACCGCTGCCATTTCTTCGAAGTAGGGGTTAAAGGTTAGCCGAGCGTGTACTTTCCCTGGTTCTTGATACCCATAAGATGAATACCACATCTCTTCGCCTCTCAGACACGCATTGTAGCCTTCTTCAGATTGACCATTGTCGCAAATCGCCACAGTTCCTTTGGTGCCGTAATAGGGGTTGTTTGGGTGGAAAAGCATGCCCATGTGAGAGCCATTTGACACGCGGTACTTCGGAAGTCTCATCGACTGTTGGATAACTCGCTCGCCACTAGGTGCTGATTCTCCTTGCCAAATCAATCGGTTGGCGGGGTTTGGAAATTGACGGTTGAACCATTCAACGGCTGCGGCTGTATCGACAACACTGTCACCCTCACTGAGTACCATTACGGTTGGCTTACTAAAGTCATGAGCAGCGAGCTTGTTTTGTACTTCGCTCACGGTGTCGTAATAGACGGCAGCGCCATTCATAGGTAGCGAGTTGTATCGAAGCATATTGTCTTCAGGGTCTTGGTCAGCCCACTGCATGAACAGGCTTGCAAAACCTGCGTACTTAACGGCGGTTGACGTTGGCTGGAAAGCCGGAGAAAACAGCAAGAGTCCAGATACACGGTCATCTTCAAGTGCTCTGGAGGTGACTAGGTTTGCGCCTGTGGAGTAACCGCCAAGCCAAACCGATGGATAATCTTCTAATAGTAGGTCGGTATGATGGTCTACGACGCCTCGCCAGTCTTCAAAACTTGGTAGGATAAGATCGCCCACTTTGCTGCCGTGACCAGGCAATAAAATGGCTCTGACTAAGTAGCCTTGGTCAGCGAGATGCTGTGCGATATCGTGAAAAGAGTAGGGGGAGTCGCCCAAACCATGCACGAGCAGAACGGCTTCGCCGTTAGGTTTGTTGGGAGTGACCTCAAATGGGCTGTTCAAAGCCACTTCCAGCTGATGATCATCAGACTTATAGGCTCTATTTTCTGCGAGCCACTGCTCTGTCTCACTCACGTAACTTTGATAGCTATCTTGTTGATAACTTGGAAGTGACGCTGAATGCGTAAATGAAGGATTTTCATTTTTGGTTGAACAGCCAAAGATGCCTGCTGTAACAAATGCAGCAAGATAGAACGCTAACGCCACCACCTTTCGTTTATGGCGTGATCGCTTCTCTCGTTTAGATTCATTTGGACGATACTTCTTCATATTCACCCTCTATCGTATTTCCTTGTGCTGAGTAACCTTGAGCCTGACGCTGACGAGCGAATTCTTTATCTAACTGCTTTTTTATACGGTTGCCCGTGATATATGCAGCAATCGCCATTGGAATCGCCATGATTAGGCTGAACATCATTGCAACAAAACCGATAAACAGTGCGCTGATAGTTAGGAGTGCTTGTTTCATAATGACCTCTCTGTAAAAACCGAATTTAAGAATGGATGAGTCTTTATGGCATCTCTCCTTGATATCGAAATAATACGACAGAGAATATGAACCAAACATGAACGCCTAGTCAGATTAGCGTTCATGTTTGTTAGGGGGAGGGAAATTTTTTTGGGAGAGTTAATCGCCCAGTGGCTGACGATCACTGCCCGTACGATGAGTATCCAGAGCCAACTTCAATCGGCGTAGGCGGTCGCGAGAACGGCGCTTGTGATTCACGGCAAGTTCCATGGCTAGCACGTCAACAAGAGCCAACATTGCGTATCGAGATGCCGAGGGTTTGTAGATAAAGTCGGTCTCTTTATGAACGATAGGTAACACGATGTCGCTTAAGTCAGCCAGTGGTGAACCTGAAGGGGTAATGGCAATGATAGGAACCCCATATTGCTTCGCGGTTTCTGCAGTTTCGACCACGATCGGTGTGTGACCTGTTGCGGAGATGACCACCATAACGTCGTTGGCATCTGCCGTCGCTGCCACCATCCGGGTTAACAGACCGTCATTGTACGATACAACCGGGTATCCAAGGCGAAACAAACGATGTTGCAGCTCTTGCGAGGTGATGGTTGAGCCACCGCCAACACCGATAGCAATGATCTGCCTTGCCGAATGCAGCAGTTCCACGGCTTTGCTGACGTCTGCTTCGTTTATCAATGCGCGGTTGATATCTAGAGCTTGTTTTATCGACTCATAAATACCTTGGTGTCCAGTTTGAACTGGGGGCTCAATGATGAAGCGTTGACCCACAGCTAGCGATTGAGCGAGCTTGATTTTCAGGTCACGTACGTTTTTGCATCCCACTGCCTTGGCGAAACGGGTAATAGTCGCTTCACTGACACTCGCTTGTTCTGCAAGCTCGGTAATACTTGCGTTTGCGGCACTGCTCACATCGTCGGTGATCAGGTCTGCCACCTTCTTTTCTGCATCACGAAGCGCGCTGTAGCGCTCCGTGATCTGAGAAATAATGTCTACTTCTACGCTCAAAATGTTCCCTCTAGAATGCCGTCTCGACCCAACGGTCTACGTTATGTTGGTCGTCACTGATGGCTATGTAACGCCACTTATCAAACGTCAGGCAAGGATGTGACGTTGAAAAGGCAATCATATCACCAACTTGGAGGTCGCAGTCCTTAGGAATGGATAAAAATGTGTGTTGATCCATCACATCTGTCGCTACAAGGTCTTTGATATCGAGTGCCTCGCCATTGCGATAGATGCGCTCTGGGATGGGTAAGCCTGCATCGAATGCGACATCCCTCTTTCCTAGTCCAATAATCGCCTTGGTAGCCTCTGGGCGTGAGATAACATAAGCCCAGACCTCTAATGCTGAGGAAAGATCGCCCCCTAGCTCACAGGCAAATCCTTGGTTTTTCTCAGCGCGTTGCATCACTTTGTGCTGCGCATCGAGGTAGATACCTGTGTCGTGAATAACATAGCAACCTGGTCTTAAAATGGCTTCAACGTTAGCGAGGTGAGCAAACTCTTCGGCAACGACATCATACCAAGCCGAGCCAGCACCTGTGACGATTGGCTTAGGAGGTAGTAGCTTATCTGCGACTAAGCTGGCCGCTAGTTCAAGCGTGTTGGAGAGGAACTGACGCACGCGAGCCTCTTCATCTCCGCCATGAATGACACCTTCGTAGACCTCAATTCCAACCAGTTCAACGTGTGATAGCGTTGCAATAAGCTGCGCAAGTGCGGTGACTTCTTCTGCGGTGCGGCAGCCACAACGCCCCCCCTCAACCCCATACTCGATCAGCACTTCAATCGTGTGAACCGTTTGCTCAAAGTAGTGTTGCAGCTGCTCAACGTTTTGTTTTGAATCGACACAAACCATTACCCTAGCGCCGGTATCACGCTTAACTCTGTGGATCAAAGCCATGTTAGCTTTACCGACTAACTGGTTCGCCATCATGATGTTAGCAATACCGCTGTGAGCGGCGACTTCAACTTGTGGGGCGCTTGCTACCGTGATGCCCCAAGCGCCATGCTGTTGTTGCTGACGAAAAAACTCAGGCGTCATGGTGGTTTTTCCGTGAGGGCAAAGCTTCACGCCATGATGGTTAGCAAACTTCTGCATCCACTCCATATTGTTCGTCAAATGACTGCGTTTGATGACTGCCGCCGGCAGGCTGATGTCTTCATTGATTAAACTATAACTCTGCTTTTTTTCTTGACTACACGCTAAGCCTTTGTGACCGGTTGCATAATCAAGTTCTTGTTTCTTGTGATTGTTTCTATCTTCTGTGAATAGGTTTTTCATTTTTTGTCTCGCACTAACATGAGCTAAGTTATTGATACTTAATGATTGTTGTTTTCTATTATATTTATTATGTTAGAAACTATCAAACTTTGATTGTTGTTTTGTGTAATTTGTCACTGAGTTTTATCAGGTTAATTTCTAACATACCTCTCATGGAAAGCGCGAAGATAAGAGAGAAGGTCATGTTGTTCGACATCATTATAAAAAACGTAGAAATCGTCGATGGCACCAATGGACCTGCCTACCATGCAGACCTTGCAATTAAGCAAGACCGTATTGCGAAAATCGGTGATCTAGCAGGCTCAAAAGCGGGTTTGGTGATTGATGGGCAAGGGCAGGTATTGAGCCCAGGGTTCATTGATGTTCATACGCACGATGACACTAACGTTATTCGCTATCCAGATTGCTTGCCGAAAATTAGTCAAGGGGTGACGACGGTTATTGTCGGTAACTGTGGGATCAGTGCCTCGCCTGCGACGCTTAAAGTTGCACCACCTGATCCAATGAACTTACTAGGGAAACAAGAAGACTTTAAGTATCCAACGTTTGCAGAGTATGCCAAAGCGGTCGAAGCCGCGCAGCCTGCGGTGAATGTTGCGGCGTTGATTGGTCATACCACACTTCGTAATAACGTGATGGATGAGCTACTTCGTGAGGCGACCGAGGACGAGTTGCAATCAATGAGAAGCACGCTGAGTCAGGCGATGGCAGAGGGCGCGTTAGGCTTGAGCTCTGGTCTGGCTTACGCCAGTGCGAAACAAGCGACAGCGAGTGAGGTTATGCGTTTGGCCGAGGTTCTTGCTGATTTTGGTGGTATCTACACCACGCACATGCGCACTGAATTTGAGGCTATCTTAAATGCGATGGAAGAGGCCTTTGAAACTGGCAAACATGCTCGTGTTCCTGTGGTGATCTCGCATCTGAAATGTGCTGGAGCGGGTAACTGGGGCAGAACTGTCGAGGTGCTCGATCTGCTCGAAAAGACGGCAGAGCATCAAGATGTTTCATGCGATTGCTACCCATATTCGGCAAGCTCTTCAACTCTGGACCTTAAACAGGTTACTGACGACTTCGATATCTTTATTACATGGTCGGAATCTAAACCGGAGTTTGCAGGTCAGCTTCTTGCTGACATTGCCAAGCAAATGGAATTGCCTTTGATGGACGCTGCTAAAGCTCTCCAACCAGCGGGAGCCGTATATCACTGCATGGATGAGCAAGATGTGGAGCGAGTACTTAAACACAGGCTTACCATGGTTGGATCTGACGGACTGCCGAACGATCCACATCCTCACCCAAGACTGTGGGGCACCTTCCCTAAAGTATTGAAACATTACTGTCGAGATCGTGAGTTATTTCCACTCGAGGAAGCGGTTTATAAAATGACAGGAATGTCTGCGCAACGTTATAACTTATTGAATCGAGGGGTTATCAAAGAAGGTGCCTTCGCGGACTTAGTTCTTTTTAATAAACATAATGTTCGTGATACTGCGACATTTGAAACACCTATTTCTTTAGCAGACGGAATAGAGTGTGTATTAGTTAACGGAAATATTAGCTATCAAAATAAATTAGTCGCCAAAGAAAGATTTGGTCGATTTATATATCGTGATGGAATTAATTGCTCTTGAATTATACAAATTCAAGAAATGTAAAACTTAAATAAGACGTAACAAAACTGGAGTAAACAATGACAATTAAACGCTATGGTGTAGAAGGTGGTGTCGGTACAGGTGGACAACATTTACCATTCGCTCGAGCAACAGAAGCTGGTGGCTTTCTTTACGTGTCGGGTCAAACACCAATGACAGATGGCGAAGTTGTGGAAGGCGGAATTGTTGACCAATCACGCCTGGCTATCCAGAACTGTGTCGATATTATGGAAGAAGCGGGCTACGGTCTTGAGGATGTTGTACACGTTAAAGTGGTACTGACAGATTCTCGTTATTTCCAATCATTTAATAAAGTATTCAAAGAGTTTTTTGGTGCAAATCCACCAGCACGAATCTGCATGGTTTGTGACCTAGTGGTGGATGTAAAAGTAGAAGTAGACGTGACTTGCTATCGCGAAGACCGTCGATAAATATAAAGCCGTATCTACACGCAACTTAATAATGGGCATTTTGCGATGCCCTTATCAATAAAAATAATAATGACATTGTGATTACATTGTGTAGTTACGTTTCGAGATTAAATAACGTAAAACGATAGGCAGTATATAAGTTGCTTATCTCTCTGGAGGTGTTCAATGAACAGTACACTATTCTTATCCGGATTCGGGATATATGTGTGTTTTCTTATTTGGCTTGGTTGGTATGTATCGCGTAATCAAAAGTCAGGTGAAGATTTTCTACTTGGTGGGCGCGGCTTACCACTGTTTTTGGTACTAGGTACCACGGTAGCGACCATGGTGGGTACTGGCTCAAGTATGGGCGCAGTAGGTTTTGGTTATGCTAACGGTTGGGCTGGTGCACTTTATGGCATTGGTGGCGCTCTTGGTATTTTACTACTCGCACTCTGGTTTGCCCCTGTTCGTCGACTCAATTTTATGACCATGAGTGAAGAGTTGTCCTACTATGTCGGTGCAAACCGCGTGGTGAAAAATCTGGTCGGTATTCTTATCTTTATTGCTTCTATTGGCTGGTTAGGTGCCCACATCTTGGGTGGCGGTATGTATCTGGCTTGGATTGCAGATATTGACCTCAATGTTGCGAAAGTCATTATTGCTGCCGCGTTTACGATTTACGTTGTCATTGGTGGTTACACCGCAGTGGTGTGGACTGACACAATTCAAGCTGTGATTCTTTTCGTTGGTTTCATCTTGATGGCAGTACTATCGGTGCAACACATTGGTGGTCTTGATAACCTTTACGCTGCGATGGACCCAGCAGCGACCAGCTTTCTAGCGATTGAAAAACTCGGTCTGATTCCAGCTATCTCATTGGCCGTAGTGGTTGGTGTGGGTGTGTTGGCGACGCCTTCATTCCGTCAGCGTATTTACTCAGGTAAGAACGTATCGACCATCCGCCGTTCATTTGTGTTATCTGGTGTATTGTACCTGTTCTTCTCAATCATCCCTGCGGTTATTGGTATGGCGGCGCATGCGATTGACCCTAATTTAGATAATGCTAATTTCGCGTTCCCATACATTGCAGCAACGGTACTACCAGTTGGTATTGGCATGATCGTTCTGATTGCAGGTTTGTCGGCAACTATGTCGAGCGCGAGCTCTGATGCGATTGCCGGTGTGTCTATCCTATTGCGTGACGTGTATGTCATGTTTACAGGCCGCGTTCCAAATAAAGAATCGATGATGAACTACTCAAGGCTAGCGCTTATCGTCGTAATTGGTTTAGCTCTACTGTTTGCACTGACGTCAAACGACATTATCGGCTACATCACTAAGATGATCTCAACGGTGATGTCAGGAATGTTCGTGTGCGGAATGTTGGGTCGCTTCTGGAAGCGCTACACGTGGCAGGGTGCGATTGCGACGCTTGTTGGTGCATCAGCGGCTTCATTCATGGTTATCCTCAGCCCAAGCCTAACCGCATTCTGGGGTAACCCAGTCATCCCATCTGTTGCAGTCGCAACTCTAGCGGGTGTTGCAGTGAGCTTGTTCACGCCAAGAAATATGGTGTCACCAGAGGAAGCTCAAGCCATCTTAGACGCAGAACGCGCACAGATGGAGCAAGGTGGTGAGTCCAACAAGGACACCACGACTTCAACGCCAATTACAGAGTAATCACTCTCTTAGTCAGGGTGTAGCATAAGAGCACCCTGACGCAACTGAATTAGGCTGAATTTTGTTTTCTCAGGAAGTAGTCATGGACAAGAAACTGGTATCTCTTTTAATCGCAGGCACACTAACATCAACGGCATGGGCTATGGCACCAAATACCGATCTGAACTTAATGCCTTATCCTCAAATGGTGGAATTGAAACAGGGCAATGTTGTTATCGATAAAGACTTCAGTATTTTTATCAAAGGGTACAATTCAGAGCGCGTTGACGCGACGGCAAAACGTTTTATCACTCGCCTTGAGCGTCAAACGGGTTTACCGACTCTGAATTGGCAGGCTGAAAGCGCGAGTGAAGCGACTTTGGTTATCGACATCGATGATGCGCCTAAAGCAGCGATTCAAGATATCAATGCTGATGAGTCTTACACCTTGAACGCACAGAATGGGCAGATTGTTTTAAAGGCGAATCGTCCATACGGTGCGATCCGTGGTATCGAAACCATTCTTCAACTTGTCAAAACGGATGCTGTCGGTTATTCGGTACCAGCAATTTATATTGAAGATGAACCTCGTTTCCGCTGGCGCGGTGTCTCTTATGATACCTCTCGTCACTTCATTGAGATGGAAGTGATCCTGCGTCAATTGGATGCGATGGCTTCAGCGAAAATGAACGTGTTCCATTGGCATATCTGGGATGACCAAGGTATCCGTATCCAACTGGACAACTACACCAAGCTTTGGGAGAAAACCACGGATGGTGATTACTACACTAAAGATCAAATTCGCTATGTCGTTGACTATGCTCGTGAGTTAGGTATTCGTGTGGTTCCTGAGATCTCACTTCCTGGTCACGCTTCTGCAGTTGCTCATGCTTACCCTGAGCTAATGTCCGGGATGGGGGAGCAAAGCTACCCACAACAGCGTGAATGGGGCGTATTTGAGCCGCTCATGGACCCAACAAATCCTGAGCTTTATACCATGTTGAGTAGTGTCTTTGATGAAGTGGTCGAACTCTTCCCTGATGAGTACTTCCACATCGGCGGTGACGAGCCAAACTATAAGCAGTGGCAAGAGAACCCTAAGATCCAAGCGTTTATCAAAGAAAATAATCTCGATGGCGAGCGCGGCTTACAGTCTTATTTGAATGCGAAAGTAGAGAAGATGCTTGAAGATCGCGGCAAGAAGATGACGGGCTGGGATGAGATCTGGCATAAAGATCTGCCAAAATCCATCGTGATTCAAAGCTGGCGCGGGCATGACAGTATTGGTCGTGCGGCGAAAGAAGGCTATCAAGGACTTCTCTCTACGGGCTATTACCTAGACCAACCTCAGCCAACGAGCTATCACTATCGCAATGACCCAATGCCTCATGGTATTACGGTCGACGATACGTTGCATGAAGGCGAGCGTTTCGTTAGCTATCAGTGGGAAAAACCGCGTACGAAGGGCGGTCCACGTAAGGGGTTGCTCACTATCATTCAAGCTAAAGATGGCAGCGTCAGAGCGTTTACCGACTACAACGGTAAGTCTCGTACTGAAGTCGAAATTCTTGAGTACACGCCAGGAGAGAGCTTCAAGGGGCATTTTGACAACTTTATGTCGTATACCGAGTTTAACCTGAAGCTGGCTGGTGACAAGCTTGCAGAAGGGAGCTATCAGCTTATTGGCAACGTGCGTTGGCCAACCACGGGTGAAATCGTGGCTTCTTCTGCGCAGCCAGGCTCGACTATACCTGAGCCAAGCGGTGGTTACCCAGCCGAGTTAACTGAAGACGAGCAGTCGCTCATTCTTGGTGGCGAAATCACCGTCTGGGCTGAAAACATTAACTCTCAAACTATGGAAAACCGTATTTGGCCGCGTAGCTACGCCATCGCTGAGCGATTCTGGTCTTCAGAAGAGCTGACAGACGAAGCAAGCATGTATAAGCGTATGCGCGCTATCGACAGTTGGTCGGAGATCTCTCTGGGGATGCGCCATCACGCTGACTCTAGAGTTATGATGCAGCGTTTAGCGAATGGCGCCGATGTAACGCCATTACTGACACTTGCTCGCTATACTGAGCCTGCGCAGTACTACGCTCGCAACTGGGAGAAGTGGATTCAAACGGAAAATCACGGTGATCTTTATAATCAACATGAACGCTTGAATCGTTTCGCTGATGCACTGCCTGTTGAGAGCTATGCTGTGTATGAAATGCGAGATCTTGTAGAGCAGTTTGATAAAGGTGATAAGCAAGCGCTCTCTGCTTTAAAACGTCACTATCAGACAGTTTTAAACGCTGCGACCGCTGCTGAACCTATCTTCGCAGCGAACGTCGCATCTGTTGATACAGTCGCAGTGACGAAAGCAACGAAGAAAATCGCGGAGTTAGGTCTGACTTTAGTTGCTAAGGCGCAAGCTGGAGAGGTTATCTCTAAAGCAGATACGAATGCATATCAAGGGATGATTAACGAGTCGGCGATCATCATAGACGAAACCATTGTTGCCATCGTTAAGCCAACGGAAATGTTGTTGGAAGCTCTTTCAGAATAGATCATAACTAAATCACAGAGCTGATTGGTCGAATGCCGAGTGTTGCGAGTAGCAATACTCGGCTTTTTTATGAATACGCCCGTTCGGTATAAGCTGATAACTACTGCTTATCAGCCTAATAACGACAAGTGAATTCCTTGCAACACGTCAAATCGGTATTCTCTCCGGCATAGAAACAACCACTGCGAGATTACTGCTATGACTTTTACTAAAACTTCTCTTAAATCATTATTTGCCGTTACGACACTAGCTTTGCTTGCTGGTTGTTCGTCACCTGCTTTCGATAAGGAAAACGAGAACGCAGCACGTAATCGAGGCGCAGCTGGTGGCGCACTATTAGGTGCAACGATGGGCGTTCTAACGGGTGAACCTGATCTTGCAGTCAAAGGAGCAGTAGCCGGAGGTGTTGCTGGAGGTGTTGCCGGGTCGATGAAAGATCTAGAAGACTCTCGTGAAACTGGTCGTACGGAAACTCTGGCGGATGGTATTAAACAGGATAACCGCAGCGATGCTGAAAAGCGTGCAGATGAGCTTGAGGCTGAAATTCGTATTCGTGAGTTAGAGCAAAAGCTAGCAGAAATGGAGAAAGCGCAAGAGTCCCAACCTGGTCAGCAAGGGTAATAACTCGCTAGTCTGTTTTAAACGCCAAGACTAAATAACGTGCAAAGAAAAGGCCGATTGACAAGTCAATCGGCCGAAAACAGTGTGAACAAATCGGTTCACTAACAACGTCAGTTGGCTAGGTGACTTCAAAAAGAAGTCATAGTTTATAAAGCATGATGTATGCCAACTTTTTCAAAGTCTATTCTCCCTCTTTTTGTGCTCCAAAACACACATCAAGCCCTATTAATTCCAGTTTGCAAATGCATTACGCAATTATTTTGCGAAATGCGAATTATATAATTATCAACAGAGTGTGATTTCATATGAATTTACGATAAGAATATGATGCTTTTGTGGCAAGTCAGGATAATTTTGGCTAATTTTAAGTCTGTAGTTCCGTTTGAATTCCGTGACTGAGCTATTCATAGGGACGCCCCGAGAATCATGCCAAGGAAAAAGAGCACATGCAGCCAGCGCCAATCCCGTTTGATGATGACTACCGTCTCAAAGTCGTTAAACAGTTAAATATTTTAGAAAAACCTGAAGAACGTTTTGATAGGGTCACTCGACTGGCAAAGCGAATGTTCGATGTAGATATCGCACTTTTGAGCATTGTTGAACAGGATAAACAGTGGTTTAAATCTAATGTCGGTCTTAATGCTCAGGAAACAGGGCGAGGTGAGTCTTTTTGTGGGCATGCCATATTAGGTGACGAGCCGTTCATTATTCCAGACGCGTCGGTTGACGTAAGGTTTAGTGATAATCCTCTTGTGACTGGAGCGCCAAATATTCGATTTTACGCTGGAGTGCCTCTCAAGATTGACGATGGAGTGAAGATTGGCACTTTGTGTATCATAGATAGCCAACCTAGACACTTTAGTGATCAGCAAGTCAATGATCTTATCGACCTAGCAAAGCTAGCGGAGTCTGAGCTCGTTGCGAACCTCAACTCTACGATCGATGAACTCACGCAGATTTCTAACCGCCGCGGCTACAACCTTTTGGCTGATAAAGTGATCCAAAAATGTCGTTTTGCCACTGAACCCTACACCCTAGCCTTGTTTGATTTAGAACATTTCAAACAAATTAATGACAGATTCGGACACTCTGTTGGTGACGAAGCTCTGCGCCAGTTCGCAAAGCTTTTGAAATCGAATTTTAGAGATTCTGATGTTATTGCAAGGGTAGGAGGCGATGAATTCGTCGTATTAATGTCAGGTACAACGGGGAACGACTCGAAGTTTCCTATTACGCGGTTTAAAGAAAAGGTAGAAGCGTTTAACGAAACGAGTAGTGCAGTATATGAACTTGGTTACTACGTCGGTGTCGTTTGTTGCTCTCCTCTGGATAAAGTCGATCATGAAGAACTAATAGAGCTAGCAGATAAGGCGATGTATATGAATAAAGGCTCTTGCTATTGAGCCTCTAAATAGCGATGGAGTGCTTTTAAAGAAGGGTAATGCAAATCCGCTCCATAACTTGAAGACAAGTCTTCTGAGTTGGATATATAGCAGCTCAAACACCCAGCGTTTTGTGCGGTAAGCACGTCGTATTGATGGTCGCCAACGTACAGAACGCTGCCTTTCTCCAAGCTCCATTCCTTCATTAAATGAAACAACGCGGTTGGATCTGGCTTTGCTGGGAAGTCTTCTCTGGTGATAAGTGTTTCTACAACAAGTTTGTGCTCTCGAAGTTTTGTTTCCGCTGCTTCTCGGCAGTTTCGGGTAATGATGCCAAAGTGCATGTTCCTCGCCAACAGCCAATCAAGCAGACCTTGTGCACCACTCATTAGGTTGCTCGACTTAGCGTCGTTAATCTCATGCTCTAAGATAACGTCGTGCCTAATCTTGCGCTGACTGTCGCACTCGGTTTCGGCAACATGCGTTAGCAGATCTTTACCGTTTGGACAGTCAATCTCTTGCCTCAACAATTCAAAATTGATATTTGATGATACTAGGGTGTTGTCCAAGTCAAATACAACAGCTTTAATGGTCAAGTGCGTGTCCCTTCAGTGGTTAGCATCTCTATGTAGATATATTAGATGACTTTAGCTTAGCCTTGTCGGTTTGTTGTGTGTTTTTGTCTAATATTCTGATCGCTTCATGAATATTGACTTCTACGAGGTTTATTAGAGATTGGACTTCCTCCAAAGCCGGTAATTTGTCCAATTCTAAAGTGCTCTGAAGTTGCTCGATTTTGTCTACCACTCGATGTAGAGAGATCGGGCGGCACTGTTGCAAAATGATTTCCAGCGTTTCATTGAGCAGTTTTATATCTTTTGCTGAGTAATTGGAAATGATCCGATTCAAGTGCTCTTCCCCAATATCCTTAAACTCGGCGACTTGCTCATAAGTGATTGGATTTCCATCTTGAATCGATTCCATTCGCAGTTCGGCTTCTGTAGCGGTTGGCAGATCTGGCTGCGTTAAATCATGTCTAATAAGCTCAACGACACTTGAATTAGACTCCGTTTTAGGTGGCATAACTAAAAGGTGGCGATAGCGCTGAAGTGCATCAATAAAACTCTCTTTTTGCAGGGGTTTAGTCAAAATATGATTAGCGCCAGCGGCAACAAAGTTATCGTGTGCTTCTTTAAAGACATCGGCAGTACAACCAAAAATTACGGTTTCTGATTTGAGTTCTTCACGGATAATTCGCGTTGCTTCTATGCCATCCATAACAGGCATATGATTGTCCATAATGATGAGGTCGTATGAGTTTTCCTTAACCTTATCAACGGCAACTTGTCCATTTTCGGCAACTTCTACATCATGTCCTTGTTTTTTACAGAATGTTTTAGCGACCAGTGCGTTAACTTTATTGTCTTCGACTAATAGAATCTTCAGGGATTGCGCGAGCGCTTGGTCATCAAGTGATACATTGGCTTTTGTTTCTGCCTGAACAGGCTCGGCGTGCTCTAGCTTGAATGAGACGGTAAAAGTACTTCCTTTGCCTACGGTGCTGGTTACGGTTGCGTCGCCTCCCATGATTTTCGCGAGCTTTTTAACGATTGCGAGACCTAGACCCGTTCCACCAAACTTCCTTGTCGTTGATGCTTCTGCCTGAGTAAATGGATCAAATATGCTTTTCAATCTTTCTTCTGGAATGCCGACGCCAGTGTCTTCTACAGAGATAGTAAGTTGTTCTGAATGATCGGTCTTTGTTTCGCCTGTGAGCGTCACTTTAATATGGCCGGAGGCAGTGAATTTGACGGCGTTGCCCAACAAATTAAATATGACTTGTCGAATTCGAGATTTGTCGCCGCGGTAGCTCTTTCCTTTATCGAGTCGATTATCAAGCTCAAACCCAATGCCTTTTTCTCGGCAGATTGAAGAGTAAGTGCTGACAATGGGTGAGCAGAGTTCTTCTACGGCGAAGTCAATTGATTCCAGCTCGAGTTTACCTTCCTCTATTTTTGAAATATCGAGTATGTCGTTGAGGAGTGACAATAGATGATTACCTGATTCAAGCAGTATATGTAACTGCTGTTTGTGCTGTTCTTGCGTGACAGAGGATTCGAGAATTTGAGCCATCCCAAGGATGCCATTTAGTGGCGTCCTCAGTTCGTGGCTCATCGTAGCGAGAAAAGTAGATTTAGCTCGATTAGAAGCATCTGCGTTTTCGACCGCGAGTCTTAAGTCACTTTCAAGACGTTTTCTTTCGCTGCTATCTCTCTCTACTGCTATGAATTGTTCAACTTGATTACTCAAGGTTTTAATTGGGGTGATTGCAATATCTATCCAATAAGGGGTTCCGTTTTTATGGTAGTTGATGAGTTCTGACTGAACGGCATTACCTTTTCTTAAGCTCGCAGATATGCGTTGAACTTCCTCTTTTGACGTTTCTTCTCCCTGTAGGAAACTGCCCGGCTTTTGACCAATGACTTCATCTAGTTGAAAGCCTGACAAGCGCTCGAACGCAGGGTTTGCCCAAGAAATATGACCTGACTTATCTGTGATAATGATAGCGTCACTTGCGTGCTCGACCACTAATGCCAGATGCGAGCGCTCTTTTTCTTTGGTAAACAGTTCACGATTGAGTTTGGCTTCTCTGTACTGCTGTATCCACTGACGCCAGTATATGTAGCCCGCTAGAAAAAGAAACAGTAGTACTCCGGAGATAATGACATTTCGTTGTTGGCTGGAAGAGCGGTCTAACCAATAGGTATTCACATCGTTAAGTAAAGTGTGTATCTCACTATTTAATAGTGCTTGCTTGTCTTGGTCTATCTCCGCACCAACGCGGTTGTTGAGCTTGATATAGCTATCTATCGCCATAACCACATTATGTGTTTTGATATCAGAGGGTAGATCTTGGCGGCCAATGCGGTTATCAAAGTACTGGTAGATGCGAAGCTTGTCTTGCTCTGAAAGCGTCGTGGAGAGAAGTTCGTTTTTAAGCTCTTGAAGCGTGTTCGTTGAGTATTCAAAGGATACTTTCGCACTAAGAAGTCTTTCAAGACGTTGAGTAAAACCAAGAATTTCATTTTTGATGTGTCGACCGAACAATACTGCTTCATTGGGAACGGGGCTGAGCCAATCGACGTAACTCTTTTGATTGAGTGTTAGGTTGTCATAGAGATGATTGGCTTTAAGCTCAATATCCACCAACTCATTCGAGAAGGTGTCGTAGGTTTTATTACTGTTGTACTCAAAAGAGTATATGTCTTCGAGAGAGCGGGTAATGTTGTGTGATAGGTTTAGGTAAGATTTCTGGTATGCATCACTAACTCGGCTGTTGGCGACACTTATGATCAACCAAATAGCGGATAGCACGATGGCAAGCTGGTAGAGCGCCTCGACGCGCCTTCTGGATAGTATTCTATGGCTCATGGTAAAAGCTCCTCAAGAATGGGAGGCGGTGGTGCGGTAAGAGCATTGAGAAATGCAGTGAGCTCAAGGATGGTTGTCGCATCGAGGTCGCGACCGAGTTGCACTCTAGCCATGGTAACTATGGCCGATTCTAAGGTTTGAGCTCTGCCGTCATGAAAGTAAGGGGCGGTATTGGCGACGTTTCTTAGGCTGGGAACGCGAAACACGCCTTTGTCTGACTCGATGCCTGTGACGTTGTAACGACCGAGGTCTTTCTCTAGCTCGCCAGTGCTGTTTACGTTGCCAAATTTTTGAAACAGGTTACCACCTACATTGGTACCTTGATGGCAAATAACACAACCGAGATCCTGGAACTTTTTCCAGCCGTTCTGTGCTGCTGCAGGTAATGCGCTTTTGTTTCCATCCAAATATTGGTCGAATGGCGCATCGGGTGTGTCTAGCGCCACCATAAAGGATTTGAGGGAGGCTTTTATATTTGCCTCGTTGATCTTGCCTTCAAAGTGTTTCGAGAATTTATCTTTGTAGTCCGATACTGACGATACATAGTCGCTAATCTTTTGCCAGTTGGTATTCATTTCAAGCGGGTTGTGTACCGGACCATCCATCTGTGATTCCAGGCTTGATGCACGACCATCCCAGAAAAAACGTGAATTGTGGGCGATGTTAAATACTGTAGGAGAATTCCTTACTCCATTGCCCTTCACGCCTTTAGATACCTTAATATCTTCCGCACCGTTGGTAAAAATGTGATGGCACGACTCACAGCTTACGCGTCCATTAGAGGAAAGGTTAGGATCAAGAAATAGCTGCATACCTAACTTGGCAATAGCGAGTTCATTAGGCGTTAACTGCACAGGAGGAATGGGGGAAACAAGTGCCATAGCGCTTTGATTTACAGAGCGACTCTGACCTTTTATTGTTGACGAAGTATGGGCGTTCGGTGACGTAAAAGTGAGAATAAGGTACATCGCAAGCACCAGTATTACACCTAAAGAAATTATCCACCTTATAATGACGATGTTCATAAAATGTTTCATGTATATGGAATTCATGTAGCAGTATGGGATACTTATTCACCATTTCAATAAAAGGTAAAAAAACGCAAAAAATAGTGAACTCGTCGGCATTTCGTGGTCTTAGAGGAAGTTTCTACGTGCCACATTGCTTAATTAGTGGCTAATGCGTTTTATAAAGTTATGTTTTTGTGTAACGTTTGTTGCTTTTTGCTACGCTTAATGTAACTTGTGAAATAGCGTGTATTCGATCTCGTTAGCCAAATATTGTATTGGTTTTTATAAATTTTTATTGGGTGGTTGTTATGAAAACTCATTTACGTGCTCTTACTCTGGCAGCAGCGATTGGCGTTGCTTTGACCGGTTGTAGCCCAGAGCCTGAAAAAACAGTCGAAGCGCCTGTAATTAGGCCAGTTAAAACTGTCGTTATCGGTTTAGAAAACCAAAGTATGATCCGCGAATTTCCAGCGCGTGTGCTAGCTTCGGATCGTGCAGATATGGCTTTCCGTGTCGCTGGCAAAGTAAACAGTATTCCTGTGAAAGAAGGGGACAACGTCAAGAAAGGGACTGTCCTCGCTACACTGGACGACACAAACTTCAAACTTGCCGTTCGCGATACGCGCGCAACCTTGCAAAGAACTCAAGCTGACTTCAAACGTGCGCAAGAGTTGATTAAAGATAACTTCATCTCTCAGAAAGACTTTGAGCAGTTGCGTGCTAACTTAACGCGAGCAAAAGCAGCTTACGATAAAGCCAACACTGAGCTTAGCTACACCAAACTTTTAGCGCCTTTTGACGGTTTCGTCGCTCAGCGTGATATTCAAAACTTCGAAAACGTTGAAGCGAAACAAGTGGTGTTTACATTCCAGAACCTAAACACCCTTGAACTGAAGTTCAATGTTCCTGAGAAACTTGTGCGTCAGATTCGCGATGAGCAAGCAGAGGATCCTGTTGAGATACCGGTTTTTGCTTATTTCGACGTTGCTCGTGAAAAGCCATACCCAGTAACAGTCACTGAAGTATCCTCAAAAGCAGATTCAGATACTCAGACGTTTGAAGTAACGGTTTCTATGGAAGCGCCAACAGACCAGAACATTCTTCCAGGAATGACAGGCTATGTAACGGCGGACTTCTCTAAGTTGCAAGAGACTTCAGGTTCAATTCAGGTACCCGCAACCGCTGTAGTTAGCGACAACGCTCACAATGCGACAGTCTGGGTAGTACAAGAAGATAATACTGTTGCACCAAAGCCTGTTGAAGTATCAACCATGTCTGGGGATCGCATCACAATTCTTTCTGGCCTAGAGATGGGCGAGCGCATTGTAACGGTTGGTGTGCCATTCCTTATTGAAGGCATGGAAGTCAGCTTGATGCCAGAGATCGATCAAGCGCAATAAACCACTGTGACTCAGCAAGAAGAGAAGTTATATGAATTTAGGTGAGTATTCAGTTAAGAATAAAGTCAACAGTTGGCTATTAGTCCTGTTGATGACCATTGGCGGTATCTTAGCCTACTTTGAGATGGGTAAACTTGAGGATCCAGCGTTTACTATCAAAGAAGCCAAGATTATTACCACTTATCCAGGCGCTTCGCCTCAGGAAGTGTACGATGAGGTAACGTATCACATCGAAGATGCGGTACGTTTGCTTGGTCAAGTTAAGCGCATCAAGCGCTCAGTGACTCGTGAAGGTCTCTCGGACATTACCATCGAATTTAAAGATGAGTATACCTCTGCCGAAATGCCGGGCATTTATGATGAACTTCGTCGTAAGATCGCTGATAACAAGCATAAACTGCCTCCAGGTGCAGGTGAGCCGCAAATTATCGATGATTTTGCCGACGTTTACGGTGGTTTCATGGCGCTTAACGGCGAAGGGTATACTTATCGAGAGCTAAAAGATGTTGCTGACAATCTTAAGAAGCAGCTTGTTCTCGTCCCTGGTGTGCGTAAAGTCTCAATCGATGGCGACCAAAAAGAAGTGGTTTACGTGCAGATGTCTCGCACGAAAATGGCTGAACTTGGCATCGATATGGCGACGATTGAAAATCTCCTTCAATCTCAGAACTTGGTATCTGATTCAGGTCGATTCCGCGTTGGTCCAGAGTACATTCGTATCGAGCCAACGGGCTCGTTCAAGCATGTAAGTGAAATCGAAGATCTGCTTATCTCAAGTAACGATAAGAAGCTCATTCGCCTCGGTGATATTGCTAAAGTTACACGTGAGTATGACGACCAACCAAGCAAACTTATCTACTTTAACGGTAAGCCGTCATTGACCGTTGGTATCTCAATGCTAAGCGGCCGTAACGTAGTCGAAGTAGGCGCATTGATCGAAGACAAGCTAGCGAGCTTGGAAAACCAGATCCCGCTTGGGATGAACCTAGACATCATCTACAACCAGCCTCAAGAAGTCGATCAATCGGTAGCAGGTTTTGTGACCAATACGGTTGAGGCTCTAATTATCGTAGTTGTGGTACTTCTTGCCTTTATGGGACTTCGTGTAGGTCTTATCATCGGTGCAGTACTGATGATTACCGTAGCAGGTACGCTGGCGCTAATGCATCTGTATGGCATTGAACTGCAACGTATCTCGCTTGGTGCATTGATCATTGCTCTCGGGATGCTGGTGGATAACGCCATCGTTGTCGCCGAAGGTATGATGATACGGATCAAGCGTGGTATGCCTGCCATGAAAGCGGCCGGTGAAGTGGTTGGTGCGAATGGTTGGGCGCTACTCGGCGGTACTGCGGTTGGTATCCTTGCGTTCGCGGCGATTGGTATGTCGCAGAGTAACACAGGTGAGTTCACTCGTTCTCTATTCTACGTAATCCTCATTTCGCTGTCTTTAAGTTGGGTAACGGCGGTATCTACAACACCACTGTTGTGTGCGCTGCTACTCAAGAAAGATGATAAGAAAGAAGGGGAAGAGGAAAAAGATCCTTACGCTGGTGCTGGTTTTGTTATCTACAAAGGCATTCTTAAGTTCGCACTCAAGCAGCGTGTGCTAACTATAGGCGTCATCCTTGCGATGTTCGTGTCTGCCGTTTGGGGCTTTGGTTTCGTTAAGAATGCCTTCTTCCCGAATGCGAATACGCCGATGTTCTTCGTAGATATCTGGGAAGTTGAAGGAACGGACATTCATCAAACCCGCGACGATACTCTCAAAGTTGCTGAGTTTATTCGTGGACAAGAAGGTGTTGAATGGACAGCGACCTTTATTGGTGGTGGTGCATCTCGTTTCTCGCTGGTATATACACCACAAGACTCAACTAAAGCTTATGGGCAGATCATTGTTCGTACCGAAAACCGTGAGATGATCGCGGATCTTCAAACGAAAATTGATCAGTTCATGACGGACAACATTGAAAGTATCGAGCCGAAGATTAAGAGTCTTCGTATCGGTCCTGGACGTGACTCTAAGATCGAAGCTCGCTTTGCAGGTCCGGATCCTGAAGTTCTGCGTGACTTATCGTCTCAGGCTGAAGCGATTATGCATGCGGATCCTGGCGCGAAAGAAGTACGTAATGACTGGCGTCAACCAGTTAAGCTCATCAAGCCTATCTTTAACGAACAGGTAGCACGCCAGTTAGGTGTGACGAGAACTGAGCTTACTGCGTCACTGCGTGCGGCTAGTGAGGGTACTCAAGTCGGTATCTATCGCGATGGTGTGCGTTTGTTGCCAATCTACTTCCGAGCGGATGCAAGTGAGCGTCAAGACGTATCTCAGTTGATGGATGCCCAAGTATACAGTCCTGTACTTGAACGCACGGTTCCAATCGCTCAGGTAGTCGTTGGTTTTGAGACGGTTTGGGAAGATGCCATGATTCGTGGTCGTGATCGACTCACAACCATCATTGCATCAGCTAACCCAACCGGTGAGCTAGCAGCACCGCTGTTCGAGCGATTGAAACCTCAAATTGAAGCGATCGAGCTACCACCAGGCTACACGATGGACTGGGGTGGTGAGTATGAAGACTCTGCAGAAGCACAAGGCGCACTATTTAGCGCAATTCCTGTGTCATTCATCATGATGATCATTGTTGTCGTGTTGCTATTCGGTAAGGTTCGTCAGCCACTGATTATCTGGATCACGGTGCCACTTGCGATTATCGGTATCACAGCGGGTCTACTGTTACTTGATGGGGCTTTCGACTTTATGGCGCTACTGGGTGCGTTGAGTCTGATAGGTCTGTTGATTAAGAATGCGATCGTACTCCTCGAAGAAATCGACATGCAGGCAGAAGAGAAACCTATCTACGATGCGATTATTGATTCTTCGATCTCTCGTATGCGACCGGTTATGCTGGCGGCATGTACAACGATCTTAGGTATGATCCCTCTGCTAAGCGATGTGTTCTTCGTAAACATGTCCATTACGGTGATGTTTGGTCTTGGCTTCGCGACCGTTCTAACACTGGTGTTTATCCCAGTTATGTACGCGATTCTGTTCAAGGCTAAGAACCCAGCCTAAAAGCAATCTCGTAATTAAATAAGAAAAACCCAGGAGTGAACCTGGGTTTTCTATTTTTTGCGTTTAAGAATAGCTAAATGGAGTCACTTAGCTACATAGCCTTAACGCCGGTCTTTTCTTCTAAGAAGCCAGTGAATGCCATCCAAGACTTCTGGTCTGCATCCTCACGGTAGCGATCTGAGCCAAATACGGTGAACGCATGCGGTGCACCGCTGTAGGTAATCATCTCATGTTTAACGCCGCTCTCTTCGAGCTCAACCGCTAAGGCTGCAAACTGGGACATCGGGATTGCTGAATCAGCCGTGCCGTGTAAAACCATGATTGGTGCCTTAGTTTGTGCATAGTTTTGGCCTTCTGGCGTTTTCAAACCGCCGTGGAAGGTCACAAAGCCCCTTGCGTTCATACCTGCGCGTGCTGATTCTAACGCTGCTGCACCGCCGAAGCAGTAGCCCATGACAACCGTATTGTCGAGATTGCCACCTAGCTTACCAGCTTCCGCTAATCCTGCCGCCATTAAGGCTTGGAGTTTATCGCGGTTTTTGTAGAGCTCGCCAGTATGCTGCCTTTTGTCTTCAACTTTTGTTGGGCGGACATCTTGCCCGAATAAATCCACAGCAAAAACGTTGTAACCCATTTCGTTGAGCATTTCTGCACGCTTTTCTTCATATTCGGTCAAACCGTCCCAATCATGTACTAAGAGTACGAGCGGAGCGGTATTGCTCACTTTAGCCCAGTAGCCTTCATACGGTTCGCCATCTACGTTGTAGATAACATGCTCGCCCGCTAATGCGACAGGCGCCATTAATGCTGCACAGACGGTAAGTCCTTTGAGTGTTGTTTTCATTGTTTTCCCTTTTGTCTGACATTTGTCATCAAAAGCTTAGTACGTCTTGAAATGCTTTATGGATGAATTTGCGAGAAATTTTTCTATTTAATTTATCGATTTTTTCTCAATGGCTTAGGTGGCGTTTGGGATATTCAATTAAATGATTGGACTGGCGGCCAAGCGTTAGCGCTTCAAACCATTCAGTGTATACTGGTTAATGAACTGTATACATGGATGTTGTTAATGTTAAATCACCTTATTAGTCAATGCTTAAGGCGTACTTCTTTCCTCTCTTTACTAGGACTTTTGAGCGTATCTTCATGGTCTGCTATCGCGGCAGAATATAAAGACCATGTTGATGATAAAAAATCCAAAGTAGATAGCACTAGTAAAACCAATGAGGAGAAGCAAGGGTTTATCGCCTTACCCATTCCAATGTCAAACCCAACGCTGGGTACAGGTGTGCAGTTAGTTGGGCTCTATATGCATGCTAAAGAGCCTGGCTCAAAAGCTCATAATGACACATCCGGCATTATCGGCATGTATACCTCTACCGAGAGTTGGCTAGTTGGTGCATTTCATGACGGGGCATTAAAAGACGACTCAGTGAGATACACCGGTGGGATTTTCCATGGTGATCTGAAACTCAAGTACTATGGGGACGGTAACGATCCTATATTTGCAGGTAATCCACTCAAGTACGACATGAAGATGAGTGGCGTGATGTTACGAGCCCTGTTTCAAGTCTTTGATTCCCATTGGTATATAGGTCCCCAATACAACTATATGCAAACCGACATTAACTTTCGTGAATTGAATGAATTTTGGCCTGAGGAAGAACGGGTAAAATCTGGCGGTCTTGGTGCCGTCATACACTACGATACTCGTGATGATAACTATTACCCAACTGAAGGTTGGTATACCCAGTTTAGCTATATGGATTACGGACAAAATTGGGGTGGGGATGGTAATTACAATATAGGCAAGCTATCGACAAGCAACTACTGGAGTGTCAGAAATGACTTAGTCATTGCTTCTCAATTAACCGGAATGACCAGTGGAGGTGATGTCCCGTTTTATGAGAAACCGACACTTCAAATGCGAGGCTTTAACCATGGTCGCTATAGAAATGACAATATCGTGCAAGCGCAGTTCGAGGGGCGTTGGACGTTTTTGGAGCGATTTGGTCTAGTTGGTTTTGTTGGGTTTGGTAAGACCGCCGAAGCGGAGCAAGATATCTTAAGCCAGAGTACCGTCGTGACCAAAGGCGTTGGCCTTAGGTGGCAGCCCGTCGAGCAAAAGAAAATGAACATCCGACTTGATGTCGCTCGAGGACCGGAGGAAAGCACACTTCACTTATCCGTGGGTGAAGCATTCTAGAGATTGCGTAAAGGGGGCATAAGCCCCCATTAGTTTGAGTGCTAAACGGTCATTGGTACTAAGACTAAAGTGCCAAGAATCACCGTAATCAAACCCGCTATAACAGGTACAGACGTACGTTTTACAACCTCAAAAGGCGAGATCTGTGCCATCCCCGATGTTGCAACAATAACACCTGAAACCGGTGAAATGGTTCGACCCAAGTTCGAAGCTTGAAGCATAGGGATGATAAGAAACGCTGGGTTAAGTCCCATTTTTGCTGCGAGTGATGGAGCGAGCTCTACAAATGCATAGAATGGCGCGTTACCTGAGCCAGTGGCGATGGCTGCGGCAACAGTTAGGCCCGTTAGGATAAGCATAAGCGCGATACCGCCAGCCCCGGCTTTGTCCGCCAGATGCAGTAGGTTATCGATAGCGCCAATAGACATCAGACCTTGCGCAAATACACCCGCCGCGACCAATAGCATGACAACGCCTTTGAATGCGTCTGCCATACCTTGGTAACAAGACTCGAGATCTTCCAATGTTTGTTTGCCATTGAAGCGTTTGGTCACGAAATCAACAAGCGCGCCCAGGAAAATAGAACCTACCACAATAGTATAGATGTCGAGAGTTAACCCCGGGATTGTACGGCCGTTGAAAAGAAAAACACCGATAATTGGTAGGAAAGGCAGCACACAGTAAAAAGCTGGCGCGTTTACTTCCATCTCAGAGACATCAACGCGCTCCATTGGTGTATTGTCTTTCTTGTCTAGGTATTTGTTCCAGAAAAAGGCAGCGACTGCCATGACAATAATAGCGCAAATAGAAACCGGTAAAACGGTTTGTACAGCAAACACATCCAGCGCCAAGCCGGACTTCTCTGCAGCAATCACAACATCACCAGAGGTTGGCGATAGGATAATCGCTGCAGGAGATGCACAGACCGCGACAGCTGCCGGACGAGAAATCCCCATAGCGGTCATCATAGGAAAGAGCGTTGCCATTAGGAGGACGCCTAGACCAGTGGCTGAACTCACAGCCAAAGACATCAGACAAGCCACGATGTATGCCGCAACCAGCAGCACGTATGGAGAGGTGATGAATGACAGAGGCTTTGAGAATTGTTTAACGACAACGTTATTCGCGCCGATGTGCGTCATGTAAGAGGCAAAGCCACACAGCAACATGATTTGCATGCCCAAGCCTCCACCGCGGTATTGAAGCATGTATTTCACGTATTCCAGTGCATCGGTGACCATATTCCCGGTCGACGTAATCTTTGCAGGCAGTACAGTGTGCCCCAAAATACCGGTGAGTAGCAGCAGGAAAATCCCTGCTGTTAGCAACACGCCAGCGGGCTTATAGCCTTTAACAATAAAATAGCCCACGGTGATGGTGACGACTAGGCCGATCATCAGTTCTAACATAAATCTCCCCTGATACTGTTAAAAAGTTCGTCTATTTATTTCTAAATGTGTCAGGAACTGTACAGATAAATGTTTTGTAGCACGAGTGCAGTACGGCATATTGATGATCTAGAACAAACAATATTTTCATATGAGAAAATGGTGTATCTAACTGGTTAAATGATGTATTTCCAGTTGTTAATATTGTTATTATTTTATGGTTTGAATATTTTAACTGGCTCACATGTGGGCTTGAGTGAGGCTGAGCTCTATTTTTAATGGTTTGAGGTGGTTGGCGGCCAAAGTGGACATTTAATTGCTTCTAGTTTCTTGTAGCACTGACTGAAAATTGAGAAGTGCGTTGTTTAGGCTAACAATAGTTGCAATTTGCCCATCAGCGAACACAATATAGAAATATACTCAATACGCGCGCAACCTATGTATCACTCTTCTATAAATCTGCTTGATATTCGTGCTTTTGTTCTTGTGGCAAACATGGGTAACTTTACTAAGGCTGCTGAGGCTCTTGGTGTTTCTCGTTCCCACGTTTCTCGTCAAATTCAGTCACTTGAAAAACAAATGGGCGTCAGTTTAATCATTCGCACCACACGTTCGATGAAGCTCACTGATGCTGGATTGAGCTTTTTGTCGTCCTGCGATCAAGCTTTGCATACGATAGATAAAGCAGTACATACCGCAGTCGATGATACTGAGACGATTCGTGGCAATATCAAGATCAACTGTGTTGGAGGCTACTTAGGAGAAGAAGTGGTCGCTGTGGCTGTCGCTCAGTTTCTAAATGCGTATCCTGATGTCACTATAGAATTAGATTTTTCCAGCCATCGTGTTGATTTACTGGAAGAAGAGTTTGATCTCGCCATTCGTATGGGCGATCTTGCCGATGCGAGCTATGTAGCCAGACGTTTGACGACTATCGAGATGCAAACCCTAGCAAGTCCAGTATACCTAGCAAACAACCCAGCACTGACACATCCAAAACAGCTAAAAGAGCATAAGTGTATTACAGGGTCGGTGAAAAAGTGGCATTTTGAGCATATTCACACCGCCGAATCTATCGAAGTACCTATTGAAAGCGCTCTGAGCTGTAAAAATGGTCGGGTATTGGTAAATGCAGCAAAACAAGGTGTGGGGTTAATTAGAGTTCCAGCCGTGTACTGTGAAGAAGAGATTCGACAAGGTGTACTTGTGCCAGTGTTTGAGGATTGGCGTATACGAGATGTACCACTTTCTCTCATCTATCATAAAGATAGATTTCAGCCTAATCGGATCCGAGCCTGTGTGAACCATCTTATCGAAGCCTTTAAAGATACATAGAACCAAACCTCTTGCATAAGAGCTACTCTAAGGTGTGTTATTGATTATAAAAGACTATTGTCTGATAATTGAAAGTGTTAACTTCACTATTGGTCCATACTTTCTGCATGCAAGCACACGCTAAAAAATACACCTTAATTCTGCTTAAATCCGTGCTTCTGTCGGTTTTACTCTATGGAGTGGGGGTTTACCATAGCAAAGATAAGCTTATCAATAATGAGGAAGCTCAGTTCCGCTTGCTGACAAAATCTATTCAGGACTATAAATCGACACTGTATCTCATTGGCGTTTTGTTTGAAGCTCAAGTAGAGGCCAATAAAGGGAAAACGATCGACGTAGAGGAGTTCAAGCGTGGTCAAATATATTATTACCACTATGATCGGACGTTAACGCACAATGAAAAAGTCGTGGGTGCGACAGCTGAGAAAATGTTTAACAGTATGCCTGCGATAACCAATGACAATTCTCACGCACTGTATTACCGATCTTACGAGGGCAAAAAACTACTCTCCTCCAAAGACTTCGCCATGTCGCCCCAAGAGGTGAAAGAGGCATTCTCCAAGAAGGCGTGTGTCGCGACTCGAAATTGTGCATTCTATATGCCTGCCGAAGACCTAGCCAATCGACTTATCGCGTCTGATATCTACCTTGACACGATTACGAAGCAACAAACCATTACGTTGTCGACGCCTGTCTATGACGGAGAAGTGATGGTTGGTGATGTGAATGTTGATATTTATCTAAGCTATTTCCCTTTCCTCAACAACAAGGACTTTATCTCAACGCGAACGGATGAGAAAAGGCAAGTTATCATAGAAAATCTTCGTTACCCATTCTATGAATCGGCCTTCTCCGTGCAGTTTGATATAGATGACAACCTCGAGTTTGTTTATCGAATTCCCTATAGCAAGTTGATCATTGATACAAGCTGGTGGCTTATTTGCCTTATCTTGGTGGTGTTTTACATCTTGCTTAAGCTCGAAGAGCTAAGAGTAAAGCGTGAAAAGCTCGAATTGGCAGAAATAGCGATCAGCAAAGATGAGCTTACAGGCTTGTATAATCGAGCCATCCTTAAAGATAGCGCCCTCAAATATGCGATAGAGAAACAAGGGCTCTCTGTGATAGTGATCGATGGTGATGGACTTAAACCGATAAACGATACACATGGTCATCATGCTGGGGATCAAGCGATAGTTCATATCGCCAATAGAATGGTAATGAACTTCAGAGAGAGTGACTACTTAGTAAGAAGTGGAGGCGATGAGTTTTTAGTGCTATTGCCTGGGTGTACGGGCAAGACAGCGGAAATACTTGCAGAACGGTTCGCTAACGATATTCAAAATCACTCTTTTGGCGATATGGCATTAACTATCAGCATCAGCTTTGGAGTAACAGAGGTGCTGCGGGGAGAATCGTTGGATGCCGCCATCAAAAGAGCAGATAACTTGTTGTACCGAGATAAACGGAGAAAAGCGCGGTTACTGTTAAAGTCGGAGTCCAAAAATGCATAAAGAACGTGATTATAACTTATTAAAAGTACTAGTTCTTATTTACGAGTACCGCAGTCTAACCATTGCTGCGGCTCAACTGGGTAAAACCGAAAGTGCTGTGAGCAAACATTTAGCAAAATTGCGTGAGCAACTGGGGGATCCTCTATTTGTTCGCCGTAGCGATGGTCTAGAGCCGACACATTACCTAGAGCGAGTCATGCCAGGTATTCAGCGCGGTTTGCGTTCAGTAGAGACGGCACTGAAACAGGGCCCCATTTTCGATGAGCTAACCTATGATCAGCCAATAGCAGTGGCACTAGACAATATAACGGTAGAGCGCCATGGAAGTAACATTCTTTTGGCGCTTAAATCCGTTTTTCAAAACTCGATGATTCATATAACGACTTGGCGTCGTGATACATACCAATTGATACTCGATGGGAGTGTGCAGATTGGCGTACAGATGTTTAATGAGGACTGCTCAAAATCTCTCTATCAGAATTCGATAATCAATGTCGAGATTGGTGCCATTGTTGGTGCTCAAAGTGATATTCATCAATGGCAAGATGTATTTGAGTACCCGTGTATTCATTTTGAAATTCGCGGTTGGAATGAGACTAACCATCGTTTGATCAGACAGATGGCGGAATATGATCTTGCTTTTGATTATCAAACAAAAATGGATAGCTTGTCGTTGGCGTTAAAGATGGTTACCAAAGGTAATACGTCGGTGGTTTTAGGGAAACACCTAGTAAAAGAGAATGGTGAGTATCGATATTTGCCTTTCCCTGAGCATATGCAAACTTATACACCTCTCGTTACTTGTATCAAGCAGAGTAATAGGCAAAACCCTTTACATCAAAAACTTCACACCATAATTAAGCAAGCAATACTTGATGGCATCGCCTGAGGTTCGGGCTTCCTTGCCCGAATGATAAAGAAAAATAGAAAGGTTAGGCCATAGCGACTGGCGCTTCAACCATAGGTGCCAAGTTAGCAATAGGTGCGTCAGGCTGCGTTTGAACAACATCTTGAGTATGCAATAACTCTACAATTGAGTTCGCTTCGTACTTGTCGAGAATACGTGACTTATACGTACTGATGGTTTTCGCACTCAATGATAGAAACTCAGAGATCTGTTTATTGGTGTAACCTTTTTTGAGGTAGTTAAACACCACGGTTTCACGTTGTGATAACACAATATTGCGGCTGCGTTGCTTGTAATCTGTTTTAAACAGATTGTAGCCACGCATGACTCCCGCAATCGCATCGCGAATGAGCGCAGTGTCTTCTGACTTGCTAATATAGCCGTTAGCGCCAAGTTTATAAGCGGTTTCGGAATATACCGGGTAGCCGTAACTGGACACGAATATCGCTTTTCCCTTATAACCTGCAGCATAGGCACGACGCATAAGTTCAAACCCGTCAGCCTCTGCTAGGTTCACATCTAGAATGATCAGTTCGATATTACCCGTTTTCACCAGATTTAGAGCAGTCTGAATGCTGGCAGTTTGGTGCACTAAGTTCATGTCATCGATACTGGTGACAATCTTAGCGATAGACTCCCTAACGATTGGGTAGTTATCAACGATGAGACAATCTTTGCTGTTTGGATAGAGCATTAACTTAACCTTGCAAAACAAGTGAATAACAAAAAATGAGCGACTAGAAGGGCGCATCCACATTGCTTGTAAGCGTCATATCACTGACTCAATTAATTCAAGGCTCAAATTATCTGTGCCCGAAGTATAGGAAACATTCGGTTGAAAGTGTGGAAAGACGGAAATTCCAAAATGGAATAGTGTCAGAATCCTCTTTTGGGTATTAAAGATCAGAATGTTGGTTGACGACAATTCCAGTTTTCTATCGTGATGAGTTGAAAGATTGATTGACAGAATTAGGTCAAGAGCTATCAAGATACGCGTTGGGGTGGGAACTATTTTTGAAAGATAACCACAAAAAAGTGTGATTTGAGTCTTGTTTTTTTCTTGGTTAGGTATAAAATTACACTCAGATGAAAGTTAATTACATTTTAATCGGGAAACAATCATGAGTTATGAACTAGGTTCTGCGTATATTGGTCAACTAGCAGCAAAGAAAATGATCGATGACATGATGTATGGAAAGCCGACGCCAAAGAAAAAGTCGTTCGTTAAGCGAATGATGAAGAAATTGGCAAAGTAATGGATTCAAAAAAAGCCCGCAATTAACATTGCGGGCTTTTTGTTTGTATCTTCAAAGCGTTAAGAAGCATTCTTCTCCCCAAAATCGACAACATTGTCTGGCGTTTGAGCGTGGCTGCGATCCTTCAACCACTTCTCTAGATTGTCCGCACCACCAATATATTCCCCTTCCAACCAGATCTGCGGCACTGTCACTGGCGTCTTCAAGCCAATATGTGCTTTCACCTCAGGAATCATACGATACAAAGCGGCACTGTCTTTGACGACATCGGAATAGGTGTATGGGATACCTGCTTCATCAAGCATCTTCTTGGCTTTCACGCAATAAGGGCAGGTCGCCTTACCGTAGACAATGTTACCTTGTAAGGTATCGCGCTTGGTCCACTCCTGAATCACAGACTGCACGAGAACACCGCGGTTTAAGGCTTCTCCCTGACTGACGACTTTACCTTCAACCATCAGTATTGGAGCGTGCCATGATCCTGCTTTAAGAGGCTCCCACCAGTGAGACAGCCAATCTTTCACTTCAAGCTCAATAGGAATACCGTCCAGCTCGTTAGCAAAGGTATCCGTTAGGATGTCTTTTGTGAGCGTACATTCACCACACGGAATGTTGACCTTGAATGGTCCCCAACTGCCTGCCCAACGATATAGAGTGAGTTTGATTGGTTGTGCCATGTTATTCGCCTCTTAATTCATCCATTTATAGAGTAGAACCTTGGTTACGGGTTTTCATTTCATTCAGAGCAAAATATTTTTTACTTTGCTCGTTTAGACGTTTCCCAGTGGGTAATGAACGCGACAGAAGCAATAATGATTGCAGCACCCAACCATAGGCGTCCCGGTGGTGCCCAGCCAAATACAATCCATCCAGCGAGCACATTCATAGGCAGTTTGGCATGGTCAAATGGTTGTACGAATGAAGCATCAGCGACGGAGTAGGCTTTTACAATTGCCCACTGTGCCAACGCTGTGAGCGCACCTGCGCCTATTAAAAGCGTCCATACCCAAGCTGAGCTAGGCAAAGACCACTCGGGTACGGCTAGAAATAAGTTAAATGGCGTGATCAAAAGCAGTAGGTAGACCACCATGGTTGAAGGTGAATCTTCCGAAGACAAGTGTTTCACCATCAAAGAGTAGCACGCCCAAAAGAAAGCAGCACCGACTGGCAGCAGAGTTGCCCAGCTAAAATCATCCGCCCAAGGTTCGAGTATGATCATTGCTCCGACAAAGCCAAACAAAGTGGCTAACCAGCGAGCAGGACCAACATTCTCTTTAAGCAATAGCCCTGAACCGAGGGTTGCAAATAAAGGTGATGTCATTAGCAAGGCGATTCCTTGCCAAATAGGCACGGGATAGGCAAGCGCCCACATCCATAGCTGAATACCAATGACAGAGAGAAAGACTCGAAAAAGGTGTTTAGAGAAATGTTGTGTCTTTAGTGAATGTCTTAACCCAAGCGAACTGAGGTAAGGCAGTATCACGACGAGCGCTATTGCGTACTGAATCAGTGCGACCATAGTAGACGGCATTTGATGATTAATACTGACCACTTGCGCAATGTTATTTACAAGCGCGAATGACGCCCCAGCCGCTAGCATCCATACTGCTCCGCGAATAGGTTGGTGGTTTGAACTCATAAGTTGGCTTTAGATTGCATTCTTAGTTTTTGCGCATGTTACTACGAATGTTTAACACCACCAAGCGAGCGAGCTGAGGTACTCAGTTGAAGTACACACTGATATTCGCTGCTTTAGATCAATTTATCCTCCAAATGTTCAAATGCTAGTCAGTTGCTTATTGATTTTTTATGCTGGTTAAAGCATATTTATGCCAAATTTTATGCTTAACTAAAACATAATTATGAACACTCACACTGAAGCGCATTCAAGCGCGTCGTCAGGAACCAAAACCTGGCAGATGCCGGATACTCTTATCCTAATCTTTATCGTTGGCATCCTAGCAACGTTGTTGACCTATTTTATTCCAGCTGGTCATTTCGACAGTCAAGAAGTGACCTACTTGGTGGATGGTGCAGAGAAGTCTCGTACGGTAATTGATCCGCACTCTTTTGAGTATGCAACCGATGAAAATGGCGATCTGGTATACAAGTCAGTAGGCTTGTTTGCATCAGGTGGCGGCATTGGTCTTATGAACTTCGCGTTTGAAGGTCTGGTTTCTGGCTCTAAGTGGGGTTCAGCGATTGGTGTCATTATGTTCATGCTGGTTATTGGTGGTGCATTTGGCATTGTAATGCGCACTGGTACTATTGATAACGGTATCCTAAGACTTATCGACAAAACTAAAGGCAGCGAAGCGCTGTTTATTCCAGTTTTGTTCAGTTTGTTCTCCCTCGGTGGTGCGGTATTTGGTATGGGTGAAGAAGCGGTTGCTTTCGCCATTATCATTGCGCCATTAATGGTTAGGCTTGGCTATGATGGCATTACGACGGTAATGGTCACCTACGTAGCGACTCAAATCGGTTTTGCTACTTCGTGGATGAATCCATTCTCAGTAGCCGTCGCTCAAGGTATCGCTGGCATCCCAGTGCTATCAGGTATGACTATGCGTATGGTGATGTGGGCAGCGTTTACGATCATCGGTATTGTTTTCACTATGGTGTACGCCTCTCGTGTCAAGGCGAATCCAGAGCTGTCATACAGCCACCGCACGGACGGGTACTTTAGAAAGCAAGCGGATACGGTACAAGAATCTCGCTGGAACCTTGGTGACACTTTAGTTCTGTTCACTGTCGTTGTAACGACTATCTGGGTAGTCTGGGGTGTAGTGGCTCACGCGTGGTACATTCCAGAAATCGCGTCTCAGTTCTTCACTATGGGCTTTGTTGCGGGGCTTATTGGTGTGATTTTCCGTCTAAATGGTATGACGCTAAACGACATGGCTGATGCATTTAAAGAAGGTGCTTCTATCATGCTAGCGCCTGCGTTATTGGTTGGTTGTGCTAAGGGTGTCTTGCTGATTCTCGGTGGTGGTACAACGGATGAATCGAGCGTATTGAACTCAATTCTAAACAGCGCTGGCGGCATGATCAGTGGTCTTCCTGATGTGGCTGCTGCGTGGCTAATGTTCGCTTTCCAATCAATTTTTAACTTCTTTGTGACCTCTGGCTCTGGTCAGGCTGCGTTGACGATGCCGTTGCTTGCGCCACTTGCTGACATCGCAGGCGTAACACGCCAAGTAGCAGTGTTGGCGTTCCAACTAGGAGATGGCTTCACTAACGTTATTGTACCAACTTCAGCATCGCTCATGGCAACTCTCGGTGTCTGCCGTATCGATTGGGGTGACTGGGCAAAATTCTGCTGGCGCTTTATACTGCTGTTATTCGTTTTAGCAAGTTTTGTGGTCATTGGCGCGCACCTCGCAGGATTCGCGTAACATCGGACGCAATATAAACTTGATTGATACTAAAAGCGGGCATAGTCCCGCTTTATTTTTATAGGCAATTCAATGACTCAACAACAACTTCAATCAGAGTACTCTACGATTACTGCTCTTGACGTCGATTCACTCGCTGCGGGCGTTCACCGATTTTGGTTTCAAGCTTCAACGAACGCGATGGGCGTGAATATCCAATTGCCAGTGATAACAATCAAAGCTGAAAAGCCGGGCCCTAAAGTCATGATTACTGCAGGTGTTCATGGCGATGAGCTTAACGGCATATTGACAGCTCATAAACTCGCGCGAACGCTTGAGAATAAAGTGAGTGCAGGTATAGTGACGATCGTGCCATCGGTCAACATCCCTGGTATTTTGAATCACAGTCGGGACTTTAACTCATCGGATCCAGACGCATCGCCAGCAAACTTGAACCGCTTCTTCCCTGGTAACGAAGAGGGCGATGCTGCAAACCGCTATCTTTATCGCCTTTGGAATCATTTACTTAAGCCTAATGCTGATTTTGCTGTCGACTTGCACACGCAAACTCGAGGTTCAACGTATCCGCTGTATGTGTTTGCAGACTTTCGATTGGACAAGGCCCTTGAGATGGCTCGTCTCATTGAGCCCGATGTGATCTTGAATGATCCCGGTGATGCTGGCGTACTAGAGACGGTATGGAACAGCTCAGGCATTCCAAGCATTACTATTGAGGTCGGGATGGGCAAAATCACCCAGCCAGAGTTGATTGAACGCACGGTGACTGGCGTTCAGCAAATTCTCATCAATAATGAAATGCTCGATGGAGCAGTCAAAGTGGTTGAACCATGTCAGCTGGAAGGGCAGAGCATTACCACGGTAAGAGCTCGTCAAGGTGGATTTGTCATCCCAGAAGTAAGCTTGCTACAGTCTGTTGAAGAAGGGGAGTTGCTTGCGAAACAGTTTGACGCGTTTGGTATGCAGATAGATAGCTATCATGCTCCGCATTCAGGTACGGTTCTGAGCTATAACGTTGATAGTTTGAGAGATCCGGGTGCGCTGGTTGTTCGCCTAATCCGATAAAAAAGGGATAAAAAAAGCCTCCCCCGTATTAGCATAAGGGGAGGCAAAATAGTGACCACTTATTAAGCCTCTTCTGCCTAGATAGCATCTACTGCGTTATCTTCTCCCTCTAAAAAAATAACTCAACAGACACCGAGACCGATAAGTGCAAATGCTGCCAGCATTTGTCCCTACTACTAAAGCAGTACTCGTGCCAAAAGTTACATTGAAACTAAATTGTTGATATTTATAGTTAATATTAAATTTGGAAGATTAAGTGGTAAGGTAAGTTTCAGTAGAAGTGGTGCAATTGCACTAAGATGGGGAAGGCTGAGTCAATAACTCAGCCTTTAAATACGAAGCTACGTAACAAGTTGGCAGTGGTTGAATAGCTCTGTTTACAAGCGATTAGAAATCGTAGCGAACACCTAGACGCATTGAATCTTCAGCATCTACCGCAGTAAGTTTACTTGATTCGCCTTTCTTGAGGTTGTTGAGCTTAAATGCAAGGTAAGTGCGTAGGTTGCTGTTGAACTTGTATTGACCTGTCAGCTCATAGAAATTGGTTTTTTCTTTGCCACTGTTTGCGTCAACGGAGTCTTTTTCTGTGTTCTGGTAAGCCGCAAGAACCGAGAAGCCGCCTGTGATTTTGTAAGCTGCTGAAAGCTCAGCACCTTTAAAGTCAGTACCTTTCTTGTCATCTAGCTTACCTTGAGTATAGGTAGCGCCAAGCTCTAGTCCGCCGATGTTGTAGCCAAGGCCTGCAATTGTTTGTTTTGCGTTGCCTTCGTCGATACCGTTTGTTTGACCATTACCATTTTGTGCATAACCAAGACCGACAGACAGACCAAACGGCATTTGGTATTTCGCTGCGATACCCGCACCATCTTCGTTTTTGCCAGAAGCTAGGATTGCAGATGCTTCGATAGTTAGGGCATCCATGAATTCAGCAGAGTACTTCACAGTGTTGTTGACTTGCTCGTTACCCGCGTTGATGAACTCTTTTTGAATACCTGTGTAGATTTGACCATTGTCAGACATTTGAGAAATGATAACGCCGGCCGTATCTTGCTTACCGAATGACACAGCACCATATTGAGTGCCAAGACCTGCGAACATGTAGCGCTGTTTAAAATCAGACTTGTTGTCTTTACCTGCTGAATCTGGAACGCCGTGTTCTGCTTCATACTTACCGAAACCAGTTAGGTTGTCGCTAATTTGAGTCTTACCTTGGATGCTTAGACGTGCACGGCTCTTGTTTTTCATTGTGCCGTCAATCTTAGTACCGTCATCTGCCCCGCCAAAGTCACCACGAAACTCCATACGACCGCCAACCTCTAGAGAAGTACCATCATTGCTGTAAACTTCTGCTGCGCCAACAATACCTGACATCAACGCTGATACTACTGCACTCGCTAATACTGCTTTTTTCATTGTGTAAACACCTTAGTTATCATAAATGAGGTTCATGCCTCAAAGTCGATGGCTAAGGTAAGGGGGGATTGTGAAGGTAGTATTTCAGTTTAATGAAAAGAGAAATATAGATTTTACTATGTTTTCAACGCGTTATGGAGGAGGCTGATTGGTGTTAATTTTGATTTATTGGGTGATTAGCGTGTGGGGTTAGGGTGCTCTTGGGGAATGATATAGGGCTGGTAAATAAAAAAATGACCAAAGATTACGCTTTGGTCATTTTCTTAGTTAAAGAATGGGTAAATTCTTAGAAGTTGTAACGTAGACCCAGACGTAGTGAGTTGTCTGCGTCTTCAGCTAGAGTTGAGCTATCTGCTTTCAAGTTGTTGAACTTGTACGTAGCGTAAGCGCGAATGCTCTTGTTGAAGTCGTAACGGCCTGTCAGTTCGATGAAATCGTTAGTGTTTGTCTTGTCGCCGTTTTCAGCTTTTTCTTCAGACTTCGCGTATGCAGCAATGATACGGAACCCGCCATCAAACTTATAGTGACCTGCGATCTCTGTACCAGTGAACTCTTTTCCATCAGTACCTGTTGCTTTATCGTCTAGGTCACCTTGCGTGTATGAACCTGCGATGTAGAAAGGACCCATTGCATAGCTTAGACCACCAATAAACTGATTAGATTTACCAGCGTTCTCACCAAGATCACCTGCAGAGTAACCAAGACCGATGCCCAGGCCGATTGGTAGCTCATAGATACCTGAGATGCCGTATGAGTTGTTGTCTTTCGCATCAGACGCTACAACATCCGCTTGAACTGTTAGCGCATCCATGAAGTTGCCAGTGTAAACAATCGCGTTGTTTACTTGCTCATCACCTGCTGCGATAAAGTCTTTGTTTGTATTGGTGTGAGTACCAATATCCGTCATTTTTGAAACTTGAACGTTAGCAGTGTCTTGCTTACCGAAAGAGAAGTCACCGAACTGTGTGCCAATACCAGCGTACATGTAACGTTGTTTGAACTCTTTGTTGCCGTCGTTACCAGCAGAGTTACCAACGGTTTGTTCTGCTTCGTAGAAACCAAAACCAGTTAGGTTGTCAGAGATCTGAGTTTCGCCACCTACGTTTAGACGAACGCGAGATTTGTTGTCCATTGTGCCTTCAAGTTCTTTACCTGAAGCTTGGCCTTGGAAATCACCACGGAACTCTGCGCGACCACCGATTTTTAGTGTTGTACCGTCTTTGCTATACACCTCAGCTGCCATCGCTGAACCGGATACCATTGCTGCAAATACTGCACTCGCTAGAACTGCCTTTTTCATTTTAATTACCTTTATAAGTATTGAATAACGTGATGCATTGAAGCGACATCACATCTTCCTTGGGATGCGAATAAGGTATGATTAAAATATGACAGATAAATGTGAGTTATATTACATTCTGATTTAATTGAATATTTTCAAAATCTGAGTGTATATATGTGTTTCGGAAAGTAAAAAAGGGCGAATGTGTTCGCCCTTTATGTATAGACTCGGTTGGTACGTTAGAAGTCGTAACGTAGACCTAGACGTAGCGAGTTGTCTGCGTCTACAGCAGAAATAGTATCGTCGTCTGATAAACTATCGCCTGCCTTCAGGTTGTTAAATTTGTAAGTTGCATAAGCGCGAATTGCACTATTAAAGTAGTAAATACCCGTCAACTCAGCATAGTCGCTCACGCTGAACTTAGAACTACCTTCTGGATCGATTTCACCTTTTTGATAGCCAACAACAACTTCAAAGTTGTTTTGGAATCTATATTGACCAACGAATTCGATACTGTTGAAGTCATTGTTGCCTGTTGCTTTCTTAGAACCTTCGCCTTGAGTGTATGTTAAACCAAGATATAGACCGTCTAATCGGTAATTTAGACCACCGAGGAACTGTTTACCGTCTTGTTTTGTACCTGCGTTTTCATTTGCCGCATAACCAAGACCAATACCTAAGCCGATCGGTAGATTATAGATTGCAGATAGAGCATAGCCATCTTGGTCTGCATTGTTAGAAGCTAATAAACTTGCTTTCACAGACAGGGCATCCATGAAATATCCAGCGTAGTTGATGGCATTGTTGATTTGCTCATCACCGGCCTCTATGTACGTTTTTTGGATACCACTGTGCGTAGAGATCGTATCAGACATTTGCGAGATCTGAACGGTTGCCGCATCTTGCTTACCAAAGCTAACCGTATTGCCACCAGTAGCGAGACCAGCATACATGTAACGTTGCTTGAAGCTAGGGTTTTGGTCATTAGAGCCGCTATTATTTACGGTCTGCTCTGCTTCATAAAAACCGATACCTTTTAGATCGCTAGTAATCTGAGTTTCGCCACCAACGTTTAGACGGAAACGAGATTTGTTGTCCATTGTACCTGTAAGTTCTTTGCCTGAAGCTTGGCCCTGGAAGTCGCCACGGAATTCCGCTCGACCACCTACGCTTAAAGAAGTACCGTCTGAATTGTATACCTCTGCTGCAAGTGCTGAACCAGAGACGAGTGCTGTTGTAATCGCCGTAGCGATGGCTGCCATTTTCATAATTTTATCCTTTAATTATTTTAACCACTGCAATGTTTCCACTGCGAGATCGCTCGTATACCACTAACGAATGATCTAATTGAAGGATAGGTCGGGTTCTAAATGTTTCCTCTCCGTTTGGTGTAAAGTTCCGTCTAAACTGTAATTTTGTGATCTAATGCTCATATATTGCTCAACTCATTGGCAGAACTGTAACTCATATAACTGACGGTGCAACTCAGTAACCGCAATGGTTTCATCGAAAATCTTCACTGCACCTCCTTAGACTGCATTTCCAATTGATAGAAAAAACAACGAGTAACGAACTACGTACTGGCTGTTTTTTGAGCGATAAATCGGTAAAAAGCACCATAAAAACCCCAAAAAATCTCAATTTCACTCAATATAAACGGTTTTTTAGAACTGTTTATGAAATTTATATTTTTTGTATATATTTGATTTTATTGATTTTATTAAAATAGAAAACACTGTTTTTAATGTTTTACGTCTTTTTATGAAGTCTTTGGGAACTTTGAGGTTAGAGTGGCTCTCGTCATGTTAATCCAGCGTTACACGCCAGTGGGTTGCATGCATAGGTGTTATGTCTGTGTACGTAACCGCTTAGTGAACGTGATGTCATTGATTTCGATGACACAAAAACTTGAAATATGGAAATCCCAATGAACAAAAAATTTATCGCACTAGCAGTGGCAGCTGCAGCATTCGGTACTTCTGCACAAGCAGTTGAACTATACAACAAAGACGGTTCTACTTTCTCTATCGGCGGTCACGCGACTGTTGGTGTTGCAGGTGGTGACGAAAGCCATTTCGCAGTTGACGAAAAATCTCCACGTATCAACATGGAAGCAACTCAAGACCTAGGCAACGGCTTCACAGCTGACGTTAAAGGTGAGTGGGCGCTTAACATGCTAAACGGTGGTGACAACTCATTCACTACTCGTCTTGGTTACATCGGTGTTTCTCACGATGATTACGGTCGTCTAGCAGCTGGTACACAGTGGTCTCCATACTACGCAGCAGCTGGTATCGCTGATATGCCAATCGCGTTCGCGAACGACTTCCTATACGACAACCACGGTGCTCTAGGTACTGGTCGTGCAGACAGCCTAGTTGCTTACACTAAAGGCTTTGAGTTTGGTAACGCTGGTGCACTTAACGTTGGTCTAGGTTGGCAAGGTTCTGCTGATCTTCTAGACGAAGACGGCAACAAGTTCGGCATCACTGATGACCGTGGTCAAGTTGCTCTTGGCTATGACATTGCTAACTTCAACGTGAACTACGCATACACTGGCGGTGACATCGTAGTTAACTCTCAAACAGAGAAAGCTCAATCTCACGTTGTTTCTGCTAAGTACGGTCAATACGGTAACGGTCTATTCGTTGCTGGTGTTGTAGCAATGAACGAATACATGAACGGTGCTTCTATCTCTGCTGGTTCTCTACCTCTAGAAGAGACTCGCGCATACGAAGCAATCGTAGCTTACGGTCTAACTAACAGCCTAAACCTAAGCGTTAACTACGAAGCAGTAAGCGATGAGAAGAAGAGCGACACAGTTTACGCGACTTCTGCTATCCAAGCTGAGTACGACATCCACCCACGCGTGCGTGCATTCGTAGCTTACGAGTTCGACCTACAAGGTACTGGCGAATACAAAGAAGCTAAAGACAACCAATACGCAGCTGGCGTACGTTTCTTCCTATAATAGAAACAGTTAGTCTTTTGATTGAGAAACCCGCTCTTATGAGCGGGTTTTTTTATGCCTGGAACTTGAGTTTATTGGTGGGGTGAATGGCTTCTTTTTATGATATTTGTAGAAAAAATGCACAAAAGATAAAAATATCTTACAAAAGGTGAGGTTTACTCTGTTTTTCTTAAAGCTCTGTGGGCTATCTTTCTGAAATAAAAGCAATAAGTGTGTCTGCTTTCGGGCTTTGTAATTCTTAATTTCATTTAACGTCACATCGCGGAACTTCCCGTTTAAAGTAATTCCATATCGCAAACACATGTTTTTCATGCACTTGTAGTGAGTGTTCTGTCAATGCAGGCATTCAGGTAGTGCGATTAACACCCTATTACTTGAGTTTTGCTTCTCGCTCTTATGGATAGAAAGAAGCGCTTAAGTACGAAACCGTCATATGGAAGTCATTATGAACAAAACACTACTAGCAGTAGCAGTTACAGCTGCAGCAATCGGTACTCAAGCTAACGCACTAGAGCTATACAACAAAGAAGGCACGCAGATGAACATCGGCGGTCACGTAACTGTTGGTCTAACAAGTGCAAACGGTAAGAACAAAGATGCAGCTGTTGAAGAGAAGTCTCCACGTATCAATCTAGAAGTTATCCAAGACCTAGGTAACGGCTTCAAGGCTGATTTCAAAGGTGAATGGCAACTAAACATGCTAGAAGGCGGCGAAAACTCGTTCAAGACCCGTCTGGGCTACATCGGCCTTGGTCACGACACATACGGTCGTCTAGCTGCTGGTACACAGTGGTCTCCTTACTACATGGCTGCGGGTGTAGTTGATACTCCAATCGGTTGGTCAAACGAGTTCCTATACGACAACCACGGTTTCTTCGGTACTGCACGTGCTGAAAAAATGGCAGCATACTCAAACACATTTGATTTTGAAGATGCAGGTTCACTATACATCGGTGGTGGCTGGCAAGGTTACAACGAGCAAAAAGACTCTGCAGGGCAAGAGTGGTTAACGACTCAAAACCGCGCACAAGTTGCTGCTGGCTACAACATCGCTGGCTTCAACGTAAACGCTGCATTCAACTCTGGCAATATCATCGATAAGAAACAAGGCAAGCAAAAAACTGCTGAATCTGCGCTAGTGTCTGCTAAATACGGTAACTTCGGTTCTGGTCTGTACGTTGCGGCAACCTATGCTGACAACAAGCACATGAACTCTTTTGACAACCAGCTAATTGATAGCACTAAAGCATTCGACTCTATCCTTGCTTACGGTCTAGATTTCGGTCTAAACCTAATCCTTAAGCACGAAGAGATGAACGACGACAAAAATAACCTACGCGTTAAGTCTGGTACGTCTGTTCAAGCTGAGTACACAATCTCTCCTCGCCTACGTGCATACACAGGTTACAACTACGATAACCAAGGTGAAGGCAAGTACATGAAAGCGAAAGACCACCAGTTCATCATCGGTACTCGTTTCTACCTATAATCGCTTAGGTTGATGATTAAAAAGGCGCTCCAATGGAGCGCCTTTTCTGTTTCAGTAAGTTAGAGTCTTGCCAAGGAGTCAGCCTCGTCACCCGCTAGTTTTAGCTTTTCAGTACGTTCTATAAGCTGTTTATTGTCCCAAGCACCGCTGGAATGACCTAGCGAGCTTTTGCTCATCCTGTTCAATTCACTTTGAGCAAAAGTAACGAAGTCTTCTGGAAGGCGCTCTTGCTTTCGCCAATGCTCAAAGCAAGATTGAGCCAAAATTGGGTCGCCGGATTTTATCGCTTGAATAAACTGGTCTTTCTCTGCCGTATTGCGGTACTTCCCTGTAGAAAAAACTTCTTGAGATGCTGTCTTGGGAGCGCGACTCCGTTCTCTATACCAAAGAAAAACAAATGCTAGCCAAAGCGCCGCGAATAACGCCGTCAGTGCTGGCCAGATGCCGGCATCTGTTATCGTTTGAGGAGTAGGGGGCACAACAGCACTGGTTGAAGGAAGCGCTGGAACAGAGCCTTCTCCTTGCTCGATGTCGACCTCAAGGCCAGCTAGCGTCGTTGTATCGGCTTTCTTCTCTTTTGTGTTCCACCATTGGATATCAAGCGCAGGTAGTTTGACTTTATCGACCGATTTGGCGATTAACACCTGCTTCATTGTCATGGTAACGGAGCCGTCAGGGTTGCTGATAAAGCTTGGTTTTTCTGGATACACTCGAAATGCACGCGGATTGGTGATGGTAAGAGCTGGCATTTGCTCTTGAGATACCCCTTGTGCGGTTACCGAAATGGTGCGAGTCAGTGCATCGCCTGCTTGGAGAGTAACAGAATTAGACGTTAACTCCTCTCCATTATCTAATGTCCACGATTGCTCAGCGGTCAGAGAGGCCGTAGGTAACCAAATACCGTTGTAGTCGTCAGGTATCGGCAGCACGCGAATCGAAGCCTGAGGCGCTTTACCATCAAGGCTTAAGATCTTGGTACTGCCATTGCGGTTGTTTCCATACAACACTCCACCACGCAGAGTTGGAGCCGTGATAGTAAAATCGCCGCTCTCTTTCGCGGTGACATGGTAGCTTTGGTCAACGATCAACACCTCAACGCCATCCATCACCGCTTGGTATTGCTTCGGTTCAGCGATAGGCTCAATGTTCAGTCCTGTTGCGATGGGATCACTTAGCGATGGGTTTTGTAACAACCTTGGGTCGACCTTTACTATGATACGGGTATCAAGAATGGTGCTCTCTTTCGGATAAAGCTCAGACTTACTCAGTTGTGTGCGAACTTCGATGAGATCGTCGGTCGTAGGCGTCTGTTCATCCATAGTGACATTCAGCGTGATCGGAGAGGTCTTGACACCATCAACATCGAAACTAGGTATGACGATCTTCCCGAGTCGCTGTGGCGCAATAGCGATAGTCCAGATACTGCTATCCGTTCTGGTGCCATTGAGAATGTTGACGGAAGAGCTGAAGTTTGGTCGCCCCATAAAGAAGTCGTCACTCAATACGTCGAAATTTACTTTACTTCCATCGAGTTTTTCGTCGGCCATGACCTTTAACTGAATGACTTCGTCTTTACTGACATTCGTTTTGGTCACGCTCGCGGAGACATTGAGCGCAAGCGCGTTATAGCTTGTTAGAATCGTTAAGATGACGATTAATGGTCTAATGAAAGATAATCTTGATTTCATTTTGTTTACCAGTTCTTACCCGTTGATGACGGAGTCTCTTTCTCTTTAGCTTGCAATAGCATTTGCGCTTTGAGCAGATAGCTAGGATCGCGAGCGCTTTCCACTTGCTCTAGTTTACGAAGGTCAGAGTTCGCTTCTTGCTGTTGTGCTTGAGAAGTGACCTTGGAGTCGCTTTGCGGTGACTCATTAGAATCTTGCTCTGCTTCGCCTGTCGTTGATTGTGCATCACTTTGACGCTCGTCATGTTGTTCTCGCTCGCTCTCTTGCGTTGATGGTGATTGAGGTTCAGGGTCACTAGGGCTTGAAGGTTGAGGTGTTTCTGAACCATCTCCATTGTCTTGAGATTGCTCTTGTTGGCTCTGCTGAGACTGACTTGAGTCAGCAGTGTCTTGTTGCTCAGAACTGTGTTGTTGTTCGGAACTGTCCTGCTGTTCGGAGCTGTGTTGAGATTGTCCTTGCTCCTGCTCTGCATCACCTTCAGGCTTTTGTTGCTGTTGCTGTTGCTGTTGCTGTTGCTGTTGCTGTTGCTGTTGCTGTTGCTGTTGCTGTTTCAGGAGTTCTAGGTTGTATTTGGCGTCAGTATGCTCGGGATTGGCTGCAAGAACTTTTTCATATGCGTCGATAGCTTGATCTAACTTCTGCAGCTGAGCTAGGGCATTTCCTTTGTTATATAAGTCATCTACAGTTTCAAGCCCTTCGAGTGCATTTAGGGCACTTTGATAGTCACCAGCTTGATAGTAGGCAGCGGATTTCCAGCGTTGGTCTTGGAACAGAGCTGCGGCTTGGTTAAAGTTATTCGCTTCGTATTCGGCGAGCCCGCGCTGGTCTTTATTCAAGAATGCCCCATCTAACACTGAAGCTTGCGCGGGAGTAGGGTAGCCAGCAGACACAACCATCAAACCAATCAATGAAAAGATCACTCCTTTACGAAACAGTGGAAGCACTAAAAGCAGCGCGAGAGGCAATAACCAATAGCCATGATTGATAGCGATATCGAGCGTTTGCCCTGACGACTCGGAGATCCCTTCAAACGATGATGCGGCTACTAATTTTTCGATATCCGAGTTGTCGGTTTGATAAGTGGCGAAATTGCCCCCCAATGATTTTGCAAGCTGTTGCATCTGTTTGTGGGGTGTTTTTGCGACCACGGTTCTGCCTTGGCTGTCGGTCAATAGCGAGCCATCGTTGAGCGGGATAGGTGCTCCGCTTTGACTACCAAAAGCTAAAATGGACAAAGTGAAGTCAGTGCCATTAAGCACCTTGCTTATGGCCTCTGATTCTGAAGAGCTTAGATCGTCAGCGAATAGAACGATACTGCCCCTAGTCGTTCCCGCCTGTGTCATTAGCTTGACCGCCTGTTCAACGGCCAGATCTGCCCTCGCGCCCTGAAAAGGCATGATTTCAGGGGAGAGGTACTGAATGGCATTAGCTAAGGTTGCCGCATCCGTTGTGAGAGGGCTAAGGGTGTATGCATCGCCAGCGTACGCCACCAACCCGGTTTGGCCCTGTTCAAACAGAGACAATATATCGAGCGCCTTATAGCGGATTTGAGCAAGTCGACTTGGCTTAATGTCTTCGGCGTAGACCGACTGAGACATATCCACCACCAAAACCCTTGAGTTTGCCGATTGAGCGCCCGGTTTTTCAGCCTTTCCGAAGCTAGGTCCCGCCAAAGCGATGATTAAGGCAAGGCATAGGGGAGTGAACCACCAAAAGAGGTTGTTCTTCTCTGTATCGGAGCCAAGTGCTTTGGCGAGGTGGTCAGCAATAATGCTTGAAGATTTTTGACTACTCTTAAGCCATAGAGAAATAGCCGCCATAGGCAATAGCAGCCAAAGTGCTTGTGGGTAGAGAAACTCAAAATCAAACATGGCTCCTCCTAATCATCAGAGTCATAGCCAATAACAGTAAGGCGATAAATGTAGGGACAAAGAACCATTCGGTTTTTGGGCGCCATGACTGAGTCGCTTGCTGGACGGGTTGCAGTGCGTTGATCGTATCGTAAATGGTGCTCAGTTCTTTGGCATTTCTTGCTCGAAAATACTGCCCGCCAGTCAGTTCTGCAATGTCGATCAGAGCTCTTTCATCGAGATCCTCCGCAGTGTTAACGGTGCGAGTCATAAAGAACTCACGTACTTGCATCTCACCAGCACCAATACCGACGGTATAGATAATGGTATTGTTCTTTTTGGCAATTTCGGCGGCTTCCATTGGGTCAAGAACGCCAGCATTATTGCTGCCATCACTGAGCAAGATCATGACACGTTGGGGCGCATCGCCATCAATGAAGGTTTTGGTTGCAAGACCAATACCGTCACCTATCGCGGTTTGTGTGCCGATAAGTTTTAGCACAGTTTGGTTGAGTTGAGTCTCAATCGCCTTGTGATCGAATGTGAGTGGCGTTTGAAGGTAGGCATGATCGGCAAAGTAAACTAAGCCCAAACGGTCGCCCTCTCGCTGCTGAATGAAGTCCGATACAACGCGTTTTACTGTTGATAATCGATCGATATATTCACCGTCAAACAACATGTCTTCTTGCGCCATCGAGTAGGACAGATCGATGACGAGCATCATATCGCGGTGTTTGGGATAGACAGTAATGGGTTCGTCATACCAAACCGGGCGCGCGCTCGCGGTTACCAAGCAAATCCACGCCATCACCGCGAGTACTTTTCCCATTGTGTCTCGACGATTTGCAGACGTCGAGGCCGAGTCTATATGTGGTAAGGTCACTCTCACTGATGAAGACTGTGCTGGCATTAAGCGATAGGCAATGATGGGTAATGGGAGCGCTGCAAACATCCACCACCATTCAAACGTAAATCCAGTCATGACTGCTTCCAGTTTCGGTATTTTCGTTTAGGTGGGAGTGCTTTCTCTACCCAGTAAAGACAGTCTTCGACGAGCGCTTGGTTCGTTTCTTTGTTGTTGACTCCAGAAGTGTATAGCACTTGTTGCCATTGTGGATGGTTGTTAGCAAAGCGAGGTTGATCGAGTTGTGAATCCAAAAAAGACAACCATTTTTCACCCGTTAACTTAGCGATGTCTTCACGTGGGAAATAGCTGAGTGCCGCTTGCCGAACGACTTCCAATGCCGATGATGGTGTCGAGTTTGTGTTAGTTTTAATAAGATTGGACGCCGCCACCTTAGCTCTAGAGCGTTTTTTATGGTGGCGAATCATCCACACCAAAAAGCAAACTGAAATAATAGCGATGGCTAAGATTGCCCAATAACCCCAAGGAAGCGGCCACATTCCTGGTTCTTCAGGAAGGTGGATTGGTTTAAGAGGCAGTGATGACGTTTGTGTTGATTGATTCATGATTTCGTTGTCGACTAAAGCGTTTTGATGAGTTGGCTAAGTAAAGGTGAACCACTAGATATCTGTGATAGTGCGATCCCATGGTCTGATAACGTCTTTGCCAACGAGTCTTTTTGATCGTTAAAAGCATCCGCTAATTGATGCTTTACTTGGGCACTAGAAAAATCCAGAGAAAGCTCTTGATGTCTGCCCCGAACTTTTTGAGTACCCCGTGCCAGAGTGCGTCCTATTTCGATTGGGTCGAAGACTTGAATCGCGCGTACGCGATTGTGCCTAGCGAGTCGCCCCATAGCTTGTTTATTCTCATCGGTCAGCTCAGAAAAATCGCTAAGTACAATGACCTCGCTGCCTTTTTTACAAAGGTTAGAGAGAGCATTGAAAGGATCGGCGAGAATAGCAGGTTCTTTGTGACGCGATTGATGTAAGAAGCGATTGTGCAGCATACATAGCTGACTCAATAGACGAAGGACCGATGCCTTTGAACTAGAAGGTTTGATCTCGACTAGTTCAGAACCCACGCGAACTACTGCGCCGACGCGATCTTTCCCACTCAATGCAACCCATGCGAGTAATGCTGCTAAGTGGCACTGTTGAACCGATTTTAGTAACAATTGCGTGCCCGTGAGCATACTCGACGTCAAATCTATAAATAGAACGACAGGTCGTTCTCGCTCTTCGGTGAAAAGCTTAGTGTGAACTTTTCCTGTTCTTGCTGTAACACGCCAGTCAATCTGACGTACGTCATCGCCGGCTTGGTACTGGCGAACTTCAGAGAAGGTCATGCCACGACCTTTTCGTGGACTCGCATGCTGTCCATTGAGCTGCGACCAAATACTTTTAGCTGGTGGTTGCCACCGTTGACTGTGCGTTTGGTAAAAGCAGAGCTCTTCTAGAGTGACGGTTACACCTGTAGTCCGCTGAGGTAGTTTTCCCATCGTCACATAGTCTTGTAGAGATGGTGCAACTATTTCAGTTGATCCCAATGCCTGCTTTAGCTTTGATTTAATGCTAGTGAACATAGAGTGTTATTCTTATCTTCTTACATGTGCGATAGCAATCATGCTAGGGCTCCATTTATGCTGAAGCCACAGTGCGTAACAGCTCTTCGATAACCGCATTACCATTAATGCCCTCTGCTTGTGCTTGATAGGTTAGCAGTAGGCGATGGCGTAGCACCGGATAGATAACTTCATGGATGTCCTCTGGGCTTACAAAGTCTCTCCCTGCTAACCAAGCGTGTGCTCTTGCTGCTCGGTCTAATGCTATTGTCGCACGAGGACTGACACCCATTTCAATCCAGTTTTCTAGATTGGCGCTGTAAGTGCTTGGTTGTCTAGTAGCCATGACCAAGCGTACGATGTAGCGCTCAATTGCGTCAGCCATGTGTATGGCAAGGACTTCTTGGCGTGCTTTAAATATCGATTCTTGAGAAATCTTGGTTTCAAATCGATGCGTTTCGCCCTGAGCTTCGCCGCGATTCAATCTTAAAATTTCAAGCTCACTTTCTTCATTCGGGTAATCCACTTCCAAATGAAGTAAGAAGCGGTCGAGTTGCGCCTCTGGAAGAGGGTAGGTGCCCTCTTGCTCGATTGGGTTTTGTGTAGCCATCACCAAAAACAGTTCCGGTAACGGATAAGTCGTCTGACCCACACTGATCTGTTTTTCCGCCATTGCTTCAAGCATCGCTGCTTGTACTTTTGCTGGGGCACGGTTCACTTCATCTGCGAGAACCAATGAGTGGAATATTGGACCAGACTTAAATTGAAACTCCCCCGTTTCTGGGCGATAGATATCTGTACCTGTCAGGTCCGATGGAAGTAGGTCGGGTGTAAACTGGACACGGTGAAAGCTCCCTTCAATGCAATCTGCTAAGGATTTTACGGCGCGTGTTTTAGCAAGACCCGGAGGGCCTTCTACTAGGATATGACCATCAGCCAGTAATGCTACGAGTAGTTGCTTGACGAGGTTGTCTTGGCCAATAACTTGAGATTGCAAGTACTGTTGTAGTTGTTGGAAAGACTGTGCTGGCATGATAATGGGTCCTTATAGCAAGCATTAAGAAAACAGTATAAGAAATAGAGAAAACAATGAGAGAAAAGTTCCCTAATCTAGGTCATTGTTTTGTAAATACATAGCTGTGGGCGCTATGGACAAAGTTCAAGAGCAAGCTGGATGAAAAGCAATCAGTTGCTTACCTAGATCAACAGATAATTGGTATGGATCACTCAAAACGAGTACACTAGCCGAAGTTTAGAGTTATAGATGAGGTTAATCATTATGAGCGATTTTGAGAAAGAGCTAGAGCAAATGGCGTCTCAAGTAGAGTCTGAGCCAGAAGTAGCGCTGCCTTCGATTGAAGAACAACGTGAAATTGCCGCAGAACTCAAAAGACTGGAAGCCGAAGGCAAGCTCACTCCAGAAGTGCTAGAGCACTATTTTGGTAAGTTCAACAAGGACAACCAAACCCCGATTCACTAGTATCTAGTACGATCGTTTCCCCGAAAGCCTCGAGATTGAAAATTCAACCTCGAGGCTTTTCTATCTCCAACCAAAATCATTATTGGCTTTTCCTCTAAGTGTTATTTGAAAATTAAACTAATGTACTAGTTAATTATATTCAATGTGCGCTGCATCAAATTAAAACATAATTCGTAAACTTAAGTAACACTGCGTCTCACAATTGAGAATGCTTTGTAACCAATTGTTAAATAAGATATTGAATAATTGCAACCGATTGCAATGGGATATGTGTCACAAGAATTAGTCTTGACGTATTAGTCCTGAATTACCTTAATATTAACTTTGTTACTAGATACACGCACAATATTTATTAAATGGAGATAATAATGCAAACGGCTCAATCTAGGAGCCAACGTGCAGTACTGTTGGCAGAGAATAATCTACAATCCAGTTTGTTAAAGGAATTATTAGAACAGAAGCTGGCTATGGATATTCGACTAATTTCTATCGAACGGCTTAACAATTACCAAACGCAACACAATGATCATGAGGTGTCGTTGATTATTGTTGATCAACCTGCATTGAGTGAACGTCATTTAACTAAGTACAACGAGCTGCGAAGTCACTTTGACGTAGAGGCACAAGAAGTACTTATCAATTCAAAACCGGGTATCAGACAGAGTGAACTGCTTCGATGGCAGCGCTTGGTAGGGATCTTCTATGGTACCGATGATATGGACAAACTCATCAAAGGGTTTAAATGCATCTTAAATGGTGAAATGTGGATGAGTCGCAAGTTGATTCATGAATACATTAAGCTCTATAGGCAGCGTTTGTGTGCATCAACGAACCCTTATTACACGCATCTAACCAAGCGAGAAAAGCAGATCATTAAATTGCTGGGTGAGGGGGCAACGAATGTGCAAATCGCAGAGGAGCTGTTCTTGAGCGAGAACACGGTAAAGGCTCATCTACACAATACTTTCAAGAAAATCAATGTTTCAAATCGTCTGCAGGCTTTGATTTGGGTGAAAGATAATGTGTCACCGCATGAGTATTTAACTTAGTTTTGCTACCTTGTGAGCTTATAGAGAAAAGCAGCTCCCTCGAAGGGAGCTGTTTATTTTTACTGTTGAGTAATTGTCGATGTATTGCCACTACCAATAATCATACTATTTGCGATGTGATTATCTCCTACTTGTGAGATAACGCTAACGTTATTGTCTCCCCAAATACTAGCATTAACTGAATTAAAACTGCCTACTTGTGAGATCATAAAGTCCGCGTCACCGGCACTGTTTCCATTACCCGTCACATCAATTGTCAGAGAGTTTTGACTACCATGCTGTAGTGTATCAATAGTGTTTTCGTCACCAAATGCCTCAGCCAAGGCCATGTTGTTTGCGCCGAACTTTTGTTCAATGGATAGCTCATTCTTATCACCGACAACGTTAATAGTTGCTTTAGAATCTGTTAGCTCTAATCCATTTACGTATCCTTGCTGAATCTTGGATTTGTTTTCGTTTCCTGTCTGAGCGATTGAGGCGTCTAAATTCGAACCTCTCACTTGATTAATTGTGGCTGTATCTCTATTTTGATTGGCATAAGTCTTGTCACTAACATTTAAAATCTTGGCTTTAGATTCCCCAGTAACACTTGCCTGGTCAATAGTCATGTTGGAGCTACCAGCGCCACTGGTATAAATCTCAGCAAGTGCGTTTGTTGTACTATCCCTTTGCTTAATGCTAGCCTCGCCAGCAGCGGTCTCTTGAACGATTATCGCGTCATTATTACCTGCTAGTGCGGTTTGATCGATGAATGCTTTACGCTTCTTCAAGTAGTTAGGGGCACTGCTTTCCTGTGTTTGAGTAATAGAAGCCGTTGAGTCGTCACCATATTGTTTGATTTTTGCAACAGCGCTGTCGTCACCAGTTTGAGAAATTACGGATGAACTCTCTGAAGCGTTAATCACAATACTCGCCTCGCTGCTGGCCAGTGTAGATTGGCTTGTCGCACCGCTAGAGTTATCACCTGTTATATTAATGGTTGACTCCGATGCAGTTGCCATACCTGTCATTGCCAATGTCAGAACGACTGACGCTGCTACTTTCGAATAATTCATTATTTCTTCCTTAAAATACCTAATAAAAAAATCTCTATTTAGGTAGGCGCCTTAAGCCCACAAAATGAATCTGCGAGAGCGGTTCATTTTGCCAAGTAGCCTATCTAACCTAATAGCTGGTGACGTCAACCGCCATTGAACTGGATACGTCCATGATGATGGCTTTTGGCGCACTACCTGCTTGTTCAATTCCCACGTTTGCTTTTGGCCCCGCCAATATGACGGCTGAGTGACCATTACCTAGCTGTGAAACACTAACTTTGCTGTGATGCCTCCCCTTCATATTTTTTTGTGTTACGAACACAAAGTTCTCGTTTCCGTCCTGTAGTAACAGGGCGGTATTATTCACTCCCTTTTGCAATAGTAGGGCGGTGTTGTCATCGCCACTTTGTGCTAGATAAGCCTGGTTTTGGCTGCCATCTTGGCTGACCAACACATAATTTCCATTACCATCGACAGTGACTTCGGCCCAGTTTGTACCCCAGTCATCACTCTGTTGAAAAATGTGCACAGTAGAGCCGCTAGAGCTTTCAATATCGACCTCTGAAACGTTAAGCTCGTTGGTCGATGCTAGATCTTGTTGATTCTCTATTTGCTCGATGGAACCAAAAGGTGAACTCTCGATCCCAGTCCCAAACTTGCCTTCATTTGTAATTGGGCTTGAGAGTGGTACTACATATCCCTTTAATGGATTCGCAACGACATTAACTGTGGTGGTTACTATTAGAAGTGTTCCTATTAAAAGGGCACCTGAACACTTCAAGACAAATAGTGTCAGAAAATTCGCTAAGCTCTTCATGCCATAACATTGACGCAACCTTGCTGATGTCCTATCCATGATCGTTACTCAGTTTTTATTATTCGGTGTACGTCCTAACTTTATCTACGTACCTTTGCGTGGGCTGTTACTGCCCATCTGTATCTAAATACTATGTATAAAAAGGCAAAGGCTTTATAAACTATCCCTAGTAATTGCGGAGGATAATTTTAAGTCACTGCGGCTAACTAATTCGGATTACTGGGCGTTATATGGTTTAGCGTTGCTTCTCGATAAATAAACGTAAGTTTATTTAGTGATGCATCTGCGTCTGAGGTCATGTTTTTTGGGAGTGCCTGGAGAAGGCTAAAGCTGAAAGGTGACTCGTTATCTATGAGGGTGAGTTCTGCTACGACTTACATGAATAAGACTTTTCTCATTACTGAGAATGTGGATTTAACTACATGAAATTTAAAAAATTAACTTGGTCACATCTATTACTTTGGTCTGCCAGGTTAAAAATCCTCTGTTATACTCTTGAATTAGAATGACTGAACGACCTACATGGAAGGATTTGTTATGTCAGATGATAAGGATATCGCACGCAACGCTATTCTTTTGGCCGGAAACAGCCTGCAATCTAATCTGCTCAAGGATTCCATAGAGCAAAAGGTTGCGCTCACTATACGCTTGGTGTCTCCTGAGACGCTATATAGCCAACGTGACGAAACGCTAGGTAGTGATACGAGTTATATCATTATTGATTACTCTGCGATTGGTAATAGAAACGTAGCCAAGTATTTAGAGGTGTTTGAAGACGTAGAGGGGTATACTCAAGAAATCCTGCTCAATGCCCCTTCTAATCTGGCTCATGCTGAAATGCTTAAGTGGCAGAATTTGGTCGGGGTTTTTTATGACACCGATACCATTGAAACCTTAGTCAACGGCTTTGAGCGTATTTTAGCCGGTGAGCTTTGGATGAGTCGTAAGCTTGTCTACGAATATGTGCATTTTTATAGACGTCGACAGTGCGCGAAAACCAGCCCTTACTACACAAAGCTTACTAAGCGCGAGCAGCAAATCATTAAACTGCTTGGCGATGGTGCCTCTAACACAGAGATTGCGGATGCCTTGTTTGTGAGCGAAAACACGGTTAAAGCGCATTTGCATAATGCCTTCAAGAAGATAAAAGTGAAGAATCGCCTGCAGGCGCTACTATGGGTTAAAAACAACGTCGCGACGAGCGAGTTCGTGCCGTAACAATTAGTCCTTAGTGTGTATCCCGTGGTAGCAATGTAAAGCAGAAGCCGAGCCTATTCGCTTCTGCTTTTTTACGTTTATCTACTGCTCATTGAGTTCACTACAAATACAGTTTCTATTACTTTTGAGCTCCTTTTGTTCAGGAGTTTCAGCGATGAGATGTCTTTTTACTGTCTTTCTTTTAAGCCTGGTGTCTAGCGTTAGTGTGGCTGGTCAATTTCGAGAGGGTATCCATTACCTCGAAATGGATAGGGAGCCTACAGTGACTCCGATGGTCATGCTATTTCACTCTCCCTATTGTGGACCTTGTGCCATGGTCCATGACCCAATTCTTAAGCTTGCTTCAGACAAAGGTATGGACATCAAGGAAGTTGTTGTCCCCGTTGGAAAGATAGGTAGTGAGATACAACAAGGGTATGTCGTCGCTAGGAGACAAAATAAAGCCCATGCTTATATCAAGGCGCTTATCCGTCGAATCCATTTTACTAAAGACGAGGCTCCTAGATATAGAAAGGATGTGTTGGACGTATTGGATGACTGCGGCGTTGATGCGAGCGAGTTCGAAACGCCAAGCCAGTGCATAAAAGACGAAGTAGGAGAGCACAACCTTTTGGTCAGTGAATACCGTATTCGCCAAACGCCAACGATTATCGTCAATGGTAACAAGCAAATTATTTTGCCTTCATTGAACAATATGGATGAGCTAGAGGCGCTGATCTCTGAGCTTTATCAAGGATGAAAAAACAGGGCCACGGGTAAGTTCCTTTTTCCGCATAGCCCTGTTTGCTGCTTACTCGTTGGGAACGTGCTCAAGCACTACAGTATTTCTGTGGTCTCGTTTGAATAGCGAGCGATGATAGGATTAGACATCGCGTTTGGGTCTTGGGAGGACCACATGCCTCTTTCCATTCCTTTCACGATAAGATGAATCACTGCAGCGTCAATGGCTGACATAATTGCTATGTTTACAGGCTCGTTATTACTGTATCCCATCTCAACTTCAAGTAACTCTTTGTAGTCGATAAAACGAAACGCCCCTAAGCCTATCTCATGAGAGGAAATGGTTTTAGACGTGGTGATACTCAGTAAGACTTGGCCACTGCGAACGTCCACCGCTCTGAGGTTTACTGTCACTTGGTCCGTTCTGTATTGCCCTGACGCACCAATGCCTAAGTATTTGGCACCAACACCACCTGTGCGTATGTTGGAGTCATAGGCGACGATGCCTCCCTCGATGACCACGTTGGCGGAGTTGAGCGACGATAGGTCAGCACCGTGATTCGAGATGCTTTTTTCCTTCTTTTGAGCCGCTCTGATTATTTTCCGTTCTGTTAGCAGGTTTTGCAGTCCCTCACGTTCCAAGGGAATAAACCACTGTGAGTCAAGTAACGAGGTCGTCAGCAACGATGTTCCACCTTGAGGAACTGCGGTTGAGAAGTTACTGTTTGGCTGGGGCTTGTATTGACCCGTCTGGTCTCTGAAATCATACACCGAGACTAAAATCTTTCCCGCAGGCTTAGGGAGTGACACGAGATCTGTGTAAGTTGCCCCTCTAGGCATTAGCTTTGGTGTCGCTGAGGTATCTGGAATATCTAGGGAATAAGCACACCCACCCAGCATTGCCGCTAGGCATAGCATAACGAGACCTTTCATAACACTTTCCTTGTAAATTAGAGGTCGGGATTGAGTCCAGAAACACTGATTTCTGTCGATTCACCAGTTAACTTATCGACGATTTGCACCAGTAGAGTGCCAGAATCGTCGACGACGTTTAGGAAGAAGTCATCGGTTTCGAGTTGTCCTGTGTTGCCGTTACCTATATCTGCAAGCAACTGACTGATTAATCGTGACTCCAAGCTTGAGGCTAGTCTGTCCAACGAAGATTCTTCTTCGAAGTCAAACGTGCTGGCATTTGGATCTTCGTAATCATTAATCGCGTTGGCGTGGTTGATCAAAATGGTACTGTTCAACGGATTCCCCCCAAAGCTTGGGTTGACTGGGGTATAGATAAGTTCCGTTCCTAACGCATACAGCGGCGTCATTATAGCTGCCGCTAACAGGGTAAGTTTCATGGTTGCTTTTGCCATCCCTGACTCCTTAGAATTCATCATGCTCTAAATCGAACGTGTCTAAATACAGCCTTTCTGCTTGCCAGCGGATCATATAATTGCCCACTACTCTAATGGCATCGTTCGCTCTATCTTTTGCTTGTCTTCGACCAGGTGAAAGAGCGGTTCTATATATCACTTGCCTCGAGTGAAACACTTCAATAATACTGCCGGACAATGCTGTAGGTATTTCTTTGACCGAAAGGTTTTCTTGTAAGTCTGGGTACTGATCGTTCAGTTGCTGAGAAAAGAAAAAATAAAAATCCTCACCCAGACGTGTAATCGTTCTATCGACGATGACACCGCTTACTTCGTTATAGTTGTAAAACGGAGAGGCTTCGTGGCTTTCGAGCTTGCCACCATTTTCAAGGGGGGCACTACTCTCCAAACTCTCCGCAGCCACGGTAGAGCTCGTCATGAGAAGCAAGGTTGCAATTGAAGGAAGCAGCTTATCCATCCCTAATCCCGTTTGAAATCCATTTCCGATACAAGAGAAGCGGTATAACACCGACACCATTAAGATTAATCCACCGAATATGAATCCAAAATAAACTAGAGCACTAGTTATTAGATTAATTTTTTCATACTTGCGATGACCATTTCATAGAAGATATTGCACATCTCATTGAGAACTTAATTTGATAAATCAATTTAAGTTTAGGGTTAATGTCCCCACCAATATTTACTCTTACCAAGGCGCAACAATATTCGACACGTTAACTGGACCTTAAATACATCTTGGGTGTTCATCCAATGTATTTACTCAGTTCATTTCGTAGTCAAACAAACATTGTTGAACGCAAGGAGAGCTTACATGGGATGGTCAAGAAACAGAGGACAATTGGTGTGGAATGGGGTAATTGGCGCCATTCTAATGGCGTCTACATCATTACCCGTTTCGTCCTCTCCATTAGTGCTGGCACCAAACGGCGGTTTGTCGTCGGGTGGCTCTTTTTTACATGGCGTGAGTGAGGACATTGTAAGCGATTATGAGGACCTCGCTTCGTATTCGGGAGACGTAGACAACCTGTCGGAGATAGAGACCGTCAACTCATTTGATTCGGTTGTTATCGTCTCGCAAAAAAGTCACGGACCTGGTGCAGGGAATCGGTCGAGAGTAAGGCAAGAAGGAGTGAGTAATACCGCTTTAGTAGGACAAAAGGGTAATAACAACGTGGCGTATATCAACCAAGAGGGTGATAACAACGCTGCTGCTGTTGGGCAAATAGGGTTTAACGGAGAAGCATTGGTCAATCAACAAGGTGACAACAACCTAGCGTTGCTGGGGCAGACCAACTTCTCAGGCTCGCCCAACAGGCTAAGCATCAACCAGCAAAATGACAACAATATAGCGCTTGTTGTTGCTGGAGGTGGTGCCAATCTCGGTATTTCGCAAGACGGTGGCGATGCAGCCATCATCAATGCGTCGAGTGCCATGAGAGTTTATATAAACCAAGCGAATTGAGTAGTAGCGCGGTTTAGAAAGAGTTTCTCGCAAGAGAAAAACTGTCGACAAGGAAAGAAAAAAAGGAAATAGGTGTGATTATGAAAAAGTTAGTTTTGTGTATAGGTTTGGCATTGGCTTCTACTACGGCTTTGGCGAATGGTCCTGCAACGGGTAAAGAAGTCAACTTCGGTGGCTACGGTCAACTGGCCAATCAAGGTCAAGACAACAACAGTGTGGTGCTACAAGCCAATGACCAAGGAACTACGGTCACGGTAACGCAGGGTGAACTCGGCGTGTTTGACGGTAACCGTTCCGCAGTCGATATTCGCTTGCAAAGCCCAGGTAACAATAATGATGTGGCGATTACACAGTCTGGTAATTTCAGCTTCAATGACTCTTTGGTTAAAATCGCAGGCAAAACTGGTGGCGCAGATGTCGATATCATGCAGACAGGTCACGCTAACGACTCTGTTGTGTACATGGCACACGATGAAGACAACTCAACTGTTTCAGTTACGCAAAACGGGGTAGATAACTGGTCTCGTGTTCGTTCTACTAATAAGAGTAAAGGTAACGAGACGACTGTAGTACAGAATGGCTTACAACAAGACTCTGAAGTTTGGTTTGATGCGGCATCATCTAACAACACAGTAGATGTTAAACAGGGTAAGAATACCTCTCGCTTTGATAACACGTCGATCGTGTCTCTGCGCGCTGCTAGTTCAGACAATGAAATCAGTGTGAACCAAAAAGGCAACCGCAACGACTCTAAAGTCTTCCTACATTCATCCACTAACAATATGGTAGACGTAACACAAACGTGGGATGATGCATCGTATGTTGCTCAAACAAACTCTCACAATACGTCAGTCACAGTGACTCAGTACTAATCTCCTATGAGCCTCTATATGAAAAAGGTTACCCTTTGGGTAACCTTTTTACTTTGTTCGACTTTCGCTGATGCCAATAACCTCGGTGAGTACATGAAATGTTACAAAGACGGTCCATTTTTCGTGGTTGAGCTCAGCGTAGGAGACGATGAAGCGCTAAGGATTCAAGTTACGACGAGCGACTCCTCCGTATTAACATCGAGTCAAAACGGTGGCGTGTCGAGTTTTTATCTTCAACGAGAAGCCTTTCCCTTGACTGTCATGAATACAGTTAATGAAGAGGTATTTGCTGTAGACGAACACTGTCATATCTCACCAAAATAAAAACCCTCCGCTTCGTTAGAAGGGAGGGTTTTTCAGCAAGCAAAGATGCTTAAAACTGTAATGAATGCTTATACACCCGCTTCTTTATACAAACGGCGGCAAGCTTTGCCATCGCTGTGGAATAGGTGACAACGGTGAGCTGGAATACCAATCTCAAACTTATCACCAACTTCAACAGAAAGCGTATCAGGCTGACGGTAGATAACGTCTGCATCTGCGCTTTCAAGGTTTAGATAAACCTGAGTTTCGTTACCTAGCTTTTCAACGATCATGACTTCGCCTTCCACTTTCGCATCGCCTTCTTCCGCCGATACCAAGTGCTCTGGACGTACGCCCATAGACATACGGTCACCTTTGTTAACGGTTGTGCCGTCAACAGGAATCCAGAAAGAGTCGCCATCAGAAAGCTGAACTTTAACGCGCTCTGCTTCCACTTCTTCGATGAATACGCTCATAAAGTTCATCTTAGGTGAACCAATGAAGCCAGCAACGAAGCGGTTATCAGGGTAGTGGTAAAGCTCAAGAGGCTTACCAACCTGCGCAACATAGCCTGCGTCTAGAACAACAATCTTGTCTGCCATTGTCATCGCTTCCACCTGATCGTGCGTTACGTAGATCATGGTGCAACCAAGCTGGCGTTGAAGTTTAGTGATTTGCGAACGCATGTTTACGCGAAGCGCAGCATCTAGGTTAGATAGCGGTTCGTCTAGTAGGAATACATTTGGCTGAGAGACTAGAGTACGACCGATAGCCACACGCTGACGCTGACCACCAGAAAGTGCTTTTGGTTGACGCTCTAGCAGGTGACCAAGCTGAAGGATTTCTGCAGCGTGCTCAACACGACGATCAATTTCTTTTTTGTCTGCTTTAGCAAGCTTCAGACCAAATGACATGTTGTCATATAGGTTAAGGTGAGGGTAAAGAGCGTAAGACTGGAATACCATGCCCACACCGCGCTTCGATGGCTCAACATCGTTCATGCGCTCGTCACCAATATACAAATCACCGGACGTGATGTCTTCTAAACCCGCGATACAACGTAGTAGAGTTGATTTACCACAACCTGATGGACCAACGAAGACAACAAATTCGCCTTCATTGATTTCTAGGTCGACATTCTTGGAGATCAGTACGTCACCGTACGCTTTACTAACATTTTTTAACGTGACACTCGCCATGTAGCTCGTCCTCGATTCATTTTTCTTTCCGTCGGTCATTATAGAGATAATTCGACAGGTAATAATAGTAGGAAATTGGTCAGTGTGTGACTCCAGCGACAAGGCTGAAGCGTTAGGACTGTTTTGCTTATGATATTAGGGTTTTATGTTCCTTCGTTAGTGCAAATTGTCCTAGATGGAAAGAAAAAAGGGTGGCGCTGTACGATTTGGCGCCACCCTCAAAGCCAAGACTTCGCTAGTATCCCCCGACACAAATTGAAAACCTCCCCCGTAAAATAAATTACCACTAGTACTTCAATTTATGACTACTTGGCGAGCCCGGCGATGAAAACCCAGTATACGTTCCTTGTAGAAACTGATAGAGACAAGCTCTTACTGGTAAAGGGTTCTTACCATCCACTCTTGGATGACTGCAGTTTCCTTGATTGAGGTCGCTCAGACATCCTCCTGACAAAAATAATTATGGGGGTAGTAGAAAAGGAGGAGGAGGATAGGGGGGTAGAAATGACGTGTGAGATCTTGGTCAAAAATTTGCGCCTGATAATAGTGAATTCTGTCACAAGTGCAGATTGTTTTGTGATGTTGATCTATAGTCTTGAGCGATTGAGGTCACGGAAATCAACGCTTGTAGCGAGGGCGTAGAGAGTAGGATGATGAGAGCTTGCTGTATTTTTTAGATGATACTCGTCGAAACTTGGGAAATCCTCTGGATGAACCTCTGGATGAACCTGCGATCAAAACTATAAAAAGGATATAAACATGAAAAAAGCCCTAAGCACTGTAGCTCTAGGTACCCTAGTAGCTCTAGGTTCTTTTGGTGCAAACGCTGCTATCGAAGAAGGACAACTTACCATTTGGATTAATGGTGACAAAGGTTACAACGGTCTTGCAGAAGTAGGTAAAAAGTTCGAAGAAGACACAGGCATCAAAGTGACAGTTGCTCACCCAGATGGTCTTGAAGCTCGCTTCCCTCAAGTTGCAGCGACTGGTGATGGTCCTGATATCATTTTCTGGGCACACGACCGTTTCGGTGAGTATGCTCAAGCAGGTTTGCTAGCTGAGGTTAAACCTTCTAAAGAAACTAAAGAAGGCATCGTTGATTTCGCATGGGACGCAGTTAAGTACGACGGCAAAATCATCGGTTACCCAGTAGCAGTTGAATCTCTATCTCTAATCTACAACAAAGATTTGGTTCCAAACCCACCTAAGACTTGGGAAGAAGTTGAAGCATTGAACGCAAAACTTGCTAAAGATGGCAAGACTGCAATCATGTGGAACCTAAAAGAACCGTACTTCACATGGCCTCTAATGGCTGCTGACGGCGGCTATGCATTCAAATACAACGGTGGTAGCTACGATGTTAAAGACGCAGGTATCGCTAAAGAAGGTGTGAAGGACGCGCTTAGCTTTGTTAAAGGTCTAGTAGACAAAGGCGTTATCTCTGCAGACATGGACTACTCAGTATCTGAGTCTGCGTTCAACCAAGGTAAGACTGCAATGACTATCAACGGTCCATGGTCTTGGGCGAACATCGAGAAGTCTGGCATCAACTACGGTGTTGCTACGCTTCCTAAGTTCAACGGTCAAGCTTCTAAGCCTTTCGTTGGCGTACTAACAGCAGGTATCAGCACTGCGTCACCTAACCGTGACCTAGCGGTTGAGTTCCTAGAGAACTACCTACTAACTAACGACGGTCTACGTGAAGTGAACAACGACAAGCCACTAGGCGCAGTTGCTCTAACTTCATTCCAAGACGAGCTAGGTTCTGATGCACGTATCGCAGCGACAATGGACAACGCGATGAACGGTGAAATCATGCCTAACGTTCCACAAATGAGCGCATTCTGGGCTTCTGCTAAGAACGCTATCATCAACGTAGTTGACGGTCGCCAATCAGTTGACGCAGCTGTTGCTGATGCTGAAAAGCAAATGACGAAGTAATTTTCTAGAACTACCCTTTAAGGAGGGGGTAACCCCTCCTTCTTTTATTTTTTGTATTATCGCTAGCAGGTCCTTTTATGCAGTCAGTTCAAGGTACAGATGCCATGTCAGCTGAAACTAGTACAGTTCCAAGCAGCAAGAAAGTATTCATCAAGTGGGGACTTCTTGGCTCAGTGGGACTTATCAATGGTTACGCGACTATTCTTATGTATTCCCGTGGTGAGCTTGCATTCGCATTGCTTACTGTGATTCTTACCGCTCTGGCACTCTATATTTTCGGCAGTAAGAAAACGTACGCACACCGTTATATCTATCCAGGTATCGCGGGTATGATCCTTTTTATTCTTTTCCCTTTGGCGTACACGGTAGGCCTTGCCTTCACGAACTACAGCGCGAAGAACCAACTCTCTTTGGAAAGAACTCAAAACGTTCTTATGCAGCGTACTTTCCAAACGGGTGAGAGCTTCTCGTTTGATCTTTATAAGACAGAAAACGGTCACCGCATCTACGTGAAAGACGGTGAACAGCTGCTCGCTACACCTGAATTTGATATCTCTAGCCCATCTGCTGATTACGACCTATCGGCGGTAGATACTCAGGCTGGTGATAAGGAACAGATCAAAACGATCATCCAAAACCGTTCTACTTTGAACACGATTGATCTGCATATGCCGAGTGGTGAAGACATTCGTATGAGTGGTCTTCGTAAGTTCGCATCGGTACAGCCGCTTTATACGTTTGTTGAAGGCACTGATGACCTACGCGACAACAAGACTGGCGATCTACTACGTCCAAATATGGAAGTAGGTTTCTACCAACCAGTGAATGACAATGGTGAGTTTGTTGGTAACACAGTCTCTCCTGGCTTCATTGTAGGTATTGGTACACATAACTTTGAACGTGTCTGGAAAGACGACGGTATCAAAGAGCCATTCATCAGCATCTTCATCTGGACAATCGTATTCTCTGCAGTGAGCGTCGCGCTAACGGTACTGATTGGTCTTATCCTGGCGAGTGTTGTTCAATGGGAAGCACTACGCGGTCGCGCTGTTTATCGTGTACTACTGATTCTTCCATACGCGGTACCAGCATTTATCTCGATTCTTATCTTTAAGGGTTTGTTCAACCAAAGCTTTGGTGAAGTGAACATGCTACTTGAAGGTCTATTTGGCATTAGCCCGAGCTGGTTCTCTGATCCACTGATGGCTAAAGTGATGATTCTTATCGTGAACACTTGGCTAGGTTTCCCTTACATGATGATTCTATGTATGGGTATGCTAAAAGCGATTCCTGATGACCTGTATGAAGCGTCTGCTATCGACGGCTCAAACTTCATCTCGAACTTCACTAAGATCACAATGCCACTGATGATTAAGCCGCTAACTCCGCTACTAATTGCAAGTTTCGCGTTTAACTTCAACAACTTCGTACTGATTGCCCTTCTAACGAATGGTGGTCCTAACATGATTGGTACTTCTGAGCCAGCGGGTTACACCGACCTATTGGTTAACTACACGTACCGTATCGCGTTTGAAGGTTCTGGTGGTCAAGACTTCGGTCTAGCGAGTGCAATCGCAACACTGATCTTCCTACTAGTAGGTGCACTAGCACTACTTAACCTACGCGTCACGAAAGTAGCTCAAGACTAAGGAGGCCTAAAATGGCAATGGTACAAGGTAAGTCATTAAAATACCGCGTTTGGGCAACACACATCGCTATGTGGGCTTTCCTATCGCTGATTATTTTCCCACTACTGATGATTATCGCTATCTCATTCCGTGAAGGTAACTTCGCGACAGGTAGCCTAATCCCAGAGAACCCATCGCTAGAACACTGGAAACTAGCACTAGGTTTCTCGGTAACGAACGCAGACGGCTCAGTAACACCGCCTCCGTTCCCAGTACTAACTTGGTTGTGGAACTCAATTAAAGTTGCGGGTATTTCATCAATCTTGATTGTATGTCTATCAACAACGTCTGCTTACGCATTTGCTCGTATGCGCTTTAAAGGTAAGTCAACCATCCTAAAAGCGATGATGATTTTCCAGATGTTCCCAGCAGTACTAGCACTGGTAGCGATTTACGCATTGTTCGATAAACTAGGTCAGTACATTCCGTTCCTAGGGTTGAATACACACGGCGGTCTGATTTTCTCTTACTTGGGTGGTATTGCACTTCACGTCTGGACAATCAAAGGCTACTTCGAAACGATTGATGGCTCTCTAGAAGAAGCTGCAGCACTTGATGGTGCAACGCCATGGCAAGCATTCCGCCTAGTTCTTCTGCCACTATCAGTGCCAATTCTAGCGGTTGTATTTATTCTGTCGTTCATCATGGTTGTTGGTGAAGTACCGGTAGCATCACTACTACTTTCTGATGTAAACTCGTACACACTAGCGGTTGGTATGCAGCAGTACTTGTACCCTCAGAACTACCTATGGGGTGACTTCGCGGCAGCGGCAGTACTATCAGCACTACCTATCACAGTCGTATTCCTACTCGCACAGCGTTGGCTGGTTGGTGGTTTGACCGCCGGCGGTGTCAAAGGATAAAAACGATAAGGGTGACCGCAAGGTCACCCATTTTTTTGTCTTGTTTAACACCTATTGGTTTGGCCGCCGACAAGTTAAATAAGCAACACTGGTGTTACGTATAGCTGGCTGTTAAACGGATTCCTTACTATCACGACTAACAGTTCTTGTAACCGACGCCCGAGCATTCGCTCGGGCTTCTTCTTTTCTACACCTAGATGACTTTTCCCACTTGTTACTTGATGATGACGTTGACGTAATTGTCGCCTTGTCTGCGGTAGTAATGTCCATCCACACGTGCATAGGTGAAGTTGCCGATTTTTATGTACGTCGTGTGCCTCGGCATTTTTTTGTAGTGGTAGTGTCGATGTTTTGGGCGCTTCTTAGGAGAAGGGTGGTACTTCTTAACGACTACGACTTCCTTGTGGGGTTTTCCTTTATGTTTATGTTTGTGCTTGTGGTGTCCTTGAGGGTGTGCCGAAGCATTAAGGCTCACTAGACCAACGAGAATGGCTACCACTGCAGAAAGTTTTAATTTGGACATTATTCGCGTCTCTAATAGGTTCTTGGAATGAACAATGTAGATGCCTAGAGTCATAGTCCTGTTACCCGGCGGTTAGCGACCGTACGGGAATCGCAAAGAAATCCCCAACTTTGTCAGGATGTTACCTTTTGATACTTTTGTTTTTATGTGGAAAACGAATTGTTCCTAAGCTGACCTAACGTAGGAATGTGATAAGTGATGTCACCGTTTGCACTAACTTTGAGCAAACAGTGTGTCCGCCATAGGAATGGTCATATAGCTGTGTTATAAGAATTAACACAATAGTAATAGTTACTGCGTTTGGAAAGGATGACCAAATGATAAAAATCAATGAATCCAGAGCATTAATAATTTCAGCTGTAGGTGCCGGTATTCTCGCGCTTTGGGGCGGTATTATGGCCTCTATTTCGGGTTCTAGTGCCATCTTATTAGATGCTTCGTTTAACCTGCTTTCAGCTGTGGTATCGTTCGCCTCATTGCGTATCGCGAAGCTTACAGAGTCTGGCACGTCAAGACATTATCCCATCGGCTTCTTTGCGTTTGAGCCGCTAATTGTGGTGATTAAAGGCATAACGATACTGATTTTGATCGCGTTTGCGGTGGGCAGTAATATTCCTGTGATCCTTGCTGGTGGTAGAGAGCCCGCATTGGGTCTAATGGCCGTCTACGTGTTCCCTGCAGTGATTCTATGTGCACTTCTTTATTGGGCGTGCCACATAGGCCACAAGCAGTCTAACTCCGATATCCTCAAGGCAGAGAAGAACGCTTGGTTTATCAATGGTGTGATATCCGGTGCTATCGGTGTCGCATTGGTGCTGGTGATTATTATCCAAGAGACGTCGTTTGGATGGGTTGGGCGTTACATCGACCAAATCTTAGTGGTGCTGTTCAGTCTCGCGTTTATCAGTGACCCGATTAAACTCATAAAGAATGGTATGCGAGAGCTTACTCTAGCCATGCCACCAATTGAGCACACTAAACCGATCTACCGAAGCTTAAAAGGCTTGGCACAAGAATACGAGATTGAGATTGTCGATATTTTCATTACCAAGTTGGGTAGAAAAACTTGGGTATCGATTTACGTTGATCCGAAGCGAGAGTCGATGACGTTTAAGAGCTACGAGCGCTTTGTGGAAGATGTTAGTTGTAAGGTCGATAAGCCTTATACGGTGACCGAAGTGGATGTCATTCTGAAACGCTCACCCACTACAGAAGATAGCGCTAACCTAGTTCACGGCTAGAGGGCGCACACCCTACGTACTGGAGTAAGACATATAAGCTTTCTTGCTCCAGTGCGACTCTCTGAAATAAATCAGCAAATACATCATCACCACCAAAGCAAGCATTGATGTAGTGGTTGATCTCTTCTCTTTGATACCCCTCGACATACATGGTTCTAATCCATTGATATTCAACAGACTTTAAGTTGGTCAATGTGGTTTCACTTAAGGTGATGTCGCTAAGGGTCAAGTCGAGCTCCTGTCTCTTACTAAAATAGGAGTCGCGATTACATCAAACTTTAATGAAAGAAAGATGACAATCGAGTGACCTTACAGGGAATTTACATTTGTGTACGCGATATCAGCGTTGGACTTCAGAAGTTCAATCAACTCATCCACGTTTCGCTTCGCTTCCCCTTGTTTGGTGTAGATACCAATGTTTCCGATCTTTTTATCATCGAGGTGAATGGCAACTAAATCGTGTCTCGTTAGCCACTCTTGTGCTCTATGACTATATGGCATCACCGCTTGGGTTATATGAAGCATATCAATACTCGCCATTACTGAATCCACGTCATAAATAATACGTTCGTCCAGCAGTTCATCGTGCGGCAGGCCATTCAATAAAACGGATTGATGCCTAGGATGGTTTGGAGTAACTCTGAGTAGAGGATAATCGCTAATCATACCGTTATTAGTGATGCCAGTGGCGAGGGGATGGCGATTTGAAACATAGAGCGCTTCGAAGTCTTGAAACAAAGGTTGAAAGGCGACGCGGCAGGATTCTGATAAGTCTGAAACCTCGTGACCTATAAATAAATCTATATCACCTTGGATTAAGTGATGCAGCAAAGAAAGATTGTTGCCAAACTCAAGATGAAAGGAACTCGCTGGATGTATCGCTTGATAGTCCATAACCGAACGCTTAACAAACCCTTCCCACCACACTTCACCAGTACCAATTTTCACCTTACCAAACTGTCGCTGCTGCATATCATTAAACTGGTGTTTTAGCGCAAAGTAATGCTCTTGTTGTTCTTGAGCAAACTCCCGAAACTTAAGACCATAAGCTGTCAGCTCCACACCTTTTGAGAGACGGTTGAAAAGTGGTGCCCCCATCTCGCTTTCTAGCTTTTTGATCGCCGCGGTGAGTGAGGGTTGGCTAATGTAGAGTTCATCAGAGGCACGTTTGATATTGCCGTGTTTTGCTACCGCTAAGAAGTACTTTATCGATTTATTTAGTGCCATGGCATCGAAAGCTCTGCTATATAAAAAAACTATAGGATTATACGAAGATTCTATTTTTAATCCCAGCATGAACTTCGTAAAGTGGTGGCAAATCAATATTAGTAAAGGATCGGTTCATGGAACAAAAATGGTGGCATGACTCTGTGGTCTATCAAATCTACCCGCGAAGCTTTTGCGATTCCAACGGTGATGGCATTGGTGACCTAAATGGTATTCGCTCAAAGCTCGATTATTTGGCAGGTTTGGGCGTCGATGTTCTTTGGTTGTCGCCTGTCTATCAATCTCCGATGGATGATAACGGCTACGATATTTCTAATTATCAAGCCATTGCCCCTGAGTTTGGCTCTATGCAGGATATGGAAGCACTGATCGAGGAAGCCAAACAAAAGAATATTCGTATCGTGATGGACCTTGTTGTCAACCACACATCCGATGAACATTCTTGGTTTCAACAAGCCTGTGAGTCAAAAGACTCGCCATATCGCGATTACTACGTTTGGCGAGATGCAAAGCCCGACGGCAGTGCGCCGAGTGACTTGGAATCTATATTTGGGGGAAGCGCGTGGGAGTGGCACGAGCCGACTCAGCAGTACTATCTTCACTTGTTCTCCAAAAAACAGCCTGATCTAAACTGGGAAAACTCGAAGGTCCACGATGAAGTTCATCAAATGATGAACTGGTGGATAGAGAAGGGGATTGGAGGGTTCCGACTCGATGTTATCGATCTCATTGGTAAAGATATCGACAAGGGCATCACAGGCAATGGACCGCGCCTGCATCCACTCCTTCAGAAAATGAACCAAGCGACGTTTGGCAATAAGGACTTGCTTACAGTAGGAGAAACTTGGGGCGCAACGCCGGAGATAGCCAAATTATATAGCGCACCTGAACGAGGTGAGCTGTCAATGGTGTTCCAGTTTGAACATATCACCCTAACCTGGAAAGACGGGGATAAATGGCAGCCTGTTAAGCTAGATTTAAGAGCTTTTAAGGAAGTGCTAACAAAGTGGCAATTAGAGCTCAAAGATACAGGTTGGAACTCATTATTCTGGAATAACCACGATCTTCCTCGTGCGGTGTCCAAGTATGGCGATGATGGAGAGCATCGTGTTAAGTCTGCAAAAATGCTGGCTACCGTTTTGCATTGCCTTAAAGGTACTCCGTATATCTATCAAGGTGAAGAGATTGGTATGACCAACGCGAACTTTGAGCATCTTGAGCAATACCGAGATATCGAGTCGCTGAACTTTTATAAGGTCAAGACAGACGCAGGTATCAGTCATGACGAGATGATGCAAGCACTGCAAGAAAATGGTCGAGACAATGCCCGCACGCCTATGCAGTGGTCTACAGAGCCGCAAGCTGGCTTTACAAAAGGTACGCCGTGGATTGAGGTGAATTCAAACTACACAGAGGTGAATGCGGAGAAGGATTTAGCGTCCGACGACTCAATTTATCACTACTATAAAGCGTTAATTTCTCTTCGTAAGCAGCACAAGTCCATAGTGTACGGAGAGTTTCGTCCTCTACTAGAAGAGCATGAAGACGTGTTTGCTTACTTACGTCATCTTGGGGAAGAACGTCTATTGATTGTTGCTAACTTCAGCAGTGAAAATCACCAGGTAGATCTGAGCCAATATAACGAGTTTAACCAAAATATCTTACTCTCAAATGGGCGTGGTAAGCTTGAAAACCTCAATAGTTTAATGTTGCAACCATATGATGCGATGGTCATTCAGTTAACCTAACTATCTGAATAGGCGTATACAAAAGCAAAAGGCGAACTAAATACTTAGTTCGCCTTTTGCATTGCACTTTGTCTGAAACTAGAACGAGCGATCACCTTCTTTATCTAGCTCAATCTCAATTTCTAGCTCATGGTAGTAGGGGTCATAGGAGCAATCACCAATCTCATTTCTAGGGCATACGTGTTCTGTGTTTCTCTCAATCATAGGGGTATTACACATTGGGCAAGTACGGTCCATATTAGTTCTCCTATATTCAACGAACACCGATGCTATCGCGCTAGGTTGACGGACACATCAGCTCTTTTTACGCGTTCGATCCTTAGAGGATCGTTTGGCGGTATCTTTGTGTATAGCCAGTATTGTGGGGTAATTCCATGTCGGTTTTGTGAATCCAGAGCAGAGTGTGATCGTCCATTTACAATTGAATGTTCACTATGTAAGAAGTGACAACGTCAAGGTGTTGTTCTCACGTGGCTTTTGCGTAGATGCTTCTAACTAGGGCGAGGCTTTGCCAACTTGCCATTAATATATTTGCTAACAACTTCGCTATTTGCAGATAGAAAAAAGTTGCAGATAGAAAAAAGCCCACCTGCTAGTGTGGGCAAAACCATTTAGGTCCAAACTATGGTGAAGGTTACTTCACTAACTGTTTCTCTGCTGTGGCCAAAGCGGCTTTGACCGTTTGACGGCCGGTGAGAGCGTTCTCAATGGCTGCGCCCTCTGACATCCAGAACGTCATCATTTGCGGTAAGGCTGGCATGATTTCACCGTTTTCGGCGTTAATCATGGTAGAACGGATCCTGTCATCGGATTCTAATGATTGTTGGAATGACTTGAGAGTGACAGCACCCAGAGGTTTATCGTTGTTGATGGTCTCTAAAGCATCATCAGTAAACAAATAGTTCTCAATGAACTCGACCGCCAAATCTTCATTTGGACTCGCGGAGCTGATACCCGCACTTAAAATACCAACAAATGGGTTGGACTTATGGCCATCCAAAGTAGGGAAGGTAGCCACACCATAATTAATACCTGCCTTGTCGAGGTTGCCCCATGACCAAGGTCCGTTGATGGTCATTGCGACTTGACCTTTAACGAACGATGACTCGGCGTTGGCGTAGTCCATTCCAGGGTCGAATATGCCATGCTGCTTCATATCTAATAGGAATGCCAAGTTTTCTTGCGCTTGTTGGTTGTTGATGCCAATGTCATTTGCATCATGACCATCTGCAGTTTTCGCGAATGAGTAGGTGCCTGCTGAAACAATTGGCCAGGTGAAGTAGGCGTTTTTCACATCCCACATCATAGTACCTTTGCCTTGCGCTGCCATTTTGGCGTGAATTTCTGGCAGCTCTTCCCATGTGCTTGGAGGCTCTGGCAATAGGTCTTTGTTGTAGATAAGTGAGATAGCCTCAATGGCGAGAGGATAGCCAATCAATTTACCTTTGTAACTGACGGCATCCCAGCTAAAGTCGACCAGTTTCTCCTGAAACTCTTTGCTTGGATTTACTTCACGGAGTAAGCCGGATTCCGCATAGCCTCCAAATCTATCATGAGCCCAGAAAATGATATCGGGGCCATCGCCAGTAGCCGCCACTTGTTGAAAACGAGCTTCCAGAGACTCAGGAAACTGAACACTGACCTTGATGCCGGTATCTTCTTCAAACTGACGGCCGACTTCTGCGAGTCCTTCATAGCCTTTATCACTGTTGATCCAGATAAGCAGTTCACCTTCGGTGACCGCGAGTGCGGGTGTAGCCATTGACGTTGTTAGTGCTAAAGCAGTTAAGGATGTTTTTAGTGTTTTCATTATGACTATCCTGTCCATTTGCATTGGACCCAGAATAGTCTGATGTTGGAGGAAGAGAAAATAGGCTAAGTTTATAGTGGTATAGTTTATTTCTATTTCACCTGATTGCTTTGTGATCTGAGTTACGTAAATGACGTGCCGCAGCATTTAAGCTAAGGCACGCCTGAGTTTCTGAGGCTACTTTGCAACAGAGGTCAGTTCGAAAATATGTGAGGCTAATGGCTTTATGTTCATATCGAGTACTGCTCGGCCTTGTTGCACACGTAGGACGGCGGATTTATGTGGCTCTAGTGAACAGCTAAGAGGGTAGTTGCCATCCGGCAGCGGCAAAGCATCAAAACTGGCCTCTGAGAGTGCAATAGGGCACGTGGTAGCGCTATTAGCATCAAAGTTGGTGACAACCAATGCCTTATGCTCCTTCCAGCTGCGAACAAACCCGTAAAGTCTGTGGGCAAGTTCTCCATGCGCTGAATCATGCTCTATACCTATCGGGACCATGCCACCTTTAAAGGCTGGGCAAGAGAGTGAAACTCGCATTAGACGCTGATAATAGTCCCGCAACTGTTTCTCTTGCTGGGAACTCTGACCGCCATCAAAAGCGCCATCGTTCATCCAACGCTGGTGTGCTGGTACGCCGATATAGTCAAAGATAGAGGTTCTTGTCGGCTGCCCGAAACCTGCCATTTCTGTGCCAGCTTCACCTACTTCTTGTCCGAAGTAGAGCATGGTTGGCGCTCGGCTGATAGTCGCGGATAAGACCATAGCGGGTAGAGCCGCTTCTGCACTGCCAGCAAAGGCTTCACAAGGAATGCGCTGTTCATCGTGGTTATCGAGGAAATGAAGCATATTTGGCTCGATATCTGCGAGCTCACTTTGAATTCGAGTGATTTCACTGGTGCGCGTATGACCGCGAATAATGCCTTTCAGGGTATCGTATAAATCGACCTTGTCGTACAGCGCGTCCATCTTTCCAAGATGTATGTATTCGCGATACAAATGAGGTTGATAGACCTCAGCAACCAGGAATGCTTGTGGGTTCTTCATTTTGATGGATGAGTTGAGAAAACTCCAAAACTCGACAGGCACCATTTCGGCCATGTCATAGCGAAACCCATCAACCCCTTGATCTAGCCAGTAAAGTGCTATGTCTCGAAATTTTCTCCAAGAGCTAGGCACATCTTTGGCATACCAAAAGTCGGCGTGTTGCTGTGCATTTTTGCTTCGATAACACTCTGGCAGTTCAGGAAAATCCTTTGTGCCATCGGGTCTAACGCCATAATTGACCTTCACCGTTTCGTACCAATCATCGACATTTGGTTTTGCGCTGCGTGAGCCATTGCCTGTCCATTTCGCTGGGTACTCAAGGTAAGGTGTGTCAAGCAGCGGATGTGGTTCCCCGCCTAGCGGAGCAAGATGGTCGGGAATATCCGGCAACTCAAATCCTTGGTTGGGAATGTAGTAGAAATTGTTTTCGCGTGAGTACTCTAAGCCGGTGTCATCCTCTGCACCAAAGTCCGTAACACCAAGTGGGTTGTTGAGACCTTGATATTGCCTAGCCACGTGATTAGGCACGATGTCAATGATGACTTTAAGGCCCGCTTCGTGGGTGCGCTGGATAAGCTCGCGAAATTCCTCGTTTCGGTTCGCTGGGTTGTCCGCTAAGTCAGGGTTTACCGAGTAATAGTCTTTGACCGCATAGGGTGAACCTGCACGACCTTTAACAACCGCAGGGTGATCATTGCTGATGCCAAACTCAGTGTAGTCACGCACTAGGGCATGATGAGGGACACCAGTGTACCAAACGTGTGTCATGCCGAGCTCTTTTATTGCGGTAAGGGCAGATTTGTTGATGTCACTAAACTTACCTACACCATTCTCCTCGGCAGTTCCCCAAGGTTTATTGGATGTCTTTTTGTTGCCGTATAGGCGTGTGAAGATTTGGTATAAGTGTATTTTTTGATTGTTATTATCGATCGGAAGGGTAGACATAAGATCTCTCAATGCTCACTCTCAGGATATAGAAAAAATCTATCATATGCGGCGAGTGTAGATGAAGTCGTTTAGCAAAAACTCATCCTTTTAGGGTGAGTTTAGGGCGTAGATGAGACCTTGTTAGAAAAGGCAGATCTTCGTCACGAGATCTGCCTTCTGTCATGAGGTGAAGCTAGCAGGGCATTACTTGAGATACTTAACGTGCGCTTCCATCTCTTCGCCAATCTCTTTACGCATGTTCATTAGCTTGATCGCTGAGTCACGAAGTTTGATGTCTTCTTCACTCTCCGGCACCCATTCTGGCACTGAAGTAGGTTTACCGTCTTCGTCGACTGCCACCATAATCACGATACAGTGTGTGGTGAGTCGGTTCTGTAGCTCTTTGGGATCGCTTGCCTGTACGTCGATAGCGATGTGCATTGAGGATCTGCCGGTATAAATGACCTTTGCGCTAACCTCGACCAAGTTGCCGACATGAATCGGCTGAACAAATCGAATACCACCCGCATAAGCCGTAATACAGTATTTGCCACTCCAAGCGGCGCTACATGCATAGGCTGCTAAATCGATCCATTTCATCACGGCACCACCGTGTACCTTGCCACCGAAATTAACATCGCCCGGTTCAGCAAGAAAACGAAGGGTTGTCTCTCTTCTGCCACTACTCATTTGTGTAATCCTTTTTATTTGAGCTGCTTACTCTCAGTCCATGTGGTTTAGCTCGACCGACATTTTGAGCTTCTAAGGTGTTTAGTATGACAAAATTGTTAACAAGGTGCTACGACTTATGGACTCGATTTTTTAGATGGTTTTGCCACAGTTACTGCTTATCAATGGTGAGATTTTGAGCCACACCTTCTGTGGTCGGCTGCATTTTTCTCGTTTTGATTTGTGACAGAATAACGCCAGAGATCACCATGAGTCCGCCGATAAGGTGAAACTGAGTGATGGTTTCGCCAAGTAGCATGGCTGCGAGCGCTACGGCTATTACGGGTAGCAGGTTCATAAACATTGCACTGCTGTCCGCGCCAATAAGGTCGATGGATTTTACCCAAAGAAGTGGAGCGACAAGTGAACCGAGCAAACCTGCGTAGGCGATCAATGGCAGCGAGGCTTGAGTCGGCATCACCTGATGACTGCTCAGTAACAGTGGGAACAGCATGATGACCGCAAATACCCCTTGCGTGTAAATGAGCATCCAGCTAGAGAGTTGCATCTTCCAACGTTTAAGTAAAACGCAGTATGTCGCATAAACCACGGCTGCTAGGACCATTAGACCATCACCTTGAGAAACATCTTGGTGCACAAAGAATGCGACATCTCCTTGTCCTAGCATAAATGCGAGACCTGCGAGAGAAATGACACCGCCTACGATGCTCAATCCTGAAATATGCTTGCCCAATAGAGGTACTGAGATAAAGACAGCAAGTAGCGGCACTAGCGAGGTAATAAGGGCCATGTTCGATGCCGTGGTGGTCGCGGCAGCGTAGTAGCCTAACGATTGGTTGAGAACCATGCCCAATAAGGCAAGGAACGCGAGCTTACCGCTGTTACGACGGATCTCAGGCCAATAGCGTTTTATTTTTGGGAGACAAAAGGGGGTCATTACTAAAATCGCGAGTGCCCAGCGATAAAAACTCATCGCACTAGGCTCGATAGCAGAGGCTGAAAGTTTGTTCACAATAGCGTTACCGCCCCATATGAGCACGGTAAAGAAAGGAAGAAGATAGACCACTGTGAACCTCATCGCGTTTTGTAAGTTGATGCATAGTGTGACAGGTCGATATAATTGCATGTATCTTTAAAACGACATTGCGCGCGATAGGAAGACAAGTTGAAAAAACATACTAGAAATTTGCACCCCTCTTTGTCTATCGACAAGATGCCATCCAATGTTTTCATGAACTTCGATGCGTTTCTTTCCAATACCGAAACACGCGTTCACTGTCATCCGTGGGGGCAAGTACAACTGATAAGTGGTGGGATTCTAGAAATGGAGGCCCAGGACACTCGATTTCTCGCACCGCCTCATCTAGCGATTTGGGTGCCGGCTGGCGTAATGCACTGCAGTTATAATCGAAAGCCCCTAGAGTACTGCTCACTGAACATCGCTCATGAGCTTACTGATAGCTTTCCAGAAACCACGAGCCTGATAAAAGTTACCCCAATTGTATCGTCGATCATTGAGGATTTTCGCCATCGTAGTGTGAATGTGGCGGAGTCAGAAAAAGATAAGCGATTAATTCAAGTTCTTTTGGATCAATTGAGCGATCAACAAGAGCAGCACCATTTTTTGCCATCAAGTAATAACAAGTATCTTGCACCGATCCTTGCTGCGATTGAGGAAGAGCCAACGAACGACATTAGTCTTAAAGAGTGGGCGTCCAAGGTTCACACGACAGAGCGGACTTTGGCGCGATACTGTCAAAGTGAGCTTGGAATGAGCTTTACCGAGTGGCGCTTGAGGGTGCGTTATCTGTTTTCGATGGATTTATTGCGCAGTGGACATTCGGTCAAAGAGGTGGCATTTACGCTAGGTTATAACCAAGCAAGTCCATTTATCTCGATGTTCAAGAAGTATTCGGGCCAGACACCGGAGCAGTACAAGAACAAACTGCTCTAGCAAAAGAAAACCGCTAATATTCTCTATTAGTGGTTTTCCTCGTTTGGTTTCTTTGAAGTTGTGAAGTCTAAGTCCTAGAGCGCGCTGAACTACTTAGCTTTGGAGCGGTAATTCGGATCCGTCCAACAGCGTGGTAGCTCTTCACCGGACATAAAAACCAAATCAGACTTCTTAAATTCTTGTGGGTCTTGTTGCTCTTCCCCTGGTTGAAGTCGACCTTCAACACTATCTTGGAATAAGTTAGTCAGCCTTCTCATTTCCACAACGTCTACGAGGTCGCCACTCTTTCTCTCTTTTAAAAACATTGTCTCTGTCCTTAATCGATTTGAACCCTATTAATTATAATTGCTATTCGGATAATGAGAACTTTTCCAATTCGCCGCTCCCTTGACTAAGTAGGCCTCAGAGCTACGCTTATGAATATCAATCAGTTAATCGATTAATAAGTGGAGCTGTCATGTCAATCGCACCAAAAGCAAACAACGTAAGTGAGCTCATTGGCAACACCGATCTCGTTCGAATCAACAGCCTTTCAGAGATTTCTGGCTGCGATATTCTTTTAAAATGTGAACAGCAAAATCCGGGAGGTTCAATCAAAGATAGAGCAGCCTTGCAGCTAGTTACCGATGCAATAGCTGCGGGTAAGCTTAAGCCAGGCATGACCATCGTCGAAGGGACGGCTGGAAATACTGGGATCGGTTTAGCGCTAGTGGCAAAAGCCCTTGGCTATAAAATGCTGGTGGTTATGCCAAAAGGTCAAGCAATAGAGAAAGAGCGGATGATTTCACTGTACGGTGCGGAGCTCTTGCTTGTTGATCCCTGTCCGTTTGCGAATCCTGATCATTTTTATCACACCGCCAAGCGAATAGGGGCGGAGCGAGAAGACTGTTGGTGGGCGGACCAATTTGAAAACTTGAGCAACTATCGAGCTCACTACTTAAATACCGGTCCCGAAATCTGGCAACAAACTCAAGGTAATATCGACGCGTTAGTCTCAGTAGTAGGGACGGGTGGCACGATTGCAGGTAACTCGCACTACCTATCTCAGCAAAAACCAGATCTAAAGACTTGGCTCGTTGATCCCGATGGTTCAGGTATCTATTCATTTTTGAAAGATGGTCAGTATCAATCAAAAGGCAGCTCGTTTACCGAGGGCATTGGTATTATGCGAACCGTTGAAAACTTTAGAAAGGCGAAAATCGATCATGCGATTACGTTACCAGACCAAGATCTCGTGACCATTTCTCGATTGGTAGCAGAGCATGATGGCATTGTCTTAGGCAGCAGTTCATCTCTCAATGTGGCAGGTGCATTTTATACTGCGGCGAGAATGGGTAAGGGGAAGACGATTGTCACGTTTAGTTGCGACCTCGCTGATCGTTCTTATTCAAAGCTTTATAATGAAGAGTTTCTGAAAGACAAAGAAATAAAACTCAATCACGAGAACTTAGAGCAGATCTGGGCGCGTTATCAAGCGGATGGTGACAGTAAGGTCGTGAATGTATAGTCCATTTCCTTTGATGAAGATCCATAAATGACTTTATGGATCTTCTTTGTCATTAAGTGGAAGTAGAAGTCGATATGAGTTCTTAGACTAGCTGTACCACCAGTCACGGACCAACCTAAACGTTAGCAGTAAAAATAGACCAAACAGGGTCATGCTGCCGCCTTCACGACTGACCGTGGAGGTATCCACTGAGCGACTTTCGATATCGGCACTTGTCGCACCCTGAATAGGGATGAGTTTAACCGCGACCACGGTTTCTGTTTCTAAACCATTGCCACAAGTGGCAAAGTGATCGGTGTTGTCATAGCCAGATGCACACTTAATAGCAGTTGCTGAAATGACACCCGCGTCGTTGATATCGGATGCGGTAACGATTCGGTAGGCGTTGTTTAAATCACCGTAGCTGCCACCATTAGTAAGATCATCGAGCCACCACGCTCGCGAGCTAAATATCGCCATTCGTTCTTCGTCACTTCCGGCGCCACTGTATGGGAAGATAAACCCACGTCGGCGGCGTTGTGGCCCATCAATTTCGGTGTGACTTTCCGCGTCAACCTCTCCGACAATTTCATTGTAGGTGTTGATGGCATTCGCATTACCGCCAGCGCTAGTGAAGAAAATAGACTGTGATAAATCGCTAAAGTAGGTGGCAGAAGGCGACGATTGACCAGCATCTGCAACAAACATGCGATTTGCTGCCGCTCCGCCTTCCGGTACGCTTCCTAATCTCTTGGTTTCACCAATAACAATCAACTGTGAGTTGATGTCCGTTGCCAGTGAGTTACTGTAGTAATAACTGTCGTCGTACTCGAGTTTGGCGTTGTTGATAAATACCGATGTCCACGCGTTCTCATCGACAGAAAAATTGCTGGTGCTGGCTGGGTAATAGATAGCAGCTTGCATTATCAAGTCATCGTCCGCTAACTCAGTGTTAAATCCAACAAGCACGGGTAGACCTTGGTATTCGCTGTCTTCTCGCTCAACAATCGTAGCTGCGCGGGCGCTGGCTTGAGCTGTGGCATAGTCATAGTTGTCGTAGCTGGTGGCCCAACTGCTTGCGGGAAAACGTGTTTCACCATTGTCTGCGAGTGACCAGATAAATGCTTGGCTTGCGAAACCAAAGTGTTGACATGCGCTACCCAAAATGGGTTGTTCAAAATCAATACACTCGCTGACATCCAAAGAGTTGTAGTATTTTGAGGTGTCTGAATAGTCGAACGTGGCGACCGAAGCGCTGCCTATGATATAGGTTTGGCTCTCCTCACCAGAGGTGGGATAGGTGAAACTATCATACGCAATAGTGGAGCCCATCTCTTCGATGATCAACTGCTCACCTTCTGCGTCCGCAAAGCTTAACGTAGTGTTAGCAAGAGGCTTAAGAGATGTTGATTGGCTGCCATCTATTATTACCCCGCGGCGGCTGTATGGCTGGACATAATAACCGTCATAGTCAAAGTACCCACTACTTGCGTTAGCAATAATACGTCCCTCAGAGTCGATAGCGTGGGCTTTTAACTCAGTGGTATTGCCGACAGAAAATATCGCTTCTTCATATCCTGACGGGATTTGAGGTTCGATGCTAAGCTCGGCGTCGTTTTCCATAAACGAGTGATAAAGTGGAGAGTAATTGGCGTTGTAGAACGCATCTTGAATGCTCTCGAGTCCACCAACTCCCGTACTGGCATCACCGTACCATCGATTACTTGCCCACGCCTCACATGTCGCATACCCCAGCTCACTTTCGCAGTAGGAATAAAGCGAATCATAATCGAGATAGTAGAAGTGATTATCGACGCCGAACGCGACTTCTTGATCGAGAGGGATACCTTCCATGCCATTCATACTGTAGCCGAGCACAGTGTATTGACTGTCGTAGCAGCTATCTTCAAAACACCATGTTGATGATGAAGGTGAAATCGCAGCGGAGTAATACTCATTGGCTGTGGTAGTTGAAGATGTATCCACTTCGACGACTCGGTACAAAGCAGCAGAAGTAACAATGGGGTAGGTTAGCAAAGCGCAAACTAAAGGAAAGTGAAATACCTTGGACACGTAAAGACCTTATTTCCATATAAATGAGGAGCACACTGCATAACAGAACCGTTATGCAGTGAAGAGACTAAAGTTGATTAGCTATCGCGTTTCGGACGCTCAGGTGGCTCAGGAAGCTCAGACTCAGATAGGAAGCCATCACCGTCGCTATCAAACTTGTCGAAGTCATCCAGTAGCGGGCCTCGCAGTTCATCTTTACTCAGCAAACCATCACCATTGGTATCCATCTCTTCAAATGAAGGTGGCTTTCTGTGTTCCCCTTTAGCAAAAGCTGGCTGGAAAGCGGTAGCGATCATTACGATACAAAGTGCGAATACAGTTTTCTTCATGGGGTTTCTCTCATTGGCAATAATGAAGCATTAGTGTCGATGAAGACTGAGTGGAGAAAATGAGCAAAATGTGGAGAAAATAAGGAGAATAGCGATAAAATAACTCTTCTATTACACCTGGGAGCAATTGGAATAAAGATGGAAATCAAAACGCTGACAGCCGATGAAGTATTGCCAATAAGACATCAGGTTTTGTGGCCAGATAAGCCAGAATCATTCTGTAGAGTGGAAGGTGACGAACAAGCGCTTCACTATGGAGCGCTGGTTAACGATCGACTGGTGTGTGTAGCGTCGGTTTACTTGGATGGCAAAACGGCAAGGCTAAGAAAGTTTGCGACGCTAGAGGACTACCAAGGGCAGGGAATTGGTACCAAGATACTAGAGCATACCATTGCGTCAGTTCGCGCGTTGGGTATCGATTACTATTGGTGCGATGCTAGGGTGAGTGCTCAAGATTTCTATAAGAAGTTTGGATTAGCTGTTGAGGGTGAAGCGTTCAACAAATCAGGTATCTGGTACTTTAAAATGTCGGTCGATTGGTCGGAAAAACGTACCTAGTCAAAATCGAAAAAGGAGCGTGTTCTAAAAGACGCTCCTTTTTTGATTTTAGCTATTTTTGACTCGTCACTATCTACGATTGATAACCGACTCACGAGTCACAAGTCGACCAGTAATCAGAGGCTTATTCGACATTGGTTTGTCGTCTAGAATCGCATCTAATTGCTCCATTGCCATATCGACGATCTGTTGAGAAGGGTAACTAATACAGGTAAGCGGCGGATTAAGCTGACTTGCCAGTTGAGAATCTTCTAGCGATACGATTGAGACCTCTTGCGGTGTCGCTAAGTTGAAATCTCTAAATAGGTTCATTGCTACCGCGGCTTGGCTGTCGCGCATAACTACTAGCGCCGTGAACGGGTGATAGCTGTTTAAAAGCGACATAATCGCTTGTTCATTATTGCCATTTGCTGTGACGATAAGCTGTCGGTTTACGGGCATGGCTGAATTTTGTAGCGACGTTTTATAGCCTTCGAGAACCTGTGTTGATGCGTAGCTTTCATCATCCACAACGATGGCGATGCTCGCATGTCCTTTACTGGATAAGAAGCGACATGCGCTCTCAGCAGCAAACTTATAGTCGTATCCGATGGCGTGCTCTGCGCTCGCTAAACTATCGACAGCAATAACATTGTCGTTGGCTAGAGACTCGACGGTGCCACCGAGCGAGATGATAGCGTCACAGTGTCTCTGGTTGAGTTCTTCCACCATGCGAACTTGCTCATCTGCGGTTTCAGCAAATTGCACCAGCATGTGCTTGCCTTTTGCTTTCAATGACTTTGCAAGTAGTGGCAGATAGGTAGAAACTTGTCCTGCATCGCTAGATGAGAGAATCACACCAATATAATCAGAGCGTTGATTTGCTAGTGTTTGCGCAGCGGCATTCGGACGGTAGTTCAGCTCTTCGGCAGCGCGTAATACGGCCTCACGACTCTCAGGTTTAACGCCACGGCTCCCGCTCATCACGCGAGAAACGGTCGCTTTCGATACGTTTGCTAGCAGAGAGACATCGGTGATAGTAGCCATGACAACAACCTTAATAGATTCATAGAGTTTCTAGAACTGGGAAACCGTTTCCCAAGATTTCCGTTATTGTACTCTTTCAGAGGTAGTGATCCAAGTCTGATGAGAGGTTATGTAGGGCGAGAAAAAAAGCAGCTTAGTGTAAGGAGCACGACTGGCCTGCTACGACCAAGCTGCTTCGACCAAAGATGTTGAAAACGCTCCTATAAGACGTTTTCTTGCCTGACTCGCTCCGTGTCTGGTCGAAAAACTGGAAAAAGTAAGGTGAGACTGAATTACTTAGCAGTACGCTTATGTAGTTCAATCATCTCTGCGACGAGCTCTTTTGCGAGCATAGAGGTCATCAGGTGATCTTGCGCGTGAACCATGACTAGCGTCATCTTCATTTTGCCTGTGCCTTCGTCAGCTTCGATAAGTTGGGTCTGCACTAGGTGAGCTTGGTTTGCGAACTCTTGTGCTTCTTTCATCAAACCTTCTGCTTCTTCAAACTCGCCGTTTTTAGCATGGCGAAGCGCTTCATAACATAGGCTACGAGATTGACCCGCGTTGATGATGATGCCCATGACTTGTTCTTCTAAATCCATAGTTTCCATTTTACGTACCTCTTAAATCTTAAATGGTGTCTACCCGAAGGTAGGAAGTGTCGCCCCACGCTCAACCCCAATTAAGACTAGGGGGCGACTTTTTTATTATTTGTGCCAACTGCGTTTGTTGTTACTAATAACTGGTTGATTAAGCTGTTACTGGTTGACCTGCAGCTTCTTGTTGCTTCTTCTCGTCCGCTGCTTCTTGCTCTAGAAGTTGCTTCTCATAAGCTTTTAGGAACGGTAGGTACATCATTGCCGACATAGCCATACAGATGAAGCACATGATGACAGGACTGAATGCCCAGTTAGCGGCCCACGATGCACCGATAGGTCCTGGTGTTGTCCATGGCGTTAGAGAAACCACGCGCTCCACTAGACCCCAGTCAAGAGCAAACCAACCTAGAGTCGCGTTCACCATTGGTACCAAGATGAATGGTAGGAAGAACACTGGGTTCATGATGATTGGCGCACCAAACAGAATTGGTTCGTTGATGTTAAATAGACCTGGTACGGTACCCATCTTACCAATAGTGCGTAGGTGAACGGCTTTACTACGAAGTAGTAGGAACGCAAGTGGAAGCGTCGAACCTACACCACCGATTAGTAGGTAGTGATCCCAGAAACCTTGAACGAAGATGTGTGGGATTGCTTCGCCTGCTGCCATTGCTGCTTGGTTAACTGAAAGGTTAGCCATCCAGAATGGGTTCATGATGCCAGTTACAATAAGTGCACCGTGGATACCTGCAAACCATAGGATTTGACAAACCAGTACCGCTAGTAGAACCGCTGGAAGCGTGTCAGATGCAGAAACTAGAGGCTGAACAAGTGCCATAATTGCTTCTGGGATGATCATGCCAGTTTGTGCTTCAACGAACAGGTTTAGTGGGTGAAGCGTAATGATGATCGCCAGTACAGGAATTAGGATTTCGAATGAGCGTGCAACACCGGTTGGTACTTCAGGTGGAAGCTTGATTGTGATGTTGTTGCGCTTCAGGTATGCGTAGACTTCAGTTGAGTACAATGCAGTAATGATTGCAGTGAAGATACCTTGACCTGAGAAGTACTGCATTGACAGCATGCCGTCTTGAACAGGCGCTGCAACAAGCAGGAAGCTCATCAGTGATAGTAGACCTGTCGTGACAGGGTCAAGATCGTGATGGCGAGCCAAGCTGGACGCTATCCCCACCGATATGAATATGGTCATGATCCCCATACTCAAGTTGAATGGCAGCATCAACTGCTCACGATACGTCTCAGAAAAATCTAGCCATGCGCGTGCAAATCCCCAAGTTGTTTCCGCAGAAAACGGAGGGAAGATAAACACCAGCATGAAAGAACCAACAATCATAAAAGGTAGTGCGGCAATAAAGCCGTCACGTATAGAAGTGATGTATTTTTGTTGACCAATTTTACCGGCAATAGGGGTGACCTTTTGCTCGATAACATTGACCATTTTGTCGTACATAGCGCCCATGTCGTTACTCTCGTTAGGATAAAATTAAGAAAAGCTCGGCGTCAAAAAGTGACCAAGGGGGGACACCGAGCAAAAAGAAGTTAGCCGATAAGTTCTAGTGCAAAATCAAGCACCTTATCGCCTTTTTGCATGCCGTAATCCATCATGTTGATTGGCTCAACTTTGATGCCGTGAGCATCTGCTTTCTTTTGGAAATCTGCTTGCATGTATTTCACTTGAGGACCAAGAAGTACGACTTCGTAGTTACCTACTTGAACGTCAAACTCACTTGCGCCAAATGCTTTGATTTCAGCCTCGATACCGCGTTCTTGCGCAGACGCTTCCATTTTCTTAACCAGTAGAGAGGTAGACATACCAGCAGAGCAGCAAAGCATAATTTTTTTCATTTTTTCTTCTCCAGAATCTTGAATGCCTATTCAATATGCACGTTAGGAAATCATTTGGAAACCGGTTTCCAAATGATTTCCAGTTAAGTGTGAAAACGATCACTGGAAACCAAAGTTATGGCGAAAAATTCGTGACACAGTTAACGAATGTTCTGGATTTGGGAAACCAACCTGTTCAATCGAAGTAGATTGTTTCAGTTCAGCGTCTGAAATGGCTCGCTGGCTGATGAATCGTGATCTGAATTCGGAATTTTACGAGCAGTAGGGTGAAAAACGTGGTGGAGTCAGCATATTTGGATAGTCGGTTTCCGCGAGTCTTTGCTTTCGGGTATCCTGTCGCGGATCGATAAAGCCGGTAGAGTGAATGAACCAATCCATTATGAGACTGTGTGCCAATCAGGTAGAGCAGTTCATGAATCCTGTAGCAAAACTGCTGATGCGAAGTCAGCACCTTATGGCTATGCGTGATGGTTTCCAGCTGGCGATGCCCTTCATCTTCGTCGGCTGTATGTTTGTTCCGATTATCTTTCCTCCGTTTGCGGATTCCGAGTCTTGGATGTCAATGGCTTGGATGGACTTATCTCTGGCGCTTAGACCTATATTGTTGCCGACTTATCAGCTGACTCTAGGTGTTGTCGGGCTTATCGTTTCCTTTGGCGTTTCGGCAAGTCTCGCTAAGAGCTATCAATTGCCAGAACGACTGTCCGGACTGACAGGCTGTATGGCATTTCTCATGTTGGCGGGCTTCTATATCGATGGGCAAGAAGATGTTCGCTATCTTGGTGGGGCGGGGCTGTTCACGGCGCTTATTGCAAGTCTTTACTCTATCGAGGTCGTTAGGTTGTTTATCCGTTTGGGCTGGTACATCAAGATGCCCGAAGACGTGCCTATCCTAACGATTCAAAGTTTCAAGCTTATCGTACCGATCTTTGCCGTCATGATAAGCATATCGACGTTCAATGTATTTCTTGATGCGCAATTTGGTGTGCATTTCCCACAGCTGATCGAAGAGCTATTTCGCCCCTTGGTGTTAGCCTCCGATAGTCTTGCTGCGGTCTTGATTTCGATACTCATTTGCCAGCTTCTATGGTTTATGGGGATTCACGGTGCGCTGATCATTACCGGAATTATGAATCCATTTTGGATGTCTAACTTGCTAGAGAATCAAACTGCGCTAGAAGCGGGTGGACAGGTTCTGCCCCATATCTACCTACCTGCTTTTTGGGACTTCTTTGTCCTTATCGGTGGGGTAGGTTCAACGCTTCCTCTCGTATACTTAGCGATAAAAAGCCGCTCGAAGCAACTAAAGTCGGTGGGTAAAGTTGGCGCTATTCCCGCGATATTCAATATAAATGAGCCAATACTGTTCGGTTTCCCAATCATTATGAATCCGCTTTTCCTAGTGCCGTTTATTTTTGTTCCTATGTTTAACGCCACTATTGCGTGGTTCTTAACCTCCGCGGAGGTCTTAGACCGCGTGGTATTAATGATCCCTTGGTCGGTGCCAGCCCCAATAGGTGCGGCATGGGCTGCAAATGGTAGTTACATGAATGCGCTAATGGTTGTGTTCGCAATGGTGAATGCCTACTTTATCTATCTGCCATTTTTCAGAACTCATGAGAAAATTTTGGTCGAGCAAGAAGAGTTGCGCGCGAAACGAATGCAGCAAGCGCAGGTTGCTCGCTAAACTCCTCGGCCGATGAATATCTGACGTTATTTATTTAAAACACCCTGTTGACCCGTCTATATGTGTAGGGTTTATCTTCCTCGCTCATTTATTAATGTGGAAGACAATGAAAAATGCCGTTCAAACCATATAACGTGAGTGCGTTTTCGCTGCTAAGGCTCTCCCCAACTATTAAAGGCATTCTTTTTGCTCTGGTATCAACAGCATTGTTTACTGCGGTTGGGGTAATGGTGAGAGTGCTTAGCGATTCTTCAATGAGTACGTTCCAGATCTTACTATTCCGACAGTCAGTGTTTCTTGCAGTGTTGCTACCGAGTATTTGGTTCAATTGGTCGAGACTTCTTCGTCCCAAACATCTTCAGCTTCACGTTATGCGTATAGCAGGAGCTTTTACCGCACTAGTTCTTGGCTTTATTGTTGTGGCCGCTATCCCATTAGCAAATGCAACGGCTCTGGGATTCACTCAAGTTCTATTTGTCGCTGTGTTGTCGCGTGTTGTATTGGGCGAGCGTGTTTCGTGGCAGAGAATAGCGACTCTTATTATCGGCTTTGTTGGCGTTATGCTGGTGGTTCAGCCAAGCTTTGAGGGTGGAACATTATTCTATAGTTTGCTCGGATTAGTTGCTGCTTTCGGAGCGGCTATTGCAGCGTTATGTGTGAGAAAAATAGCTCAGCAAGAATCTAAGGTCGCGCTACTTGTCTACCAGGCGTTTTTTGTTGGTCTTTTGGCTTTACCACTCAGTATCCAAAGTTGGGTTTCTCCAAACTTAGAGCAGTTTGTGTTGCTGCTGGGTGTTGGACTTGTATCATCAGTTGCACAATGGTTTGGCGTGACGGCTTATCAATATGGTGAAGCGAACGTTATTTCAAATGTTGAGTACGTTAAGATTATTTACGCTTCGATATTCGGCTTTTATCTCTTTGGAGAACTTCCGAATACATTAGCGATTACAGGAATATTCGTGTTGATATTAAGTGTTGTTATTCCAAACCTAGCGATTGAACGCAGGAGTAAAGTATGTTGACGGTTACGCAGTTAGCGAGAGAGTGTCAGGTATCACGTACAACGATTCTCTATTACGAGAGAGAAGGGCTTTTGATGCCGGCTAGTCGCTCTGACAATGGTTACCGCTGGTATGGTACGAAGGAGATTGACCGATTAAAACAGATCATTTCGTATCGGTCGTTTGGCTTGCCTATTCAGGAAATTACTGAGCTCCTGAGTAAGCAAAATCACCAGAAATCTCAACAGATCTTGAGAAATCAATTTGAAGCTCTAGAGAGTGAAGTTCAATCTCTGAGACTGCAACAAAAAGCGATTCTTGCCGCGCTCGGTGAGCCGATAACACCCACCTCTGGTGCCATGAATAAAGAGCAATGGGTTGAGATCATGCGCAGTGCTGGATTTGACGAAAAAGACATGCAGCAGTGGCACTGTCAATTTGAACGAATGCGTCCAGAAGCCCATCAGGAGTTTTTAGAGTCGCTATCTATTGACGTTGACGAGATTGAATCCATTCGCGCGCAGTCACGACAAGAGTGATTCTCACTGGTTGGGACCAAGCAACGAAAACGTTGCGTCAGATTAATGAAATCATCAATAGGTGCGAAGTATCATTGTTAAGTTATTCATAAACCAAAGCAATTTCGGCTCGTGTTTTCAAAACGTACTTGGCAAAATCTTATCTTAATATTTCTCTACACTCTGCTTGTGGGCTGCGTGTATCAAGTGCTGACGTTCCGTCAGGAGCTCAGCGATAGTGCTGAGCGTGTGTTAAACCAAGTTGAAAGCCAGCTCGCCACTATCGAAGACGAACTTCGATCGATTTATGTCACTACTGAGTGTAGTGAAGAGGTACAACGGACTCTCGCCCACCATGTGTTTAAAAGTGTCGGCTTACGCGGGCTCGCGGTCGGAGAACGTTCCTCAGCGGGGAATGTAAAAAACGTGTACTGCAGTAATTTTGGGCCTCAAACTGGGGAGGTTGACGATACCTTTTGGAATGCACGTGTTGAGCGCGATATCGTCTTTGCCAAGCTGAAAATTAAACAATACCGCCGCGACTTGTCTTATGCGCTTGCCGTTATTGGTAACGGAAAAATTGCAATTGGCACGATAAACCCTCGAATCATACTCGGATGGTGGGTAGAACCCATGATTCCAGACACTCAGTTAGAATTATTTTTTAGTGATGGAGAGCGTCTTATTATCGCTGGTGAGCGGGTATCAGATGATGAAGGGTTTGAAAGTACAGCTCGGTCTGAACGATATCCCATCATGATCAAGGCAACTCAACCAACTTTCGTTCTGCAACAACGAATGGTGACCTTCTTTCAGAGGCTCGTTGTTGGAGGATTGATAGCTCTATTGGCCTTAATCATTTTTGCTGTCTATCAGCGTATTACCGGCAAAGAAGAGCGAGATGCTGAGTTAGAGGTGAATCGTGATTAGACTGTTTATCGTTGCCCTGCTATCAGGAACTGTAAGCTTAGCATTTGCTTATGTGGTGATTAATAATGAGCTTAGTGTTAGCGCCAGTCAGTCTACCGCTAAAATAGACCAGCAAATCGAAGACATTCTCAAAATCATTGATGATCTGCCTAGCGATCCAAGCTGCCCAGATGAAGTGAAGAGAGAGTACGCCGATATCGCTCATGAGAATGAACGAATTCGCGCGGTTGGGTATGTGTTTGATGCAGGAGAACAGTGGCATGTCTGCAGCATGTTTGGGAAAACGTTATCAAAACTCAACTATTGGAGTGGAGCAAAAGTTGAGGACGTGTTTGTTGGTCGCTCCCTGCTAACAGTGCATTTTCCAGAAACCTCATTCGTGGTTGGTAAAGAGAGCGGCAATTTAAAAGCCTTCGCTTACGTCAATCCTCGCCGAGTTTTGGGCTATTGGATCGAACCGAGTTTGCCATACGCAAATTATAGCTTGAGACTGGATGGCGAGAATGTACCTGCGTACACGCGTGCGCCCGTAGAGCTGCAAAGTATGCTTTTGAAGTCTGCGCACTCGAAGAAGTATCCTTATTCAATACAATCTGCGGCTTCCATTGTGGATATGCTCAAAAGAGCAGGAGTTTATTGGCTACGTTTGTTAATAGCGATATTTTTTATTTGGAGTAGCTTTGGTTTGTTGCGGCGTTCGATATTAAAGCCTACTTAAAGATATCCACTATGCAAGTCCTCACAGAACTGAATTTATAATGTCTAGCCTGATGTTTTATGTATTTACTAAAATTAACAAAATATCACATATATTTATGAAATAAATGTAAGTGTCAGGATTATATTTAATTATTCTTAGAAACTTGCGTTGAGATAAAGTTCGTGTGTTTATGCTGGTGTATAAAAGTAAGGAAAGTCAGAAAATTCCTAATAAATGCGATTAAAACAGACCACTGCGAACTTATTTTATATTTTTATTTACACACTCTTAGTAGGGTGTGTATATCAGTTTTTTACGTTTCGTGAGCAAGCAAGCCAAGAAGCTGAGCAAGTGCTGGAAGGCATTGAACAGCAACTTAGTCAAATTCAAAGTGAACTCGAATTTATATCCGATCAAGTGTTGCCGCTTGAAGCCTGTGACAGCTCGATGCAAACTGAGCTAGGTCATACGGTGTTTCGCAGTGTACCCATTAGGGGATTGTTTGTAGGTAGCCAGACAGATGGGGTGTACGAGATATGCAGCAATCTGGGGCCGACAAAACAAGTGCTCGATGCAAGTTTTTGGAACGAAGAGCGAAAGCATAATATTGGGTTTGCTAAAGTGCGCTTCGTAAGAAGTGATGGCAATACTTCTTTCGCGTTTGCAGTTTATCAAGGACATGATGTGGCCGTTGCTACGATTAATCCGAGTGCAATCTTAGGATGGTGGGTTCAACATGTTCCCAATCAAACATATCGAGTTCTCCATTTTTCTAGCAGTGAGCAGCCTTTACTAGAACAAGGTAGTCTAGCTCAGAATCAATATAAAACCACCAAGACGTCAGAGCGTTTCCCGATTTCTATCTCAGTCTATAAAGATACATCACTATATATTCAAGGGATGGTTACTTTTGCGATTCGTCTTCTTTGTGCTTTTGGTGTGGTTGTTATCTTAGTTATGGGACTTGGTATACGACGACAGCGCGCACATGGAGAGAGTGAAGCACAATGAGAAAAACAGTTCGTATAGCGTTGTTGGTGGGTTTGCTAGCAGCGTTTAGTTACGTATTAGCAAGAGCTTCTCTAATTCAAGAGATGCATGAAGAGTTGCAAACAAGTTTGGTTAATATTGATAGTCGAATAGAAAATACGATTAAGCTACTCGATGCGCTACCTCGTCACGATGGTTGTGACGCAGAGCATAAACGTTACTACAATCAAGTGTCCTACACTGAAGAGGAAGTGAGAGCGCTTGGGTATATTAAAGAGCGCGATACTGGATGGTATGCCTGCAGTATCTTCGGTGAAACTCAATCTACTCTTGCTCATTGGGATGGAAACACAAATGCACAAGGTGTGTTCATCGGTTGGTCGTTACTCACTAACTATTTCCCCGAGCCCTCATTTGTCATTGCAATGCGCGAGCAAGACACAAAATATTTCGCTTATGTAAACCCTAGAAGAGTGGTTGGACATTGGCTTGAAAGGCCTTCTCAGCACTACGACTACCACGTATTTTTGCAGGGAGAGGCAAGTCCTCGGTACTCTAGTGAGCATGGTGATGTCAGCAGCGACTATTGGTCAGAGCGGATACTAGAACACCAAGCTGTGTCTGAGCGTTATCCTTATGAACTTAAATTATCAGCAGAGCGAGAAGCATTGGCCTGGAGAACTCTCACCTATACACTTCGTGGAGGTTTAATGTTTGCGGTTGTTTGGTGGCTGCTGATCATCGTGAGAAGTGCGATAAAGCCCGTATCGAGGCATCAGTCGGTAGATTATACCGGCTGATCATAAAGCGCTCTATTTTGATGCTGCTCGTTTACCAAAGGTATTAACGAGAGCCCCAACTACGATGAGTGAACCACCGATGTAGGTCCAAACGGTTGGAACTTCATTGAATAGCGCCAGACCCAGCAATATAGAAAATACAATCTGAACGTAAGAGTATGCCGAAGCCTTACCTGCCGCCTGTGTTTGCATCGCTTTGGTTAAACCTAGTTGACCAATTTGCGTGAAGACACCTACTGCCACTAACATCATGGTGAGATACCAGTCTGGCATTATGAAGTCGTCCCCGATCAAAAGGATTGACACAGGCAGTGCGACGAGCGGGAAGTAGAAAATGATCACAGAGCTGTCTTCAGTTTGACTGAGTTTTCTGACGATAACGTAAGCGATAGAGCTACCAAATGCGCCAAGAAGCGCGACACCAACACTAAATAGAGGCAGTGGCTCTGAAGCGTTGTTACCCAATGTCGGGCCTACCATAAACATCAAGCCAAAAATGCTCAACACGATACAGATGATGGTGGATTTCTGAACGCTTTCTTTTAGAAACCAAAACGCCAGTAAAGCAGTGAAGATAGGGTGGATGTACTGCAGTATAGTCGCTTCGGCCAAAGGTAGCGTCGTCACTGCGTAATACACACAGATCAACGCTAGCGAACCAACGATACCACGCAATAGCAGTAAGGGTTTATTGTGTCCCCAAACAGAGATCCCTTTTCGTTTTACATCTAGATAGCTCAGCACGAGTGAAACTAAGGCACGGGCTGCTACGATTTCGAATACAGGAATGCCGTAGGTACTCACGTACTTTACGCACGCAGACATCAGCGCAAAACCAAGCGCCGATAGCACCATGTAACGAACGCCGACAGGGATGATGGAGTCGAAAGTTGAGGTCATAGATGTCTCTTTGAAAGGTTGAAGTCGGTTCTATCTTTGCTTAGCTAAGAATTTCTCAACAGATGCTTTTGGCTGTTTGGCGAGTTTTTGCATCAGTTCAAAGCTTGGCTGCCCAATAGCGTGCTTATTTGTGAGAGAGTCGACCAAAAGTAACCATAGTGACGCGGTCACCTCAGCATCCGCTAACGCGCGGTGAAATACACCATCATTGGCAATATTATGATAAGCGACGAGATCACCCAGTTTGTGAGAGCTTGCCTCTTGATTGAGACGGCGTGAGACTAACAGTGAACAAGCAAACTCACCGCGATAGCCTTTGCCAATCAAATCCAGTTCAGCATCGAGAAACCGCTTATCGAAGGAAGCATTGTGAGCCACTAGGTTCGCATCACCAATAAAATCGACAAACTCACTCATAACTTCGTCACAGCTCGGAGCGTGGCTAAGCATATTATTAGTGATACCGGTGTAGCCTTCAATAAAGCTGCTGACTCGAAAGCCTGGGTTCATCAACGATTGGAAACGGTCAACAACTTCCCCATTTTCTAGCTTCACGGCACCAATTTCAATTGCGCGATCTCCTTGGTTAGGTGATAAACCAGTGGTCTCGAAGTCGAGTACAATGGCGGAAGTAGCAGGTGCGTTCATGGTGAAATCTCAGGAAAAATATGGGAGGCAAAGTCTAGCTTGAACGAGCGATGAAGGAAACCTCAGTAGTGTTGTTTTTGGTTACTTAGTCCGAACTAACAATTGGAACTAAACTCAATACGCACTCACTAAAAACAAGGTGAACCCCGGTGAATGTAAAGACTAAAGGCACAATGGGTATAGAAATGGCAATGGCTTCCGTCGTCGTTTGCTTGTTTCTCAAGTTTTCACACATGGGGTGGGCAACGTTAGCGTTGCTGAGTTATTTTTACGTTTGGGTACCGCTGCTCATTTTCCATTGCTATGCGCATCGAGGTGTTCGATACACAGTTGTCTCACTGAACACCCTGCTTGCCGTTACTTCAAATCTATTGCTGATCGTAGCGCCGCTTGTTTTTCCTGACTCGGGAGAAAGGAAATCTCAAACGCTTTTGCAGCTGTGGGGCGTACCTATACATACGGAGATGTGGGTACCTGCTGTCATGTTCTTGCTTGCCGTCGCAATTGATTATTGGCTCCACAAAAAGGCCTAGCATTAGCTAGGCCATGAGACTCACTGATTAATCGAGTCGTTCACCGTTGCTTTCGATGACTCGTTGATACCAGTAGAAACTGTCTTTCTTATAGCGTTTAAGCTCTTTTTCACTCTCTTCGTCACGATCGACGTAAACGAAGCCATAGCGCTTAGCATAGCCATTCAGCCAGCTGAACAGATCTTGATAAGACCAAGTACAGTAGCCGATCACTTCACAGCCGTCTTCAATAGCATCGTTGATAGCTTCAACGTGCGCTTTTAGGAATGCGATGCGATAGTCATCGTGTATTCGACCATCTTCAGTCAGCGTATCATACGCTCCTAGGCCATTCTCACTGATAAGTATCGGCAGATTATAGCGTGACGTGATGCGGCGAAGTGCGACGCGCAGCCCCTCTGGGTCGATAGCCCAGTTCCAATCGGTCATTTTTAGGTGTTCGTTGTCGGCGCGAACATAGTAATCATCAGTAGGAATACGAGCCACATCAGAAACGACAGAAACCTGCGCCGCATTACCAGTTTGCGCTGTTTGCTCACGGTTTTCTGGTGCGACAAACGTAGCAGATTGATAGTAGTTCAGACCCATGAAGTCGCAGATACCCGCTTTAAGCAGTTCTTTATCGCCCTCTTGGAAATCGATGTGGATGCCAAGACGCTCCAGTAGCTTTAGAGCAATCTTTGGATAAGCGCCTTTTGCGTAAACATCCATCCACAGAAGATCTTGTATCTCTTGTGCGTTTTCAGCAGCAATCACATCTTCTGGAGCGGCTGTTTTTGAGTAGGTAGGGCTGTAGGCAAAGCTTGCGCCAATTTGGCCTCTGATACCCATCTCTTTGAATCGCTTCACTGCACTTGCGTTTGCAAGACTTGCGATATGGTTGGCATTGATAAAGCGCTGATAATCAGAGACTTTAGGTGGGTGAATCTTTTGAACATACCCTAGGCTTGTAAAGATGTTCTGCTCATTCATGCAAACCCAGTACGGCACCTTGTCACCATACTCGCTGAATAAGACTTCGCAATAGCGAGTAAAGTCAGACAGGATTTTACGACTCTCCCAGCCTTGATATTCATCTTGTAGCGCCTGTGGCAGATCCCAGTGGTAGATTGTTAGGATCGGTGTGATTCCGCATTCGATCAGTTTATTAATGACGTTATGGTAAAACTCAACGCCTTTTGGGTTTACCGTGCGACCATCTGGCATGATACGAGTCCAAGCGACTGAGAATCGATAAGCCTTTAGTCCCATTTCTCGCATTAGTTCGATGTCTTCTTCATATTTGTGGTAGAAGTCGATCGCCACTTCACCCGTTGTATCCTTAAACGTATTGCCCGGAACGCGTGAGTACACATCCCAAATCGAATCGCCTTTACCGTCTAGGTTCGCTGCGCCTTCGATCTGGTAGGCTGCTGATGCGCTGCCCCATAAGAAGTTCTCTTGAAATGCCATAACTACCCCGATTAACCCTTATTCATGTAATTGTTTTCTGCTGTGGATAATATTAAAACCATATGGTTTTGTAATTGTTATTGGCTCAAAATAAGATCTAGATCGGATTATTTTCTGTTTTGTTGAAATATTGAACGGATAAACTATAGGTTTATGTCGTATTGCTTGAGTCTGGCTGTAATAGAAAGTAATCTCAGTTGCACTTAATGTAGACATCAATTGTCATGGAAAGCGAGTAAACGAAATGGTCAAGTATCAGGGCATCTATAGTGAAATGAAGCAGCGCATTTTGTCGGGGTACTATAGTGATTCCGATAAACTCCCTGATGGCAAAGCTCTGGCTCAAGAGTTTGAATGCAGTGAGATAACGCTCAAGAAAGCGCTAGATTTTCTTGTCAAAGAGGGGCTGGTAGTACGTAAGCGTGGTTCGGGATCATTTGTGAAACAACGTTCAAATGCGGTGTCGCAATCCCATCTGCTCGGAACTAAAAAAAGAGCAGAGGATCGCGGACAAGTCGTTAATACCCGAGTTGTTACCTTCAAACTGATTGAAGCGACAGAAGACATAGCAGCGAAACTAAAATGTTCGGTTGGCGACGAGGTTTACAACATTACGCGCGTTAGGATCTTAGACGGTGTTCCAACGATTATTGAGTACATCTACTTGTCCAAAATAGTTGTTCCAAACTTGTCTATTGAACACGTTAAATCATCGATTTATGGCTACCTCAGCGAAAACCTAAACCAAACCGTTCACAGTGCGAATCTCAAGATAACGGTGGGGCACGCAACCTCTACAGAGGGGGAGTATCTAAACATACCAATTGGTGAGCATCTTGTTTGTGTCGCACAGAATGCTTATCTGGATAATGGTCAACTGTTTGAGTATTCAGTGGCTAAACATTTGTGTGAGTCGTTCGAGTTCTCTACAACCTATGTGAAAAGCGAAACTCAGCTTTAACAACAGAGAGTTAGTTTTACTCGATTTAAGTGTCTCATTATTGAGACACTCCTGTCTCTCTAAACGTGGTGACTACAACTAAACTGTAAGGAGTAGTCGTTTAGTTTATTCGGGAGGATTCTTTGACTGGCTTAAGTGGGGTCAGCAAAGCCATTGATATTACTAATAAACGGATTTCTCAATATGCAGCCAGTGACAGTGAAATACTGATTCAGGGAGAGACTGGTGTAGGTAAAAGTCGCTGTGCTAAGCTAATTCATCAATTATCTCTGCGCTCTAAAGGACCTTTCGTCGAAATCAACTGTGGTTCGATTCCTCGCTCATTGATCGAATCTGAGTTGTTTGGACATGAAAAAGGGGCCTTCACTGGCGCTGTCAAAAATCATGTCGGTTTTATTAAGAGGGCAAACACGGGTACGCTCTTCCTTGATGAAATTGGCGATATGCCGCTGGAAGTTCAAGGGCATTTACTTCACTTTTTGGAATCTAAAGAGGTACACAGTCTTGGCTCAGACTGTAATGACACCGTTGATTGTCGTGTTATTGCTGCAACAAATGAAGCGCTCGATGCCCTAATGGCAAATGGGGATTTTAGACAAGATTTGTTCTATCGTTTGAATGTCCTTCCTCTGACGATACCCTCCTTAAGGGAGCGGACAGTTGACATTGAGGTCCTCGCAAACTCGTTTCTAGAACAAGAGTTACTCAAATCTGGAAGAGAAGCGCTTACCCTATCCGATGCCAGCATTACCGTCTTAAAACATCATCCCTGGCCAGGCAATATTCGTGAGTTGAAGAATGTCATCAAAAGAGCAGTGGTGTTAGCCACAGGCAGTGTCATCGAACCTGAAGCGTTAGGCATCGATATGGTGTGTGACTTTCGAGCTGTTGATCATAACCAACTCGCATCAAAACACATAGAGAAGGTCATTAGAGATCATAAATACAATATGACCGCATCGGCAAGGTATCTTAATATCTCCCGTCCTACGCTGTATCGTTTAATCAAAAAGCACAAGTTAGAGCTGGATAGCTAGAACGAGGTCACCATTCGCGATGTCACTAGCAGCATACGTCGTTACAGACTGTAACGCGCACTGTAAAGGCAAACTGCTCAACTATCAAAATGTTAACATTTAAAGCTGTCCGCCCTGTATTTCAAATCTAATAAAATCAGTTGGTTAACTATGGTATAGGATTTGCTGTTGTAGTAGTTCAATCAGAACTCGTAAGGAGTAAGGAATGAACTCTCAGCGAACTAGTACTCATACTCAGCGGCTGTGTTTTTCGGTTGTGTTGGCATCTTCGCTTGCACTATCAGGAAACGCGGTTGCCAAACTTGATGGTGCCATTTTTACGACAACTCCCGGAGGCGAGATCGTCAATGAGAATGTGCGTTATGAATCCAAACTGGAAGTTTTTTTAGATGGCGGTCCGGGTCCCAATGCACCGGGTAGTGCTGCTGCGCTTCCGGCGGGCTACTATTATTTTCAGGTGACTAACCCTTCGGGTAAATGTTTACTGTCCAGCATTGAGCCTGATGCTGGTGTTAATGGTGGTACCTGTTATGAAGCAGTAAAAGGAAAAGGTGGACCGAAAAACGCCGAGACCTTTGCGGCAGAGCCTCTTGAATGTCGTCTGTTCTACTTCGATGGTGAGGATGGTATTACGCTCACCAACCCTACCTACACCGTAACACAGAAAGTAAAAGGGCAATGGGTTGAGCAAGAGATACCCTGTTCCCATGTTCTAGGCAGTGAATATATCGCCGAGAATGGTGGCGAACTGGCTGAAGGCGATACCATTCAGCTTTATCCGTTTGCCAATACTCCGAATGCGGGTGGCGTCTACAAAGCTTGGGTGTCTACCTACGAGAGTGTCTATGATGCTTGTAATGGTGATGTCGATAATGGCGCAACCGGTGAAAACTGTGGCGGTGTGTTTGGGTTTGTGCCGCGATTCTCCAAAACCGACAACTTTAAAGTTCGCCTTGGTGATCGAGATATACCAGTTACCTACGATATTGCCTTGCGATCTTTCCACGATAAGAACCTGAATTGCCAATATGACCCAGATTACAACACTCCCGCCAATGGCGACGAGCTGATCGAAAACTGGGACTTTGGTGTGACTGACCCATTCGCGAGCCGAAGTATTTTCCGCACTACGGGCTCAGAGGCGCTGCCAATTACGTTTAGCGTATTAGAGCAGGAAATGCTTGCTTGGTCTGTGGATCATTTTATGTGGTTTGCGAGCGTCAATGGCGTCACTCCTCTTAATGCGAACTTCACGCACTTTACGACCTTTGCAGAACTGCGTAACTACGCCGCACGTCATAATGATGGGGCATTGCGATTAGGATTTATGTCCCCGCTTGCCTGTGACCAAGGTGAGGGTGCTGCTGTGATCAGTCGAGATTCTGGAGAACAAACGGATGATGGCTTTACGCCAACAGACTTTGCCGATCCTGTTCAGGGTAAAAAAGGCGAAGATCCGGATCCTGTGCTTGTCGTCGCGTTTGGTAGCATCGGCATTGCTGATATCACCGTGTGTAAAGTGTTTGACCGCAACAAAAATGGCATGAAAGACGATGGTGAAGGATACATTCCAAACTGGCCAGTGAAGCTAACAGTGCCATCGAGTGTGCCATTGCCAGACGATATCAACCCGGTAGCGACTCCAGACCTTTGGACTGAACTTGTCGCCATCTTTGGTAACGATATTAGTGGCATGTACAACCGTGTTATCAGTAAAAATACAGGAGACAACGGGTGTGCAGTCTTTAGAGCCTTGGTTCCTAATATTCGAGGTGACTTAGCGCCTTACGAAGTCAGTGAGAGCTTGAGTCAATCACCAGGGTGGGGTAATACGACGACCGATAAAGTTGAGTTTGATGTTCGATCTGTACTTACTTACGTAAACAGTTTACCTGTTATTGATGGTGAAGTGGTGAACCGTACCGACGGCAAAACCGGCGATACATTTGTGTTCCACAACACCTGTGACGTCCTAGTGAACTTTGATACTAAAGGGTACTGGCATAATAAAAACGGGTTATCTGAACTGGATGAAACAGATAAGGCATACGTAAACAGTCTTGCCCCCTACAGTTCACCATCCGCCTACTTTGGCGCAGGTGACGAGCCATTCAATGGACTGTTCCAAGGTGGCGCACCTGTTGCGGCAGCCTTTAGTGGCGACAGTCTGATATGGGAAGCGGGAACTTGGCAGTCTGAGGTATCACACTTCCTAGTTGACAGTAACGGCAATGCTGAAGAAAACATGCATAAAGAGCAGCTTGCTCAACAATTGTTAGCGTTTATCTTCAACACACGTCACCGTCCAGGAACTGATGGTTTATCCGGCTCAGCATCAATTGAGTTCAATGGTACTTGGATGACCATAGATGAGATCATTGCACTAGCGGTAGCGACATGGTCGTCAAACGATGTCTCCGCTATTATCTCGCTTGCAGCAACAATCGATGGCTTCAATAACAATGATGCACTGCCAGTAGCGCCTCAAAGCTATACCGATTGTCTCGCTCCTTTCTAGGAGCTTTGTGTCACCTATGAATAAGCCAACCCTCGTGGTTGGCTTTTTTACTGTAACATTAAGGCCTCGTTGTGTGCTCTCGCGATCAAAATCTGGAGATGTTCTACGCTTTACAGTGCGATAACTATAATCCGATCAAGGAAGCACTATGAGCAAACCAATCATTGCCAATAACATCCCGGTCAAAGTTGAGCTGACCGAAGGTCAAGATTATTACTTCTGTACATGCGGCCGTTCCAAAAACCAACCTTATTGTGACGGCTCTCATGCCGGTACTGACTTTAAACCAAAAAGCTTCAAGGCCGAGTCAACGGGTGACGCCTATCTGTGTCGATGCAAGCATTCTGCCAATCTTCCTTATTGCGATGGCACACATAAAAACTTTTCGGATGACATGGTGGGTAAAGAGGGACCGGGTATTTCGAGTGCTGCCGATGCCGCGCCGATAGCAACCCAAACCAAAGAAGAGCCTACCGTAGAGTTCATTCATCAACTCGCTCGCGAGGGACTATCAAAGCTCGGACATCATGGTCCAATGACATCAATGGGTGTGCCACGACATCTATTGCCGCATTGGGATGATCTTCAAATCATGGTGGCGCAAATGGCGACAAAGCCCCTGCTGGAAGATGTCTCAGTAGGTACAGAGCTTGTGATTGGCCCACAAGCTAAGAAGCCGCTCAAGCTGAAAATTCCTTTGTTCGTCTCTGACATGAGTTTTGGTGCGTTATCTGAAGAGGCCAAAGTCTCACTGGCAACGGGGGCTGAGCTTGCGGGAACAGGGATTTGTTCTGGTGAAGGGGGAATGCTTCCTGAAGAGCAAGCCGCGAACTCACGCTACTTTTACGAACTAGCCAGCGCGGGATTTGGTTACGATGAAGAAAAATTGAAATCGGTTCAAGCCTTCCACTTTAAAGGAGGGCAGGGCGCAAAAACTGGGACAGGTGGTCACCTTCCGGGCAATAAAAATATAGGGAAAATATCTGAGGTTCGCGGTATTCCAGAAGGCGAAGCAGCGATATCGCCACCTACCTTTAAAGATCTCCATACAGTGGAAGATTTTAAAAAACTTGCAGATAGAGTACGAGAGGTCACAGGGGGCATTCCTATCGGCTTTAAGCTAAGCGCAAACCATATTGAGGAAGACATACAATTTGCATTAGATGCGA